>CAZULM010000013.1:63226-112319 GCA_964621185.1 uncultured Saprospiraceae bacterium | reverse complement strand
GTCAGATGTCCCGGGAGAGTAAGTCGGTGCCAACTCAAAACACACATGCCCTCATCGGTTCGCGCCGGTGGGGGCTTCGTGCTTTGGGGAGTACGTATGCTGTCAATGCCGCACCACAACCTTGCCACAGCCCATTTTTCCCCGCGCCCCGGCCAATTCCCAAAAGTAAACCCCGTTCGGCAGCCCGTGGACCGGGATCATGTAGGGGTTGCTGTCAACCGTTTGCGCTGCGACCAATCGCCCGAAAACATCCCGCAACACCAGTTTTTTCGCGCCCGTGAACGCGCTGTCAAATTCAAAATAAAGCAGCTCCGAGACGGGATTGGGATAAGCCCGCGCCCCAGTCGGGGTTCCTGTAATCGGTGTTTGCACCGGGGTAGTCTGGCAAAAAAACGTGTCCAGGCACCCGTCTGCGCTTACTTTGACCACGAAGCCCACGGGCTGGTTGCCCACCTCGCCTTTCCCCACCCCGACGACGCTGCCGCTGGGCAGCACGCCCACCCCGCCGTACACGAACTCGCCCGAGGGCGCCAGTGGCGGCGGGGCATTGTCGGCCCTGGCCCAAAGGCTGTCGCCTTGCTCCGAGAACTTGAAAAGCCAGCCGCCCCAGTCGTCGCTGGGCTGGGCCATGTCATACCAGGTTCGCTCGCCCGCTGCCACATAGTTGCCGTCTGGCGTAGCGGCAAGGTCTGTAAAGATATTGAACTGGGAAAAGGAAGGCCCGACGAACTTGAGCCATTCCAGGTTGAGCGCGTCGTCGAACTTCATGATGGAAGACTGAATTTTGCTTCCCCATTGTCCCTCACCCAAATAGCTATGCCCCTGTGCGATAAACCCTGGTCCGGTAGAGGAGGCGATCATACCATTGATGGCGGTCAGCTGCGGTTGGGTGATGATTTTTTGTTGCAATACCACTCCGTTGCTGTCAACAACCCACAAACTGCCGCGCGCCTGATCCCCTCCGGCAGCTACAAAGCGGTTGTTGTTTACTTTTACCAGGGAGGAGAATCCTTCTGATAAATTGTAATTGCCGTAATACTTGAGCCATACGAGGTTGCCGTTTTTATCGAGTCGCCTGATAAAGCCGTCATTTTTTAAATTTGGCCTATTGATAGAACCAATAATAAAAAAGCCGCCGTCGTGCAGTTCCAAAAGTGAATTGCAAAATGGTGTCGAGTCATCTGGCCCCCCATAGTGCTCAAAAATAGAAATGATTTGCAAATTTGAATCGATTTGGAACAAAAGGTTCCCTCCCCGATTCAGCGCTGTGGCATGAAAAGCGTAATACCCTTTCGATGTTTTAATCACATCCCCCCATAAAAAATCCATTGCGAGGTGGCTATTCTGTGAATCCTTGTATAGCTTGGATTTCAGAACATTTCCAAAAGTGTCCATTTTCACAAAAATTACCTTTTGAGGCGAAGGCCAGTCAATGGTATCATAAGCGATTCCTATACAATAGATTTCATCTTTATCTACGTAGGTTTGAAGGAACATGTCAACCCCTGGATAAAAGTTATATGTTTTGTTAAACTGCCCATAGGTGTGTGAAATCAAGCCAACAACATTGAAAAAAATTAAAAGTCGAACTAACATCTTTTGGTTATTTAAAAAACAAAAAGCATGGGTAGGGCGAAAGCCACCCTACCCAATTGGGAATTCATTGCATTCAGTGCGAAACAACCAATTTGAATTGACCAGATGTTGTCAAACCTTGGTAGGAAACGACGTATATTCCTGGGCTCAACCGGGAAACGTCAAGGGTCGCAGTTTTTTCATTTGAAGAAAAATGCCTTTCCAAACAGACTTTTCCCAGGCTCAAATCCACGATGCGGAGCAATGTTTCTCTATGAAGTGTAAGGTACGCCTTTTTTATACTCTGATTAAAGTGATTTGTATGATTTGAGTGATTAAAAACATCTGATCTCCAAATGATTATGTGATCACGATTTTCACAACCACTTTGCGTTGACTATAGTTCATCAGCGCAGCACCAACCTCCCCGCCGCCCGCTTCCCCTTCGCCCCTGAAACCTCCCAAAAATACATCCCCGCCGGCAAACCCTGCAAAGGGCACTCAAAGCTGCTGCCCGCAAAGCTGTGCTGCTGCACGAGCTGCCCGATGGCGTTGCGCAACACAAGCAGCTTTTGCCCCGAAAGCGCCGGGCTGCACTGAAAGGTGACTTGCACGGTAGCCGGGTTCGGGAACACCTGCACGCTTTCAAACTGGCTGAACAGGGGCAAGCGGGTAGAACTTGTCTGGCACAAAACAGTGTCCAGGCACCCGTCTGCGCTTACCTTGACCACGAAGCCCACGGACTGGTTCCCGATTTCCCCTTTCCCCACCCCAATAATGCTGCCACTGGGCAGCACGCCCACCCCGCCGTACACGAACTCGCCCGAGGGCGCCAGTGGCGGCGGGGCATTGTCGGCCCTGGCCCAAAGGCTGTCGCCTTGCTCCGAGAACTTGAAAAGCCAGCCGCCCCAGTCGTCGCTGGGCTGGGCCATGTCATACCAGGTTCGCTCGCCCGCTGCCACATAGTTGCCGTCTGGCGTAGCGGCAAGGTCTGTAAAGATATTGAACTGGGAAAAGGAAGGCCCGACGAACTTGAGCCATTCCAGGTTGAGGGCGTCGTCGAACTTCATGATGGAGGACTGCACCATGCCGCCCCATTGCCCCTGCCCCAGATAGGTATGGCCCTGAGCGATAAACCCCGCGTCTGTTGAAGACCGTATCATGCCACTGTTAATGGCAGTCAGGGCCTGTTCCGTGACGATTTTTTGTTGAAGCAACACCCCATTGCTGTCGATAACCCATAGGCTGCCCCGCGCCTGGTCTGCCCCGGCGAGGACAAAACGGTTGTCATCGACTTTTACGATGGAAGAGAACCCTTCGTTAAAATAGTAGTTGCCGTAATATTTAAGCCACAGCAGATTGCCATCTTTGTCTAAGCGCCTGACGAAGCCATCTGCTTTTAAACTAGGCCGATAAATCGACCCGGCAACAAAGAACCCCCCATCTTGCAACTCCAATAATGCATTACAAAATGGGGTATCATCATTAATAGGTGCATGGTGTTCAAAAACAGATTTTATATCTAGGGCTGTGTCTATCTGAATCAACAAATTTCCTCCCCTGTTCAATGCTGTAGCATGAAATGCATAAAACCCTTGTGAAGTTTTGATCACGTCCCCCCATAAAAAATCCATGCTCAAAAAATCGTTTAAAGGGTCTTTGTACAGCTTGGATGCCAGCACGTTCCCAAAGGTGTCCATTTTGACCATCATAATCTTTAGGGGAGAAGGCCAATCGGCGGTGTCGTAAGCGATCCCTATGCAGAAGATAACATCTCCATCCACATACATTTGGTTAAACTCATCGACCCCTGGATAAAAATTGTATATTTTGTTAAAGCCCTGCTGTGCCTGGGCGCTGGTAACCAAGCATAAAAGCAGAATGGAAGTAATGACAAATTTTAATATCATGGCAACGCAATTTTAGATCAATAAATGGCGGGGGGCATGGCAGGACAAGAACCATGCCCCGCAGGGACAAACAGGGGGATTCAATTGGAGACCACCAGCTTAACATGGCCGTGTGCGGCGCTGCTTTGGTAAGAAACCAGGTAGATACCGGGAACCAGTTGTGAGATGTCAAAAATTACGGCCTTCTCTCCTTCATAAATGTGCCTTTCCATTAAGACCTTCGCCTGACTCATATCAGAAACACGCAGCGAAAGGATGCCTTCATCACTTGCCCTTTCAACCGTCAGGGATGTGCTGGCCGGGTTGGGGTATATTTTCAGCACCCTCGCCGCATCCAATCTTGAGAGTGTTTGGCTGAACGCTGCAGCCGGTCTTTGTGCGGAACCGCCACAGTTTGCTTCCAGTAAGCGGCCGTTCTGGTACAACAGGTCGCGCGCCAAGGCGCCAGCTGCCGTACAATCCGTGCCCCAATTGATTTGCAGGGAATCGGCAGTTGTCGGGGGCAATTCGCTCAGCGGCCCACCAGCCTGTACATTGGGGCGGATGGTTTGCAAAACGGCTTTCACATCATTGAATTCGGCCTGAAGGTCTGCGCTTAAGGAGTATTGAAGGGGGATATGTTGCAGCAGGGTATCCGCTGCCGCAAAGTTGGCTTTAAAAAAATGGTATTTCGCCAATTGCAGGTCGCTGTTATAAGTTTGCAATTGCGCGGCCCAGGCCAGGACAGAGTCTGTTTGAACTTCGGCCGTATCGAGGGCATAGTGCAAGATAACGGCGTTGCCGGCCATGTCAAGCTCGTGGCGCAGGGCGTTTATGGCAATGGCTTCGGATGCCTGCAATGCCGGATTGGTTATGGCTGGGAATGCGCCCACCTTGGCGCCCCATAATTGCTTGTTTTGGAAAAACTGCGTTTTGATGTTAGACAGTTTTGCCTCCGCACAGGGCGGGTTCGGGCATTCAGGGTTAGTTCCACAATTAGTATTAGGGATGCCCTGCCTCGGCGTGACGCCTCCAACATTAAAATGGCCAGTTAGCAATTCCTCGGGTGTACCCACACGGTGGTGGTAATCTGTTGGCTGGCTGCCAAAGTTTGTAAACTGTTGTTCATTGATAAGGTCATAAGTATTGCCAGTTGAAATACGATCGGAATTGGACGAATTCAAATTCCTTGCCCCTTGCTCTTTTCGCACGATGCCGCTCTCTACGATGTTGTCGTGGTCAAAATCCTGGACAAAATCGTTGCACTCGTACATCAGGCCGCTGAACATCAGCTCGCTGACAGTTATCCCGTTCTGGCCGTTTGCAACATTTCCTTTGTGCATGTTGAAGTAAGTGTTGCCGGCGATGCTGCGGTTATCTTTGGTCACGGCTATCGCCTTGGTGCCTACCAGCAAATCGTCCACGTTGGTTTCGACATTCTCAAATTGGTTCCCGCTTACCTGGAAGGCGGTGCTGCCCCCCTGCATGTCGATGCCGGTAAAAGCGGTATTGAACGGGCCCGTGAAGTTGGCAGGGCGCTGCATAGAGAAGGTGTTGCCAATAAATGTGTAATTGTTGTTGTTGTACGAACGAATGCCGGTGAAACAGGCGTTGAAATGGGTGCCGAAAATATGGTTGCCGCCGAACTCGCTGATTTGGGAAATGCGGATACCTTCAAACAGACCGTTGAAGGATGCGGCATCTGCCCCAAGCGGCCGGACGTGAAAGCCCGCATTGTTGGCCACAATGCCAGTGTAGCGGGAGGCGGGGAGGGTGTAGGCGGTTGTGCGCAGATCTGAAAAACTGCACCCAAAGACCTTTACAGTCGATACGCCGTCGAGGAACACGTGCCTGGGCGCCGAAGGTGAACCGCCCCGGAACGCATCGGTCGTTTTGAATTGGGTAAAATAGAGATAGGATTGGTTCTTGAGGAAATTGGGCGGGAGGTGAACGCCCACTACGTTATCCCGGAAAACACCTTCAAAAGAGGTGACGATGCCCCCCGTGGCAAAAGGTTGCCAAGCCCCCGATTGGTCGCGCCCCTGCGCGCGGATGCCGCAGCGGGCATGTTCGATGATGCCGCCCTCAAAAATAGCCGCCTTTCCTTGCGACTGTACCTGTTGCCCAGGGCTTTGCCGGCCATCCACCAAGATACCCTCCCACATATTATCGCAATCGGCTGTTATTAGGCTGTAAACATTGAGCCTGCCGCCCAATTGCCCAGCCGTGCTTGTTTTTACGTAAATATAGGCATTTGCATGCATGGTAAGCGGGGCATGGATGTCCAATTGGCCGCCCGGCTCAATGATGATGTTGGCAGGGGCGGTCATCGCCGTGAGCCACTGGGTATGGCCGGAAATGACAACATCTTGTAGCCTGACCATGGCGACCTTGCCGATGTTTTCGTTCAAATAACGGCGCATCCGTTGGCCTTGCCCAAGCGTAAAATGGTCGCGGCAGGTATGCGGGTGAAATTCTGACATAATATTCAGGTAATCCGTGACAGGCAATGTGGATGGGAGGCAGGATTGATTGTTAATGTCGTAACCCCCAGGGTCAGGGGGCGTGTCACAAACAAAATCGCCAAGCCGCTCACAATTGCTCCCATCGTCTTCACAATTCCCAGGCCCCAAGCCCCTGGTATGCACCAGCCCAAGGCAATGCCCCATTTCGTGGGATACGGTTTGCGAAGTGCTCAAAATAGCGCCGTCCTGCATACCCGCCAAATAGAAATGATCACTTGGGACACAAAAAGCACTGGCCCCGTTGTTTGAGCCAGGAACAATATCTTTAAAGACATAAATATCAATGCCGTCTATATTTTGGTTCGAGTCCCGAACAAAATGGAGGTCGATACCGTCAGTACCAGGCAGAGAATTGCTTGAAATTACCGAATATGTTGAGTCTTGGCCACAGCTCCCAAATCCTGGTACGAAATAAATGTGGTGACTTGAAAATGCCGCGTCCAGGTTGGCCCAGATGGTAGCAGCACGGGAAGCGAGGGGCTCATTGCTGAATGCCCCGGGATCATTTGTGGGAACTACAAAATAAAGGTAAGTCTTTACGAAAAACGGGCCAGGCACATCTGATGGTTGATCGCACATAAGTATTGATGTAGGGCAACTACTCGTGGTGCAATTGCAAATTGGCTGAGAGATGATTTTGTCCTCAAAAAAGGTAAAAAACAAGATCAAAATGAGCCAAATGTGGTTTTTTGGACGTAATTTGGACGTAATTTGGACGTAATTTGGACGTAATTTGGACGTAATTTTTCATTGGTAAAAGATTTTATTAAGGTGTGAACACTGATTGGCAGTGCAATATACGCAACATAGTTTTATATAGGGCGTATTTTCAATTTAATTGTAATAACCAAACATTCCAAAAGAACGCTATTTTTGCCCTGAACAATCGCTGGATGCTTGCCTATCCTCCTGCCTAACCTAAGCTTGGGCGCGTTCAGATTTTAACACACCTATCCCGCACTTCAAATGACAAAAATCTACTTGCCTCGCCCTTTCCGCCTTTTCTTTTTGATCCTGGTGCCCCTTTCTTTTACCTACGGCCAAACCGGAACCCCATGCCAAATCATTTGCCCGGCCAACCTGACTTTTGACCTTGGCTCAGGAGAATGTGGCAAAGTGGTAACCTATCAGGTTTCCGTGACCGGCGACTGCCAGGCTACTTTGCCTGTGCAGACGGCAGGATTGCCCAGCGCCGCTATGTTCCCGATCGGGGTTACGCAAAACTGCTTTACGCTGGACTTGCCCCCGTTCGGCTCGCCCGACGGCGATACTACCTGTTGTTTCGACATCACGGTGGTCGAATTCCCGAACCCGGTCGCTAACCTTGTCTGTGATGACCTGACACTTATTTCCATTGACGAAGACTGCCAGCTTTGTATTGGCGCCGGGTTGATTCTGGAAGCCGGGCCTTACCGCTGTTTCGATAAATACCTGGTAGAACTGGACAAAACTGCGCCATTGGGGAACGGCCCCTGGGTATCTGCCTGTGTTGGCGCTGCAGACATAGGCAAAACATTCCAGGTGCGGATAACAGAGCCAGCCTTCGGGAACAAATGCTGGGGAACTGTAATAATTGAGGACAAGCTCCCGCCCGTGTTGAAGTGCCGGGATTTGGAGCTTCCCTGCAATGCAAACTTAGCCGTCGGGGCAGCACCCTGGCCTGCTGCCGTAGAGAACCATGCCTTGACGCAAGCTAGCTTGAGCGATACCATCGGAGCAACTGGCTCCCAATCGCCAGATGTGCATACCTATTCCTTTGACTTCAATTTCTTGCCATCCGGCGCCACCGTGCTGGATGTGAATTGCCGGATCAAGCTCAGCGGCCATACCCGCTTGTCAGACCTTGACATGGTGGTAACAGCGCCCGGTGGTGCCCAGGCCGATTTGTTCACCACCGACAGCTGCAGTGGGGCTGAGTGGCCCATTGACCTGTTGTTCGACGACGAAGGAACCGGCAACCTCAATTCTTGCGACCAATTGAACGCCGGGGGCGCGGCGCTTCAGGGCATCATATCGAGTGCTTCTGCACCGAATGTGCTGCAAATATTCGACGGTAAAAATGCCCGCGGGACTTGGACGGTGACCATTAGCGACAGTATTGATGACGAAGACGGTCTGATCGAGGAGCTGGGGCTTGAGATACAGGTAAACATGCCGGCCATGCCAGCGATCGACAATTGCTCTCCGGTGACGCTGACGCATACGGACAACATAATGGTCAGCAACTGCGCCAGTGGTTATACCCAAATTGTCAACCGCCTGTGGCGCGCCACCGATGCCTATTTCAATTCGTCCACCTGTATTCAGCAGATCAAACTAAAGCGGCCCGTGCTGGCAGATGTTGTGCTGCCGCCCGACTATGATGGCATAAGCGCGGATGCCATCCCATGCACGGCCCATGCTTACCCGAGCGCTGATTGGTTGGAAGCGCAACAGCTACAGGGCTTTCCCGAGGTGTTCGGCTTGCCCAATGGCTGCAATATCAATTGGACTTATGCGGATGTTGTAATCAGTGTTTGCCCTGGCTCCTACAAAATTCGCCGGGAATGGACAATAATTGACTGGTGCTCTGGAGAAGTTATCACACACAACCAAATAATAAAGGTAACGGACAACCAGGGGCCAATCATCAACTGCCCGGCCAATATGACGGTATCGACCGACCCATTTGGCTGTTGCGCCACCATGAGCTTGCCTGATGTTGTGGTAGCCGACCAGTGTTCAGGCATCCAGCAGGTTAGCGGCACAGTGGCGATATTCGACCCGACAACGGGCAATCAAACGGGCATAGAAAACTTCAGCGCAAGCTTGACAGATTTCCCCGGCAACGATTGGTCGAACCCAGACACATTGGGCAATTTTAGCCAGACGGCTTGCATACCCGTTGGCGCCCAGGTGGTGCGTTATTTGGTAGAGGACGGCTGCGGCAATACGGCCACCTGTTCATTCCAACTGGCTGTTCAGGATTATGTGCCACCAGTAGCGGTTTGCGATGAGATGACCACAATCGCCATCGGCGTGGACGACCTTTCTGACTGTTATGGCCCTGCGGGCCCTAATGGCCAGCCACCCGCGCTCGGAGCCTGCGAATTTGCGGGGGTAACTTGGGTGAAGGCCGCCGCCTTCGATGATGGCACTTATGATGGATGCAACAATTTTTTTCTTACCATTCGTCGCCTTCCACCTTACAGCGATTGCGTTCTAGGCTTGAACGCCACCAATGGCCACCTTCCCTGCACTGATCTTTTCCCGGATTTCCCGAGCGAGTTTGAACGGGCGATATCTGAAATGGATTCGATCAAGTTTTACGCTTGTGAAGCCGGAACTACCATACAGCTTGGGTTGCGGGCCTACCAGCTGAACAGCGATAGCAGCTTCAGTATCGGCCCAAACGGTATCCCGATCTATAACGAATGCATTATTGAGGTGGCGGTAACAGATAAAATCAAGCCCGTATGCGCGCCGCCGGCAAATGTCACGGTCGCTTGCGCGGCATTCGATCCATCTTTGTTGGGCTATGGCAAAGCTACCATTGCCGATAATTGCTGCCTCGACGAATCAAAAACCTACCAGGGGCAGTGTGGCTTGGCACATACGGTCAACTACGCCGAATTTGACTCTCTTTGTAACAAAGGGACAATTCTGCGCACATTCGAAGCATTCGATTGCCATGGCAATACCAGCAAGTGTACCCAAAGGATCGCGGTGAATTATGCTCAAGACTATTTTGTGCGCTTCCCCGACGATGTAATCGTGACGGCCTGCCCCCAAGGAAATGAATATGGTGAACCCTCGTTTTTTGGCGAAGATTGCGAACTGCTGGCCATCTCCTACGAAGATGCGATCATTGATGTGTTTCCGGATGCCTGTTACCGGATCGAGCGCAACTGGTCGGTCATCAACTGGTGTTCCTATAACCCAACGCTGCCGCTGGTCAACGTGCCCAACCCAAACCCCAGTGCTATTCTCAACCACCCCTCTAACCTTCCAGGGCCTACCGTTGCCGCCTGTGCAGCCCCTTCTCCCTGGAACCCAACCATCGTGAAAATAAGTCCATCAGACACCGCTGCGACCGATTATTGCACCTTTTGGAGCGCTAGTACCAATGGCTATCGCTACAAACAGCACATAAAAATCATTGACATGGCAATGCCTGTAATTTCTAATTGCCCGGCAGGGCTGACGGTTGTGGCCGATTCTACGAACAACGACCCGGCCCTTTGGAGCAGCCTTCCTGCGATCCAAGACCTTTCCGAAACCACTGTCAACCTTGGCATCACGAGTTCCGACGATTGTGCTGGCGGCCATGTTGATGCCTCCTTTTTGCTTTTCCTGGACTTAGACCAGGATGGCAGCCAAGAAACGGTCGTTGATTCCAGGAACCTTCCCGGTGCCGACACCATCCGTTACAACAATGCCAACACGCCAGGCTACCTGGGCGGCACCCCCGTGACATTCGATTCAAGGCCGGTTCCTGCAAGCCAGAAATGGCATTTCGCGCTCCAGCAAAACAACGGTGCCGGTTCAGCAAGCGCAGCTGTCCGCTGGAATACTGCGCTTGCCCCCACTGCTTTTGTGACACCGCAATTGCCCCAAGGGACGCACAAGATAAAATGGGTGGTATCGGACCATTGCGGCAACGAATCGGTATGCGAGCATTCATTCACCATTGAGCAAGGGCCGGTGTCCGGCATCGATCCGCTTGATGCCAAAGGTTTTGCGCTTTATCAAAACGAACCGAACCCGTTCAGCAGCAAGACGAGCATATCGTTCCGCTTGCCAGTCGCTGCCGAAGCCAGCTTGAAGGTTTATGACACAGAAGGCCGCCTGCTGTTTGAAAAAACGGGAGCTTATGCCGAAGGTTTGAACACCATAGCCTTCGAAGGCACTTGGTTACAAGGCCCAGCGCTCTTGTACTACCAGGTGCAAAGCGGCGTGCACACTGCCTGGCGGAAAATGGTATTGGTCAGGTGATGGTTGTGGCAAAAAACCATCAACCTTGTAACCCAGAAACCTTATTACCTTCGCCCCCATGCCACCCACGAATAAATACGTCTGCATCCACGGGCACTTTTACCAACCCCCGCGGGAGAACGCCTGGCTGGAAACGGTGGAGCGCCAGGAGACCGCGCGCCCTTTCCACGACTGGAATACCCGCATCAATTTTGAGTGCTATGCGCCCAATGCGGCAGCGCGTATCCTGGACAAGGAGGGCTGGATCGTCAAAATAAGGAATAACTACAACCGTATTTCCTTCAATTTTGGCCCGACGCTGCTGTCGTGGCTGGAGGAGAACGACCCCGATGCTTATGACTTGATACTCAAAGCAGATGCAAAAAGTGCCGAACGGTTTGGCGGGCATGGCGCTGCGCTGGCACAGGTGCACAGCCACCTCATAATGCCGTTGGCCAATTACCGCGACAAGGTGACCCAGGTCTATTGGGGCATTCACGACTTTGAGCATCGTTTCAAAAGGTATCCAGAGGGGATATGGTTGGCAGAAACAGCCGTTGACACGGAGACCTTGGAAGTGCTGGCCTCGCACGGCATCCAGTACACCATCCTCGCCCCGCGGCAAGCCAAAGCAGTTCGGCGCCTGCCAAGCACCCCTGCCAAACCTGGAACAGCGCCTCCTGCCTGGCAACCTGTCAGCACCGAAACGATCGACACCCGCCATCCTTATTGGTGCGTCTTGCCCAGCGGCCGGCGCATCGCCCTGTTTTTCTACCACGGGGAGATAGCGCAGGAAGTAGCGTTCAACGGCCTGCTGAACAGCGGCAAGGCCCTTTCCCAGCGCATGGTCGGCGTTTTCGACGACAACGACGAGCCGCAGATTTCCCATGTCGCCACCGATGGCGAGAGCTACGGCCACCACCACCGCTATGGCGAAATGGCATTGGCCGACAGCCTGAACTCCATCGAAGACGAGGGCCGTGCGAAGCTGAGCAACTACGGGCAGTTCCTGGAGCTTCACCCGCCGACCTGGGAAGTGCAAATCCACGAGAACTCCTCCTGGAGTTGCGTGCATGGCGTAGAGCGCTGGCGGGCCGATTGCGGCTGCAATTCTGGCCGGGCGGGCTGGCACCAGCGCTGGCGCAAGCCCCTGCGCGATACGCTCGACTGGCTGCGCGACGAGATTTCCCCACTTTTTGAGCGCGAGGGCAACCGCTTCTTGCGCGATCCCTGGGCAGCTCGGAATGACTATATCGAAGTGATGCTCGACCGCTCGGACGAGGCCATCGAGGCTTTTTTGACCAAGCATGCCCGCCGAGGCATGAGTGACCTGGAACGGATTGCCGTGCTCCGCATGATGGAAATACAGCGGTTCGCTATCCTGATGTACACCAGCTGCGGCTGGTTTTTCGACGAGATTTCCGGCATCGAAACCAACCAGATACTCCAGTATGCCCTCCGCGCCATGGACTATGCCCTGGATGTGTTCGGGGTTGATTTTCACCCTGAATTTTCGCGGCGGCTAACGGCGGCGCCGAGCAACGTGCTGGCAAATGGCGCGGTGAGCTTCCACAACAACGTGATCCCCACCCGCGTGACGCTCGAGCGTGTGGCAACCCATTTCGCCGTTGCTTCGCTTTTTGAAGAAAACCCCGAGGGATTGAACCTTTTCAACTACGTGGCCCACGTCGATTTTTTTGAAAAAATAGAGGCCGGTACGCCAAAGTTTGCCGCAGGCAGGCTGCGCATCTCCTCGCGCGTCAGCCATGTGGAGAAGACTTTTTGCTATGCTGTGCTCTACCTCGGGCAGCAACACGTGATCGGGAATATCTCGGGAGGTATGAACCGCGCTACCTTTGAAGAGATGTTCGAGCGCACCAGCAAATCGTTCAAGTCGGCCAACTTGGGCGACGTCATCGGGATACTGCAGGAATATTTCGGGCCAGAGAAGTTTTCCCTGTCGAGCCTGTTCTCTGATGAGAAAATTGCCATTATCCAGGCCATTACCGAAAACAGCCTGGATTCTGCCGAGTCAACCTTCCGCAATGTGTTCAACGAAAACTACCAGCTCATGTCCGCGTTGGAGGAGGTGAAAATGCCTATGCCTTCCACTTGGAACAATATTGCCAGTTATGTGCTGAACGCTGATTTGCTGCATATTTTGAACGACCCGAAAATGCACGACCTGCAATCGCTGAAGCGCATAGAGGCAGACATGAGGCGTTGGAACATCAAGTTGAGCGACCTTGAAATGCTGAACCATGCTGCCGGGCAGCGCGTAATGGCTGAGATTGAATTGATCGCGGCTGACAGATCTTCCCCGCAACGCGTGGTTTGGGTTGCTGAGGTACTCCAAATTGCGCAAGAGATCGGCCTGAAACCAGATATTTGGCGCAGCCAAAACTTGTTTTACCTCATTTCTAAAGGATACAGAAAAGGCCTTTGGGAATTTGTGAACAAAGAATGGAAGCAGGGATTCGAGCAGTTGGCGTCGATGCTGAAAGTGCGCTTGGCGGTTTAGCAAGGGGGCTAGCAGCATTCAAGGCCCTAACTGTACATTTTGACATTCTAACGATCTGTCACCAATAATTCTGGTAGATTTGTACGCCAATCACGGTTTGCCATTCTCGAAATAAAATGTTCAAATTCGCCCATCCCACTCATTTGTACCTATTTGCAGCGATACCTCTTTTGGCCCTGCTCTGGGGCGCGTGGTGGTGGTGGCGCCAACGTGCACTGCGACTTCTTGGAAATACCGCGTATGTGCTCCCAACAGTTTCTGGCCAACGGTTTTTCGTGAAATGTTTGATGCTGTCGATGTCGGTTTTGCTCTTGGCCATGGCCTGGGCAAACCCGCAGACGGGCGCCAAGAAGCAAACAAGAACCCAGGAATCTTCCGATATTTTTGTCGCGCTGGATATTTCCCAAAGCATGTTGTGCCAGGATGTGGCGCCCAACCGCCTGAAAATGGCGAAGATATTCGTCCAGAAACTGGTGCAACAACTGGAAGGGGAGCGGGTGGGCTTGATATTTTTTGCCGGCACGGCTTTTTTGCAGATGCCGCTTTCCAGCGATTACGCGTTTATTTACCAAAGTTTGCAAAGCGCGAGCCCCGACATGCTCACAGAGCAGGGTACAGATATCGGGGCAGCCATTGACCTTGCCCAGCAGTCATTTGACCCCGAGCCAGGCAGCGGCCGCATGCTGGTCATCATTACCGATGGGGAAAACCATGAAAAGGGCGCCTTGGATAAAGCGGACGAAGCTTTTGACAACGGCACGGTGGTTTATACCGTTGGCGCAGGCACTGCCGCCGGAGGGCCAATACCAACCGGCAGCATGGACGAAGGGCAGTACAAACGCGATGAAAAAAACGAGATCGTGATTACCCGCTTGGATCAAGCGGCACTGGGGAAAATCGCTTTGTCAGGCGGGGGTCAGTCGTACAATATCAGCCAGGGCGATGCCGCCATCGGCAGCTTGAAACGCGCGGCAGCCGGCCTGCAAAAACGCGCCATCGAAGTGCGCTCTTTTGCGGAATTTGAATCCCGATACCAATGGTTTTTATTGCCGGCGCTTTTGTTGCTGGGATTTGAGCTGACGGTATCTTTTAAACGGAATAATTGATCTTGCACGCAATTGTTTGGTGTTTTTGGCGCGACGCCACTCAACCATGATTTGAACAACTATGATTAACGACAGCCCATACAAACGCATCGGTTTGAAAATCCGGAGCGTTCTGATCATTGCCATGATCGGAACGGCTGCCGTAAAAGCACAGTCGGTGCACCAATCGCTCCAGCTCGGCGACCGTCAATACCTCCGCGACAATTTTAAAGAAGCGGAAAAAGCGTACCGGATTGCAGCCGACCTGGAATTCTCCAACCCAAAAGCCCTGTACAACCTCGGCAACGCCCTCTACCAACAGGGCAAATGGCCGGAAGCCGCCGAGCGATTTGCCCAGGCAGCTAAATACGCCTCCGTCAAAGCCGATGCCGCCAACGCCTTGCACAACCTCGGCAACGCCCTTATGAAGCAGCGAAAGTTCAAAGAAGCCGCAGAGACCTACGAGAACAGCCTCCGCCTCCGACCAGGTGATGCTGAGACCAAAATTAACCTGCAAATGGCGAAAAAAAAGCTCAAAGAAGAGGAGCAGAAAGAGCGGGAAAAACAGCAGCAGCAACAAAACCGCCAGGATCAAGACCAACAGCAGGGACAAAACAACCAACAACGGCAAAACCAGCAAAAAGAACAACCCAGCGCGCCTCAAGCGCCTGAAAACCAACCGGAACAACCGCAGCCCGGAAAACTGAAAAAAGAGGAGGCGCAGCGGCTGCTGGAAACGGCAGTGGATCCGGAAGACCAGCGGAATGCGCGGAAATACAGGTCGGCACAACAGAAGAACAGGGCAAATACGGCCCGGAAAGACTGGTGATCTGTTGGGGTTGAAGGGTTACAAGGTTTCATGGTTGGGATACGCTTGGGCAAGGTTGGGGCATCGAGATTTTTTCAAGTGATTTTCAATGCTTTTTGAGAATATGAGCAAAAAAAACAAGGCAAACGGTTGTGGGGTGCGGGCAATTTGTTTCGCAGCTTTTTTCGCGATGGCGCCTGCGCTGTTTTCCCAACCAATGCCGGAAGTGCAGACCGTGCTGATACCCGGCTCGACCGTATCGTTCCAAATGGCCCGCTTGCCTGGCGGCACCTTCACGATGGGCAGTCCTGCTACCGAAGCGGGCCGCGGCGAAGACGAGGGCCAGCACCCAGTCACGCTCGACAGCTTTTGGATCGGGGTGCATGAGCTTACATTCGATGCCTTGTTTTTGTTCCAATTCCGCGCATTTGATTCTGACAGCGCCCTTGGCGACCCCGGTTTCCGCGCCGATGCCGTGTCGCGCCCTTCGCCGCCTTATTACGATTTCACGTATGGGCGCGGCAAAGCGGGCGGCTTTCCGGCAGCTACCATGACCCAGCAGGCGGCCCTGCGCTTCTGCCAATGGCTTTCCGACAAAACTGGCGATTTTTACCGCTTGCCCACCGAAGCTGAATGGGAATACGCCTGCCGTGCCGGCACCAATACGGCCTATTCCTGGGGCGACGACCCGAAATTGGCCGGCGAATACGCCTGGTTTTACGAGAATAGCGCAGGCTCCTACCAAAAAGCAGGCACCAAAAAGCCGAACCCTTGGGGGCTTTACGATATGCACGGAAACGTGGCCGAGTGGTGCTTGGACTTTTACGCGGCGGACTATTTCTCTATGCTCGACACGGCCAATGTCAACCCCCTTATCTTGCCCACCAAAAAACATTCGCGCACCGTCAAAGGCGGCTGCTTTGAAGATTACCCCGAGGAGCTTCGCTGCGCCGACCGCCGCAAAAGCGACCCTAAGTGGCAGGCCATCGACCCGCAGATACCCAAGAGCAAATGGTGGAACCCCGATTCTCCTTTCGTGGGATTCAGGCTGGTAAAAGAAACCCGCCAACGCTCCAAGGAAGAACGCGATGCCTTTTTTGAAAAATTGATACAGTTTTAAACCGTAAAAAAAATGAACAAAACAACCCGACGTGATTTCCTCAAAACCACCTCTGTGCTCACCGGCGGCGCCATGCTCGGCGGCCTCCCCCTGGCACAGGCCGCCAACAGCCTCAACGACGACACCATCAAAATTGCCCTGATCGGCTGCGGTGGCCGTGGCACGGGGGCTGCCCTGCAAGCGCTGCTGACCAAGCAGAACGTAAAGCTGGTGGCCATGGCTGATGCCTTCCGGGGGCGGCTCGATGAGGCCTACAAGCAGCTCACAGCCGACGATATCAGCGAGAGCGCCGGCGTGGAGGGCAGCGTCAAGCACCGCGTCGATGTGCCGGAAGAGCGCAAGTACGTGGGCTTTGACGCCTACCTCAACGCGATGAAACACGCTGATGTGGTGATTCTCACCACGCCGCCCGGTTTCAGGCCCGCGCATTTTGCGGAGGCGGTGGCGCAGGGGAAGCAGGTGTTCATGGAAAAGCCAGTTGCGACCGATTCCATCGGCATCCGCAAAGTGTTGGCCGCCGCCGAAGAGGCCAAGCGTAAAAAGCTCAACGTGGTGGTCGGCCTGCAGCGACACTACCAAACCGTGTACCGCCAATGGGTGGACAGGCTGCAAAATGGCGTGATCGGCGACATCGTAGCTTCCCGCGTGTACTGGAACATGGGCGCTTTGTGGGTACACCCGCGCAAGCCCGGACAGACTGAAATGGAGTACCAAATGACCAACTGGTACTACTTCAACTGGCTTTGCGGCGATCATATTACCGAGCAGCACGTGCACAACCTCGACGTGTCGAACTGGGTGAAACAAGCCTATCCGGTCAGGGCCTTTGGCAGCGGCGGCCGCCAGGTGCGTGTCGGCAAGGATTTTGGCGAGATTTTCGACCACCACGTCGTGGAATACGAATACGCCGACGGCTCGCGCATGTTCAGCCAGTGCCGCCAGATACAAGGCACCAAAGATTCCGTCACCGAAGGCTTCCACGGCACC
This sequence comes from uncultured Saprospiraceae bacterium, assembly GCA_964621185.1. Taxonomy (GTDB): domain Bacteria; phylum Bacteroidota; class Bacteroidia; order Chitinophagales; family Saprospiraceae; genus M3007. The sequence continues at coordinate 94,856 of CAZULM010000013.1, read as the reverse complement.
AATGGAAGCGCCCCCTGGCCGGGGAAAATACTCACGCGCAATGGCTACGCGATTTGGGAGCATGACAGCAAGGGCGACCCAAACCCGTACCAGGTAGAGCACGACGAGCTGTTTGAGGCAATCGCCAAAGGCGAGTATAAGTTCGCCGATGCAGAAAATGCCGCCAAAAGCACCATGACGGCTATCATGGGCCGCATGGCGACGTATTCAGGGCAAGTGATCGAATGGGATGCTGCCATAAAATCCGAAATAAACCTCATGCCGGAAAAGCTGGCCTGGGATTCCTTGCCGAAAGTGCTGCCCGGGGCAGATGGGATGTATCCGTGTGCTGTGCCGGGGGTGACGAAGGTGATTTGATTTTGAAAGGTGGAATGTCCAATTTCCAACATGGAATGTCCAACGACCAATGGGTAAACACTCGGTCGTCAGTTGGAAACCGGACATTCCATTTTGGTAAGTGGACATTACTAAAAAAGCCGTTTCCTAAATTTATCCATGCAGCGTGCATCATTTCTGATTGGGGTTTTTATTTTATTGGGATCAATTCTTCCAAGTAACCTTGTTGCACAGCACCGCTACGCCTTCCAGCACCCGCAAATGGGCACGGTGTTCAAGTTGGTTTTTTACACGGAAAAAGACAGCGCAGCGGCGGGCGCGATTGCCCATCGGGTTTTTGCCCAAATAGACGCGCTGAACGCCAGTTTTTCCGACTGGATACCGGAAAGCGAATTGAACCGCCTATGCGAATCGGCGGGCAGTGGGAAGAAAATCCCCGTTTCAGCCGAGCTGTTCGATATTTTGCGGCAGGCGAAACGCTTCTCGAAACAAAGCGCGGGGGCGTTTGACGTTACCATAGGCCCGCTCACCAGGCTTTGGCGGCGCTCAAGGTCGTTGAAAGAACTGCCAACGCCGGAAAAGATTGAATCGGCCAAGGAGAAAGTTGGCTGGCAACAGCTCCAAACTTTCAAGCGCGGGCGCTGTGTCAGGCTGAAAAAGGCAGGCATGGCCCTCGACCTGGGCGGCATTGCGCAGGGCTGGACGGCCGATTGTTGCCTGAAAATGTTGAAAGGTCTGGGCATTCGCCGTGCCTTGGTAGATGCCGGCGGCGACATTGCGCTCGGCGATGCGCCACCAGGCGAAACAGGCTGGCGCATCGAACCGCCTGCGGGAATTGTTGAAGGCAATGTTTTGAAGCTGAAGAACTGCGGCATAACCACTTCCGGCGCCACCACGCGTTATTTGGAGTTGGATGGAAAGCGGTATTCCCATATTGTTGACCCCCGCACGGGCCATGCGCTCACCCACCGCATATTGGTAACGGTGCTGGCGCCGAACGCCACGGCAGCGGATGCCTGGGCGACGGCGGTATCGGTATCGGGGCAAGCTGGGAGGGAGCGGGCGATGAAAGAGGGAAAAAACCTGAGCATTTGGGCGACAGAAATGCGGTTGGCCGATACCAAGCAATCGAATTAAAAGGCATTTCATGGGTATCAGACTGGAATTCCAAGCAAGGGACTGCCCCTCCCCAATTTTGGCTATTTTTGCCCAGTGCAACCTTCCCGTAAAAACATCCTCCTCGCCATCGGCTGCCTGCTCACGGGCATTGCCATAGCGCAGCATACCCCAAGGTTGCGCAACTTCCAGCCCGCCGACTACGGCGCCCAGAACCAGAACTGGTCGCTGGCGCAATCGCCCGAGGGCTGGCTGTACGCGGGCAACAACGGCGCGCTGATGGCGTTTGACGGCGCGCAGTGGCAGCAATACGCCCTGCCGGAAAAGCAGGCCCTGCGCTGCGTAGCCGTGGGGCGTTCCGGGGAGGTTTTTTGTGGCGGGTTTGCGGAGTTCGGATACTGGGAAAAAGACGCTGCGGGCCAATTGCGCTACCACTCCCTGAGCGCCCGCCTGGGCGAGGGGCAAGTTGGGAAAGAAGAGATTTGGCATATCCTCGCCTTGCCCGATTACGTGCTTTTTCAGTCCTTCTCCACCATCTACAAGTATGATTATCAGAAAGTACAGGCCCTGAAGCCACCCAATGCGATCATGTTCGCCCAGTTGGTGAACGACAGGGTGCTGCTGCCCGTCATCGAGCGGGGCTTGTACGAGTTGCTGCCCGACAACACCTTTCGCGCCTTGCCCGGCTCCGAGGTGCTGAAAGATAAAATCGTGCAGTTCCTTGTGCCGAATGGCCAGGGCGGCATCTGGGCGGGCACTTCCAGCGACGGCATCTTCGAGCTGCAGGACGGCCAGTGCAAGCCCTGGGCGAACCCCCTCAATGCCGTTTTTCGCAAAAAACAGCTGAACAAAGCCCTGGCCCTGCGCGACGGCGGCTGGGCCATCGGCACCATCCTCGACGGGGCCTACATTTTGCACCCCTCGGAGCGCCTGCGCTACCACCTCAACCGCGAGCATGGCCTGCAAAACAACACCGTGCTGGCCATGCTGGAAGACCGCGCCGGCAACCTCTGGCTTGGCCTCGACAAGGGCATCGACCTGGCTGCCCTGCGTTCGCCCCTTACCTTCTTTGCCGACCAAACAGGTAAAATCGGCACGGTGTATGCCGCAGCGGAACATGCCGGACACCTGTACATCGGCACCAACCAGGGTGTGTTCAGAACCCCTTACCCCTCCTCGCTTGCCATCCCGCCCATTGCGCTGGTGGAGGGTTCGCAGGGGCAGGTATGGCAGCTCAAGGTCTTTGACAGCCAGTTGCTCTGCGGGCACAACAGCGGCACCTTTCTGGTGGAAGGCAGCAGCGTGCGCCGCATCTCGTCGGTCACGGGCGGCTGGTGTACGGTGCAAGTGCCCGGCCACCCGAACATGCTGTTGCAGGCCACCTATACAGGATTGGTGTTGTTCCAAAAAGACAAAACGGGCTCCTGGGCCTTTAAAAACCGGGTAGGGGGTTTCAGCGAACCTTTGAAAAAAATAGCCTTCCACGGGGCGGGCGACTTATGGGCGGCCCACCCAAACAAGGGGCTTTACCGGCTGCGGCTGAGCGACGACCTTTCACAGGTAAAGGAATTCAAAAAATACAGCCGGGACGATGGCTTGCCCAGTGATTTCCAGCTCAGCCTGAGCATCTTGCCCGACAGCGGCCTGGTAGTCAATGCCCTGCCCAGCGCATCCGTTATCCTCAACCACGATGGCCGGGTGGTTTTTGAAGCCCTGGCAGCCAGGAAACTGCTGGCCGGCAGGCCGGGCGAAGTGTTCGCGATCGACAGCAATGGACTTTGGCTCCGCAAGGGGCATGGGCAGCCGCAAAAAATCCCGCTCGCGCTGGTGCCTTCCTACGAAAATGTGGAAACACTGTCTGGCGGCGACTACCTTTTTTGCTTAGAAAATGGCTATGCCTTGCTGCCGCAGAATGCCTCCATTGCCCCCGCGAACCTGCCGCCAATAGTGATAAAAATCCTCAAAACGGCTGACAACCAATCCTTTCTTCCCGGCGGCGATTTGACCTTTCCTTTTCAGCACAACAGCCTGAGCTTTCAATTCGCCCAGCCTTTCTTTGAACATCCCGTCCGGTTTTCCTGGTTTTTGGAAGGGTTTTCAAAATCCTGGTCGCCCTGGTCTTATGCCGCTGAAAAAGAATTCACCAACCTGCCATCAGGCCGCTACACCTTCAGGGTACGCAGCGATATCGGCGGCGAAGAAGCGGCGGCGGCGTTTCGCATTGCGCCGCCCTGGTACCGCTCCGGCCTGGCTTTTGTAGGCTATGCGCTCCTGCTTTTCTGCTTGTTGTGGCAACTGGAGCGTTTCAACAAAAGGCGCCTCGACCGGCACCGCGCACGCCTCGAAATTGACAAGCAGCGCGAGATTCTGCTGTTGGAAGTGGAAAACAAAAGCCGCGAGCTCTCAAATGCCGCCTTTAACCTGATCCGCAAAAACGAAACGCTGCAGGGCTTGAAAGACAAATTGCTGGATGCTAAAAACGAACCCCGCGCGCTGTCCAGGATCATCCGGGAAATTGACGCGCACCTGGAGGGCGACCACGACTGGGAACTGTTCGAAGCTTCCTTCAACCAGGTACACGACGATTTTTTCAAACGGCTCATGCTCGAATTCCCCGACCTCACGCCCGGCGACCTGCGCCTGGCCGCCTACCTGAAAATGAACCTCTCGTCCAAAGAAATCGCCCCCCTGCTCAACATCTCCGTCCGGGGCATCGAGAACAAACGCTACCGCCTGCGCAAAAAACTCAACCTGCCCGAAGAGGCCAACCTGACGGAGTTTATCATGGCTTTCTAGTGCCGCGTTAATTCATGGGGCATTTTCCGGACGCGGCAATAGGCTAAAAACGCCAGTTTTTTACATGGCGTAGTAGTAGTGAGGTGTGTTTTTCGTTGAAAAGGCAATTTTAGTCATAATTTCATGCTGCCAATAAAACAGGTCGCCCAATTATTTTTCGAAATAGAAAACGATCTGTTTTTTGCTTGAAAAGATGATGATTAACCGCCTTTCTATATTTTCCTTCTTAATACTCCTGACCACGGGCGCCACAGCCCAAGCTCCTTCTGCACCTGCGCAACTGCAGGCAATCGGTTACGAACAGCACATTGAACTCAGCTGGCAGGCCAACCCTGAAAGCAACGTGACCGGGTACAAAATATACCGCTCCAGCAACAACGGCCTTTCCTTTGAGCTTTTGAAACAAGTCGGCAAAGAGCCCATAGCCACCGACTGGACGGGCGATGAGGGCCAAAACCTCAGCCGCCAATACAAAGTGAGCGCCGTTGCCGGCGGCATTGAAGGCCCGGCATCATTGACAGCGAGCGCCACCACGCAACCGATGGACGACGAGGCCCTGCTCGACATGACCCAGCGCGCCACCTTCCGCTACTTTTGGGACTTCGCGCACCCACAGAGCGGCCTCGCCCGCGAGCGCTCGAACGGCGACCCGAACATCGTCACCACCGGCGGCTCCGGGTTCGGTATCATGGCCATCATCGTGGGCGCCGAGCGCGGCTGGGTGACGCGCGATGCAGCCCTGAACCGCCTGATCCAGATCGCTTCCTTTTTGCAGTTTGCCGAAAAATTCCACGGGGTGTTTCCGCACTGGATGAACGGCAGCAACGGTACGGTAATCCCTTTCAGCCAATTCGACAATGGCGGCGACCTAGTGGAAACTGCCTTTTTGATGCAGGGCCTGCTCGCCGCCCGGGAATATTTCGATCAGAACACGCCGCTTGAATCGGCGCTCCGCAATGTCATTACCGGTCTTTGGGAGGATGTGGAATGGGATTGGTACCGAAAGAACAACAGTCCGGTGCTGTACTGGCACTGGTCGCCCAATTTCGCCTGGCAGATGAACTTCCCCCTGCGCGGCTTCAACGAAGCGCAGATCGTGTACATTCTGGCAGCCGCATCGCCCACGCACCCGGTGCCGGCAAGCTTGTACCAAAGCGGCTGGACGGCCTCCGGGTACGGCAATGTCAGCAGTCATTTTGGCCATAAAATTTATTGCGGCCCATTTGGCGGCGGGCCGATGTTTTTCGCTCATTATTCGTATCTTGGCTTCGATCCGCGCGGGCGCAAGGATGCTTTTTGCAATTATTTCGTGCGCAACCGCAACCATGCCCTGATCCAGCAGGCATACAGCGTCGCCAACCCACTGAACCACAATGGCTATGCTGCCGATTGCTGGGGGCTCACGGCTTGCGACGGCCCCAACGGCTACTCGGCCCACGATATTTGGCCGAGCAACGACGAAGGCACCATCGCACCCACGGCAGCGCTTTCCAGCATGCCTTATGCCCCGCAGGAATGCTTAGCAGCGCTGCGCCACTTTTACCGGGTGCGGGGCGAACGGCTTTGGGGCAACTACGGCTTTTACGATGCCTTCAACCTCAACCAGAACTGGTATGCAGGTTCCTATCTCGCCATCGACCAGGGGCCGATTGTAGGCATGATCGAAAACTACCGCAGCGGGCTGCTCTGGCGGCTTTTCATGAAAAACCCCGAGATAGCGCCTGTACTGCAAGCCATTGGCTTTCAGGCCGACAATACCCCTACGAATGAAATCCTGAATGAAAAAAAGAGCTTTGGGGCCCTGGTTTTTCCCAACCCCGTTGCGGCCTCGGCTGGTGTGTTGAACCTGGAAATTTCCAACCTGAAAAATCAAAAATTAACCCTTGAAATATGGGACCTGGAAGGGAAACGGCTGCAGGTTTTGTTTGAAAACCGGGCAATGCCGGCGGGTGTTATTCAGGAAAAAATCGAATATGCGGCACTGCCGAAAGGCATTTGCCTGCTTACACTGAAAAATGAATTTGGCGAGGTATGGGCCCAAAAGCTGATGACCCAGTAACCTTCCGTCATTCACATACAACTACATCATTTTCAATCTAAACCAATTCTTAAAAGAAGTGCTTATGAAAAATTTATTCCTGACTGCCCTGCTTTTGTTGCTCGGCATCCTGGGCGCAAACGCTCAGGTAACGTATGAAGATTTTGAAGGCGGCATGGCCGACCTCGCCTGGGTCGGGCTGAACGGCACCTATGACGGTGCGGTTGCCAATCCCGACAAATCGGGCGCCAACACCTCCGACTGGGTAGGTTCTTACACCAATGCCCCTGCCTTCGACTTCTGTTTCGCGCTCTACACCTTCCCGGCGACGCTCGATATCAGCGAGTTCAACCAGTTCCACATGAAAATATGGTCGCCCACGGCGCCGTGCAAAGCCCTGCTCAAGCTGGAAGGCCCCGGCGGCCCGGCAGTGGAGAAAATCATCGACATCACCATTGCCAACCAATGGGTCGATTACACCTTCGACCTGTCGGCAGGCGCTGGCTACACCAACCTGAAAACGATCCTGGTGTCGTTCAACTCCTTTGTGCTGGGCGACGACAAGACCTACTATTTCGACGACATCCGCGCCGAAAAAGCCCAGGTTTGTTATGCCGACTTTGAAGGCCCTGGGCTCAATTTCCTGGGGCTCGACGGCATGTTGACACAGCCGGTAGCCAACCCGACACCCAATGCCATCAACAACAGCGCAAACTGTGCGGAATACGTCAAGTCCAATATGCACGCCTATTCGCTGATTTTGGCCGACAATGGAACGCCATTCGACCTTTCTGTTTATAACCAGTTCAAAATTGACGTGCTGGCTACTGCGCCCACCCAATTGCTGTTCAAGCTCGAAGGCACGGGTGGCGGCTTTGAAGTAATCAAGAATATTGCCGTAACGGGCGCCTGGCAAACCTATACCTTCGACTTCAGCGCCCAGGCGGCCAATACCGGCCTGTCGAAAATCGTGATGTTCTTCGACCCGGGCGTAGAAACCAGCGGCGACAAATATTACTTCGACAATGTATGCGCCGTGCCGAACCCCTGCCCTGGCCACGTACCCGACGCCGACATCATCGACGATTTTGAGTGCAACCGCAACGCCACGTATGCGGGCGACTGGAGCTTTTTCTCCGTTATCGCCAACCCAAACAAAACGGGCGACAACAACTCCGCCAAGGTGGGCAAGTTCATCGACCCGGACGGCCCTGGCACAGAATGGTCGAACCTGCAGATTGATTACCAGAACCCACCTGATTTGACGACGAAGAACCAGTTCTCCTGCCAGGTATGGGCGCCTAAAGCTGGCAACCTGCTCATCAAGCTCGAAGGCGGCCCTAATCCGCCAATGGAAATGTCGTTCCCCGTTTCGGAACTGAACAAATGGGTGAATTATACAGTCGATTTCAGTAGCCAGGCTGGCAAAGGCCACAAGAAATTTGTGATCTTCTTCAACGCCGGCGTACCGGGCGCCCCGGGCGATGTGTACTACATCGACAACATCAAACTCGCCGCACCCTCTGCCGCTGCACCGCTCGAAGATTTTGAAGGCGGCATACACCTCGGCTGGCAATCGCTCGACCAGAACGACCCGATTCACGGGACATTCGAAGGGCCGGTGGCCAACCCCGCCCCGGGCGGAGTGAACAACTCCGCGCAGGTGGGCTGCTACACCAAAGGCTCTTCGGCATTCTCCACCTTGCAGGGCATTTCCCTGACCAGCCTCGACCTTTCCCAGTACGCACAATTCAACCTCGACGTGCTGAGCCCTGCTGGCGTTGGCGGCAAGGTAACGCTGATCCTGAGCTCACCAACGCAGGGCAATAAGCAGGCAGAAGCCACCATCACCACACCAGGCGTTTGGGAAACCCTCAGTTTCGACTTTTCTGCCTTCGATGCCATCACCGATTTTGGTGAAGTGCGCATCATTTTCAACTCAGGAACTGCCGCCCAGGGTCAGAAATGGTATTTCGACAACCTGCGGCAAACAGAAGTCACCGTCGATCCATGCGCGGGTGTATTGCCCATACCGAACATCATCGACGACTACGAGTGCCAGCGCAACTACACCCAGATTTTTTACGGCGCTGCCGACCTGAAAGTGGTGAACAACCCGCACCTCGCGCCCGAAAACGGGTCTCTCAAAGTGGGCGAATACAAAGACCCAGCGGGAGCGTTTGCCGGTATCGGCATCGAATTCCCCGCACCGCCCGACCTCAGCCTGTACAACCACCTGTCCATGCAAGTATGGGCGCCCGCCGACAACGTTCCCTTCCTGTTCAAGCTCGAAGGCAGCGGCCCCGGCGTTGAAGTGTTCGACACCATCCCGGTCGGGCAGGGCAATAAATGGTACAAGTTCGACATCGACTTCAGCGGTGCAGTAGGTACCCAGCATACCAAATTAGTCATTTTCGCCAATGTGTTGAACGACGCTGGCGGTGGCACCTACTATTATGACAATATCCGCTGGGTGCGCGCAGGGTACAATGGCTGTATTGTTGACCACGAATCTGCGCCGACGACCCTCGCTTTCAAGTATTTTGCCAACGGCCACCTGGAAAACGAGGGCTACCAATTTGAAGTGGTGAACAACCCGAACGCCACGGGCATCAACAAAAGCAGCAAAGTGGGCAAATTTGTGAAAGCCAGCGATGGCCTGCCATTTGCCGGCATGTACTCCGACCCTAACCTGGAGTCGCCCATCGATTGGAAAGGTGTGAAGACCGTGCGTGCCAAGGTGCTCATGGACCATATCGGCAACTTCGCGGTAAAAGTGGAAGGCTCTGCGACCGGCGCTCCGGCGTTCGAGATCAAGGTGCCGAACACCAAAGTCAATGAGTGGGAAGAACTCTCCTTCAACTTTGCAGCCGTGCCGGACAATGGCGAGTACAAGCGCATCACGCTGTTCTTCGACCTGAGCATCGACGCCACCGGTACGGACGTCACATCCTACTTCGACGACATCGTGGTGGGCGCGGGCAGCTGCAGCTCCGTCAGCACTTTCAACCCGGCTGATGTAGCCAGCATGAAAGTGTCGCCCAACCCAACGACGAATTACCTGATGGTGGAAAATATGGACGGCGTAGCCCGCCTCGAAGTATTCGACCTCTATGGCCGCCGTGTGGCCATGGCCAACACTTCAGGCGATACCATCACCGACCTCGACGTGTCACAATTCCCAACGGGCATGTACTTGTTGATGGGCTTCGACCGCAACGGGGGCTTGATGGGCAAGGCTAAGTTTGTGAAGCAATAGGAACGCGACGATGCTGCTGGGCATTTTTTTTCGCACAAATGCTACACAGAAAAATCTGCGTAAAATCTGCGCAATAAAATCTGTGTAAAATCTGCGAGAAAAAATGTCCAGCAACACCGATGGGCTTAGTAGTACTTACCTCGGAGAGGTTCAACATTTGTATCGATGAACGGATGATTTTTGTAAAGACCTCGGAGAGGTCTAATATTTGTAAATGCCGCTGAAATGTTTGACCTCTCCGAGGTCTTTGTACCTGAGTTCGAAGGGCTTCATCCAGATCACATGAACACCGTGCTGCCGAGTTTCCTGGTATTACCGATCAATGCACTATGAAAAACAATTGCCTCATTTTCTTTTTTGCACTGCTTCTTTGCTTGCCCGTACTGGCCCAATCACCCACGCTCGGCATAGGCGCAGAAAAGCCGCCGTTCAGCTTAGATGAGGTGCAAAAGCGACATTTCCTGTATTTCTGGGAGTTGGCGCACCCGACCAATTACCAGGTACCCGACCGCTTTCCGACCGATGATTTTTCCAGCATTGCCGCCACCGGGTTCGGGCTTTCTGCCTATCTGGTAGGCGCAGAGCGCGGCTGGATCACCCGCGCACAGGCGGCAGCAAGGGTTTTGAAAACATTGGAATTCCTGAAAAATTTGCCGCAAGGCCCGGCAGCCTCCGGCGTAGCAGGCTATCGCGGTTGGTTCTACCATTTTTTGGAAACGAAAACAGCTTTGCGCTACAAAACGGTAGAATTGTCGAGCATTGATACGGGCTTGCTCATGGCGGGCATCCTGTCTTGCATGACCTATTTCGACCGGGATAACCAAGTCGAGATGGCCATTCGAAAAGCTGCTGATTTTTTGTTCCGCCGTGTTGAGTTCGACTGGTTCCTCAACGCCCAGAACCGAATGAGCATGGGTTGGTTCCCTGAGCGCGACGGCTTTCTGGTTGCCGACTGGCGGGGTTACAACGAAGCTATGATCTTGAACATCATGGCGCTGGGTTCTCCCACCCATCCGATCCCTGCCAAAAATTGGGACAAATGGTGCGAGCCTTATTTCCGCGCGGTGTTTCAGGGCCAAGACCACGTAAACTTTGGGCCGCTGTTTGGCCACCAATACAGCCATTGCTGGATCGACTTTCGGGGCATCCAGGATTCCTACATGAAAAAAGCGGGCTTTGATTATTTTGAAAATTCCCGGCGCGCTGCATTGGCGCAACGACAATACTGCATTGAAAACCCCTTGAAATTCAAAGGCTACGGCCCTACCATCTGGGGACTTACCGCTGGCGACGGCCCTGATGCGGACATGCTCCATGAAGGCAAAAAAATATTCTGTCCCGGATACGGCGCAAGGGGTGTTGCCATTGACTACCAGGAAGATGACGGCACCATTGCGCCCACTGCGGCCATCGCTTCGCTGCCCTTCGCACCGGAAGTATGCTTGCCCACCTTAGAAGCCATGTGGAATCGCTGGCCGGTAGGGAAATATGGTTTTTTTGATGGCTACAACGAAACGATCACTGAAACGGAACGCTCTCCCAAAGCCCAGCCAGGCTTCCCCTTTTGGGTGGACAAAGATTACCTTGGCATCGACCAGGGCCCAATCGTGTTAATGATGGAAAACTACCGCTCCAATTTTCTATGGGATTTGATGAAACGCAACCCCTACATCGTGCGGGGGCTCAAAAGGGCGGGTTTCAGCGGCGGCTGGCTCGACAAAGTAGATGCCGACAAACTGATGAAAGGCATCGAATTCGCCGATGGTGAAAAAGCGCAAATCAATCCCAGCATCGAACTGGATCAGCACGGTTTCTTCCAACGCGCCATTTACACGGACAAATACGGCAACAAACTGCCCTACCAATTGATGGCGCCTTTACCCGCCGAAGCCTTGGCGAAGGCGGGTGGACCCAGCACCCAAAATAATATTCCATTTACCCAAACCCGCCCTACACCCATCTTCCCCTTGGTTGTATTCCTCCACGGCGCTGGTGAGCGCGGTTTGCACAACCACGAACAAATGCGCAACGGTGTGCACGCCTTTTGCGAAAAATGGGTGCGGGAGCAGCACCCCCACTACCTGCTCGTGCCGCAATGCCCGCCAGAAGAGCGCTGGGGCGGCAGCAGCAAAGAATGGAGTTCACTGTACAAGCCCGAGCCGACCGTCCCAGGTCGCATGGTACTGGAATTGATAGAAAAAATGCTGGAAGAGCACCCCGACATCGACCGCAACCGCATATACATCACTGGCTTGAGCATGGGCGGTTTCGGCACCTTCGACCTGCTGATGCGCCGTCCCGACCTGTTCGCCGCTGGTCTCCCGATTTGTGGCGGTGGCGACCCCAAATATGCCGAAAAGATCAAAGACATACCGATCTGGGCCTTCCACGGCAGCCTCGACGACGTGGTGCTTCCCCGCTGCTCCCGGCAAATCGTGGATGCCCTGGAAAAGATCGGCAGCAACGTAAAATACACCGAATATTCCACCCTATACCACGACATCTGGACGGCAACCTACTACAACCCGACCGTGCTGGAGTGGCTGTTCGCCCAGCGCAGGCCATGAGCTAAAAAAGCCCTGAAAAGGCGTAATCATCAACATCGGGCATCGCCCGATAATTGAATGAACGAACGAATGGAAAAAGCCCTGAAAGGGCGTAATCGTTAGCATCGGGCGCCGCCCGATGGAATCGTTAGCATCGGGCGCCGCCCGATGGAATCGTTAACACCGGGCAGCGCCCGATGAATTGCACACTACTATGACATCCAGAATCATCCTCCTCCTACTCCTCGCAACCCAACTCAGAGCCCAAAACTACCGCCCCAACCCGGCCAATGAAAAGCGCGTCAACGACCTGTTGGCCAAAATGACCATCGATGAAAAAATCGGCCAGCTCACGCTCTACACCACCGACTGGGGTAGCACGGGCCCTACCATCCGCGAGGGTTACAAAAACGACATCCGCAGCGGCGCTTGCGGCAACCTTTTCAACAGTCATACGACGGAATTTGTGCGCGCGCTCCAAAAAGTAGCCGTAGAGGAAACCCGCCTGAAAATACCCCTGCTATTTGGCTTCGATGTGATCCACGGCTACAAAACAATATTCCCCATCCCGCTCGGCGAAGCCGCCAGCTGGGATATGGCGGCCATCGAACTGTCGGCCAGGGTGGCGGCCAAGGAAGCCAGCGCAGCGGGCCTGAACTGGACTTTCGCGCCCATGGTCGATATCGGCCGCGACCCGCGCTGGGGCCGCGTGATGGAAGGCGCCGGTGAAGATACCTGGCTGGGCTGCCGCATCGCGGAGGCGCGGGTACGGGGCATTCAAGGCAACAAACTTGGGGCACCTGATGCCATGCTGGCCTGTGTGAAACATTTTGCGGGCTACGGCGCACCCATCGCCGGGCGCGATTACAACACCGTGGACATGAGCGAGCGCTTTTTCCGGGAATACTATTTGCCGCCCTACGAGGCTGCCGTGCGCGCTGGGGCAGCCACGGTGATGACCTCCTTCAACGACTACGACGGCGTACCTGCTACGGGCAACAAATTCCTGTTGGACAATATCCTGCGCAAAGAATGGGGCTTCCAGGGCTTTGTCGTCACCGACTACACCAGCATCAACGAAATGGTGAACCACGGCGTGGCAGCCGACGACAAAGAAGCGGGTGAACTCGCCCTGAATGCCGGAGTGGATATGGACATGCAGGGCGCTGTGTATCAGCGATTTTTAAAACAATCTTTGAAAGAAGGAAAGGTTTCCCAAAAACAGATTGACGAGGCCGTGCGCCGGGTACTCCGCCTCAAATTCGACCTCGGCTTGTTTGAAGACCCGTATAAATTCTGCAATGCGGAACGGGAGAAAGCTACCCTTTTCAGCGCCGAAAACCGCGCTGCTGCCCGCGAAGTAGCCCGCAAATCCATCGTGTTGTTGAAAAACGATCAAGCAGTGTTACCCTTGAAAAAGGGCCAAAAGATCGCCCTGATCGGCCCGCTGGCCGACAACAAAAGCGAACTGATCGGCAACTGGAACGGCGCCGGCAATGCGAATGATTGTGTGAGCCTGAAAGAAGGGCTTGGAAATCCGCAATGGATGCTGGGCGCTCTGGCCACCACCCAGGGTAGCGACTTTGAAGGCAACGACAAAACCGGCTTTTCAGCGGCCATCAAACTGGCCGAACAGTCGGATGTAGTGGTGGTTGCCGTGGGTGAAAAAGCCATGATGAGCGGGGAAGCAGCCGCGCGCGCCGAACTGGGACTGCCGGGCGTACAGGAAGAACTGGTGTTGGAGCTGGTAAAGACTGGCAAGCCTGTTGTTGTGGTACTGATGAATGGCCGGCCCTTAGCCATACCCGCCATTGCTGAAAACGCCACGGCTATCCTGGAAACCTGGTGGCTCGGCACAGAAGCCGGCAACGCCATTGCCGATGTACTGTTCGGCGCATACAACCCCGCCGGTAAACTGCCCATGACCTTCCCGCGCTCGGTAGGCCAGGTGCCCATTTACTACAACTTCAAAAGCACGGGCCGCCCCTTCGACCCCAATTCCAAATGGACCAGCAAATACATCGACATGCCCAATGCGCCGCAATGGCCTTTTGGTTTCGGGTTGAGCTACACCACCTTCGACTATTCGGAACCAAAAGCAGTCGTGGATACACGCGCCAAGCAAATAAAGGTGAGCGTCAGCCTGACCAATACCGGCAAAACTGCCGGAGAAGAAGTGGCACAGTTGTACGTCCGCGACTTAGTCGGTTCCGTGACGCGGCCTGTTCAGGAATTGAAAGGCTTCCAAAAAATTATGCTGCAACCCGGAGAAACCCGCGAACTTACATTCACCCTGACCGAACGCGACCTGAGCTTTTTCCGCCGCGATATGCGCTTTGGTGCCGAGCCGGGGGAGTATGAGATTATGGTGGGGGGGAATTCCAGCGCGGTCAAAAAAGTGAAGGTGCGGTGGTGATTGCCCCACAATACAGCAAGGGCTGGCTTATAAAACGAGCAAATTTTTAAATGACTATCCGCAAATTGTACCCCAAGAGCAATGCGAATGAATGAAATTGAGTGTTAACGTAGTGGTCGGACGGCGAAAAGCCGTCAGACCACGTGAGACCTCGTCTGACGGCTTTTCGCCGTCCGACGAGTAAGTACACGGGACTTATTGGTCAGTCCACGAAAAGTGGTCGGACCAAGGGCTATCGTCCGACCGCTTTTCGCGGTCTGACGAATAGGTTTTTACAATTTTGCCCTACAAGTGACACCACGTTATTCGTAATTTGAAATGCCTGTCAAAATTCGGGATGACTCATTTTGCACTTTGCTTGAAATATTGTTCTGATTCTTCATCCTTTATCCCCTACGGACCACCATTTTTACACAATCGCACATCTAAACCTCCAGGCTTACAATTAACCCTGTCAGCCCCAATCCTCGAAACCGCTGTTGTGATCATCACTCAAACCATTTTATATGAAGCAGTTAAACAAAAAAATCACACTCTGGGCCATTCTGTGCTGCTTATTTGCCGGCGCGGCAGATGCCCAAACCCGTGTCACGGGCGCCGTCACCGACCAGGGTGGGGGAGAAACCTTGATTGGCGCCTCTGTTGTGGAAAAAGGCACTACCAATGGCGCCGTCACCGACCTGGACGGTAATTTTACCCTGAATGTCAAAAACCTGGACGCCGTGTTGGTAGTCAGCTACACCGGCTATGTTACCCAGGAAGTGCCGCTCAAAGGCCGTACACAGGTGAACATTTCCATCGCGCAGGACAATGGATTGCTGGAAGAAATTGTCGTGGTCGGCTACGGCACCCAGCGCAAAAGCGACGTCACGGGCGCTGTGGGTACCGTGAAGGCCAAAGACCTCGAGCGCATCCCGACGGCTTCGGTGGAGCAAGCCTTGCAGGGCAAGATCGCGGGCGTGTATGTATCGCCCGCCAGCGGGGAGCCAGGGCGCGGCGCCATCATCCGCATCCGTGGCACCGGCACGCTCAACAACGCCAGCCCGCTGTATGTGGTGGACGGCATGTTGCTCGACGATGCCTCCTTCGTAAACCCACAGGACGTGGCCACCATCGAAGTGTTGAAAGACGCCTCCGCCACCGCCATTTACGGCAACCGCGGCGCAAACGGGGTCATCATCATTACCACCAAGCGCGGCGCAACCGACCGCAAGGCTGTTTTCGCCCTGAGTACTTATTACGGTCAACAACAACTGGCCAAAAAACTGCCCTTAGCCAATGCTACCCAGTTTGCAGAGATGTATAACGAGCTGAAAGGCAATACCAACACCTTCCCCGACCCGGCAGCGCTCGGCGCCGGCACCGATTGGCAAGACCTCATCTTCCGCGATGCGCCCATGGCCAATGCCCAGTTGAGCGTGAACGGCCTTTGGAAAAAACTCAACTACAACCTGGCGGGCAACTATTTTAACCAACAGGGCATTATGGAAAAAACAGGCTTCGACCGCTACACAGGCCGCTTCAATGGCGAATACCCGGTGCTGAAAAACCTGAAAATCGGCACCAACCTGGCGTATTCCCAAAGCAATTTCAAAGGTGTTGGCGGCGGCGTGCTCGGTGGCATGTACCGCATGCCGCCCGTGTATGCGGCCTACGACAGCACAGGCGCATTCACCGACCCCACCTTTTTCGGGCAGTCCATCGGCAACCCGGCAGCCGACCTGTTCTACAAAAGCGACCAAAGCACCCGCGTGAACCGCTGGGTGGGCACCGTGTATGCGGATTGGCGTTTTTGGAACAACTTCAAGTTTCGGGTGAATTACGGTTTCGACCGCCGCGATGAGCGCTACCGCTATTTTGAGCCCGTGTTCATGGTATCGTCCTCCCAACTCAACAACCTGGAACGCACCACCCTCGACACCACAAAAGTGCGCAACTGGCTCTGGGAAAACACCCTCAGCTACGACCAAAACTGGAACAATATCCGCATCAATGCACTGGTAGGTCAAACCGCACAGGAAAACACTTTCAAGCGCCGCAACACCGTGAACGGCATACTCCAGCCCAACGGCGAAATCATCCGCGAATGGGCAATGCTCAGCTACTTAGGCCGCGTCAACGCTACCTTTTTCGACCGCTACCTGCTCACGGCTTCCTTGCGGGCAGATGGTTCCTCCCGTTTTTCCAAGGCCAACCGCTGGGGCTATTTCCCCTCCGTGGCAGCCGGCTGGAACCTGTCGCAGGAGCCTTTTATGCAGAAACAGAAAATATTTGAACGCCTGAAACTCCGCGCTTCCTGGGGCATCACGGGCAACGACAGGATACAGGAGTACCCCTCGCTGGGCAGTATTACCGACGAATTGTACAGCGCCTTCAAC
The DNA here is from genome assembly GCA_964621185.1 of uncultured Saprospiraceae bacterium. Taxonomy (GTDB): domain Bacteria; phylum Bacteroidota; class Bacteroidia; order Chitinophagales; family Saprospiraceae; genus M3007. The sequence continues at coordinate 77,971 of CAZULM010000013.1, read as the reverse complement.
GACACTGTGCAAAATGGCGCCACCCTCGTCAATTACGCCAACGCCGGTATCCGCTGGGAAACAGCCGAACAGACCGACTTTGGCCTGGAATTTTCCCTGTTCCAGGGGCGTTTCAGCACGGAAATTGACTGGTACCGGCGTTTTACCTACGATATTTTGAGCGACCTGCCCATTCCGGCCTACGTGGGCTCGGGCAGCAACCCCTTTGTGAACGCGGCTCAGGTAGAAAACGTCGGCTGGGATTTCACCCTGCAATGGCGCGAAACCAGGGGCAAACTCAGCTACAACATCGGCGCCATCCTTTCCCCGGTGAAAAACAAGGTGCTGGCCATCAATGAAGGCAAATCCGAAATTTTTGACGCCGGTACCGCCCAGGGCGATTTCGCCACCCGCACCGTTGTGGGGCAGGTAATTGGCGGCTTTTACGGCTACAAGGTGCTGGGCGTTTTCCAAAATACCGATGAAATTGCCAGCGCGCCCAAGTTCGGCGCCGAAAAGCCCGGCGACTTCCGCTTTGCCGACCTCAACGGCGATGGCAAGCTCGACGGCAACGACCGCACTTACCTCGGCAGCCCCATCCCGACCCTGACCTACGGGTTCAGCGCCGGCCTGGAAGCTTACGGCATCGACTGTGCCTTCGACTTTTTTGGGGTAAAAGGCAACAAAGTAGTGAACGCCAAGGCCGTGGCCCGTTTCGATACCCCCAACTGGGAAACCCTTTGGTACAACAACCATTGGACGGGCGAAGGAACCAGCAATTCCGTGCCGCGCGTCACCAATGGCGGTCACAACTACCGCATGTCCGATTTTCTCATCGAAGACGGCGCATTCCTTCGCCTCCGCAGCGTAGTGCTCGGCTATACCCTGCCCAAACAGTGGATGGATGCAGCGCGGATCAGCCGTGCCAGGCTGTACGTGAGCGGCACCAATTTGTGGACAAAGCAGGCGTATTCCGGCTATACCCCGGAGTTCCCGAACGACAGCGCCTTCCGGGCGGGTATTGATTATTTGAATTACCCGATGGCGAAGACCATTTTGTTTGGGCTGGATGTGACATTTTAATATTTACAAACAAAAAAAACATATCGCGATGAATACCACAATCAAATTAAGCATCGCCGCAGCGTTTCTGCTGCTTGCCACCAACAGTTGCCAAAAGGACTTCCTCGACCGGAAGCCGCCGGGCGAACTCACTTTTGAAGAGTTTTTCAAAACGGCGGAACAGGCCGTAGAAGCGACCAATGCCGTGTACGCCCAGTATCGGGAATTCGACCTTTGCGCACTGCCCTACATCGCCTGCACCGACGTCATCAGCGATGATGCCGACAAAGGCTCTACCGCCAACGATGCCCCGCTGATGAGCGACATCGACAATTTTACCCTCGATGCTACCAACCCGTTTGTTGCGCCCGTGTACCGGGGGCATTACCGCGCCATCGCGCGGGCAAATGTGGCCATTGAAAACATACCCCTGATCGAAATGGACGCCCAACTGCGCGACCGGCTGGTAGGGGAGTGCAAGTTCCTGCGCGCTTACTCCTATTTCTTGCTGGTCAACTGGTTTGGCGACCTCGTACTGGTGACCAAAACCCTGCAGGGCGACGAATACTACGCCCAAACCCGGCAGCCGCGCAGCGCTGTTTACGATCAGATTGAGCAAGACCTGAAAGATGCCATCGCTGTGCTGCCCGAAAAAGACGGCTATGCCCAGGCCGACAAAGGCCGGGCGACCAAAGCGGCAGCGCGGGGCATTTTGGCCAAACTGTACATGCTCAAAAAAGACTGGGCCGCAGCCGAAACCCAGTGCATGGAGATCATCAATTCCAACAAATACAGCCTGTTGAACCGCTACGCCGATAATTTTTTGCCCGTAGGAGAAAACGGCGCCGAATCCATTTTTGAGATACAGGCCGTGGCGCTGCCCACCCAGCAAGCGGCCGGCCCCGGTTCTTCTCCCTACAACATGGTGCAAGGCGTGCGCGGCATCCCGAACCTCGGCTGGGGCTTCAACCGCCCTTCCGACAACCTCGTGTCATCCTACGAAAATGGCGACCCGCGCCGCGAAGCCACCGTTATTTACGTGGGTGAGATACTGCCCGATGGCTCCACCCAGGTGCAAAACAACCCGGAAATCATCAACGCCCGCTTCAACCAGAAAGCATGGGTGCCGGCGCACTCCGGTTTGCAGGACAACGGCCCGGGCAATATCCGGGTGCTGCGCTATTCCGACATCCTTTTGCTGGCCGCAGAGGCCAAAAACGAGCAGTCGAAAGCTGCTGAGGCGCTGCCCCTGCTCAACCAGGTGCGCAAGCGCGCGCGCGGCACCAACAACTTCATTTTGCCCGACGTCACGGTGACCGACCAAAGCATGTTGCGCGAAAGGATCTATCGGGAGCGCCGGGTGGAGCTGGCCATGGAGCAGCAGCGCTGGTTCGACCTCCTGCGCTGGGGCCGTGCGGCGCAGGTGATGCAGGCGGCGGGGAAAACGAATTTTGAAGCCGGCAAGCATGAGCTGTTGCCGATCCCGCAGTCGGAAGTGGATTTGACGAGTGGAAGGGTGAAGCAGAATTTTGGGTACTAGCTTTTCTAGGGTTTCAGGTTTCAAGGTTTCAGGTTTCAGGTTGGCTTCGCGTTTGGCATGGCGCTTGGGATTGGCTCCGTTCGGGAGGCACTGATGCCTTGTAGCGATGTTGGATTTTTTTATTTGAGCCGGTTAAACCCCAGGACAAGGTGCCTGCACCTGAGTTTCCTATTGTCAACGCAAAGTGGTTGTGAAAATACTGATCGCATAATCATTTGGAAATCAGATGTTTTTAATCACTCAAATCATACAAATCACTTTAATCAGGGTACAGCTCCCAGGAATGTATAGAAGGCCCTGCAGGATGGTGATGGTTTGAAAAAATCGCAAAATGTGCCAGATGATTTGGTGTTTTGGATTTTTCGCTTATTTTTGTACGTGAAAAAAGCTCCAAAATGAACTTGATTCCCGCAGCAATTTTTTTGAACAGCCAGTTGCGTTTATCCAGCCAGGACGGTTGGATAAACGCAACTGGCGTTTTGGGGCAGGATGTTGGCAAAGCGGGTTTTTACGCAATAGCGCCAATATTGGGGAGTTGCGTGAGGCCATAGTTAGTCACAAATACAAAAGTTAAATATAAATTTCACACTAAACAACCCAATTATGAAAAAGAGTTTTGTCATTAATTTCATTAGCACCCAACAAATTATTGTTTTTCTTCTCATTGTGCTAGGTACAATGACAGGCAGAACGCTGATTGCGCAAGAAAACAACTGCGATTGTACCCGTATCGTAGGAAGTGAAGTTGGTATTCCAAATTTGTCTACTTCTAATATCACCTTGCCGAAAATTGGAGGCTGCATTAAGGTCAAAGGATACTTTTTGTTAGATGTATCCTTCCCTGTAGGAAGCAACCAATTTGACGGTGTTGAATTTCAGATGGATTCCGGTTCCCAGCTCACTGTTCCGCTTAACAAGACAGTTGGGTTCGCAAACTGTACATTACATGGATGTAGTAAAATGTGGAAAGGGATTGTAATGAGAACTAAACCCGGTTTTGCAGTTTTTTCAAGATTAGATATGCAAAATTGCACTGTTAAGGATGCACAATATGCAATCAACCCTGATGATGGAGCTATACTTAATCTGAGTCAGAATAACTTTGACAATAATTGGATTGGGCTCAATTTTGAAAATTTTGATGCAAATACTACTGTGAATAACTATTGCGCCGGAACCGGATTTTCTCCTGGCCTTTGTGGCAACACCTTTCAAGTATCAGGGCCAATGCTCCCTGCTTATGATGGGCAAACGCCAGCACCTGGAATTCATAATACTACTGGGATTCGGATGGTTAAGTGTAATAAAATGACTATCGGTGGTAGTCTCCTTGAGACTAACTTTTTTAAAAGATTAAAAACAGGGATTTATGTTGATCAAAGTTTGAACACAATAATCAGGACTTGTAAATTTGAAGGATATTTCCCTCCTTTTTTGTTCTTTGACGGCACAAAAGGTATTCTTGTCATTGACTCAAAGGATAATCAGATTAACAATAACTCATTTTCATACTTAGAGCAAGGCATAAATATAAGCCAATGTAGGGGTGGATTAGCTATTGAGACAAATGGGCCTTTTATTGTCGCGGGAGGTGCAATCTCGGTCAACACACATTTTATTCAGGTACCCAATACAGCTGGCGACCCTATAGACATTCGCATAGAGGACAATTTTGATATCAATTCTGGTCTTGGCACTTGTATTAAGGCTACCCACATTCACAATCCTGGCAAAATTTCTATTTCCAGCAACATTATGCAAGTTGGGTCTGGTTTTAATGGAGAAAACCCAACGTATGGTATCGAGTTTTCCAACTACAATTCTGGTTCAGGAAATGTGAGCATAATCCAAAACCAAATTGCGATGGGGGCCAGTAACAAAAAGACGGGAGCAATTCTGATCTCTAACAACCCCTCAAAAACCTTGGTATTGCGAAATAATATCAACAGTAGCACAAATGGTTATACCGGATTCGGCATTTTGGCCGCTAATACCGTAAAATGCCAGATGGTCGATAATACAGTAGATGGGAATACTTATCAGGGTGGATATTCGATTGCAGAGGCGTTCAGGGTAGATATGAGCGAGAGCTCCATTTTGTGCTGCAATAAGCCCAATGAATCCTATTACGGCGTTTGTTACTTAGGCGCAAACAGCACCGATTTTGCCAACACGGAATTTAAAAATCACGTCAATCGCTTATTCCTTTATCAAGCTGTTACGGGGCTACAGATGAACACAGGCAACGATTGGACATATAATGATCCAGGGAAACAATGGGATGCGCTTTTTGAGGGAAATATATTGCAAATCGCAGATTCTAAATTTGAGGTGGAAACTTCTTTAATGCCTGATGGCTACAATAAAGTTGAAGTGGTGGGAGGAAGTCAAACGGACAAACAAAACTGGTTTACTTTTCAAGGCGACGACCCAGCATGTGCTTATAGTGTTCACCCATTTTCATACCTATTATGCGGTTTTGAAGGTTATTCCATTCAAGAAGACATTGTGAGCAAGGACTTGTGGGCCATTGATGGAAGTTATGAAGCCCAATATCCCACCATGGCCTGGGAAGCAAAGCGACAGCTCTATGATAAATTGTTGCGAAATCCTTCATTGATCAATTATAGGCCAGGTATATCAGCATTTTATGCAGCTGCAAGCAATGGAGTAATTGGGCAATACCGTGCTTTTCAACAGCTATTGGAAGACCTTTACAAAACGCCTGGCATTATGCAGGCAGCTTATGATACAACGCTGAATAGTTACCAACAGAAAAATGCTGCCCTGAACAGCATTTTTGCCGCGATGGATTCAGTAGGAACGAATTCTGCCTATTATTCTGGCTTGGAACAACAATATAATACTATTTTATCCGATGCACAACCAGTAATGGCTCAATTGTCTATTTATGATTCTCTGCTCAAAATCGAATATGCCAATCGGATCAATGGATTATTGACTGCCAATCAAAATTTGCCTGGAAATGAAATCGCTCAAACTAATGAACGGGCCATTAATGCCGTGCTGCTGCAAGCATACCACAGCCATTCCTGGGAGTTTGATCCAGCCACTCGCCAAATTATTAACGGCGTTGCTGGCCAATGCCCATTGACAGGAGGACGGTCCGTTTATACGGCCAGAAACCTCCAAAGCTTTTATATGCAACCCGATTGGAGTCAGGATCATTGCATGACGGTTGGAGAACGTTCTGATTTTGTCGAGAATCCGCAAAACACACAGATTGCAGCACACCTATTTCCTGTGCCCGCGACGGATGCAATAACCGTGCGTTTTACGCAGCCTTTGACCGATGTCACGCGATTGCGTATCCTGGATTTGAGAGGGCAAGTGATTAAAACTATTTCGCTTCCAGAGGGACTGGAACTGTATTCTTTGGATTTAATGGGATTCAGTGCTGGTGTCTATTTTACGGAGTTCCAAAGTAATTCCTTCGGTTCTTCCGTTAAAAAATTCACTGTAATCAAGTAACTTACTAAGTCGCAAACTCGCCAGTATCCGGGATTTTCTGGATACTGGCTTTTCCCGTTTCAAAAGGTTACGATTATGAGAAAGGTGTTAATTTTAATTGTTTGCTTTTTGCCTTTGCTACCAGCATATGCACAAAAAGAAGATTATAATTGGATACTGGGTAGTAATGCTTTACCAGACAGCCAATTTGCTACAATTATTATGAACTTCAGTACCGACCCAGCTTCTGTTGAATATTATGATGTACATATAGGTTTCGATTTGGCAAGTAGCAGCCTTTCTGATTCTATGGGCAATTTGAGGTGTTTTTCGAATGGGGCAAATATTTATAATAATAATTTTGAAATAATTGAGAATGGGAGTGAGGTTCAACCTTTAGGCCAATATCCGTATGGTTTCCCAGCTACTCAAAGCATGATTTTATTGCCTTTTATTAATAAATATATTTTAGTAAGTGGAAAAATTAAGTATTATAATGGGTCTAATAATTCATTAAAAAGTGGTTTTTCACCTGTCTTTTATTGGATAGTAGATTTTAGTAGTGAGGAGAAGTCTGGGAAAGTTGAAATTAAAAATATTGAAATAAGTAACGATACATTAAATTATCATGGAATAACGGCAGTACGTCATGCTAACGGAAGAGATTGGTGGGTAGTTTTTTTCAAGTATGATAGTAATAGATATTACAAGATATTGGTAAGCGGCAAAAGTGCAGAAGTTTATGATCAACAAAAATTAGGTAATGAAATTCCTCCTGGCTGGGATCACGCTGTTTTTTCGCCTGACGGAAAATGGTATATCCGTTACAGTTGGTGGGGGACAACTTCTGATCCACATTCCAGCATCTACATATACAATTTCGATCGATGCAGTGGCGCACTTTCTAATTTTCAATCATACCAATTAAAAGATGATGGCCCGGGCGGAGTAGCAGTCTCGCCCAACTCCCGTTATCTGTATGTTTCCAACTGGGATACAATATTCCAGTATGACCTCATGGTGCCCAATATTTTTGCAAGTGAAACGGTGGTGGCTTCTTATGATGGCTTTAAAGGAGAAGACGGTTGGCCAGTGCGCTTTTTTACGCCGCAATTGGCACCTGATAACCGAATATACCTTTGTGTGCCAAACGTAAATTCTCGTTACTTGCATTATATTGCATATCCGGATTCGGCAGGATTAGCCTGTAATGTAGTGCAACACGGGATTAAGCTACCTGTATATAATAGCAATACTTTGCCAAACTTACCTTATTTTAAATTGCTAAAAGATACAAACAGTCCTTGCGATACCATTGGAAAAATGATTCATAAAGATTTGTGCCAAATAAAAATTCTTCCTAATCCGGGAGGCGAATTGGCCAATCTAAAAATATCTGATGAAGGGTTGCCACAATCTGGAGTAGTTCAAATATATTCCTCCACGGGCGCTTTAGTCCATATTATAGAAATTCCAAAAAACACACCAGAAATTTCAATTAATACAACTGGATTGAGCCAAGGATTATATTTTTATAAGGTATTAATGAACAACCACGTATTATGTCAAGCTAAATGGGTGAAATATAGATAATGTGACTAACTCTGCGTGGCTGTCAACCGTTCGCTAAACGCGGCGGTATGGCAGCCACGCCCCCGTCCCCCCGCTCTCCCAACTGAGCCAGTGGAATTCCCCCCCAAAAGTGTTATAAAAACGCCCAAGCCCACCCCCGACTTTTGTCCCATGCACAATCAAAAGTCAACCTGCTTATGAAACACCTCGCCTTTTTTATCTTCAGTTTGTTTGCCCTGCAAACGCTCCATGCCCAAGCCATTGCTATTGATTCTTCGTTTGCCCAAAACGGATACCTGAAAACGAGATTGGGCACAATTGCCAGCTATTCCGCGATCATGGATATTACGCCCGAGAACCATATCGTGTTGTTGGGGTATTACATCAACTATCAAACGGGCCTCCTATTCTGCACCTATGACATGAATGGCGATTCTGTACAGGGGTATCATTTCCCTACGAATTTCAACAATCAATTCGCTTTTCAATCCATAAAATCCCTCAATGACGGAAGCTTTCTGACCACGGATTATCAAAAAGGAAAAGGCCTGAAGCACATCTATCAGGATGGCGCCCAGGATATGGACTTCGGAACAGACGGTGGGGCTCCTTTATTCTTTGTCAGCATTCAAGATATGCTGATCAGCCAGGACAACCGTATCTTATTGGCTGGGCAGAACCTGAACAATTACCCGGAAGAAAACGCGTTGGCAGGCGCCTACGTGTTGGCCTACCACATGAACGGGCAATTGGACACTACTTTTGCGGATCACGGCGTGTTCCGGTACCACCACAGCAAATATGAATTTTTCAACAAAATGCTGGAACAGCCCGATGGCAAGTTTTTGGCGGCTGGATGTGCCGTCTTAAACAACAACCAGCCTGGGTTCAGCACCCTGGTGCGCCTGTTGCCCAATGGCGCGCGGGATTCCACCTTCGGGGTCGATGGTTTGATCATGGAGCACGTATCAAGTGGCGGAGAGCATTTTGGCATGGCGCTGCAGTCCGATCAGAAGATATTGGTTTGTGGATTTGACAATGGCTTAAATGCTGCGGTCGTGATACGGTATTTGCCCGATGGTTCGCGGGATGAATCATTTGGCGCCAACGGTGTTGTTGTGCTGTATAGCCTGGACGAGGCCACGGAAATGTTGGTGCTGCCCAATGGAAAAATCTTGGTCTATGGCTCATTGCCAAACGGCAACCACCGCTCAGCTTTTGTACAATTATTGCCAGACGGCAGCCTTGACCCTTATTTTGGCTTTGGCGGCGTTTTTTACGGCCCGCACACCCAATTCAAGCCGCCCATGAAAATGAGATTGGTTGACGGGAATAAAATTATTGCAACGGGTTCTATTTCCATCAACACGGGCAACGCTATTTCGACAACACTTCAAGTGCAAGGTTTTCTCCTGAACCTGAATGTCGGCACCGTCACACCCCAAAACGAACCAAGCGTTTGGGCCTATCCCAACCCGGTACACAATGCTTTCGAGGTAGGCTTTACACTGGAATCCGCAGAACAAATTCAATTTGACTTGTACGACTTGCAGGGCAAACTGGTTCAATCCGTACTGGGAAATACCGCCTTTGAGGCAGGCGCCCACACCGTTCCGGTTCAGTTGACCGACGGGCTTGCGGCGGGGAACTATATGCTGCGGTTGTCGGTAGCGGGCAAGGCTGCGGTGGTGGTCCGGATGCTGAAGGTTTGAGGGTTTATAAGTGCTATTTTTGCAACGTGAAAAAAAGCAATACAGATATCAAAACCTACCAACTGGATGCGTCCTTGTACAGGATTCACAAAGACGGTTCCATCAAAAGCGATTTTGGGCTTGACAATTCCAGTGAGCTTTTTGAGGGCGGATTTGGCCTGTACTCCTCTGCCAACGTAAAATCGAGCATTGGCCCGGTAAAAACACAGTATTACAGAATGTCGCTGCTGCGGGCCGGCAGTGCCAAATTCGACCTCGGCCTTGAAACCTATCAACCTGTTCGGGACAGCATCGTATTTGGCTATCCCGGCCAGGTTTTTTCCCTGTACGATCAGAGCGACGATTTTTTTGTCTATTACATGCTGTTCAACGAAGCGTTTATGGCAGATGCCTTGCTGTTGCAGGAAAACAGGGTCCAGTACCCGTTTTTCAGCTATACGGGCGTACACAGCTTTCAACTAGACCCCAAAACAGCAGAGGAGGTGGAATCCCTGATCTTGAAAATCGATCAGGAGATCAAGAACCGCAGGCCTGACGCTGCGCCGATTATCAGGCTTTACCTGCAGTTGATTTTTATATTGGCAAACCGCTGTTATGCGCAGCAGCACCTCGAAAAAGAAGCGCTTGCCACCAGCGGGAACGCGCTGTTCAGGCGTTTTATAAAATTGGTGAGCCGGCATTTTATGACCCTGCGCAAAGTATCGGATTATGCCAACCTGCTGCATATCAGTGCCGACCACCTGAACCGCACCATAAAAACCCATTCTGAAAAGACAGCCAGCGAACTGATCGACGCGATGATTTTGGCTGAGGCAAAAGCCTATTTGTTGCACACAGAGCTGTCGAACGCCGAAATCGCCTACCGCTTAGAATTCTCAGACCCCTCGCATTTCAACAAATTTTTCAAAAAACTGACCAACATCACGCCGCTCCAATACCGCAAATCGTAAGCGAACCAGCAGAAGTCGTATCGATACCATTGTTGCCCAGGCGCTTAGCTTCACCTTTGTCCTGAAAATTATCATTCACAAAAATTTTTCAGCAATGAAGCCAATGTTTAAAAGTACCGTCATTTTATCGGCAGTTTTCCTGATGCTCCTGCTCGCCGCTTGCAAGGATGAAAACGCCGCCATGCAGGCGAAAACGGAAGCCCGGAACGAAGCCACAGTCAGGGCCATCATGGCCGCAATGGACGCGGGAGAGCCCGCCAAATTCGACCAATACCTCGCAGCAGATTTTAAAATCACCAACCCGTTCCTGCCAACTCCCGGCACCCTGGATGTGTTCAAAGGCTTGATGCAGGGGCAGAAGGCGGGCTTTCCGGACGTGAAGCACGAAGCCGTGCAGGTATTTGCCAAAGGCAATATGGTTTGTGTGCGCGGCATTTTCAGCGGCACCAACACGGGTACCATGCAAGGCAACCCGCCTACCGGCAACCGCGTGGTGATTCCATTTATTTTTACCGACGAGTTCAATGGGGAAGGAAAGGTGGTGTACCGCGACGTGCAGTTCGATACCGGAGCTTTTAATGCGCAGTTGATGGGTGGGAAATAAGGGTTTCAAGGTTTCAGGTTTCAAGGTTTCAGGTTGGGTTTGCTTTTGGGATGGCGATTGGGGTTGGCGGGGATAGTGGTTGTATTGGGCATGCACAAACCTGAAACCTGAAACCTTGAAACCTGAAACCCAAAATTCTGAAACTATTGCGTTTTTGTGTTTTTTTGCGTATTTTTACTAACGCAATCAACACACCCTTCACCAAAACGCAAAGCCCTTTCAGTACAACCATGTCATTCATCACCAACCCGCAACTCGAATTAGCCTTTGATTATGTGCGCAATACGCACAAAAACATCTTCCTGACCGGCAAGGCAGGCACCGGAAAAACCACGTTTCTGCACGAGATCAGAAAAGATTCGCCCAAGCGATTGGTGGTCGTGGCGCCCACGGGCGTGGCTGCCATCAATGCGGGCGGCATGACCATTCACTCTTTTTTCCAACTGCCTTTCGGGCCTTTTCTGCCGGGCAATGCCCACGAAGTTGCCCGGCAGCGCAAATTTTCCGGCGAAAAAATCCGCCTCATCCAAAGCCTCGACCTGCTCGTGATCGACGAGATCAGCATGGTGCGCGCCGACCTGCTCGACGGCATCGACGACGTACTGCGCCGCTACCGCGACCGCAGCAAACCCTTCGGCGGGGTGCAACTGCTCATGATCGGCGACCTGCACCAATTGCCGCCCGTAGTCAAAGACGAAGAATGGTACCTGCTGCGGGAATACTACGACACCGCCTACTTCTTCGGCAGCCGGGCCCTGCGCGACAGCAACCCGGTTTCCATCGAGCTCAAGCATATTTACCGGCAGTCGGACGAAACCTTCATCCAATTGCTGAACAAGGTGCGCGACAACAAGATCGACGCCTCGGTGCTGGAAACCTTGAACAGCCGCTACGTGGCGAATTTCCACCCCACAGAAGCGGAACCCTACATCACGCTCACGGCCCACAATGCCTCCGCCCAGGAAATAAACGCGGAAAAACTGACCGAAATCGCGCAGCCCAAACAATCGTTCAAAGCTTCCATACAGGGCGATTTCCCTTCCTTCGCTTACCCCGCCGACGAAACATTCGAGTGCAAAAAAGGCGCACAGGTCATGTTCGTCAAAAACGACCTGGCGCGGGAAAAACGCTTTTACAACGGCAAAATCGGCAAAATCACGGGGTTTAAAGACAGCGCCATCTACGTCCGCTGTCCCGGCGAAGCGGAAGACATCGAGGTGCTGCCCGTGGAATGGAGCAACGTGAAATACGCGCTGAACGAACAGACCAAGGAGGTGACCGAGAACATCCTCGGCAGCTTCACCCAGTACCCCCTCAAACTGGCTTGGGCCATCACCATCCACAAAAGCCAGGGCCTCACCTTCGAGCGCGCCATCATCGATGCCCAGGCCGCCTTCGCGCACGGGCAGGTGTACGTGGCGCTGAGCCGCTGCAAAAGTTTTGAAGGCATCGTGCTGCGCTCCAAAATCGGCCAATCGAGCGTAAAAACCGATTCGGTGGTGAAAAACTACAGCGACGAGGCCGACAAAAACGCGCCCGACGAAAAAGCCCTGTCCCAGGCCAAAGCCGATTACCAGCGGTCGCTGCTGCTCGAATTGTTCGATTTCAACAGGCTGAACCGGTTTTTCGGGCAACTAAACCGGATTTTTCTGGAGCACGAAAGAAGCCTGCACAAAGAGGCCGGCGAGCAGTTGGATGTCTTGCGGGCGCAGTTCGCCGAACAGGTTTTCAGCATCGCCGAACGTTTCAAGCCCCAGATTCAGCATTATTTTGCACAAACAGCGCTGCCCGAAGACAACGCCGAATTAGCCGAGCGCTTGCAAAAAGCGGGCGCTTATTTTGAGGAAAAACTGGGCAAGGAATTGCTCCCCGCCGCCCAAAAACTGCGCTTTATCACCGACAACAAAAGCGTGGAAAAAGCTGCAAATGAAGCCCTGGAAACTATGCAGAAAGAAATTTTCAGCAAAAACGCCTGCTTTGCTATTCTTCAGAACGGCTTTTCGCCCACGCGCTACCTGCGGGTGAAAGCAGATGCTGAACTTGATTTCAGCCTGGCACAAAAGAAGGCAAGCCAGGCCGCCAAAGACCCCTATTTGGCGCCCAAAAACATGACACACCCAGCCTTGTTTGCCCGCCTGAAAATCTGGCGCGACGAGGTGGCGGAAATCAACAACCTCGACTTGTACGGCGTAGTGCCCACCAGCGCCCTTATGGCCATGGCAGAAGCGCTTCCGCTCGACATTCCGGCGTTAAAACGCATCAAAGGCATTGGCAAAGGCAAAAGCCAACAGTTTGGCGCTGATTTGATCGGCATTATCCAGGGCTATTGTACCGAACACAACATCAAGGGCAACTACTTGGCGGGACTGGCCGCCGAAACCCTCGCCGAGAAAGCGCCCAAAGTAGATACCAAGGCGCTCAGCCTGGAACTGTTCAAAACAGGAAAAACCCTGGACGAAATCGCGGCCGAGCGCGGGTTTGTGCGCAGCACCATCGAAGGGCATCTGGCCCACTACGTCGCCTTGGGGGAAGTGGATGTTTTTTCCGTTATGGACAAAGAAAAAGTGCTGGAATTAGAAGCGTTTTTCCGGGAAAACGATACCGATGCCAGTGCGGCGGCGCGGGAACATTTTGGGGAGAAATACGGGTATGGGGAGATAAAATTGGTGTTGGCGTATTTGAAGAATGGGTCTTTGAATGTCCAATGATCAACAGGGAATGTCCAATGTCCAAGTGGGGCGGCGGCTCGGGAGGGGGAGCATCTTTAAATGTCCAATGATCAACAGGGAATGTCCAATGTCCAAGTGGGGTGGCGGCTCGGGAGGGGGGAGCAGCTTTAAATGTCCAATGAGCAACAAGGAATGTCCAATGTCCAAGTGTGAAACATACACCTCATTCGCTCGATAGCTAACTGGTTTTCATGCTGATTTTGTAATAAATATTTTTTCACCTATAAAACTTTTACCAAATGAACAACGAATCGTATTACAGCCCCAAGTTTGACTTGGAGGACCGCCTCATTGATTTTTCTTCCAGGGTGATTGATGTTGTGGAAGCACTTCCAAATTCTGTTGCCGGAAAGCATATTGCCGGTCAATTGGTGCGATGCGGGACTTCTCCGGCCTTCAATTACGGAGAAGCTCAGGCCGCCGAATCAAGGGCAGATTTCATACACAAGATGAAAGTATGCCTCAAGGAGCTTCGGGAGACGATGGTCTGCTTAAAGTTGATTTCAAAACGAAAATATTTTCCCGCAGAAAAGCTGGCCTCCTTAATGAAAGAAAATGACGAGCTAATTGCCATTTTCATCAAGAGTATTGCAACGGCTGCTGGAAATGGGAAAAAGTAGGGGGGCAATGTCCAAGTTTGGGTAACGCTTGGCCGTGTTTTTGTGGGTTTTTAATGTCCAATGAACAACAAGGAATGTCCAATGTCCAAGTTTGGGTAACGCTTGGTCGTGTTGTTGTGGGGTATTAATGTCCAATGGTCAACATGGAATGTCCAATGTCCAAGTTTGGGTAACGCTTGGCCGTGTTGTTGTGGGGCTTAATGTCCAATGATCAATAAGGAATGTCCAATGTCCAAGTTTGGGTAACGCTTAGCCGTGTTGTTGTGGGTTTTTAATGTCCAATGGTCAACACGGAATGTCCAATGTCCAAGTTTGGTAACGCTTGGTCGTGTTGTTGTGGGGTATTAATGTCCAATGGTCAATATGGAATGTCCAATGTCCAAGTTTGGGTAACGCTTGGCCGTGTTGTTGTGGGGTTTAATGTCCAATGATCAACAAGGAATGTCCAATATCCAAGTTTGGGTAACGCTTGGCCGTGTTGTTGTGGGGTTTAATGTCCAATGATC
>CAZULM010000013.1:58974-63126 GCA_964621185.1 uncultured Saprospiraceae bacterium | reverse complement strand
TCCAAGTTTGGGTAACGCTTGGCCGTGTTGTTGTGGGGTTTAATGTCCAATGATCAATAAGGAATGTCCAATATCCAAGTTTGGGTAACGCTTGGCCGTGTTGTTGTGGGTTGCTTATGATCATTGGACATTAAAAGACGCTCCTCCATCTGAGCCGCTGCACCACTTGGACATTGGACATTCCTTGTTGTTCATTGGACATTAAAAGATGCTCCTCCATCTGAGCCGCTGCACCACTTGGACATTGGACATTCCTTGTTGTTCATTGGACATTAAAAGACGCCTCTCCATCCGAGCCGCTGCACTACTTGGACATTGGACATTCCCTGTTGCTCATTGGACATTAAAAGATGCTCCTCCATCCGAGCCGCCACCCCACTTGGACATTGGACATTCCTTGTTGCTCATTGGACATTAAAAGACGCCTCTCCATCCGAGCCGCTGCCCCACTTGGACATTGGACATTCCTTGTTGCTCATTGGACATTAAAAGATGCTCCTCCATCTGAGCCGCTGCACCACTTGGACATTGGACATTCCTTGTTGTTCATTGGACATTAAAAGACGCCTCTCCATCCGAGCCGCTGCACTACTTGGACATTGGACATTCCCTGTTGCTCATTGGACATTAAAAAATGTTCCCCTTTTCCGAGCCGCCACCCCACTTGGACATTGGACATTCCTTGATGATCATTGGACATTAAAAAATGCTCCTCCATAAGCAGGTCAATTTCGTTGTTCTTATGGTCTTGCCAAAAGCTGAAAGCAGGCCTAGCAGGTACAATATAGGATAACATTGACTGTGTTGCAGGATGGTTTCCGCAATTTGCCGGTGGATAAACATGAAACTACGGTACAAATTTGCAATCCAATTGCAAATTTGTACCAATATTATCCAAATTGAAATACCATCCACCCGCCTTCGCTGAAGCTATGCCGGGTAAACCGTCTCCCACCTTTTACGTAGTTTTGCCCGTCAACCTCCTCCCACACCTAACAAACGAGCAAGGCATCTCATGCAAAACTGGCAAATCAAGGCTTCCCTGTTCCTCAACTATTTCGTTTTCGCGATCCTGCTCAACAGTGTGGGCACGGTCATCCTGCAAGTGCAGAACAATTTCGGGGTGTCGGAGGGCTCGGCATCGGTGCTGGAAGCGTTCAAGGATTTGAGCATCGCCGGCGCTTCTTTTCTGGTGTCGACTTTTATTGTCCGTATTGGCTACAAACGGGCCATGCTGGTCGCCTTGGGGGCCGTCACCCTGGCTTGTTTCCTGCTGCCCCTGGCGCCGGGCTTTTGGTCAACCAAATTGCTGTTTGCCGCAGCGGGCACCAGCTTTGCCCTCATCAAGATTTCGGTATTGGCCACTATTGGCCTGATCACGAAAAACGAAAAGGAGCATATCAGCCTGATGAACTTCATCGAGGCGTTTTTTATGGTGGGCGTTGTAACCGGCTATTTCATTTTCAGCTATTTTGTGGACGATGCCAACCCGCAAAGCACCGCCTGGCTTAATGTGTACTGGATGCTGGGCGCCATTTCAGCCGTGGCATTTTTGTTGCTTTTCAGCGCCAGGCTCGATGAGTCGCAGGCGAAACTTGAGGCAGCAGACGCGCCGAAGAATGATTTTACCCAAATGTTTCGCCTGTTGGCGCTGCCTTTGGTACTGGTGTTTATAATATGCGCATTCTTTTACGTGCTGGTAGAGCAAAGCATCATGAGCTGGCTGCCGACTTTCAACAACAAGGTGCTGCAACTGCCAACCAGCCTGAGCATTGAAATGGCGAGTATCATGGCAGGCGGTACGGCTTTGGGCCGCGGTTTGGCGGGTGTTGTGATGAAGCGGCTCAGTTGGTTCACTGTATTGAGCAGTTGTCTCCTGCTTTCGGGTGGTTTGGTATTGCTGGCGATCCCATTGGCGGCGGGCGCGGCGGGCAACACGGCCACCGGCTGGGGCAACGCGCCCCTGGCTGCATTTATCTTTCCTTTGATCGGTTTTTTCCTGGCGCCTATTTACCCGGCCATCAACTCCCTGATATTGAGCAGCTTGCCCAAGCACCAGCACGGCCTGATGTCGGGGCTTATCATCATCTTTTCTGCGCTGGGCGGCACCACCGGCTCCATTATTACGGGTAATATTTTTGGAAAATTTGGCGGTCAAACGGCCTTCTACTTCTCCCTCGTACCCATCACAATTTTGTTGATTGGGCTGTATTTTTTCAAAAAGTTGAAACAAAAAGCCCAATCAACCCCCAACCCTGAATAATTGCCAATAATGACACTTCGCATATTGTACCCCAAGAGCAATGCGAATGAATGAAATTAAGTGTTAACGTAGTGGTCGGACGGCGAAAAGCCGTCAGACCACGTGAGGCCTCGTCTGACGGCTTTTCGCCGTCCGACGAGTAAGTAAACGGGAACGCCTTTCGATAAACAAGATCAACTATTTTAGGGTGAAGCCGTTGGGGTACAATATGCGGATAGTCAGTTTGTCGAATTATCACATTCCCCAAATTATCACATTATCAAATTGTCACATTATCAAATTATCACATTAAAAAAATGACCGACGAAGCCGTCTTCCACATCGAATCCCTTTCCCCGCTCTACGAAGCCGTGCAAACAAGCGGCATTTTCCCCGACTCAAAATATTTTGTGGATTGTAGCCCGAAATCAGACCCGGACAATATTGTGGCAGCTTTCACCCAGGAAAAATCCAAGCCTGGTTTCGACCTCAAAAAATTTGTAGAAACCCATTTTACCCCGCCTGAAACCCCTGATTCCGAATTCAATTCCAGCGGCAAGCCCATCAAAGAACACCTCCACCAACTCTGGGACCACCTCCTCCGCCACCCATCGCCCATCACCCATCACGAATCGCACATCACCCATCGCTCATCGCTCATCTCTCTAAAAGCGCCATACATCGTTCCGGGCGGCCGATTTCGGGAGGTTTATTACTGGGACAGCTATTTCACCATGCTTGGCTTAAAGGAATCGGGGCGCACGGACATTATCCAGGATATGGTCGACAACTTCGCCTATCTGATCGATACACAAGGGTTTATCCCCAACGGCAACCGCAGCTACTACCTGGGGCGCTCCCAACCGCCTTTTTTTGCACTCATGGTCAACTTGTTGGCCGAGATAAAGGGGCAGGAAACTTTGATGCATTACCGCCACCAATTGGAACGGGAATACGCATTTTGGATGTCGGGCGAGCACCAACTGGAAGAAACGGATACGTACCGCAGGGTGGTAGCGCTGGGCGACGGCTATATCCTCAACCGCTATTGGGACGACAACGCCGGCCCCCGCCCGGAGGCTTACGCGGAAGATTTGCATGTTGCCCAACAATCGGGCCGCGACCCCGAAACGGTGTACTGCAACATCCGCGCTGCCGCAGAGTCGGGCTGGGATTTCAGCAGCCGCTGGTTTGCCGATGAGGCCAACATGGAAACCATCCAAACCGTTGATATTATCCCGGTTGACCTGAATTGCCTATTGTATTACCTGGAAAAAACCCTGCTCAACCTGTACCGCCAACTGCCCGACCGGGTGCCGGCCGATGTGTTCAAGGAGCGGGCCCGGCTGCGCAAAAATGCCATTCAGCAATACTGTTGGCACCTCGGCGAAGGCTTCTATTTCGATTACAACCACGTGACGCAGTTGCCTTCAAAATCCTGGACGCTGGCAGCCGTTTATCCCCTGTTTTTCAACATCGCCACACCAGAGCAGGCAGCCTGCGTAGCCCAGCACCTGGAAGCGAAATTCCTGAAAGACGGCGGCTTGCAAACCACCCTCCGCAACACCGGACAGCAATGGGATGCTCCCAACGGCTGGGCGCCCCTGCAATTGATGGCCTACAAAGGACTCCTGAATTATGGACATATGACCTTGGCCAAAAAAATCAGCCACAACTGGAAAGCACTCAATGAAAAAACCTACGCCGTTACCGGAAAAATGATGGAAAAATACAACGTCGTTGACCCCAGCGCCGCCGGCGGGGGAGGGGAATACCCCAACCAGGACGGATTTGGCTGGACCAACGGGGTGTACCTCGCCATGTAACGCCAACTTTCAGTTGGCGAACCACGTACCGCCAACTTTCAGTTGGCGAACCACGTACCGCCAACTTTCAGTTGGCGAACCACG
>CAZULM010000013.1:0-58874 GCA_964621185.1 uncultured Saprospiraceae bacterium | reverse complement strand
CGCCAACTTTCAGTTGGCGAACCACGTACCGCCAACTTTCAGTTGGCGAACCACGTACCGCCAACTTTCAGTTGGCGAACCCTACTCGCCTCGCCAACTGAAAGTTGGCGGTACTGACAAAGTTGGCGGCACTTTTGCCGTTCCGCCCCAACTGCCGTACTTTTACCCGCTTAAACCATTCAAGGCATGACGCGTTCAAAACGTTCACAATCCCTTTTACAGTTCGGTTTGTTTTGTGGTATCTTGTTGTTTGTCAACATTTTAGCCAATAGTTTCTATACGCACTTCGACCTTACCGAGGAAAAGCGCTTCACGCTTACCAAGCCCACCCGCACCATGCTGCGGGAGCTGAACAGCCAGGTGTATGTCCAGATTTTGCTCGAAGGCGAGTTTCCGGCAGGTTTCAAACGATTGCAAACGGCGACTAAGGAAATGCTCGACGATTTCCGTTCCGAAACAGGTTACCTCGACTATCAGTTTGAAGACCCCGCCCTGGGCACACTGGAAGAAGTGAACGGCCGCCGTAAAGCCCTCGCGGAACTGGGAATTCAGCCCGTCAACCTGCGGGTGGCCGACAAAAGCGAATCCTCCCAGAAAATAATATACCCATTTGCGATTTTCCGGCTGGGCAGCAAACAGGTGATCGTCAAACTCCTGGAGAACGAATCTGCCACGCTGAACCCTGAGGAAGTGATCAACAATTCCGTCTCGCTACTGGAATACAAGTTTGCCAACGCTATCAAGAAGCTCCAGGCGCCTACCCGCCCGGTGATCCTTTTTACCAAAGGGCATGGCGAATTGAGCGAACTTCAGCTGGGCGATTTGAACCGCAGCCTGGGTGCTTTTTACGACACCGGCCGCCTTTCGCTCGATTCCGTTATCCAAATCAAACCCGAAGATTGTGCCCTGCTCATTGTGGCTAAGCCTCAGTCGGAATTTTCCGAACGCGATAAGTTTAAAATAGACCAATACGTGATGCAGGGCGGTCGCGTGATGTGGCTGATAGACAGGCTGAACGCGGGCCTCGACAGCATGCGTACCACCAGCCGCTTTGTCCCCAGCGATTATCCCCTGAACATTGAAGACGTCTTGTTCAAATACGGCGTGCGCATACAGCCCGATCTGGTGCTGGATATGGAATGCAGCAAAATCCGCCTCGTGGTGGGCCAGGTGGGCAACTCCCCACAATTTGAAGCTTTCCCCTGGTACTACCACCCCGCCGTATTGCCCAACGGCAAGCACCCCATTGTCAAAAACCTCGACAGGGTGGACCTGCATTTTTGCTCTTCCATCGACACCATACGTACGAAAACGCCTGTAAAAAAGACGGTGGTGCTGACGTCAAGCAAATACAGCCGCTTGCAGTTCAGCCCCATTGACCTGAATTTCGAGATACTGAAATACGAGCCGGACCCTGCCAAGTTCGACAAAGGCATGCAGTCCGTGGGGGTATTGTTGGAAGGTGTTTTCCCGTCCGCCTTTGAGAACCGCGTTTCCGAGGACATGCAGAACGGCTTAAAGCAGCTCGGCATGGAGTTTCGCCCCCTGAGCGCACCCACCCGCATGTTGGTGATCAGCGACGGCGATGTGGCCGCCAACGTTGTGCGCGATGCCGCGCAAAAGCACTGGCTGCCGCTGGGCTACAATCAGATGGAAAACGTCACCTATGCCAACAAAGAGCTGATGCTCAATGCCATAGAATACCTGATCGACCCCGATGGCGTCATCGCCGCCCGCACCAAGGAGGTCAAGCTCCGCCTGCTCGACTCCGTGCGGGCGCAAAAGCAGGGCAATATGTGGCGCGCCCTGAACCTGGGCCTTCCCCTGGCCTTGCTGGGCATTTTTGGCTGGCTTTTCAACTGGCGGCGGAAAAAACGCTATGGAAAGGCTTAAAAGCGTCGCATCGTGATAAAAAGGATCGTAAAAATGACATTTCGGGAAGATGCCGTGGAGGCATTTGTCTCGGATGTTTTCGAAAACAGCAAGGCCCATATCCGGGCTTTCCCAGGATGCCGACACATGGAACTGTTGCAGCACACGCAATCGCCCAATGTGCTTTTCACGTTAAGTTACTGGGACGACGAAGCAGCGTTGAGTGCTTACAGGGCCTCCGAACTATTTGGGGAAACCTGGAAAAAGACGAAAGCCTTGTTTGCCGAAAAGGCGGAGGCCTGGTCGGCGGTGGTGGTTGACGAACCTTTCGGGTAGTTGTTCGTTTTTTGTTGTTAGTTTTGCACCTCAAAAAACAAGGCTCCATACTCCATTATCTCTAAAATTTCATGCTATGACAACCATACAGCGCCCGTTTTCGATTGTTTTTTTGTTTTTCATCGCTCTGTCGGCCACTGTTCAGGCCCAGGGCATCGAGTTTTTCCACGGCACCTGGCAAGAGGCCCTGGCCAAGGCAAAAGCTGAAGAAAAACTGATCTTTGTGGATGCCTATGCCTCCTGGTGTGGCCCGTGCAAGCGCATGGCAAAAGAGACTTTCCCCGACCCGAAAGTGGGCGAGTATTTCAACGCCAACTTCCTTTGTCTAAAAATTGACATGGAAAAGGGCGAAAACGCGGAGTTTGCTGGAAAATACCCGGTCAATTCATACCCGACGCTAATGTTTATCGACTATAGCGGGAAAATTGTGATGAAAGAGATCGGCGCCAAGAATGTGGAACAACTGCTCGAAACCGGCAAAAAAGCGATGGGCAGAAACGACAAGTCGGTCGATTACGAAAAGAAATACGAAGCCGGCGACCGCGACCCGAAGATGCTGTTCGACTATGTGCGCGCGCTCAACGCTGCGGGAAAATCTTCGCTTAAGGTCACCAACGATTACCTCAACAGCCAGGAAGACCTCACGACCGATTTCAACCTCCGCTTCATCCTCGAAGGCGCCGTGGAAGCCGACAGCCGCGTGTTCGACCTGTTGCTGAAGTACCAGGACAAGATTGTTGCCATCACCAGTCGGGAAACCGTGGACAACAAAGTGGAAAGGGCCTGCAAAAGCACCTTGAGCAAGGCCATCGAATTCAAGAGCGAGCCGCTGCTGGCCGAGGCTAAGGCCAAGATGAATGAGGCGAACAAAAGCCGCGCCAGTGCTTTCGCGCTGGATGCCGACATGAGCTACTACAAAGCCGTAAAGGATGCGGGAAAGTTTTTGAATGCGGCGAAGAAATTCCAAAAGTCCGAAGTCGGGAACAATGCCCTGAAATTGCACGAACTCACTGTGAGCTTGATACGTGCCTTCCCGGAGGATAAAAAAGTGATCGCCCAAGCGGGCAAGTGGGCAAAAAAAGCCGCTGAAACGGGCGGCCTCGCCGATTATTGGATGACCCTTGCCGGGGTGTACAAAATGCAGGGCGACAAGAAAAAAGCCCGCGCTACTGCCTTGAAAGCCAAAGAGATAGTGGGTGAAAGCGATGCCATGCTGAAAAACAAGATCGAGTATTTCATCCAATCGCTGGAAGGCTGACACCGGCGCTGTTGATAACTTCTGCCCTTTCCTTGCCCAAAGGATATTACCTTTACCAAAAAATCCGCCTCCGGCTCAGCCCACATGAGCAACTTCGTCGTATCCGCCCGCAAATATCGTCCCCAGCGTTTTGAAGACGTGGTGGGGCAGCAGCACGTTGCCGGCACCCTGAAAAACGCCCTGGCTACCGACCACGTTGCCCATGCGTTTTTGTTCACAGGGCCACGCGGGGTGGGGAAAACGACATGCGCACGGATTCTCGCTAAAATCCTCAACTGCGAGAGCCGGACAAAAGACTTCGAAGCTTGCAACGAATGTTCCTCCTGCAAGTCATTCAACGAAAGCGCCTCTTTCAACATCATCGAGCTCGATGCGGCTTCCAACAATTCCGTGGAGCATATCCGGGCCCTCACCGAGCAGGTGCGCTTTCAGCCCCAGCAAGGCCGGTACAAGGTGTTCATCATCGACGAGGTGCACATGCTCTCCAACCAGGCCTTCAACGCTTTTTTGAAAACGCTGGAAGAGCCGCCGCCCTACGCCATTTTTATCTTAGCCACCACGGAGAAGCACAAGATTATCCCTACTATCCTTTCCCGCTGCCAGATTTTCGACTTCCGCCGCATTACCGTGGCCGATATGGTGGGGCATTTGGAGGCCATTTGCCAGAAAGAAAACATTGAGGCAGAAGGAGATGCGCTGCACATCATCGCCCAAAAAGCCGACGGCGCCCTGCGCGATGCGCTCTCCATTTTCGACCGCATCAAAGCTGGGGCGGCTGGCAAAAAAATCACCTACGCCGGGGTGATAGAAAACCTGAACGTACTCGATTACGATTACTATTTCCAGATAACGGATGCTTTGCTGGCTGAAGATGCCGCGTCCATCCTGAACCTTTTCGACCAAATACTGCGCAAAGGCTTTGAGCCCGATACTTTTGTCAACGGCCTGGCCGAGCACCTGCGCAACATCCTCGTCTGCAAAGACCCGGCTACCCTGGCCCTGCTCGAATCGGGCGAAAGCCTCCGCGAGCGATACAGCCAGCAAGCCAGCCTGGCGCCGCCCTCGTTCCTGCTCACCGCCCTGAACATCCTCAACGATTGCGACATCCATTTCAAAACAGCCCGCCACAAACGCTTGCACGTTGAGATGGCGCTGCTCAAAATGTGCTACATCAACCGGGCAGTGAAATCGGTCGAGCAGGAAAAAAAAACGGCTGACCTGAAGAAAAGCCCGGAAAACGGCAATGCAAAGCCGGTTTCAATCGAAAATTCAGCTGCCAGCAACGGGAATGGTAACGGAACCTCGAGCAGCACACCCACCAGCAGTGCAAAGCCGATTGCCCCCGCTACCCAAAACAATGCAGCCGGCAATGCCACCGAATTGAGCCGCGATGCCATCAGCACCCTCACTGCAGAAGTGCGGCTGGGCTTGAAAAAATCCGAGGCAATCTCCCTGCGCCTCGATGCTTACGATACCGCAGTTGAAATAGAAGAGGCACGCAACGCGACGCTCACGAGCCGACTCAGCCTCGAAAACACCCGCACCGAATGGGCGCTGTACGCGGAGTCCGTCGAATCAAAATTGATGAACATGGCGCTCAGCCATGCGGAGCTCCAGCTGGAAGGCAAAACCATCACGGCCATAGTTGGCACCACCATCGACGAGAACAATATAAAAGCCGAGCTGACCAGGCTTTGCGAAACACTCCGCCACCGCCTCAACGACAAAGAATTGAAGGTCCAGGTGAAATTGGACGAGTCCAAAAAGCAAGAACAGCTGGCCGCCCGCCCCGCCCGCCCATTGAGCCAAAAAGAAAAGCTCGAAAACCTGATAGAATCCAACCCCCTCGTTGAAGCCCTCCTGCTCCGCTTCGACTTCCGGCTCGACGATTGAGCACCACAACCTCAACAGTCCCATTCCGCACCCCCATCCCCCATTCCGAACTCCGCACTCCGAATTCCGCACTCCCCATTCCGCACTCCGAACTCCGCATTCCGCATTCCCCACTCCCCATCCCCCATTCCGAACTCCGCATTCCCCATTCCGCACTCCGAATTCCGCATTCCGCACTCCCCACTCCGAACTCCACATTCCCCATTCCGCACTCCGAATTCCGCACTCCGCATTCCAAACGGCGCTTGCATTTATCAAAAATGCCCCTTACCTTTATTTAATGACCCACGACTATCAACCTCAATCCATCACCCGATGGGCCGAAGAAGACCGGCCTCGGGAAAAAATGCTCCTCAAAGGCTTGTCGGCCCTGAGCGATGCCGAGCTGCTTGCCATCCTGATCGGCTCAGGCTCAAAAGGTGAAAGTGCCGTCGCGTTGTCGCAACGCATCCTCGCTTCCGTTGAAAACAATTTGCATGACCTTGGCAAACGCAGCATCAACGACCTTCGGCAGTTCAAGGGCGTTGGCGAAGCAAAGGCGATCACGATCGCTGCGGCGCTGGAGATTGGCCGCCGCCGCCAGTTGTCCGACCTGCGCCTGCGCCCGCGGATCAGCTCCAGCCGCGACGCTTTCAACGTGATCGCTGCCATGCTGGCCGACCTGCAACACGAAGAATTTTGGCTGTTGCTGCTCAACCGCGCCAACGAGGTGTTCTCCAGGGAACGCATTAGCATCGGCGGCACGAGCGGCACGGTAGTCGATTTGAAACTGGTGCTGAAAACGGCGCTTAATGCCCGTGCTGCCAGCTTTATCGCTGTCCACAACCACCCGTCGGGGAGTCTACAGCCCAGCAGGGCAGACATTGAGCTGACAGAAAGGCTCAAGCAAGGGGGCAAAATCCTTGACCTGCCCATGCTCGACCATCTGATCGTTTCGGAGCGGGGGTATTACAGCTTTGCGGATGAGGGGATGGTTTGATTCACCACGGAGGACCTGGTGATTCAAACGCTGTGGTGAAATTCTCTGTGGTGATACCTACGAAAAGAACTTCTGCCCATTTCGTGCCATCTTCCTCAGCAGTGGGCTGCAGCGGTACCGGTCCTCCAAATATTCCACATAAAGGGAATCAAGTTTGTCCACAATGGTGCTGATGCCCAGGTCGTCGGCCCAGGCCAGGAGGCCTTTCGGGTAGTTCACGCCCTGGGTCATGGCCAGGTCTATATCTTCGCGACTGGCAATGCGGAGGTACAGGGCATCGGCGGCTTCGTTGATGAGCATAGCCAGGATGCGGTTGGCGATTTCGCGGCCAAGGGCATCGTTTCGGTTCGGCTCTGGCTTTACGGCGCCTTCCCGGTAGTCGTAGAAGCCGCGGCCCGATTTCCTGCCGAAATAATGCGCTTCTACCAGCCGCTTTTGGGTGAATGACGGTTTGTAACGCGGGTCGTAAAAAAAGTTGCTGAACACCACTTCGGTCACGGCATAGTTGATGTCGTTTCCGATGAAGTCCATAAGCTCGAACGGGCCCATCCGGAACCCGCAGATGTCGCGCATGGCCCAATCGATGGTGGGTTCGTCGGCAATGCCTTCATCATAAATGCGCAGAGCTTCGCCATAAAATGGTCGTGCGACGCGGTTGACGATAAAGCCGGGAGTGTCTTTGGCTTGTACGGTCGTTTTGCCCCAGGAGTCAATGATTTTTTTCCCGCGCTCCACCACAGCTTGGTCGGTTTGCAGCCCAGGAATGATCTCTACCAGCCGCATCAGTGGGGCTGGGTTGAAAAAATGCACGCCAAGGATGCGCTCCGGGTGTTTGAGCTGGGCGCCAATAGCCGAGATAGAAAGCGAGGAAGTATTGCTGGCAAGGATCGCATCCGTGCTGACGATGGCCTCCATGCTTTTAAATGCAATCCGTTTGGATTCAATGTCTTCCACAATGGCTTCAATGATAATGCCGCAGTTGCGGAAGTCGCTCATGTGGTCGGTGTATTTGAGCCTTCCCATGAACGAGGTTGCCTCTGCATTTGTCATTTTTTCCTTTTCCACCAGCATATCGAGGGTTGCCTGCATTTTTTTGCTCGATTTTGTGAGTGCGATGGTAAGGTTGTCGCAGATTAATACATTATGTCCAGCAGCGGCGGCTACCTGCGCGATACCGCTGCCCATTGCG
The DNA here is from genome assembly GCA_964621185.1 of uncultured Saprospiraceae bacterium. Classification (GTDB taxonomy): domain Bacteria; phylum Bacteroidota; class Bacteroidia; order Chitinophagales; family Saprospiraceae; genus M3007. Next base: position 51,347 of record CAZULM010000013.1, on the reverse strand, counting down.
CCAGCTCCAAGAATGCCTATGGTCTCCATTATGTAATGATGAATGATGAATGATGAATGATGAATGTGGGTGCCACATAAGTCCCAGCGGGACTTTTCTATTGCAGCAATGCCGCATCAAAACTGAACATTCATCAGAGGGCAAAGTTAGCGCACAGCCAGTTCCAGACAAGAATTATTTGGCACTTGTGAAAGTTTGGGCTTGTTTGATGAGAATTCCGACCTTCGCAGTCATGGAAACCACGCCACCCAAACGCATTCTCGGCATCGACCCTGGCACCAATGCCCTGGGTTTTGCCATTATTGATGCCGACAAAAAAAACATCAAGGTGATCGAGATCGGCGTGGTCACTTTCGGTCATGTAGGGGAGGAGCAAACCTTGAAACTGCGTTATATTTTTGAACAGGTACAAGACCTTATCCGGCAGCATTTGCCAACGGAAATGGCCATTGAAGCGCCTTTTTTCGGGAAAAACGTGCAGTCCATGCTAAAACTCGGTCGCGCACAAGGCGTGGCCATCGCCGCCGGCATGGTCAACAACCTGGCCATTACCGAATATATGCCCAAAAAAATCAAGAGCGCCGTGGTGGGCAACGGCAATGCCTCCAAGGAGCAAGTGGCCAGGATGCTGGAAAAAATCCTGAATACCAAATTGCCGGAAAAATCCTTCGATGCGACCGATGCCCTGGCTACCGCGCTTTGTCATTGGTACCAGTCGTCGGGGCCAATGGGCGGGGTGAAAAAATCGTTTACAGGCTGGAAGGCTTTTTTGAAGGAAAATCCGGGGCGGGGGAAATGATCAAAGGCCATTATTTCAGAAAGGAAATCAAATGCCATTGTGAAGCTGGTCAAATTCTTTAACTTTACTGCAAAATTGCTGACATGAGAATCGAAGAACCCTTATTTGATTTTATTAGCCCGGACACTGATTATCAAATCCAAAATGGCGATTGTTTAAATTTGCTAAAAAAGCTTGAAGGCAATAAGTTTGATCTGGTTTTGACCTCACCTCCGTATAATATTGGCAAGTCCTATGAGTCAAAAACGAGTATTGAAAAATATCTGGAAACGCAAGCAGAAGTAATAAACGAATTGGTAAGGGTACTTTCAAACAAAGGCAATTTATGTTGGCAGGTTGGCAATTATGTAGAAAAAGGCGAAGTATTCCCGCTTGATATTTTTTATTATCAAATTTTCAAAAAGCACGGCCTAAAACTCAGGAACAGGATAATTTGGCACTTTGGCCATGGCCTCCACGCCAACAACCGGTTTAGTGGGCGATATGAGACAATTCTCTGGTTTAGCAAAACTGATGAGTATATTTTTAACCTTGACAGCGTCCGTGTGCCCTCGAAGTATCCCGGCAAAAGGCATTTTAAAGGGGAAAAAAGAGGAGAGCTTTCAGGAAATCCCCTGGGAAAGAACCCTAGTGATATTTGGGAGATTTTGGAACAGGATTGGGACCGGGCATTATGGGATATTCCCAATGTAAAATCCAATCACCCGGAAAAAACTGACCATCCATGTCAATTTCCAATTGAATTGGTGGAGCGCTGTGTGCTTGCCTTGACCGATGAAGACAGTTGGGTTCTTGACCCTTATGCTGGTGTAGGTTCTACGATTATTGGGGCTATTAAAAACAAGCGGAATGCAATTGGGATGGAAAAAGATGCTAATTATTGCAAAATCGCTAGACAAAGGATAAAAGACCTAAATGATGGGAGCCTCAAGGTTAGGCCCATCAATAAGCCCATTCACAAGCCAACTGGGAAAGACAAAGTCTCTCAAATGCCAAAAGAATGGATGCAGCTAGAATTTTCAGACAGTAATGGCGCAAAAAGTTGAGTATGAAAATTGCACAAAAGTATTCACACTTGAACGGGGAAGAATATCTAATCGTTCACCACAACAATCTTTATGATGAAATAAAGTCTGTTATTGAATCTATTGATGCTGAGCAGTTTAGAACGAAAATAAGTAAAGAGAAACGAAAAATTGGCAACAATTTACTTTCGCCAATTGACCTAAACGCTGCCTTCAACAAAGCTTTTAACAACCGAAATTGGACGGAAAGCAGGTATAATTACTACATAACTTTGAACCGTGAACTCATGGAAAAAAGTCTCCTTATGACTGCAAAAGAGCAAAAGGAGTTTCTAATTCAAAGTGGAGAAAAGGAGCCGATTTATAGTTACAACCAGACAGATTTTGTAAAGGACAAAATTGCCGTTGAAGTTCAGTTTGGGAAATATGCCTTCGTAGCATTTGATTTGTTCGTGAAACACATGCTTTTTTATTCTGGTGGGGTAATAAACCTTGGAATCGAAATCCTGCCTACCAAGAAAATGCAAACTCAAATGAGCAGCGGAGTTGCTTATTATGAAGGTGAAGTTTACAATGTTATGCGGCAAGGAAGAAACAGCCCGCCTGTTCCCTTGCTTATTTTGGGGATTGAACCATAATCCCACCCCGTCTTCCGATAATTCCACACTGCTCAACTGTTCAACACCAACGCCATCGTCGCAATCACGCCCAACTGGTGCAATATATCCGGAAAACTGCTCGCTTTTGAGCATCACCATATGCACCACTTTTTGGCATATATTTGCCAATAGATTGCTGTCTCACAGATTTTGCTGGGTATCCACCATGGTTCAATTACTTTGGCTTAGAACCGAACACAAATAACATGACAAGAAAAGATTTCCTGAAAATGTGCGGCATCCTGGGGATAAGCATGCCGTTTCAATCTTCCATGCTGTCGTGTAACAACGACGATACCGTTCAGCCGACGTTTAAAGGCAAGGTCATCATTGTCGGGGCGGGTGTGGGCGGTTTGTCCACGGGCTATTTGTTGCAGCAACTGGGCATTGATTTTGAAATTCTTGAGGCGTCGGCGTTTCATGGGGGCAGGGTCAGGATTAATGCTGATTTTGCTGATTTCCCCATTCCATTGGGGGCTGAATGGATTGAAACCAGTACAAGTATTTTTCAGGAAATTGTGCACGACCCCACCGTCCAAATCAATATTGAAACGATTCCGGACAGCCCGGATCGAAAATTTGTGGACTATTCCTGGTATAATTTTTTCGACGAGTTTATCGTCCCGTCCATTAAGCCTAAAATTTCATACAATACCATCGTACAGTCCATTGACTATTCGGGAGAAAAAATTACCGTCAATACACAAAATAGCCAATACACAGCCGATAAAGTGGTTGTCTCTGTCCCGCTGAAGGTGCTCCAGGATGGCGACATCAACTTCCAGCCAGCCTTGCCGGGTGAAAAGTTGGATGCGATAAACAACTCCACCATTTGGGCGGGGTTCAAAGCATTTTTTGAATTCTCCCAAAAATTCTATTCCGATGATGAATACGCATTCAATATATCTCCAGCCAGCAATGGCCAGAAAATATATTACAATGCAGCGCTTGGACAAAACACTTCCAAAAACATCCTGGGCTTATTTGTTGTCGGTAAGCCGGCGCTCGACTACGCCGCATTGTCGGGAAATCAGCTGAAAGATTATATTTTGTCGGAACTGGATGGGATTTATTCAAATCAAGCAACGCCGAATTATATCAAACATATTTATCAAAATTGGAACAATGAACCCTTTATCAAATCGGGCTACTTGTCTGATTACGCTGATTGGAAAGCCGTAAAAACGCTTGGTAAATCTGTTATGGATAAAATCTATTTTGCAGGCGGCGAGTACACGGATGGGAATGATTGGGTTTCCGTACACGCGGCAGCGCGTGCTGCCCGCAGTGCCGTTGATGCGCTGAAAACCCAATAGCTATACGCTGATTAAAGTGATTTGTATGATTTGAGTGATTAAAAATATTTGATTTTCAAATGATTATGCGATCAAGATTTTCACAACCACCTTACGTTGACTATACCCACAGGTACGAACCATTGTTTCTCAGCTGGTCTTCCGATAATTCCACACCGCCCACGTGTTCAACACCAGAGCCATCGTCGCAATCACGCCCAACTGGTGCAACATATCCTGCAAACTGCTCGCTTTGAGCATCACCATGCGCACCACCTGAATCAGGTAGGTGACGGGGTTGAATGCCGAAATCCACTGTGCCCAGCCAGGCATGCTTTCGATGGGCGTGAACAAGCCGCTCATCAGCACAAAAACCATCATAAAGAAAAACATGATGAACATGGCCTGCTGCTGGGTTTCGCAAAAAGTGGACACCAGCAAGCCAAAGCCGAGGACCGCAAACAGGTACACGGCGACAAAAAAGTAAAGCAGTGGTATGCTGCCTTGTGGCACAATATCATAGATCAAATATCCTAAAATGAGTCCGTTGCTGAAAACGATGTTGCCCAAAATCCAGAACGGGATGAGTTTGCCCAACACAAACTGCGCTTTGCTGATGGGTGAGACGTTGATTTGCTCGATGGTACCTACTTCCTTTTCCCGCACAATGTTGAGCGCCGTCATAAAACCGCCAATCATGGTGACCAAAATGGCCAGAATACCTGGGATAAGCACCAGCTTGTAGTTGTTTTTTGGGTTGAACCAATTGGTGCTGGCTATTTCCAGCCCGCTGTTGAGCTTGATGCCCGGCGCCATTTCCAGAACAATGTCTTTGTTGAAATCCCGCAAAACCTGCCGCAGGTAGCTGCCCCCCAGGTTGGCTTTTGTGCCGTTGATGGCATTGACGGCGAGGAATACTTTTTGGCTGTTTTCCCGAACCAGGTTGCGTTCGAAATGGGCGGGTATTTCCAGTACCACATCCGCGGCGTCTGTTTCGATCAAGCTGTACGCCTCCTTGAAAGAACGGGCATTGTCCACCAATTTGAAATAACCGGAGCCAATGACCTTGGAAATCATTTCCCTGGAAACAGAGGAGTGGTCATTGTCCACCACCACGAGGTTGATGTTTTTGAACTCGTAACTGGCCGCCAGGGGCAAGATCAAAAACTGCATCGTCGGCATCACGATGATGAGCGCCAGGATGGTTTTGTTGCGGAATATTTGCTTGAATTCCTTTCTGAGCAAAATGAGTAATGTGCGCATCAGTCTAACCTGGTTTTGAATCGTTTAATGCTCACGCCAAAAAACAACAGCGTGATGCCTGCCAATATCAGCGTCTCTTTCCACACTGCCGCAAACGGCGCGCCCTTGATCATCACCGATTTCACGATGATGTAGAACCATTTGGCGGGCACAATATTGGAAACAACCTGCAGGGGTATCGGCATGTTTTCAATGGGGAACATGAAGCCGCTCAACATAAGCGTCGGGAGCATCATGCCCATGAGGGAAATGAGCATGGCTACCTGCTGGGAGCTGGTTTGAATGGATATTAGGATGCCGAGCGTGAGGCAAGTGATGATGAACAGGGTACTTTCGGCCAGCAAAAGCGCCAAACTGCCATTGATCGGGACGTCCAGCACAAAGACGCTCAGCAGGAGGATGGCGCTCAGGTTTATCAGCGACAGCAACAGGTAAGGGATTGCTTTGGAAATAATGACCACGGACGGCCGCATGGGCGATACCAACAGCACTTCCATCGTGCCGGTTTCTTTTTCTTTCACAATGGCGATGGCCGTCATCATCACGCAGACGAGCAGCAACACCATGGCCATTACGCCTGGGACAAAATTGGGCGCCCCTTTGAGCTGTGGGTTGTACAACATCCGAATCTCCGCCTCAATCTGGTAGGGTAGCCTGGACAACTTGTTTTGTTCGGCCTGGTAATCCAGCACGATGGCCGACAAATAGTTGTTGATCTGGTTGCCCATGTTGATGTCGGTGGCATCGATGATGAGCTGGATTTGGGCGTGGTTGTTGCGCGACAGGTTTTCCTGAAAATTTTCCGGAAATACCACGGCGGCTTTGATTTTCCCTTCTTGAAATGCGGCTTCAATCTGTTCGTGGGTCAGCACATTTTTTTCGATGTCGAAATAGCGGCTGGCATCAATTTTAGTGGTAATCTGCTGGGAGGCGTAGTCTTTGGCGTAATCGACAATGGCTACACGGCTGTCTTTCACCTCACTGCTCAGGGCGAATCCGAATAGCAGTACCTGCGCCACAGGCATCCCGAACAGGATGAGCAGCACTTTTTTGTCGCGCAGCACGTGGTAGAACTCCTTTTGTATGAAGGTAAATAGCTGTTTCATCATTCAGCGCGTTTTGCACCCCGGGCCAATTGGTAGAACACTTCGTCCATTGACTTAGCCTGGAATTGCTGTTTCAGGTTGTGGGGCGTATCTAAGGCAGCAATTACGCCGTCGACCATGATGGATACGCGGTGGCAGTACTCGGCTTCGTCCATGTAGTGGGTGGTGACGAACACGGTGATGCCATTGTCGGAAGCCTCGTAAATCAGGTCCCAGAACTGGCGGCGGGTGACGGGGTCGACGCCGCCCGTTGGCTCGTCGAGGAATACGATTTTGGGGTGGTGAAAAATAGCGACGGAAAAGGCCAGTTTTTGTTTCCAGCCGAGGGGCAAGGCTTGCACCCGTTTGTGGACTTCCTGCTCCAATCCCAGGTTCTGAATCAATTGTGCGCTTTTTGTTTTGATGTCTGCATCGCTCATGCCGTAGATGCCGCCAAAAAAATCGAGGTTCTCCTGGATGGTTAGGTCTTCATATAAAGAGAACTTCTGGCTCATGTAGCCGATGTTCTTTTTGATGCTTTCTGTTTGGGAGTACACATCAAAACCCGCAACGCTTGCAGTGCCCGAGCTTGGCGCGAGCAGGCCGCAGAGCATGCGCATGGCAGTGGTTTTGCCGGCGCCGTTGGCGCCCAGGAAACCGAATATCTCGCCTTTTTGCACCTCGAACGTGACGGCGTTGGTGGCGATGAAATCACCAAATTTCTTGGTGAGCTTGTCTGCTTTTATGACGATGTCTTGCATGGGTCAACGCAACAGTTTGATAAAACAATCCTCGATACTGGGCTCCACTGCCGTCACCTCCACGGCTTCCATCCCTTTTTCCTTTAAAAAAGCGGCCAAATCTGCAGCTTTGAGCCCGCTCTTTTTATCTACCGCCACATGCGCATACTCCCCAAACCCGAAACAGCTCAGCACCTTGTCATATTGGTTCAGCTCCCGAATCATGGCCGACATCCGACTGGATTTTACAGCGTACAATTGATCAGGGTATGCCGCTGAAATATGCGCAGGGGTATCAATTGAAAGGATTTTCCCGCCTTGCATCAGTGCAATGCGATCACACAGGGCAGCCTCATCCATGTAGGGCGTGGCCACTACAATCGTGATGCCCTGTGCTTTGAGGCGCTTGAGCATTTCCCAAAATTCTTTCCGGGAAACGGGATCGACGCCCGTGGTTGGCTCATCCAAGAACAGGACAGATGGTTTGTGGATCAAGGCGCAGCACAGTGCCAGTTTCTGTTTCATGCCGCCGGAAAGCGCGCCCGCACGGCGGGTCTTGAATGGCTCGATCTGTACATAAATATCTTTGACAAGGCTGTAATTCTCCTCGATGGTGGTATTGAACACGGTGGCAAAAAAATTCAGGTTCTCTTCCACGCTCAAATCCTGGTAGAGGGAGAACTTGCCGGGCATATATCCCACCCGCTTCCTGATTTGTCGGTAGTCTTTCACCGTGTCGAAGCCGTCAACCGTGGCGCTGCCGCTATCGGGCAACAGCAAAGTAGTCAGGATGCGGAAAATGCTGGTTTTGCCCGCGCCATCGGGCCCGATCAGGCCAAATATCTCTCCTCGGTTTACGGAGAAAGAAACCTTGTCTACCGCGAGGAACTTTTCCTTGCCATAAGTTTTGCTGATGTTTAAAACAGAAACTGCTTCCATGGGATAATTTGATGATTACCTGAGTTGAAAGAATAGTGGCGGGGTTAAAAAACTACAACTGCACCTCCCCATACATCCCGATCTTGAGCGTCCCGTCATTCTTCACTTTGATTTTCACGGCATACACCAGGTTGGCCCTTTCGTCTTTCGTCTGGATGGTTTTAGGGGTAAATTCGGCCTTGTTGGAAATCCAGGTTACCGTGCCGGGCAGGGCTTTCAGCTTGTCGGGGCCGTCGTCTACCAGCACTTTCACGTTTTGCCCTGTTTTGACGGACGACAATTGTGCACCTGTGATGTAGGCACGCAGGGTCATTTCCGACACGTCGGCGACTTTGTAGAGCGGTTTGCCCATGGTGGCAAACTCACCGGCCATGGCGTATTTGGTGAGCACGATGCCTGCGGCAGGGTTCTTGATTTGTCCGCGGGCGATTTGGTCGTTCACCTGCTCCACCCTTTTTTGAATGCCGGGCTTTTCGCTCAAAATGCCCCTGTTTTGGATGTTCACGCTGGCGCGTGTGGAGGCGATTTGTTGTTCTAAAACGCCCATTTGCTCTTTGGCGGTGTTCAGTTGTTTTTGCAGCACGGCAATCTGGCCGATGGCATCATCTAATTGTTTCGGGGTGGCGGCATCTGCTTTTACCAGCTTTGTCAGGCGGATGCGTTCTTTTTCCGCCACGTCAATTTGCTGTTGCAGTACCTCGATTTGTGCTTGTTGTGTTTTGCGCTGCGCGTTGAGGATGGCAACCTGCGGTTCGGCATCGTTGGTTTTTTGGCCAATAGCCTGCAGGCTGGCTTCTATTTGGCTTTTTTGCAACTCCAGTCCCAGCACATCGATGCTGCCCACGGTTGCGTCTTTGGCGAGGGTATCGCCTTCTTCGAAATTCAGCTGCAGGATTTTCCCGGTAGCCTCCGCGCTTACAATAATTTCATCGGCTTCGAAAGTGCCGGAAGCATCGTATTTAGCCTTGCCGTTGTTACAGGAGGCGAGGGCCATCAAGGCAATTGAAAGGAGTGTTATCTTGTTCATTTTGATGAAATTATGACTAGTTGCCAGTAGTTGTTTTCAAATTGTATGCGGCCATCAGGTATTGAATGTCGTGCAGGATTTTTGCCTGGCGGGCGCTGTCTTCAGCGTTTACTTCGCGCAGGTAATCGTTGGAAGTGATGACCCCGTTTTCTAATTGTACGGAAGCGGTGTTTTTGACGCTGCCGCGCAAACTGATGATCTCTTCGTCTGCGCGAATGAGGGCTTGTAGTTTGCTGAGCTCTGCGTTTTGTTGTTTTAGCGCCAGGTTGGTATTAAAGAGGAACACGGCGCGCTGCACGTCAACGGTCTTTTTGTTCAAATCCAACAGGTTGCGTTCGTTTTTCAGGGTGTAAAACCCCGACAGTGGCACATTCAAACGGAGGCCGCCGATGTAGTAAGGGTCGAAATCGTTGCTGAGGAAGTTGAAGGCGGGTCTGCCAATACCGCCCTGGAAAAAGAACCCGATTTTGGGCCGGTTTTTGGACTGAAGCAGCCCGTTTTGTGCATCCAGAGTTTGGCGCTGATAATCGAACAAAAGCAGTTCGGGCCGATTGATGTTTTGAGAAAGGTTGGGGTCGGAAGGTATGGCCAGTTTGGTGGATTCGTCCAGGGCCTGCCCGGTGAGCAGCGCCAGCATATCGATGAACGCTTTTTTGTTGGCTTGCAATTCGATGCTGCGTTGCCCTACTTTCAGCGATTCGGCTTTCAGCAAGTCGACGCTGCTTTTGAAGGCCGCGCCATTGTCCACGGCGCCCTGGGTTTTCCGGATACCGTTTTGGATGTCCTGTTGGAGTAGTTCCGTTTGTTTCAGTTGTTCCTCAAGCAGAAGGATACCGAAAAAAACCTGGTTCACCCTTTCCTGAAGTTTGAACAGCTCTACTTCCAGCTTTTGCTGCTCCACCTGCGCATTGGCCTGAATGATTTTCTTTTGCTGCCTGATTGCTCCACCATCGTATATGCTCTGGTTGAGCTCTGCATAAAACTTGTACTGGTCTTTGCTCAATTGCGATACACCCGGCAGTTGGGCGGGGAATTGGATCACATCCGATTGGTAGGTAGCCTGGCCATTGATGCTGAACTGGGGCAGGTAGCCTTTTGTCGCGTTTTCAACGGTGTAGGCACTGCTCTTTTCGATCAGACCTTGTTGTTTCAAAAGAGGATAATTCTGCCGGGCCAGGGCATAACACGTATCGATGCTCAACCCTGTTGATTGCCCGTATGCGCTGATGCCGGACAAAAGGATGAACAGTGGGATCATTGATTTGAAAATGTTGCTCATTTGCTTTAATCGTTTGTTTAAAAGTAGGGCAAATTTTTTTTAAGTGTCCGCCAACATTGCCCGAATCCAAATGGGAATCAATTTTCTGCGCTCTTCCATCATTTTTTCAAAACCGGTATTTTTCACCGATGCCAGTGTACTAATTATTGGCTTGGCCGCAAAAGGGAATACCGTCATGCCCAGTATGTTCAGGATAAAATGAACCGGGTTTATGCCTGGTTTTTGAATGCGCACCTGTTGTATGAAGCTGGATTGTTCCAAAAATGAAGCGATGGGGATGTTGTTTTGCAAACGTTCGGGGTGTTTCCTGATCTCACTCAGTACAAATATCGGAAGGTCGGGGTGGGTCAGCAGCATGTCGATGTAATGGTTTACGATGTTGTCGATTTTGGTTTCCAGGCTGCTGCTTTCGTTAACCATGATGGGAACCAGGGTGCCAAAAAGCTCCTGGATGCGCTCCAGCATGATTTCTTCGAACAACTTCTCTTTGCTGCGGAAGTAGTAGTTGAGCAATGCCAGGTTGATGCCTGCTTCCTCGGCAATGTCGCGCGTGCGCGTGGCGGCATACCCTTTCTGGGTAAACACCTTGCGGGCTGCGTCCTTTATCTTTTGCTCTGTGGAAAGGTCAACTTCTATCTTGGGCTTGGTGGCCATTGCTGCATTTTAGGTAAATGTTGGGCCAAAGGTAAAAGAGGTTTTTGGATTAAACAAGTTTTTTAATCAAATGATTAGTTTTTTTGTTTAACTTATTTTCCCACCCGCCCGAATACCGGAAACCGCACCGTTTTGAGTTCCCCATCCGGCCAAACCTCCGCCAACTGCCCCAAAAAAGCCGCATCCATCGGCGAGCGCCCATGCTCCCGGACATAATGCTGCAAGGCCGACCAGGTGTTGAAAAATCCGATCAACTGCTCCCGTGTCCATGCGTATTCCATGTACATTTCCGGAAAGGGGATTTCCGCAAACGGGAACGGGATGCTGCGGTACTCGTTGTCGACCAATTGCCGCTCCGGATCCCAGTATTTTCCCAAAACCCCTTCGTACAGATGGTCGATCAAAGCCTCAATTACAGCATCGTCTGTGCGCATCAGGGTATAGCCGACAAGTGCCAGCAGGCCGCCTGGTTTTAGCAACCTTCTGGCCTCTGGGTAAAAGCGGTCAAAATCAAACCAATGAGCTGCCTGGCCGACAACAATCAGATCAAAAGAAGCATCGGCAAAATCGGGTGTTTCTGCGGCTTGCAAGCTGTACCGTACCTTAGGGTGGGGCAGGGCATTTTTCAGCTGGTTTTCGCTGATGTCGGTGGCTTCTACCCAACGGAAGCGTTCGGCGAGCTGCAGGGCTATCTGGCCGTTGCCGGTGGCGCAGTCCCAGGCTTTGTCAAATTGTTGGCAGTGTTGGAAAAGGAAGCTGAAAAGTGCATTGGGGTAGCCCGGGCGAAAGCGGGCATAGTCTGAGGCTTGAATAGAAAAATTGTCTTTCATCAGTTCCGCACCTCCGCCGCCAATTTCTCCAAATCCCGCACCAACAACCGCGACCGGTTAAAGGTGAGCAGTTTCAAATACCGCAAATCGTTCAGGGTGGTAGTCACCGTTTGACGGCTTGTGGCGGTGAGGTTGGCAATTTCCTGGTGGGTGATGAATTGCCGCACTACCCATTCGTAGCCTACGCGCTGGCCTTTGGTTTTGGCTAAATTGACCAGGAACTCCACGATCCGGCTGCGGCTGTCGCGGAACACCAGTGATTCCAACCGCCGCTCCATTTCTACTTGCCGGGCGCCGAACATCTTCATAAAGAACAGGTTGAGTTCCGAACGGTCGCGCATGAGGCTGCGCAGCTCCTCCAGGGTCACCACACAGGCAGTGGTGTTTTCCAGGGCAGTAGCAAAGTCGCGGCGCTGTGTTTCCCCCAACATGGAAAGTTCGCCAAACACCTCTCCCCGGCCCAGTATCGCCTTGGTAATTTCCTTGCCTTCTTCGTTCATCACCGAAATCTTGATGCGCCCTTCCTGGATGAAATAGATGCGGTCGCTCAAATCGTCGGGCACATACACCGGCTCGCCTTTTTTGAAGGTACAGTGCATTTTTTGGGACATAAGTTCCTCATTGCCCAACTTGGTCGGGCAAAGCAGGTGTGTAACGTCGATGTTTTCTAAGTGCCAGAGCATAATTTTAAATGGTTTCGGGTTTCAGGTTAACCCTGCGCTTGGGTTTTGTTTGTAATGGGAATTAATCGATTTCAATTTGAATTTTTTCAAAATAACCAGTAAAATTGACTTAAATCAGGCCAAATGCCAAGCGTACCACGAACCCGAAACCTGAAACCCGAAACCAAATTTTACCTCCCAAACCAATCCTTGTCCGTCAGGTTGTAGATTTCCTGAATTTCTTTCAAGATTTTCTGGAAGTCGATTTTGAGGTCGATCAAGGCGCCATTGTGCATGTCGAACACCCAGCCGTGCACTGTCGGATATCCCTCGGTGATGTACCGTTGCTGCACGGCCGCAATCTTGATGACGTTGACGCATTGCTCCTGCACATTCAGTTCCACGAGGCGGTCGTAGCGTTTCTCTTCGTCCGTGATGGCGTTGAGCTCTTTTTTGTGAAGGCGGTACACATCTCGGATATTGCGCAGCCAGGGGTTGAGCAGGCCCAGGTCTTGGGGCTGCATTGCCGCCTTGATGCCCCCGCACCCGTAGTGGCCGCAAACTACGATGCGCTCTACTTTCAGGTGGCGCACAGCATATTCGATCACAGAGAGCGCGTTCAGGTCGGTGGCGCTCACCAGGTTGGCGATGTTGCGGTGCACGAACACTTCGCCTGGCCGGGCGCCCATCAGTTCCTCTGCGGTCACCCGGCTGTCGGCGCAGCCAATGTAGAGGTACTCTGGGTTTTGGCCTTTGGCGAGGTTGGCGAAAAAATCCTTTTCGGTGCCGATTTTGTCAGCTGCCCATTTCCGGTTGTTTTCAAATATCTTTTCGTAGGAATTCATGCGAACAGGGTATTGTGCAGCAAAACCGCATTTGATTGATTTGTTTCAGGCAAAAATACAACCCCGAACCTTGATTCCTTCCAAAGATTTGCCAACTTTGCCACTCCGGTCTCTAACAATTATTACACGATGAAACTTTTAGAAGGAAAAATAGCCCTCATTACAGGCGGCTCGCGCGGTATCGGCGAAGCATTGGTGCGCAAATTCGTGGAACAAGGCGCAAAAGTGGCATTTACATATGTTTCTGCTGGCTCGGCGGCCAAAGCTGAAGCCCTCGCTGCCGAATTGGGCGAAAATGCCAAAGCCTACCAAAGCGATGCCGGCGACTATGCGCAAGCAGAAGCATTAATCGCCCAGGTACTCGCCGATTTCGGCAAATTGGACATTCTGATCAACAACGCTGGCATAACCCGCGATACATTGATGCTGCGCATGACCGAACAGCAATGGGACGAAGTGATCCAGACCAATCTCAAATCGGTGTTCAACCTGTGCAAGCACGCCCTCAAGCCCATGATCCGCACGGGCGGCAGCATGATCAACATGAGCTCCGTGGTCGGCGTTTTCGGGCAACAAGGGCAAGCCAACTACGCCGCCTCCAAAGCCGGCATCATCGGCTTTTCCAAGTCTATCGCCAAAGAATACGGCTCCCGGGGCATCCGCTGCAATGCCGTTGCGCCGGGCTTTATCGCCACGGAAATGACCGATGCACTCGATGAAAAAACAAAAGACGGATACCTCTCCGCCATCCCCCTCAAGCGCCTCGGCGCGGGCGACGACGTGGCCAATACCTGCGTTTTCTTAGCCTCCGACATGGGCGCCTACATCACCGGGCAGGTGATTTCGGTTTGTGGAGGACTTAATTGTTGATCACATGCGCATCCTAATGGTCTGCCTCGGCAACATCTGCCGCAGCCCTCTGGCAGAAGGAATCATGCAATGGCAAGCTGATGCTGCGGGGCTGCAATGGTATGTGGACAGTGCGGGCACAGGCGCCTGGCATACAGGCGAACTGCCCGACCGGCGGTCTATTGCCGTTGCCAGGGATAACGGCATTGATATCGCCAACCAGCGGGCCCGACAGTTCCGCCAGCAGGATTTTGAACAGTTTGATACAATTTTCGTGATGGATGAAAGTAACCTCCGCGATGTGCTGCGCCTGGCCCGCAGCGAGGAAGATCGTGGAAAAGTTTCCCTGATGCTCGACCAAACCCATCCCGGCCAGCGCCGCTCCGTACCCGACCCCTACTACGATGACGATGGTTTCGAAGAGGTATTCCAAATGCTCGACGCAGCCTGCGCAGCATTTGTAGAAAAGCACCGTTGAGCGGAAAAAGGAAAATAACCACAAACGCCCCAGCCTGGCGCCCATTATCACATTATCAAATTGCCAAATTATCGAATTAAACAATCGGGATTTCCACAAAAAAGTCCGTCCCCTCGTTCTCCCTTGTCTCGAAGCGGATATTGCCGTCGTGCGCCTCGATGATCTTTTTGCAAATGGCAAGCCCCAGGCCGCTGCCGGAAGTTTTGGTGGTGAAATTCGGCTCGAACACCCGTTCCCTGATTTCCGGGGGGATGCCGCCGCCGTTGTCGCTTATCTTGACCACAGATGTGTTGCCCTGTCGGGCGAGGGAGACTTTCACGATGCCTTGCCGGTCGGACGGCACTGACTGGATGGCATTGATCACCAGGTTGTTGAAGACACGGATAAGGTGATTTTTGTCGCCCAGGATATGGTAACGCTCCTTGGGCAGTTTGAGCTCCAGTTGCACATTTTTTTGCTCGCTGAACAAGTCGTGCACACTTTCCACTACTTCGTTTATCACCACATCGCTTTTGTTGCGGATGTCGAGGTTGGCGAACATGGAAAACTCCGAAGCGATTTGCGCCAGGGAATCGATCTGTTCAATCAGGCGGGTAATGGCCTTGCGGAGGTAAGCGGCAGCTTGCTCGGGGTTGCTCGACACGCGTTCCAGTTGCTGCATCGACAGTTTCATGGTCGTGAGCGGGTTCTTGATGTCGTGCGCCACTTGTTTGGCCATTTCCCGCCAGGCGCCTTCGCGTTCCAGCCGCACCATTTGTACCTTGGAATCTTCCAGTTTCTGCACCATGGTGTTGTATTGGTCGATCAGTTCGCTGATTTCGTCCTGGGCATCGCCGACGTATTCCAGCGGGGCGTTTTTATCTTCTAATTTCAATTCTTGCACCTTTTCGGACAACAGGCTCAGCGGCTTCACGATGGAGCGCGAAAGCAGGAAGGTGATGACAAATGCAATGAGCAGCAGCGACACGTACAAGCTGGCGAGCACGCCGATAAAATCAGAAACATCCGCGCCGACGACAGTTTGGCGCAGCTGGTGGGGCACGCCCAAAAAGCCCAACAGCTCGCCGCGGCCTGTGCGGCAGGGAAGGTATTTTGTGACAAATTCGTTGCCTCCGACCTGCTCCAGTTCCTCTACTTCCGGCAAATTGTTGTTTTTGGCTAAGGTGCCCAGGGCGGCAACGTTCATCTTTGATGGCAGGATGCCGAGTGAAACAAGGTCTTGTTGGGTGGTGAAAACCAGGGCGCCGTTTGGGGCAAAGAAGTTGGCATCTACGCTGAGGCTGGTGGTGATTTTTTGCAGAGAAGCGGCCAGGTTTGAGGGGTCTTTTGTTGCGCTGCTGTCCGTGTTGTTCAGAAATGGGGCTTCCAGGTTGTTCTGCAAGGCATCGGCCTTGTAGCTGAATGCAGCTTCATCGGCCTCTGCTGCCGTTTTGGTGAAATGGCGGTAGGTAAGCAACCCCACTACCAGGAAGGACACTGCCAATAAGGAAACGTTCCAAAGGTGTATGCGCTTGGCGAGCGAGCCTTTTGCCGTGAGGCGGAAGTCGTATTCCTCGGGCAGAAACCGCAGCCAGGAATTGGCAAAAGCCAATGCCAGCAACAAGAGGGAAGCCAGCGTGAACAGTATGGCAAAAAGGTACAGCCTTTTCAGCCAGCCGCCTACGCTGTTCCCGACCGAGGCGAGGGTCCGGCCATCGCTGCTCTTTGCCACCGCATCGACGCGCAGGGGCTCCTCCGTCCGCACTTCGAGCACCTCTCCTTTCCCTACATCGGCCGACAAAGCGGCAATGCTCCCGCGCCCAAGCTCAGCGATGATCCTGCCGTCTTTTTGCACCGCAAAGTTGTAGCGCGACAGGTGGTCCAGGTTTTTGTAAGGGCTGTTGTAAAATATCTGGGTATAGGCCAGCCCGGGCGCGGGATGCTCGTGGTCGAGCAGTACAAATACCTGTGCATGTTGTGTCACATCTACCGCTCGGGTCGCACGGAACCGCACGATATACCGGAATTTGCCATCCTTGCCGGTGTGAAAGCGGATATTGTCGTTCAACACCGCAGCTTTTGCCCAAATTTCAAGCACAAGTTCTTGATAGCCAAGTGTCTGACCAATCAGGATCGATTGGTTTTCGTTGTCAAATGCTGCGACGTTCAGCCGGTAATGCTGGAAAAGATAGGGTTCCCGCAGCGCAATTCCGTTCAGCTTGGTGCGAAGTTCTTCAATGCTCGCCTTAAATGGCCAGGGTTTCAGGGCTTGGCTGATTTGAGCAGAATCCTGGATGACATCAGCCAAGAACTTGGGCAGGAGGATTTCCGCTGATGCGGTGTCGCGCTCGCTCGCCAGCGCCTGCGCGTAGGCCATCCGTTGCTGGCGGTTTTGCTCGCTGTTGTAGCGGTGCAACAAGATGGATGAGAATACCGAAAACAACAGCAGCCAAACCACCAGCCAGCCAAAGCCGTTGCCCTGGCGGTGCACCAGCAAATCCATGGCGCCGGCATATAAAAAAGCAAATAGAGCAGCATACAACGGGTTGACACCCAAGGGTATAGACAGCATAGCGATCAGCGCAGCAGCTCCGGCAATCATACCAAACCGCTGCATGTCGGTCAAACCCAGATTGCGCACCGTAAGCATCAGGCGGTGCCCAAAAAGGAAAAGCCCTACCATGAGGCCGATAAGCCCGCTCAGCGCCTGGAAGCCCGATGCGCCGATGCCCAGCATATTGTCGAAGTCAAAACCAGCCTGGCTATTGAAAACCAGTTGCCGCACCACCAGCACACAGATTGGGATGCTGAGCATCAACAGCGTATCACTGATCAAAGCGATGCCCATCCGCAGCCCCTGGGGCAGGTGTGCCAGCGGTTTGCCCCGAAAGCTCCGGTGGAAGAATACCATCAGAAACACCACCAGCCCAACATGTATCAGCCAATCGCCAACAGAGCGCCCGATCAGGTCGGCACCCTGAAACGACTGCTCAAAAAGGGGCAAATTGCCAAACTGTGCTGTCGTCCAGCCCGTTTCGAGGTTGTAATACAGCAAGGCTCCCAGCACTGTGAGCAAGGCCAATGCGCCTGAAAGCGCCCCAAAACGGCGGTTGACCCAATTTGCAGCCTGGTTCAACATGCTGAAAAAAGTGACAAAAAACAAAGCCCAGGCCCCAAGTTTCACCCAGGTAAGCCAGCCCGATTGGATGGGCCCTTCGGCCTGCAGCCAGGCCAGCGTTTGCCCGGCTACCTGGATTGGCCATGCTGTTTGTTCTTCGGCAATCCGCAGGTTTTTTGAAATATGCTCGTTGGCAGGAAAGGCGATGCTGTGGCGCGCGTCTTTGAAATCAAGGGCGTAACGGACGGGCACCAAGATGCTGCGCGTACCCCCAGCCCCCGGTTCAACATTGGCCAAAAACCATCCAAGCGGTAACTTTACCAGGCTCCGGCCGCTTTTCCCAGCAAGTTGTCTCAAGTCGTTAGGAGAGGGGATCACCTTGGTGTTGGACCAACTGCGCAGCGTATCGCCCTGATGGAACAAAACGGTATATGGTTTGTCGTGCTGCTCGGGGTCGCTTGCATTTGCGCCGCTTTTGTCCTTTGCCCAGCCAATGGCCTCGTTTTCAGCGGAAGTCAGCCACGCAGAAATTTCTTCAGAATATTGCTGGAGCAATGCGCCGTTTTCATCCTGTTGGCCGGCTGAAACAGCTGCGGCCATCAAAATGAACATTACCAGCACGTATAAAAGCAAGCGCTTAATCATATTGGGAGATGCGCGGTTTTTGAGAAGTATTGGGTGATTATGAAAGAAATTGGCCGCAATATGCGGGCAAATGTATCTATACTTACTGAGGAAAGTCAGCCTAATTTTCAAAAAAAGGTGAAAGCCAAACTTCCCGTACCTCTCTAAACAAAGTTTGAGCCAATACGCGCTGTTCTGAAAAATGAATGTGAATACAGCCAGAAAATAAGGAGAATAAGCGCCAAAGCACGTTACTTTGCAGGGGTTTTAAAGAAATGCCACAGACCGCTTTGTCGCCTTTCGGGGAGGAAAGTCCGGACAACGTAGAGCGCCGCACCGCCTAACCGGCGGAGTTCCCGAAGCAATTCGGGGGCATAGAAAGTGTCGCAGAAAATAACTTCCTGTCGGAGTTGAGGTTAGTGGGCTACCCGCCTGCGCCAAGGCTTCGGCGGGTAAAGGTGAAAACGTGCGGTAAGAGCGCACGACCAGGGCAGGTAACTGTCGTGGGGGATAAACCTTGCGGGTTGAAATGCCATGTACACTTTGCATGCCCGCCATAGTTAAAGCCCAGCTTTAGCGAAGGCGGGCTCCTGTGTTGCTCGCACAGTCCCAATTCGTCGGGAGCAAAGGGGGTAGGCAGCGCAGATCCCGATCCGTCGGGACCAGATAAATGACAAAGGCTCCGGCTTGCCGGGGTACAGAATCCGGCTTACAGGTCTGTGGCTTTTTTTTGTTGTTCGTTGATATTGGCTCGGTGGCTTTTGGTCTTCTTGTATTTGCCGACAGCCCGATTCCATTTCGGTTTTTGAATTGGATTTTTGACGCTCATTTTATGAAACAATTATTTTACCTAAGCGCCGTGTCTGCCCTGTTCTTATCCTTCCTTGTCCAAAAAAAGCCTGCCCGCGTGGTCTTTTTTGGCGATTCCATCACCGAAGCCGGGGTGGCACCTGGCGGCTACATCAGCCAAATGCGCGATTCGTTGCTGGCCAAAAAAATGGACAAACAATACGAATTGATCGGAGCAGGCATCAGCGGCAACAAGGTCTATGACCTCTACCTGCGGCTGGAAGAGGACGTGCTGGCCAAAAAGCCCAAAATCGTGGTAGTCTATGTTGGTGTCAACGACGTGTGGCACAAGCAGACACACCGCACCGGCACGGATGCCGACAAGTTCAAAAAGTTCTGCGAGGCCATCGTTGCCAAATTGCAAAAAAAGAAGATACGGGCCATCCTGTGCACACCCGCCTGCATCGGCGAGCAAAAAGGCGGCGCAAACCCCCTCGATGCGGAACTGGATGCGTATTCAGACATCATCCGGGGCATTGCCAAAGAAAAAGGCTGCGGGCTTGCCGACTTCAGGAAGGCATTCATTGATTACCATATTGCCCACAACGAGACAGACAGCCACAGCTCCATTCTGACGACGGATGGGGTGCATTTGAACCAAAAAGGGAATAAGTTGGTGGCGGAGATGCTGCTGGCGGAGATTTTTTCCAGCACACCGACCAATTAGACCCAACGGAAATTGGTTTGCGAAAGTAACGGGGGATAAAACTTCGATAATCAATAGGATCCATCCTGGCAATCTCGCAAACCACTAATATCTTGGTATAGAACACGGATCGAACCGATTTGGCAGATCGATGCAGATTTCCAAGCACATGCCCATAATCTGTTAAAATCCGCCAAATCCGTTCGATCCGCGTTCCAAAAAGTAAATCCCAAATAACGAATACCTTCGAAGCATTTGTAGGGCAAAATTGTAAAAACCTATTCGTCAGACCGCGAAAAGCGGTCAGACGATGGCGCTTGGTCTGACCGCTTTTCGCGGTCTGACGATGGCGCTTGGTCTGACCGCTTTTCGCGGTCTGACCAATAAGTAAAAACAAATGCTGCACTTTTCCATGGTATTTATCCTATGAAAATTCGGGGTGACGCATATTCCGCACCCAGAAGAAGGCTCAAACGGGAAACACTACCGCCCCACCGCCAATTTCCCAAGCCGGCGCACCCCATCTGCCAAAACCTCCACCACATACATCCCAGGGCTTATAAGGCTGACATCCAACAGCAGCTTGTCCTGCCCTGCGCCGAAGGTTTGCTCCTGTACCAAACGCCCGGTAAGATCCCAAAGCCGCACCATACCGTTGCCCGTTTCGCCCCCAATCCCGACCTGCACGAGGCTCGAGGCGGGGTTAGGGCTTATCGCCAAACTCAAGGGGCCTAGATTTTCGGTGCCGACCAAGCAGTCGAACTGAGGGTTGTGCACTACCAAATTGGCATAGGAACTGGTGCAGCCCGTAGCCAAATCCGTCACCACCAAGCCATAGTTCCCGCTTGATTTGGAGCAGTACCAGATGCCGGTGGCGCCGGGTATCGGGTTGGTGCCCAGGTACCATTGCAGGGAATACTGCGCCGGCAAGGCAGCTGTGTCGTACACGCGCAGGGAGTTGTTGTAGTTGTACCAAACCGGCTGTACGGGCAAAGGGTGAAACACAATTTGCTTCGGCGCTGAAGTGGCCACACAGCCGTATTGCGAAATAATCTGCGCTTGATAGTTGCCACTAACCGTTGGAGAATAGATAAAATCAGTTGCCCCGGGGATGTTTTCGCCATTGAGCAGCCATTGGTTGCCGCTGCCGTAAGAAGACATCAGCACCAAATCGGTTTCGCCGGCGCAAGCACTCAGGCCATTGGCCGCGCTCACCACAGGCAGGATAGGCTGGGGGTACACATATATGGTGTCTTTGGAATAAATGTCCTCCTGCGGGTTTACGATGATGAACTCCACCTTCAAACCGCCGGCGACGGCCTCACCGTTGCTGAGCTTGTTGAAAGAAATGGTGCCGCAATCATCATCGCTGCCTTTTATCCCGCTGTCTTCATCAATCACTTTGAGCGTGTAGTTGCCGTCTCCCAGTTTGACATTCATGGGAAAGAGGTAAGGCAGGGTTGTGTTGTTGAGGTGCGGGGAGGAATCAAAAACCTTTGGGCCGTTGTTCGGCGCAAAAATCTGCATGTACAGATCAGGCTTGCCAAGACCCAGTTCGTCCACACATTCTACGGTAATCACCCGAATTCCTTTCAATATGAAGCCTGCGGTATCTACATGGGCATGGTAGGATACGGTGTATTCGCCTACCTGATTGTAGGTGTGGGGAGGCGGGTTCTCGCCCGTGTAAACCGGCGAGCCGTCACCAAAATCCCAGGAGTAGGTGAAGCCGGGCGCCCCTCCCGAAGGGACTTTGTTGGTAAAAGTAGCCGTAGTACTGCCACATCCTTCCGGGTCGGTAATGGAAAAACCTGCTGTGCTGCTCACCTTCGGCGCAACGTACAGGGTCATGGGGAAGGATGCTGTCTGGGTCAGCAACAAAACGGTGGCCTTTAGGGTGACCTTCAAATGAAAAGTGTCCGAGCCGATGGGGGTGCCGCAAATTTTAATGCAGCCATCGGTTTCTGTACCAACATTAAAATTGAATTTGTTGGGCTGCCAGTACACCCCGGGTGGCAGGCCTGTGATGGAAACGATTTCAAATTTTGAAATCGTGAGGCCGGGTGGGGTAGTGCTGTCGATGGCATTCACAGGAGTAGTTGTTTTGGGCAACCGGAATGAAATGTCCTGATCGTAGGGCGTGCCGGCAATGCCGTCGGGCAAATCGGGCAGGTAAACAGTGTCGGCGGGCATCCCGGCAGGTACGCTGACCGCGCAGCCCGGGCATCCAGATTGGGCCTGGATGAAAAATGCGCATAGCGCTGTAATCCAAATGGTTAGGGAAAGCTTTAGCATATAAATACGGTTTTGAAATGAACAATGCGTTGCAAAAGGAGGGAAATAGATTAAACCTGGGGCGGCAACGGATTCATTCCATGAGCGGGAAAGCGGGCAAACATAGTGAAGCCCTGTGAATATAAAGCAAGCCGAATTGTTAAAAATATCCTTTTGCCCCAAAACAGCGGGCCACAAAATGCGTTCTCCTCTGATAATCGACCAGCATTTCATGAAATATTTCATACTCCTCCTAAAACTCGCCATTTTTTCCCTGCTCCTGCTCATACGCCTGAACGAATGGGACATCACCTGGCTGTACGCCCACTCCAAGAACTACGACACCTTCAACTATTACAAGGACACGCTCGCCGGTATCGCCATTTTCCTGATGTTCCTGGATTTTGTCCAGTTCGGCACCACCTGGCTGTACCGCCGGCGCAACAAAGTGCAGGGCGAGGACAACTTTATTATAGGCGTAGGGCAGATTTACTCAATACTGCTGGCAATCGGCTTGGTGGCAAGTATCTTGTCCTTGTTCAAAATCGATGGGCAAAAACTCTTCACCTCCCTTTCCATCATCTTTGCGGGTATTGCCATCCTGACAAAAGACTACATCTCCAACATGATCAACGGCATGATCATCACCTTCTCCGGCCAGCTGAGCATCGGCGACAACGTGCGGATCGGGCAACAACGCGGGAAAGTGATGGACATTACCCTCCAGAACGTCCAGATACTCAACGACGACGACGACATGATCTTCATCCCCAACAACCTCCTGCTCACCTCCGAGGTGATCAATTACACCCGCCGCGTCATCAAGCGCACCAGCATCGAGTTCGACATCTACCTCAAGCACCTCAAATCCGTGGAAGACCTCGAAAAAAAGCTCATCGAAGTGCTTTCCCCATTCCAAGACCTCATCAAGCCCGAAAGCTATTACCTCCGCGTGGCCGAAGTCTGCAAAGACCACGTGTCCATGAAATTCCAGTACATCCTCAAAGAACCGAACAAGGATCTGGAGCGCGTCATCCGCCGCCGGGCAACCCGAAGGCTCGTCGAGATCATCAGCGAACACGAAAAAACAGCCGAAGACCTGTCGGAGCACTCCGATGCGCCTGGGCATTCTATTATATAATATGGGGTTTCGGGTTTCAGGTTTAGGGAATCTGTGGTGGCTTTGAAATTGTATTTCAAAATGGACAAAAGACATTGTAAACCCGAATCCTGAAACCCGAAACCTGAAACCATTTTTTCTATGAACCACCTCCAACACGAAACTTCCCCATACCTCCTCCAGCACGCCCACAACCCGGTGGAATGGTATGCCTGGAAACCCGAAGCTTTTGAAAGGGCGCAGCGGGAACAAAAGCCTATTTTGGTCAGCATCGGCTACAGCACCTGCCATTGGTGCCACGTGATGGAGCGAGAGTCCTTCGAAAACGAGGCCGTGGCAGCCATCATGAACCGCTATTTTATCAACATCAAGGTTGACCGTGAGGAGCGCCCCGATGTGGACGCCATATATATGGAAGCTTGCCAGATACTGACCCGCGGCGGCGGATGGCCGCTCAACTGTTTCCTCACGCCAGAGGGCAAGCCTTTTTATGCCGGCACGTACTTCCCGCCAAAAGCCGCCTACAACCGCCCTTCCTGGACCGACTTGCTCACCCATTTGGCCGATATTTGGGAAAGCAAGCGCGAAACCGCCCTGGAACAGGCCGAACGCCTCACGGGATACATCCGTAAAGATGCGCCGCCCATCGTTTCGAGCCCTGAGGCTGCTGCCGAAACCACCGACTTCAAAGCTTTATTGGCGCAGCTAAAAAGCCAGTCCGACCCCGCAGCTGGCGGCTTCGGCGGCGCGCCGAAATTCCCCTCCACCATGGCCATCCAGTTGCTGTTGGAAGGCTTCGCGACTTACGGCGACCACGAGTCGCTCCAGCATGCCCTTTTTTCGATAGAAAAAATGATTTCTGGTGGCATTTACGACCAAATCGGCGGCGGCTTTGCCCGCTATGCCACCGACCGGGAATGGCTGGCGCCGCATTTTGAAAAAATGCTGTACGACAATGCGCTGCTCGTCGGGGTATTAGCCGATGCCTACAAGCTGGTGACGGATAAAAACCTTGGCGCCAAAGGCTTGGAGCAAAAGTTTGCAGGCATCTTCCGCGAGACGATCGAAGAGACACTGGCATACGTCGCGCGGGAAATGACCAGCCCGGACGGCGGCTTTTATTCGGCCCAGGATGCCGATTCCGAAGGGGAGGAGGGGAAGTTTTACGTTTGGGACAAATCGGAGGTAGAGGAAGTTTTGGGAGCAGATGCCCCCGACTTTTGCGCTTACTACGACGTCACAGAACGGGGCAATTGGGACGGGAAAAACATTTTGAACCGGCCCAAGAACCCGAAAGGCCACACTTTATATTATGCACAACGAAAAAAACTGCTGGAAAGGCGCTCTATCCGCGTCTGGCCATTGCTCGACACCAAAACGCTGCTTGACTGGAACGCGCTGATGGCCTCGGCCCATTGCAAGGCGTTCACCGCCTTGGGCCATGCGCCGTACCGGGATGCCGCTGTCCGGAACATAGCCTATATCATGGAGCATTTGCGGGCCCCGTCCAAAGAAAACGGCCAGTTACCCCTGTTGAAACATTCGGTCTCCCAACCCTATGCCTTTTTGGACGATTACGCATTTTTTATCGCAGCATTATTGGATGTGTATGAAATCACCTTCCAAGAAGCGTACTTGCGCCTTGCCGAGCGGTACACAAGCTTTGTACTGCAGGAGTTTGCAGATGAAGAAAGCCCCCTCTTCTATTTTGCCGGGAGGTCCCAAAGCGACATCCTGCTCCGAAAAAAAGACCTGTACGACAATGCCACGCCGTCGGGCAACAGCGTCATGTCGCACAACCTGCTGCGACTGGGCTGGCTGTTCGACCGGGATGATTGGCGCGCCAAGGCTGCCGAAATGACCGCAGCCATGCGTGCATCGGTCGAGAAGTTCCCGCTGTCTTTTGCGAACTGGGCATCCGCTATGCTGCATGCCGCAATTCCCCCTGCCGAAATAGCCATTGTAGGTGCCGATGCGGTGGAAAAGGCCCTAAGCCTGCAAAAAGCCTTCCTCCCCAATAAAATAATTGCTGCCAGCCAGGATCAAAACAGCAACGCCCCATTGCTTGCCGGCAAGTCCGGTGGCGACAAATCCCTGATTTACCTGTGCCGAAATTTTGCTTGTCAAAAGCCTTTTGTATCTTTGGATGAATTTTGGGAAAATATGAAGCACTATTTGCTGTTGGTTTTTGTCATGCTTTCCGGGCTGGTTTCGGCCCAGCAGGTGCCTCAATACAGCCTGTACAACCTCAACCCTTATGCTTTCAACCCGGCGTACGCGGGCATGGAGTACACTATGGTCGCCACCGGAGTTTACCGCCAACAATGGTCGGGCCTCAAGGGGGCGCCGGTTACGCAGCATATCAATGCCCATTTGCCGCTCTATGCCATCAGCAGCGGGGTCGGCATCCGCGTCGAAAACGACGTTATCGGGGCGCACAGCGCCAGCCAGGCAGTGCTGAGCTACAACTACCAGCTTCAGGTGGGGCGCAACGCCATGCTTGCAGCGGGCCTCAGCGCAGGATACTTGCAATACGCCCTCGATGGGACAAAGCTTCGGGCGCCAGAAGGCACCTATATTGACCCCGATTTCTCCCACAACGATCAGGTTATTCCCACAGGAAAAGAGCAAATAGGTACTCCATTGTTCGAATTCGGTGTATATTTGCAGGCCAAAAAACTCGAGGTAGGGGCTTCTGTCCAGCCTGTATATGCCTCAAAATTGAGCGCTGGGCCGGGGAGTTTTGGCCTGAAAGCGGTGCAGCACGGTTTTTTTTACACGGCTTATGCCATCGATGTGGGCGAAAACCTCTCTTTCAAGCCATCAGTTTTAGTTAAAACTGACTTGACAAAGACACAAGCCGAGATTTCAGCAGTTGCTAAATGGCGTGAAAATATTTTTGCCGGGGCTGGATATAGAGGCTTCGGTGGAAAATCAAAAGATGCGGCAATCTTGTTGGCTGGGTTAAAACTCAACGAGAAGACAACATTGGCCTACGCCTTTGACGTTCCTTTGTCAGCTTTGAATGTCGCGAACCGTGGAAGCCACGAACTGCTCCTGCGGTACAGCCTCAATAAACCGATAGGCGTGGGGAAGTTGCCGCCGGTGATCTACAACCCGCGCTTTTTTTGAAATTTTTTTGAATTGCAAGACAGCTTTTTCAAGCCTTTGGGCAATTTGCAAAATGGTCATTCTCTTATCACAGAAAGGCCGTTTCAGAAAATTAAAAGTTGACTTTTGTCAAATAAAGACCATTTTCGAAATAAAAAACTGTTCGGCACTCAATTTGTAAGACCACGGTTTTCAGTCATTTCTTTGGGAATGGCGCTCGTTTTGCCGAAAAAAATCTCTGTTGAATACAATCAAAAGTTAAAAAGTCGTTTGTGAGACGCTGATTCCGGCTCAAAATCAAGGGGTAGCGAATTTTATTTGGAATTCTTTTTTCCATTAGTTCCAATCATTTCTACCTTTACGACCACTTTTTTCCAAATCGCATAATTAAAGTAGGAAAACATCGGGTGTTAAAAATGAAAAAATTACAGCATTCTACCCTGTTACTGCTCCTTTTTGTAGCAGTGCTCGCGTCCTGTGGCCGTAAAGAAAGCGGCCAGTTGATTGGTGTCACCAATCGCCCTCACTGGAAAGGCATCAACCCTTATGGGATGGTGTACATCCCTTCCGGCACCTTGCACATTGGTACCGGGGATGAAGACATAAGCCGAACGCTCGTGGCGCGGCCAAAGTCGATCTCCATCCAGGGCTTCTTCATGGATGACACGGAAATCACCAACAATGAATACCGCCAATTTGTAAAATGGGTGGTTGACTCTATCGCCCACCGCAAATTAGACCACATTGTTGAAGACACGGAAAACGACCAACAGCCACCGGAAAACCTGCTCGACTGGGATCAGGACATCGACTGGAAAGGCGATGCCGAGGAAGGCGACGGCGCATTGGAAGACATGTACTACCAAGGCAACGAGCGCTTCGCCGGCCGCAAGGAAATCGACGTGACCAAACTGGTGTTCGAATTCCAGTGGTACGACTGGCAACGCGCTGCCCACGACCGCAACGGGAACCGCACGAGCTTTATCCACCGTGAAAAAATCAAGGTTTACCCCGACACATTGGCCTGGATCCGCGACTACGCGTACTCCTACAACGAGCCAATGACGCGCAACTATTTCTGGCACCCTGCTTTCGACGACTATCCCGTAGTCGGCGTAAACTGGAAAATGGCCAAAGCATTCTGCTACTGGCGCAGCAAGCTGTGGGACATGTACGGTGAAACAGAGGAAAACACCGAAGACTTCCGCCTCCCAACAGAGCACGAATGGGAATACGCCGCCCGCGGTGGCCGTGAAGAAGCACCCTATCCCTGGGGCGCTTATTACACCCGCAACGCGAAAGGATGCCTTTTGGCAAACTTCAAGCCTGGCCGCGGCAACTACCCTGAAGATGGCGGCTTGTACACCGTAAAGGCTGACGGCTATTATCCCAACGATTACGGCCTGTACTGCATGGCCGGGAACGTTTCCGAGTGGACAGAAACAGCCTACTTCGAAAACTCCTATTCTTTCATGCACGATCTCAACCCCGATATCCGCTATGATGCCAAGGAAGAGGACGACAAAACCGCCAAGCGCAAAGTAATCCGCGGTGGTTCCTGGAAAGATGTGGCCTACTTCCTGCAAACAGGCAACCGCTCTTATGAATATCAAGATACCACCAAGTGCTACATTGGCTTCCGTTGTGTGCTGACCTTCTTGGGCCGCTCCATCAACGACTTCTAACAACCTGAAATAGCGGACAATACACAGTGAATGTGTCCAAACGTTGAATAATTTTCTGCGATTTGTCCACTATTTTCAAAATCAATCAGTTATAGTCAATTTTTTCGCCACTTTTGTTGCTCGGCGATTCGTACTTTTGCCCCGCTTTTCAACCAAGCGTAAACATCGAACTGGAAATTTTTCTCTAAACTGCTAAAAAGTTTAAAAACAATGAGTTTCGTCAAAACCAAAGGTTTTAAGTATTTCAAAAATCTGATGATCGGCGTAGGCGCCGCATTCGTGCTCGCAGGAGCCCTCTTCAAACTCGAATCATGGGAAGGCGCTTCGGAAATGCTCATCCTCGGTATGGGCATCGAGATATTCATCTTCCTGATGTTGGGCGTGATCGGGCCAGAAGCCGACTACTACTGGGACAAGCTGTACCCAGGCCTGTCCGATTACGACTCGCGCATCCAGCCTTTGACTGCCGGCCCAACCAACCAACCCGATATCGTTCCGTTGCACGGTGACGTCATCGAACGCCAATTGGGTGGTATGCTGACAGAGCTGCAATCCATGTCGAAAAGCATGGGCGCCCTTAAAGCATTGCAAGAAGTAGATTTCTCTGGCACGCAAGAGCAAGTGAAAGCTATGAGCAACTTCTACACCAAGCTGAACGAGGCAATGGCCGACATGGCTAAATCTGCCGATGACGTGAAAGCGTACAAAGATCAGATGGCTGGCTTGAACAAGAACCTCGGTTCGCTCAACACCGTTTACGGCAACATGCTCGCCGCTATGTCAAACATCGGCCGCCAATAATTTCGGCCGGTTTGACCTATGGTTTCCTAATTGTTTAACACTAAAATTTAAAGACTCATGTCTATACCAAAGGAGCCGCGGCAACTCATGATCAACCTGATGTATCTGGTGTTGACTGCGCTGCTGGCACTGAACGTATCTGCCGAGGTAATGAATGCCTTCTTCTCGCTCGACAAAGGGATGAAAGATAGCGGTGCTATCGTCGATATCGCCAATGAAGCGATGATGAAGAGCATCGACAAGCAAGCAGATGCTTACAAAAATGAAAATAACGAGAAGTATCGCCAAAATGCCAAGAAAGCAAAGGAGATTTCCGATGGCTTTATTTCTTATATCGAAGGTCTCCGCTCCGACTTGTTTGAAAAGGCGGGTGGCGCTAACCCTAAGGTGCCTGGCCAACCCAAAGACATCCGTAACAAGGACCTGACCACGCGGATGTACATCAACGAAGGCCTGGGCGATCAGGTTAAGGCGAAAATTGAAGAGACCCGTGCCGCGTTGTTGGCTTTGGCTGACAATGACAAGGCTGTTGAGGCGCAATTGCCCTTACAAGTCGAGGAATTGCCCCCGGGTGTAAAAGCCAAAACTTGGTCGGAATTCAAGTTCAAGCAAATGCCGGTTGCTGCCGTATTCCCTATTTTGGGCAAGATGCAAAGCGATGCCAAAAACTCTTATTCTTCCATTTTGAACTTCTGTGCAGAAAAAGTTGGCGGCAAAGAGATCAAGTTTGACAAGTTCACCCCTGCATTGTCGGCAGAAAAGAACTATGTTATCTCTGGCGAAAAATTCGTGGCTGACATCTTCCTCAGCGCTTATAGCTCATCCGCAGACAACATCAGCATCAATGCCAATGGCGCCAATATCCCGATCAAGGAAGGCATTGCCCACTACGAAGCTGGAACAAGCGGCGTTGGCGAGCGTACCGTAAAGGTGAACATCAACGTGAAAAACCCGCTTACAGGGGTAACCGAAACCTACTCTAAAGACTTCAAGTATGAGGTTGGCCAGCGTTCTGTTGCTGTTTCATTGGATAAAATGAACGTATTTTATATTGGTGTTGACAACCCCGTCAGCGTTTCTGCAGCTGGTGTTTCGTCCAATGATGTGCGCGTTTCTGCCACAGGTGTCAGCGTCAAATCCAATGGTGGCGGCAAGTTCACCGTAACGGCAACCACACCGGGTGAAGCTACCTTGACGGTCTCAGGCGGAGGTGCATCCCAAACCTTTTCGTATCGGGTAAAGCGTATTCCTGATCCAGTACCATTGCTCGGCGCTAAACACCGCTCCAAAGCAATGCCCAATGGCGAGTTCAAAGCACAGGGCGGTATTGCTTCTGTTCTTGAAAACTTCGATTTTGATGCGAAATGTGATATTGTGGGCTTCGAGACTACTTATCTGCCAAAACGCCAAGATCCTATCACATCACAAAATGCTGGCGCCCGCTGGAACAGCACCGTTCAAGATTACATCAACAAGGCAAAACCAGGTGATGCTTATTTCTTTGATGATATCAAATGCAAATGCCCTGGCGACCCGGCCCCGCGTAACATTGGTGGCTTGGCCTTCAAGATCCGTTAAATTATATGCTTGATAGATTGGTTGGCCCATAGATATTCGTTAAAGAAACAAATCTGTTGGTCAACCAATCTGACTTTTGAACAAACCACACTATTTTCAACACTAATCAACCCAAACTGCGCTATAGTCATGCAAACATTTATGAAATGGACTTGCTTGTGCCTGCTCCTGCTTATGGGCAGCGCAACAGCTGTAATGGCCCAAGACCCGGAAGAAATCGAAACCACGCCAGGAACTGGTTCGGAATCGGAATTCCCCATGCTGGATGATTCTGGCGAAGCGCCCATCGACGATGTGGTGAAAAAAGAAATCATGGGCCAGCGAAAGGTGCTCCCTTACCAGCCCATCCGCGAAAGCGATATTTTTTGGGAAAAGCGTATCTGGCGCATCATCGACGTGCGGGAAAAAATGAACCTCCCGTTCGCTTACCCAGAAGAGCCATTCTTCAAAATACTCTCCGAGGCAGCCACTAAAGGCGACCTCCCTGTATATAGCACCGACGAAGACGGCGCTAAATTTAAGAAGCGCCTCAGCACCGACGATGTGCTCTCCATGCTTTCCAAAACAGATACTGTCGTGACTTTTGACCCTGAAACCTACGAAGAGAAGGTTCAGATCGTGCGCAACGACATCAACTGGGAAGACGTGAAGCGCTTCCGTATCAAGGAAGTCTGGTTCTTCGACAAGGAGACCTCCACGCTTCAGGTGCGCATCCTCGGCATCGCGCCGATGATAGACGTGCGCGACAACGAAGGCAACTTCCGCTTTGAAAAGCCTATGTTCTGGGTGTACTACCCACATGCCCGCGAAATGTTCGCGCGCCACCGCGTGTTCACCATGGGCGGCAACACTAACGCCACCATATCGTGGGAAGACTTCTTTGAGATGCGGCACTTCGCCAGCTATATTTACAAAGAGTCAAATGTCTATGACCGCAAGCTGGAAGAATACCTGCAAGGTGTTGACCTCTTGATGCATTCCGAGAAGATCAAAAACGAAATCTTCAACTGGGAGCATGACCTGTGGCAGTATTGAGCCGCGATTGATTCCAATATCGCTTAATAGAAAAGTGAGCCATTCCTGTCAGGGATGGCTCACTTTTTTTGTGCCGCCAGCCATGGTTCGTGAATACGAGATATCCCGAATTCGCGAAAGGATAAAAAGTTATATAATTCGCTATTTGGAATGCCTGTCAAAGTTCGGGATGACTCATGTTTCTCCTGCCCATTTTTTAGCGCAATAGAATAGATTTTTAAAAAAATAAAGTATTGATTATCAGTTACTTGAATGAAATGTTCATTAAAACCACCCGAAAAACTGATGTGAAAAACCGCGGGTAACTGTCACGGCTCCCCGCTTCTGGCTGCCCCACCTTTGACTTCGTAATCATTCACATTTGAATCAACGAAGTCATCATGAAAGTTTTGCCTACCCTTAGTTTCCCCGCCCTTCTCACACTCGGAGGAGCGGCGTTGCGCCCAACCGGTGTCATTATCATCGACATCGCCGGGGCATGACTTTCAGCTCGATCTTCATATTGATGCAAGCTCCATTTTTTGGGGAGATGACATCACGAAAGCAGGAAAAATGGGGATATCCCCTTGTCCTGGCCGAAGAAATTGACACCTCGAACAATAAGTTTTTCATGGATTTATAGACCGACGGATAGCGGCAGGGTTAAAGAATTCTGCCGCTCCGTCGTCGGTAGTGCCAACGTGAAATTGACCATTGACAGAAAAAACGCAACATTTTAATAATAATAAATTGCTCATGAATAGGATTTTCTACCCGCTATTAACAATGTCCTTGTTGGCATTGGCCAGTTATTCGGCAAACGCGCAATGCACCGGGATCTCCACGCAAATTGGCGGCACGGTGTTTCGCGATTACAACGCAGACGGTACCAAGAACGGCGCAGAGCCAGGTGCCGGCGGCATCACCGTCAAAGCCTATGATGACGATGACCCTGCGGCAACACCTACTGCCACGGTCACAACCGCTGCCGACGGAACCTATTTGCTCACCGGGCTGGCCCCGACCACCAAGTACCGCTTGGAGTTCACCTGGACCAACACCTTGTTCAAGCCCGGAGCGGCTGGTGGCACATCGGTTCAGGTAGCCACTTCGGGCGCTTGCAACGTCAATATGGGCGTGAACCAGCCCGCTGAATACTGTCAGGACAATCCCAAGATCATGACGAGTTGTTATGTAGAAGGGCCTAATACGGGCAGTAGTTTGGGGGTTATGGTGGCCATGAACTTTAATACCCCCGTAGCACCCGTTACGCACGAAGCAACCGGCGCCCAGATCGGGACGACTTATGGACTGGCCTACCAGCGTTCATCCGACATTTTGTTCGCGGCGGCATTTCAGAAGCGTTTTTCTGGATACGGTGGTGGCAGCCCCGGCGCCATTTATAAAGTAACGACACCGACCAATGGCGTGGCCAGTGGTTCGGTGTTCCTCGATTTGAACACCCTTTTTGGTTCCCCCGTGGCGGGCACCGATCCGCACGTTTGGACCCTCTCAGGTGGCGATTACACCGACAACCCTTCCTTCAATGAAGTGGGCAGGATGTCTTTCGGCGATTTGGAAATTTCCGAAGATGAGCTGAGTTTGTACGTCATTAACTTGAAAGACCGCAGTTTGTACATTATTCCATTAGGCACCGACCCTGCGAACCCGGTTGCGCCAACGATGTCATCTCAAGTGACCGTAGTGCCGTTGGCCGACCCAGGCAACCCGCTTCCCGGATTGCCCGCAGGAGTGGACAATGCAGAGATTATCCCTTTTGCCTTAAAAGTCAGGGAGGGGAAACTCTACATTGGATTTGTGGGCAACGGATCGCCACTGGTGGGCTTTGTGTATGAATACGATATTGCGGGTGGAACCTTTACCAAAGTATTGGAGTTCCCGCTCGACTTTAACCGCGGATGTGGTTTTGCCTATCCAGCCCAATGCAGGGGCGCTGCCAAATGGAACCCTTGGGTGAGCACCTATCCTGCTTCGTTCCCGGTTTCTGATGGATTTGAAGTCGGTTACCCCCAGCCGATTATGGCCGATATTGAATTTGATGTGAATGGCCACATGCTTATTGGAATGCGCGACCGATGGGGTGAGCAAGGGGGCTTCAATGCCCGGAATAACCCAAACAATTCCAGCCTTTCAGCCCATGATGCTTTTGGCGATATCATGAAGGCTACCGCAAGTGGAGGGGCTTGGACCTTAAATGTCGCAGATTTTACCGACAACACTTTGTCGTTTGGAACCAGTGGTTCGGCCGAGCCGACCTGGAGCGGTGATTTTTATTTCGGCGGCGGCTACCTGCACGAAGAAACGGCTATGGGTGGCTTAGGCGTGTTGCTAAACACCAACCAGGTGGCGACCCCCAGTATGGACCCACTCGTCAATGCCTTTTCCAACGGTATTGACTGGTTTAATGCCGGTACAGGAGCTTTTATCAGGGCGCATGAGGTGTTGACCAACGGGGTAAACAGCCCTTACGGCAAAGCCAACGGCCTTGGTGAGATAGAGCTCAACTGCGCCCCGGCGCCCATAGAAATTGGCAACTATATCTGGAAAGACCTCGACGACGACGGTGTCCAGGATCCGGGAGAAATTGGCATAAACGGTGTGGTCATCACGCTGTGGAAAGACAATGGCGGCGGAAATTTCAGCCAGATTGCCTCTACCACATCTGCTGGTGGCGGATTTTACGGTTTTTCCAATAAAGCATCTGGTACAAGCGCAGGCGTGGCTTATAATGTTGCCCAGTTGTTGCCCAATATGAACTATGAGGTGCGCGTCGCCAATGTGGCCGGGCCTACCCAGCAGGTAGCCCTAAACGGCTTTAAGTTGGGTAAATTGAACCAGGGCTCGGGTTCCAACGGCGATTACCATGATAGTGACGCAGCAGCCAGCGGCAATAACGCCATCATTGCTGCAATCGCTACGGGAACTGCCGGCGACAACAATCATTCCTATGATATCGCCATCGCGCCGAACACCGACTTCGGCGACCTGCCCGACAATAACATGGCGGGATCTTACCCTACCAACACCACTGCCGGCCCGGAGGGCGCTGGCGCTTGCCATGAAATAGTGGCTGGTCTGAAAATTGGCGCGACCGTTGATATTGAGGTAGATGGCCAGCCTTCGGCACTTGCAGATGGCGATGACCTGGGCTTCTCCGACGACGAGGACGGCATATCCGCTTTCCCGACATTTATTGCCGGCCAAAGCGCTACCGTTTCAGTCAGCGTTATGAACATGCAGACACCTGCAATGGCAGCCACTTTGTATGGTTTCATCGACTGGAACAAAGACGGAGATTTTAACGATGCCAACGAAAGCACTTCCGTTGCGGTGCCAGACGGTACCAATGGCAATGTAAACCTGGTATTCACCGTGCCTGTAACAGCCGTTCTCAACATGAATACAGGCGCGCGTTTCCGCCTCAGCACCCAAGCCGGGCTTGGGGCTACCGGATGCGCTCCTGATGGTGAGGTGGAAGACTATATGGTACAAGCCATCGGCTACGACTACGGCGATTTGGCTGACAATGATGCCGCAGGCTCTTACCCAACCAACAGCACAGATGGCGCTGGTGAAGGCATTGGCGCCTGCCACCAGATCCTACCCAACATAAAAATGGGCGCCAGCGTGGATGCCGAGGCCGATGGTCAGCCATCAGCATTGGCCAATGGTGATGATGCCGCCACCAGCGATGATGAAAACGGTATTGCAAGTTTCCCAACCTTTACTGCGGGCCAAAGCGCCACCGTAGCCGTCAACGTCATGAACATGACTGGCGGCAGTGCGCGTTTGTACGGGTTTATCGACTGGAACAAAGATGGCGACTTCAACGACTTGAACGAAGCCGTTTCGGTTACCGTACCCAACGGCACCAATGGCAATATCAACTTGAGCTTTTCGGTACCGATCACCGCCGTGTTGAACATGAACCTCGGTGCGCGTTTCCGTTTGAGCACACAAGCCGGACTTGGCGCTACGGGCTGTGCTACTGATGGTGAAGTAGAAGATTACGTGGTTCAAGCCATTGGCTTGGATTACGGCGACTTGCCCGACAATAACCTCGCAGGCAGCTACCCAACCGATGCCACCAACGGCGCCGGGGAAGGTATCGGCGCTTGCCACCAAATAGTGGCCAACCTGAAAATTGGCGCCGCTATTGACGTAGATGCCGCCGGCCAGCCAGACGCGCTGGCAGAAGGCGACGACAACAACGGTATCCCAGACGACGAAGATGGCATCACGGTTTTCCCGAACTTCTTGCTTGGAAACCCCTCAACGGTGAACGTTTCTGTTATGAACATGACCGGAAGCGCTGCAACCTTGTATGGTTTCATCGATTGGAACAAAGACGGCGACTTCCTGGATGCGAATGAGAGTGTTTCCGCTCCTGTGCCCAATGGTACCAATGGAAATATCGGCCTGACGTTCAACGTGCCCACAAATGCAGTGGTCAACATGGACCTCGGTTTCCGGGTGCGCCTGAGCAACCAGACGGGTTTGACGGCCGTGGGCTGCTCCACCAGCGGTGAAGTAGAAGACTATTTAATTGAAGTGTTAGGTTTCGATTACGGCGATTTGCCCGACAACGACATGGCGGGCTCTTACCCGACAAACATCAACAACGGCGCCGGTGAGGGCGGCGGCGCTTGCCACCTCTTTAAACCGGGCTTGAAAATAGGTACTTATATTGACTTTGAAGCCAATGGCCAACCCGGCGCCTTAGCCAATGGAGACGATACCAACGGCGCAAATGATGATGAAGATGGCATTACTTCCTTCCCCCAATTTGTAGCTGGGAAACCTGCAACCGTAGTCGTGAATGTGATGAACATGATGACACCTGCTGGCCCAGCTACACTTTATGGGTTTATCGATTGGAACAAGGACGGTGATTTTAACGACGCGAACGAGACCGTAACGGCGCCGGTGCCAAATGGTACCAACGGCCCGATCAACCTCAACTTCAATGTGCCGCTCACCTCGGTGCTGAACATGAACCTCGGTGCGCGTTTCCGCTTGAGCACTGCTTTTGTTACCGCCACCGATTGCGCACCCGATGGTGAGGTGGAAGACTATATGGTGCAGGCTATCGCCTTCGACTGGGGCGACCTGGCCGATGACGATGCCAACGGCGCTTACCCCACCAACGCTACCAATGGCGGCGAAGGCGTGGGCCCCAGCCACCGCTACTACCCAACCCTGAAAATGGGCGCCACCATCGACTTTGAGGGCGATGGTCAGCCAAGCCTCAATGCCGACGGCGATGGCGCCGACGAAGATGGGGTTACTTTCCCGACGCTCGTGCTGGGCTTGCCTGCCAACATCACCGTTGCCGTGATGAACATGCAAGGTGCTCCTGCGAAACTGACAGGTTTCTTCGACTGGAACAAAGACGGTGATTTCGACGATGCCAATGAAATGTTCTCTGTAACTGTAGCCAACGGCTTTGTGGGCAATGTCACCCTGCCCATCACCGTACCGGTTACAACAGTGTACAACATGAACCTGGGCGTGCGTTTCCGCTTGAGCACCGACTTTGCCGCTTCCATGCTGTCCACAGGCCAGGCGCCTGATGGGGAGGTAGAAGACTATTTACGGACGGTGATCGCCTTCGATTATGGCGACTTGCCAGACACTGGTGCAGGCACTGGCGCAGGTAACTACCAAACAGGCACTGCTGACAATGGCCCTGTGCACCAGATATTTGACTACATCAAAATAGGCAATTTCATTGACGGTGAAGGAAATGGCCAGCAAAACGGCAATGCTGACGGCGATGATACGAACAACCTCAACGATGACAACATCGTCATGCCATTGCTGGAAGCCGGCTATCCAGCCACCATTCCGGTGCTGGTAATGAACATGAGCGGTTCTACCGCTGGCTTGTACGCATTCTTCGACTGGAACAAGGACGGCGATTTTAACGATGCTGGCGAAACGGTGAGCACCTTTGTGCTCAACGGCACCAACGGCATCGTTAACCTGACTGTCAACGTGCCAAGCAATGCTGTTCTGAACATGGATCTGGGTGCGCGCTTCCGCCTGAGCACCGACCCAGCCGCTTCTGCCCCGGCAGGTTTCGCCGCAGATGGTGAGGTAGAAGACTACCTTGTACAAGTCAAGTCCTTCGACTACGGCGATTTACCCGACAACGATACCCCTGGCTCTTATGCCACCAATGCCACCAATGGCGGCGGTGAAGGTGTAGGCCCATCGCACGAAATCGTGGTTGGCCTGAAATTGGGCGCTGGCGTTGACGGCGAACAAGGCGCACAGCCTTCCACAAATGGCGACGGTGACGATAACAATGGCTTCCTCAGCGATGATGAAGACGGCGTAACAGTGCCTATGTTCCAGCTCAACGTGCCGACCACCGTGCCCGTGACATTGATGAACATGACGGGTGGCAATGCCAAACTTACCCTGTTCATCGACTGGAATGGCAATGGCCTCTTCACCGATGCCGGAGAAATGTATTCCACAACGGTAGCCAATTTGGCAACAGGCCATGTGTTCAACGTAACCCCGCCTGCCAATGCAGTACTGAACCAAAACATAGGCGTGCGGGTGCGCTTGAGCACCAATACTGCCGCTTCTATGAGCCCGACCGGCCCTGCGCCCGATGGCGAAGTAGAAGACTACATCACCCAGGTAATGTCCTTCGACTATGGTGACCTGGCCGACACTGGCCCCGGCACTTCTACGGGCAATTACCAAACCCAAATTAGCGATAACGGCCCTGTGCACAAAATTGTAACGGGTTTAAAACTCGGCGTAAGCGTGGATGGTGAAACCAACGGCAATCAAAGCGCCCTGGCGAATGGTGACGACACCAACGGATCCGACGACGAAGATGGCGTGATTTTCCCAACCTTGATGGCAGGAACAACTGCTGTGGTGCCCGTGAGCGTGATGAACATGAGCGGCCAGCCAGCAGCCCTGTTTGCTTTCTTTGACTGGAACAAAGACGGTGATTTTAACGACCCAAGTGAAAGTGTAAATGTGACCGTTCCAAATGGAACAAACGGAAACGTCAGCATAAATGTCGTTATTCCGGTTACGGCTGTACCCAACATGAGCCTTGGCGCTCGCTTGCGCATCAGCACCAATTACCTTGCTGCCAGCGAGCCAGTGGGCCCTGCCCCGGATGGCGAAGTAGAAGACTATATGGTGGTGGTCACATGCCCAATCCTGAACCCTTCCGCTACCCAAATCCCGGTGAACTGCTACGGCGGCAACGACGGACAAATTGTGGTGAATGCAGGCAACATCGGTACAGCACCCTTTGATTTCGCCTGGGATGGCCCCGGCGGAAATGACGGCTCGGTTATGAACGTGGCATCTCCTTATACCATAACAGGCTTGCCTACTGGAACATACTCCATCACGGTTACCGACAATGATGGATGTACCGGCACAACGTCTATTTTGGTAACACAACCGGGTTCTCCCGTGTCCTTGAGCCTGTTGTCCCAAAATGTGTCTTGCAACGGCCTGACCAATGGTTCTATCAACCTGATGGTCGCCGGAGGCACCTTCCCCTACACGTATGATTGGAGCAACGACGGACCCGAAAGCCCCGACAATGACACCGAGGACCTGAGCGGCCTTGCCCCTGGTACCTACACAGTTACCGTGACAGACGCAAAAGGATGTACTGCTACCATAAGCGCTACCATTACCCAACCCGCGGTCTTGACCGCTACTGGCGTGGTTACCCATGTTACCTGCACGGGCGGCACCAATGGCGCCATCAACCTGACCGCAGCAGGCGGCACCCTTCCCTATACTTATGACTGGAGCAATGACGGCCCTGAAAACCCGGACGACGACAGCGCCGACCTGAACGGAATCGCCGCCGGTACATACACGGTCACGGTGACGGACGCAAACGGCTGCTCTTTTTCGACCAGCCTCACTGTGAACGAACCTCCTTCTGGAATGACCCTCACCACGGTGGCCACTGACGCAACCTGCGGCCTTAGCAATGGCGCACTTGACCTGACAGTATCCGGCGGCAACCCGGGCTTCACCTACGACTGGAGCAACGACGGGCCAGACAACCCAGACAACGACACCCAGGACTTGTCCAATATTCCCGCAGGCTTGTACTTTGTGACCGTTACTGATGCGAACGGCTGTACCAACAACACCTTCGCTGTAGTGGGCAACATTGACGGCCCAAGCGTGACAGCAGTGGGTACCGACCCGCTGTGCAATGGTGGAAATGACGGTTCGGTCAATATCACCGTCACGGGCGGCACAGCACCATTTACCTACTTGTGGTCGAATGGCGCCATTACAGAAGATATCACTGGCCTCACAGCAGGTCAATACATGGTCACGGTAACAGACTTCAATGGCTGCAAAACCATGACTATGGTAACCTTGAGCCAGCCTACCGCCTTGCAGGTGGCGCTCACCCCCATCAATGAGGGCCTGTGCGGCGACGCGGCAGGTTCCATCACGGCATTTGCCAGTGGCGGTGTGGGCCCATATACCTACGATTGGAGCAATGACGGCCCTGACAATCCCGACAATGACCTGCCAACCATCAGTAACCTGGCAGCAGGAACCTATACCGTAACGGTTACGGACAGCCATGGCTGTACCAAAGTGGTTCAGACAACGCTTACTTGCGTCCAGCCAGCTTCGATCGGCAATTACACCTGGGTTGACAACAACGCCAATGGTATTCAGGATGCCGGTGAGGCGCCACTGCCAAATGTTACCGTCGTATTGGACGGCACCGACATCAATGGCAATATGGTGAACCAAACGGCCGTAACAGGCCCAACAGGGCTCTATCTGTTCGACAACCTTTGGCCTGGAACTTACAAACTCACCTTCGCCACACCTCCTGGTGGCTATGTGCCCACCACGGCCAATGACGTAGATGCTACAGATGCCACCGACTCGGACGCAGACCCTGCAATGGGTGGCATGACGGTATTTGAAGTGCTCACGCCCGGAGAGAACAATACCAGCTACGATGCAGGTTACTTTGTACCCGGCACAATGGGTAATTTTGTCTGGAATGACCTCGATGGCGATGGCGATCAGGATCCAGGCGAACCTGGCTTGCAAGGCGTGACCGTTACCCTAACAGGCACAGATGGCCAGGGCAACCCTGTCACCCTGACAACGACAACCGATATTGACGGTACGTTCTTGTTCAACGGACTAGTACCAGGCACCTATAAATTGACATTTGGCACTCCGGCCGGTATGGTGACCGCACCGCTCGATCAGGCGGGTGGCAATGACAATCAGGATTCGGATGCCAACCCTGCGATGGGCGGCATGACAGCCCTCGAAGTAATTACTTCTGGCGAAAACAACCATTCTTACGATGCCGGTTATTTCACACCTGTAAAAGTAGGAAACTACGTTTGGGTAGATAAAAATGCCAATGGTATTCAGGATGCCGGCGAGCAGGGCTTGCAAGGCGTAGAAGTGAAGCTCCAGAACGCTGCGGGCAACCCCGTAACCACGGATGCTTACGGCAATGCCATTGTGAACCAGTTCACGAATAGCAACGGGATTTACCAGTTCAACAACCTGGTTCCAGGTGTTTACAAAGTAATGTTCATCAACCCGAACCCTGCCAAATACACCCTGACGATCAAAGATGCAGGCACCTTAGACGCGGTCGATTCAGACGCCAACCAGGCTATGCTGATGACCGACCCGACTCCGTTCCTGAATTCTGGCCAGGAAGACCAAACCCTGGATGCAGGCTTCTTCGTAAAAGCCAAAGCAGGAGATTTTGTGTGGAACGACCTGAATGGCAACGGCGTACAAGATGCCGGCGAGCCAGGCTTGAACGGTGTCACCGTGACACTGACCGGTACAGACAACCAGGGCAACCCGGTTGCCCTCTCAACCAGCACAGCGGGCAACGGCATGTACATGTTTGGAGGCCTGGTGCCGGGTACTTATAAAATTACTTTCCCCACCTCGGTAGCGGGCGGCTATGTGCCAACACCTGCCGACCAGGGAAGCAACGATGCCACAGATTCAGATGCCGGCCCAATGGGCTCTACGCCTGTCTTTGCCCTAGTTTCCGGCGATACGATCCCAACCTTCGATGCCGGCTACTACCAGCCTGCCAAAATTGGCAACCTTGTATGGCAGGATATGAACGCAAATGGTATTCAGGATGCAGGTGAGCCAGGCATTGGGAATGTCCCGGTTACCCTGAGCGGAACCACTGGAAACGGCGTAGTTGTAAATCAATCTGTTACAACCGATGGCACAGGCATGTACATGTTCAGCAACCTGCAGCCAGGTTCCTACAAACTGACCTTCACGACGCCAAACGGCGGGTATGTCCCGACTCAGGTGGATGACCCACAGGCAACAGATGCCACCGACTCCGATGCCAACCCTGTCATGGGCGGCATGACGGCTGTTGAAGTATTGGTTTCTGGAGAAAACAACACCGACTACGATGCAGGTTATTACCTTCCTGGCTCTATCGGAAACTTCGTCTGGACAGATGAAGATGGCGATGGCGAACAAGATCCAAACGAGCCGGGCTTACAGGGTGTTACCATTACCCTGACTGGCACCGATGGACAAGGCAACCCTGTCACCATGACTACAACAACCGACATTGACGGCTCTTACGCCTTCAATGGCTTGGTGCCAGGTACCTATAAATTGACCTTTAATACTCCTGCAGGTATGGTGAATGCACCGGTAAACCAAGCAGGTGGCGATGATTCCCAGGACTCCGATGCCGACCCGGCAATGGGTGGCATGACAGCTTCCGAGATACTGACCAGTGGCGAATCTACCGAAGTATATGATGCAGGTTATTTCGTGCCCGTGAAGCTCGGAAACTATGTCTGGCTGGATAAAAACGCCAACGGCATCCAGGATGCCGGCGAGCCGGGCCTGGCCAATGTGGAAGTTAAATTGTTGAATGGCGCCGGAAACCCGGTGCTGACCGATGTGGCTGGCAATGCCATTGTCAACCAGTTCACTTCAGCAACGGGCTATTACCAGTTCAGCAACCTGAAACCAGGTGTGTACAAAGTGATGTTCATCAACCCGAACCCGGCCAAATACACCCTGACGGTGAAGGATGCCGGTACGGATGATGCACAGGATTCTGATGCCAACCAGGCTATGCTGATGAGCGACCCAACTCCATTCCTGTACTCAGGCGATGAAGACCAGACACTCGACGCAGGTTTCTTCGTGAAAGCCAAAGTAGGCGACTTCGTTTGGAACGACCTGAACGGCAATGGCATCCAGAATGCTGGCGAGCCGGGTATTAACGGCGTTTCGGTGAATTTGATCGGAATGGACAACCAGGGCAACCCGGTAAACCTGAACACGACAACGGCTGGCAACGGCATGTACATGTTTGGCAACCTGGTTCCCGGTGTGTATAAGATCACCTTTGGTACACCTGCTGGTTATGTGCCAACACCGGCAGATCAGGGCAGCAACGATGCCACAGACTCCGATGCAGGCCCAATGGGTATGACACCAGTATTTACCATTACCAACGCTGATACCATCCCGACTTTTGACGCAGGTTTCTACCAGCCGGCCGAGATTGGAAACTTTGTTTGGAACGACACCAATGCTGATGGTATTCAAAACGACGGCGCTACAGGTATTGCTGGAGTTGTTGTCGTGCTGAGCGGTACCGATGGCACGGGCAATGCGGTGAATCAAACAACTACCACGAATGTAAACGGCGCGTATTTGTTCTCCGGCCTGCAACCCGGTTCCTACAAACTGACCTTTGTAACACCAGCAGGCGGTTACGTCCCCACGCAGGCAGACGATCCACAAGCGACAGATGCCACCGACAGCGATGCCAACCCTGCCATGGGCGGCATGACGGTGATTGAAGTATTGACTTCTGGCGAGTCGAACCTCACCTACGATGCAGGCTATTACATTCCTGCCTCTATTGGAAACTTTGTCTGGGAGGATAACGATGCCGACGGTCAGCAAGACACCGGAGAGCCGGGCCTGCAAGGCGTATTGGTAACCCTTACCGGTACCGATGGCCAGGGCAACCCTGTTTCACTGGTAGTATTGACTGATATTGACGGTTCATACCAATTCAACGGCCTTGTTCCTGGGACATATAAATTGACTTTTGGGGCGCCTTCTGGAATGTTGTACACACCGGCCAACCAGGCAGGTGGCAATGACAACCTTGACTCAGATGCCAACCCGGCTATGGGCGGCATGACCGTCAACGAAGTGCTCAGCTCCGGAGAAAACAACAACTCCTACGACGCTGGTTTCTTCGCCCCTGTCTCCGTGGGCAATTACGTGTGGATGGATGATGACCTCAACGGCACACAAGACCCCGGCGAGGATGGGCTTCCAAACTTTGGCGTAAAACTGTTGAATGGCGCAGGAAGCCCTGTTACCCTGGATGCCAATGGCAACACCATTGTAAACCAGGTGACAAATGCCAACGGCTACTACCAGTTTAACAACCTGATCCCAGGCGTGTACAAAGTGATGTTCATCAACCCGAACCCTGTTAAATACACCCTGACGGTGAAAGATGCGGGCACCAATGATGCCCAGGATTCAGACGCAGACCCGGCTATGCTGATGAGCGATCCAACACAGTTCCTGTACTCTGGCGATGAAGACCAGACGCTCGATGCCGGTTTCTTCGTAAAATCAAAAGTGGGCGACTTTGTGTGGAACGACCTCAATGGCAACGGTATTCAGGATGCTGGCGAGCCAGGTATTCCAAATGCCATTGTGACGCTGAACGGTACGGACAACCAGGGCATTATGAGCTCGAATATGGTGCTGACCGATGCCAATGGCATGTATATGTTTGGCAACTTGTTGCCCGGAACATACAAGCTTACCTTTAATGCACCCTTGGGAAGCGCTTATGTGCCGACAGCACCCAACCAGACCATCAATGATGCCGTTGATTCAGATGCCGACCCGACCAACCTGAACATGACGGAGGTGTTTACCATCACCAGCAACGATACAATTCTGACCTACGATGCGGGTTTCTATCTGCCTGCCAAGATCGGCAACTTCGTGTGGAACGACCTGAACGCCAATGGTATTCAGGATGCGGGAGAACCAGGTATCGGCAGCTCGGAAGTTATCCTGAGCGGCACAACGGGCAGCGGTACGGTCGTCAACCAATCGACCACAACCGATGGAACGGGCATGTACATGTTCGGCAACCTGGCCCCTGGCACCTACAAACTGACGTTCACAACGCCTGGCGGCGGCTTTGTGCCAACCCAGGTGGACGACCCACAGGCAACTGACGCGACAGACAGCGATGCCAACCCGGCTTCGGGCGGCATGACGACAACAGAAATACTGACATCAGGGGAAAACAACACCGATTACGACGCGGGCTACTACATACCCGCTTCTATCGGCAACTTTGCCTGGATCGACGACAACGCCAACGGCGTTCAGGAACCAGGTGAACTCCCCTTGCAAGGTGTTCCGGTAATGCTGACCGGCACAGACGGCCAGGGCAATGCGGTAATGCTGACAACCACCACGGATGTAAACGGCTACTATCAATTCGCTAACCTTGTTCCCGGTACTTACAAATTGAAATTCTCCGTACCAGCTGGCAGCCAGTACGAGCTGACGGGCGCCGACCTTGGCGGCAACGATGCCTTAGACTCCGATGCAAACGAAGCGATGGGCGGCATGACAGCCAATG
Source organism: uncultured Saprospiraceae bacterium (assembly GCA_964621185.1). GTDB lineage: Bacteria > Bacteroidota > Bacteroidia > Chitinophagales > Saprospiraceae > M3007. The sequence goes on along the minus strand of CAZULM010000013.1, from coordinate 6,393 downwards.
AGGTATTGATCTCAGGCGAGAACAACACCGACTACGATGCGGGCTTCTATATCCCGGCATCTCTGGGCGATTACGTATGGGTGGACAAGAATGCCAACGGTGTTCAAGACCCAGGTGAACTGCCGCTTTCCAACGTAACGGTGAAGCTGCAGGACGCATCGGGCAACCCTGTGACGGTGGATGCCGATGGGGCCGCTATTGCCAACCAGGTAACGAACGCAGCCGGTTTTTACCAATTCTTGAATTTGGTTCCTGGCACCTACAAAGTGATGTTCGTGAACCCGAACCCGGCAAAATACACCTTGACGCTTCCAAACGCAGGAACAGACGATACACAAGACAGTGACCCGACGGCGGCCATGCTGATGACCCAGACGACAATACTGGGCAGCGGCGACCACGACCCGACACTGGATGCAGGATTCTTCGTAAAAGCAAAAGTGGGCGACTTTGTGTGGCATGACCTGAACGGCAACGGCGTACAAGACGGCGGCGAGCCCGGACTGAACGGTGTGACCGTGACCTTGACCGGTACAGACAACCAGGGCAACGCTGTTGCCCTGACAACAACAACATCGGGCAACGGTATGTACATGTTCGGAAACCTTGTGCCGGGCACCTACCAGGTGATATTCCCGACTTCGGTGGCTGGTGGCTATGTGCCAAGCCCAGCTGACCAGGGCGGCAACGATGCAACCGACTCCGATGCAGGCCCGATGGGTTCGGCTCCTGTGTTCAGCCTCAATTCCGGCGACACGATCCCGACCATCGATGCAGGTTATTACTTGCCTGCCAAGATCGGCAACTTCGTGTGGAACGACCTGAACGCCAATGGTATTCAGGATGCGGGAGAACCAGGCATCAACGGTGCTGAGGTCATCCTGAGCGGTACAACGGGCAGCGGTACGGTCGTAAACCAATCGACCACAACCGATGCAACAGGCATGTACATGTTCGGTAACTTGGCCCCTGGTACCTACAAACTGACGTTTACCACCCCGGGCGGCGGCTTTGTGCCCACCCAAGTGGACGACCCACAGGCAAATGACGCGACCGACAGCGATGCCAACCCGGCTTCGGGCGGCATGACGACGACGGAGGTATTAATCTCAGGAGAAGACAACCCGAACTACGATGCGGGCTACTACATCCCCGCTTCTATCGGCAACTTCGTTTGGAACGACGTGAATGCCAACGGTATCCAGGAAACAGGCGAAGATGGTATCCCGAACGTGACGGTTACTTTAACAGGCACTGACGGCCAGGGCAACCCCGTCTCCCTGAGCACCTCAACCGACGGCAATGGCTTGTACCTGTTCTCAAACCTTGCTCCGGGAACCTACAAGCTCACGTTTGGCACACCTGCGGGCTTCAGCTTTACTTCCCCGCTGGATCAGGGCGGCAACGACAACCTGGACAGCGATGCCAACGCTTCTATGGCAAATATGACGATCAACGAAGTATTGACATCTGGTGAAAACAATTTGAGCTACGATGCTGGTTTCTATCCTTGTCCTCAAATTTCTATCCTTGGCTTGCCGATCAACCCGGTTTGCCCCGGAGAAGAAATAGGCCCATTCACCTTGAAAGCAGAGCCTTATGCAACCAACATCAGTTGGTCGGGTGGCGCTTCCATCGGTTTGGTGAATGGTTCCGGCGCAGGTCCATGGGTAGAGATACCAGCTTTTGTGACGACTGCAGAAGGCGCACCAGTAATAACCGTTACCGCTGTTTTAGGTCAATGCACCATTACTAAAACCTTTGTGATAAATGTAAATGATGCAACAGCGCCGGTATTGGAAAACTGCCCAGCCAGCATCACGGTCGGAAACGACGTTGACAAATGCGGTGCGAATGTCTTCTGGACAGCGCCAACGGCCATCGACAACTGTGACCCAGATGTAGCTGTTACGCAAAGCAGCACACCTGCCGGCTTCGTTCCAGGATCGCTGTTCCCGCAAGGCACAACCACAATTACTTATGTCGCGAACGATGGCAATGGCAATACGGTTTCTTGCACGTTTAACATCACGGTGACAGACATGCAGACGCCAACAGCGGTGTGCAAAGACATCACGGTGAACCTGAGCGCGGCTACGAACGCGGGTGCAGTCACCGTATCAGCAGCCCAGATCAACGGCGGCTCTACCGACAACTGCCCGGCTTCGCTGACCTACGCGCCACTGAGCACGAACTACACCTGTGCGAACGTAGGCGACAACAATATCACGCTGACGGTAACGGACGGTGCGGGTAATGTGAGCACTTGTGTGGCCACAGTGACCGTGCGCGACGTGACCCCTCCAGTGTTCACCTGCCCACAACCAGTGACGGTGCCAAGCTGCACCTCTACGGTGCCGAATGTGATCGGCGGCCTGACGGCGACAGACAACTGCGGCATCGCCGGCATCACCCAAAATCCTGTGGCGGGTGTCGACTTTGGCCAGATGAACGGCAATTCCGTGAACGTGACGGTTACAGTCACTGATGTAAACGGCAATACTTCAACTTGTACCGTCGTGGTAACCGTAGCAGATGCCGGGCCTCCGGTGTTCGTGAACTGCCCAACGACGATGATCATGATCGGCAACGACCCCGACCAGTGCTCGGGCAAGGTGAACTGGCCACAGCCGGTGGCGCTCGACGAGTGCCTGCCATTGGCAAACGTGGTACAGACTCAGGGCCCATTGCCTGGCTCCGTCGTGGCAATTACTTGTCCGCCAACACCGACGACCATCACCTACAAAGCGACCGATGGGGCGGGCAATATGGCCTTCTGCACCTTCCAGGTACTGGTGGTCGATACGCAAAAGCCGAAGTTCGACGCGGACATCCTGATGCCGGGCAACGTGACTGTCGAGTGCCACCAGGTGCCGACCAACTGTATCCCGCGCACAGGCGGTGCTTGCACCCCGCTGACAAACGACGACGTGAACGACAACTGCACCGCACCTGCAAACCTGGTGCTTACTTACAACCAGGTGAGCACACAAGGGACGAACCCGGCACTTTGCTCGTACTACAACTACACCCTCACGCGCACCTGGACGGTGACGGACTGTGCCGGCAACACGCTGGTGCACACCCAGGTGATCACCGTGCGGGATACCACCAAGCCGACGGCGCTTTGCAAAAACGCCACCATCCAGTTGGACAAAACAGGCAAGGTTGTGCTCAACCCGCTCGACGTGGACAACGGTTCAACGGACAACTGTGCCGCATTCCAGTACCTGACGTTTAGCATCACGCCGAACCAGTTTACCTGTGCCAATGTTGGCACGAACCAGGTGACATTGTCGGTGACAGACCCCTGTGGCAACGTTGGGACTTGCACGGCGACGGTGACGGTAACAGCGGGCATCGCTCCTTGTACGCCAACCTTCAACGTGCAAACGGTTTGCGCCGGCCCGATGGGGATGGGCAATGCCACGACACTCGACAACGGCCAGTTTACGGACATCATTACGGTCAAGTCGTTGGCGATGCAAACCTGGACAATGACAGCCAACAGCACGCAAAACGGCAAAGGCCTGTACAGCAGCAGCAGTGCTGCGCCACCAGCTGCGCCAAGCTTGTTGCCTGTGGGAACATTATTTACAGCAGGTACAGCCGACGGTATCGACAACGACGGTGACGGCGCGACGGATGAAGCAGACGAGATGATCTACTACACGCTCCGGGCGCTGCACGTAGATTGCCAGGGCTATGACATCACGGTGAGCAATGCCGGCGCGATCGGTATGGGCACCAGCGCGACAACGACACGGATCGAGAACAAAGCTTGTTACCCGACCCCGTATTTCACAGACGAATTGTTGCTGGACGATCCGTTCTGCCTGAACACGCCTCCGTTTACGATCAAAGTGGGCGAGCAGAACAACGCTGCTGGTTCGATCGTGCCGGGCTCTGTCATGGTTGACGGAGTGGCGACAACCACTTTCAACGCCGCGACATTGGGCTTGGGCGCCCACACGATCATGGCTACATTTGATGCCGGAAGTGCGACTACCAATCTGGTCATCAATGGCGTTCAGGTGGGCGGCACCATGGCACAAGCTTTGGCCGACCCGGGATGCAAGCAGAAGATCACGAAGATCGTGCATGTAATCCAGACACCTGCTACGCTGACCTGCAACGACCTGGTGTACATTTCCATGGACGCAAGCTGCAAGGCTACGATCAATCCAGATGATGTTTTGGAAGGCACGTACCTCTGCTTCAGCGATTACAAAGTGGAAGTGGACAAGACGCTGCCATTGGGCAACGGGCCGTGGGTGATGCCGATGTTTGATGCATCTGATATCGGGAAGACTTACCAGTACCGCGTGATACACATTGGTGGCAGCACCAACATCTGTTGGGGCAACATCAAGATCGAGGACAAGCTGGCGCCTGCGTTGACATGCCCGGCGAATCTGACCCTCGCTTGCAGCGAATCGACCGACGTGTCGCACACGGGCAATGTGGGCATCGCGGACTGCAGCACGACGACAAGGGCCGTGAATGACGAATACACGGATTTCGGCCAGTGCAACAACCCGCGCGGCCAGATCGTGCGCACCTGGATCGTAACGGATGCCTGGGGCAACCAGTCAAGCTGTTCGCAGACCATCACTATCACGCCGTTTGACTTGGCAGCCGTTGTTTTCCCGGCTGACAAAACCATAAACTGTGAGAGCGCGTACCTGAACGCTGGTGCAACCGATCCGGACAACGCCGGGCGGCCGAGCATCAATGGGTTTGCCATCGGTCAAGGCGGCCTTTGCACCGCTTCCATTAGCTACACCGACGAGCGCTTTGATATTTGTACGGGCAGTTATGAAATCCTCCGAACCTGGAAAGTGCGCAACACTTGTTTCCCAGTGAGCGCGGGCAACCCGATCTCCAAGGTACAAGTAATAACGGTGTCCGACCTTGGCGGCCCGGCATTTACCTGCCCGCCATCAGTATTGGTATCGACCGATCCTTCAACCTGTTGTGCCACTGCAGCGCTGCCCAGCATGGTCGTTTCTGAAGGCTGCTCGAACATCGTTGGCCTGGAAGCCAAGGTGACGGGCGTTAACCCGGCTAACGGGAACATCATCACGTTCACCGTGCCGGGCTACCTGACAGATTTCCCCGGCAACAACTGGTGGAACCCTGACACGCTGGCCGTGTTCAATTACACGCAGTGCATGCCAGTAGGTACTTACCAGGTGCGCTACAAAGCTTCCGACCTTTGCGGCAACACATCGTTCTGCCACTTCGACCTCACGGTTGCCGATTTCGTACCGCCGGTAGCGGCGTGTGACCAAACAACGACCGTTGCGGTCAACAACGACGACCCGCACGATTGTTACACCCCTGACAATGGTTGCGACGGCGCAGGCGTCACCTGGGTGAAGGCCACCACATTTGACGATGGCTCTTACGACAACTGCAACCGCTTGAAGTTTACCATCCGCCGCATGGCGCCGTATTCAGCTTGCATCAACAACCTGAGCCACGATCCATGCTACCCAGGAGGACAGAGCGAGTTCGACATCGCCACGGCTGAATCAGACTCTATCAAGTTCTACTGCTGCGAGGTGGGCAGCACCCAAACGGTGATCCTCCGTGTGTATCAAATAGATGCCAACGGCAACATCATGCCCGACATCGACGGCGACCCGCTGTTCAACGAGTGCATGATCCAGGTAACCGTGCAAGACAAGATCAAGCCCATTTGCCAGTCGCCCAACAACGTGACGGTGAGCTGCGAGCAGTTTGACCCGAGCTTGTGGGTATATGGCAAGGCCAGCATCATGGACAACTGCTGCTTGGACACGACGAAGGTCTATCAGGGCCAGTGCGGCCTGACGCACTCGGTGAGCTACGCGCAGTTCGACACGCTGTGCAGCAAGGGCACGATCGTGCGCACTTTCCGCGCCTTCGACTGCCACGGCCAATCGAGCCAGTGCACGCAGCGGATCGTGGTGAACTACGAGCAGGACTACTTCGTGCGCTTCCCGAACGATGTGATCGTGACGGTGTGCAACGGCACGGGCGTCTATGGCGAGCCGACGTTCTTCGGCAAAGACTGCGAACTGCTGGGTATTTCTTACGAAGACCAGATTTTCACGGTAGTGCCGGATGCCTGCTTCAAGATAGAGCGGAACTGGAAGATCATCAACTGGTGCACGTTTAACCCGAATGGCACTTGCATAACGGTGCCGAACCCGACACCGAACGCGACGAGCAACCACCTGTCGAACCTCCCGGGCCCGATCGTGTCGCCGATCCAGACCACAGGCGACCCCTGGAAGTCCACGATCGTGAAGATCAACTCAACCGATGCGCAGGCCACGAACTACTCGGTGTACTACGACCCGAACGCGAACTGCTACACGTACAAGCAGATCATCAAGATCATCG
>CAZULM010000012.1:87627-112682 GCA_964621185.1 uncultured Saprospiraceae bacterium | reverse complement strand
CACCACTAAAAAATGCGGCGAAGCCGCTTTTACTCTGTGGAACTCTGCGAAACTCTGTGGTGAAAAAAACTCCGTGGTGAAAAAACTCCATGATCGGTACGAAAAAAATGTGTACCCTTTCAAAAATTTTTTCAGGAATAATTCACGTAGTCTGTGCCGCAACAATCCCGCAGGAGGGTTTATCCTGGTCATTGTTTCAGTAATTTGGCAACAAACACAGCGCCCTCCGTCCTCAAGTTCAAGAAATAAATACCGGGCTGCAGCCCGCTCAAATCCTCCTGCAGTTCGGCAACCTGTGCCGGATACGCAGTTTGTCGGAGCAGCCGCCCGTCGGCGCTATGGATTTGAAGGGCGAGCGGGGCATCGCTCGGCGCTTTCAAGCGCAGCGTCAGATGGTCGGCAACGGGGTTGGGAAAAACCGTCACTTCCTGGAATGCGGGCTCCGGGTTTGTGCTGCTCAGGTCTTTGTCAAAAAAGCCGATAAAGCTCATCGGTTTGCGGCCAAAGCGGGCGGGCATCAAGTGGACGTACATGGAATTCAAGCTGCCCGTGTTTCCCAGGTTGAAAGCGCCAAAAGCGACAGGGTTGGACTCGAAGTTGCCGCCAAGGTAGAACTTGTCGTCGCCAATGGCATGGATGCAGGTGCCTTCATCGGCGTGGATGCCGCCCGGCGATTTGCCCCAAAGCTCGCTGCCCGATGCGGTGTATTTGAGCACGAAAATTTGGGGGTAATAGTAGTTCACGTTGAAAAGGTTGGCCAATGCCTGACCGGCAAAATGGAGGGTATCGCTGAAAAAACTGCCGGTGACATAAATATTCCCGGCATCGTCGAGGCTGAGGCTTTTGGCGATGTCGAGGCTTAGGCAGGGCCTTGTTCCCCCGACCGTTTTATGCCAAACGGTGTTCAGGTCGGCATCTAATTTGAGCAGATGCGCCTTCGAGTGGCTGAGCGGCCAGCCCCAACCGATGCAGCCAAAGACTTTTTCCCCACAGGCATAAACATGGTTCCCATTTGCCTGCAGGGCATTGAATTTTTCCAGGTCTGGGTTGAGGTAGGAATCCAGGATGGCCCCGTTGGCATTGTATTTCAAAATGAAGGCTGCGGTACTCGTGTCGCAACTGAAGACGGTGTTGCCAAAAGTAGCGGCGCCAAACACGCTGCCACCTATGTAGAGCGCCTGCTCGTCGTCGATGGCCAGCGCGGTGGCTGCCAGGAAACTGCCCTGTTTGGCGCCTGTACGCTCCCATGCCTGGTTGCCGGCAGCGTCAAATTTTCGCAAAAACACCTGGATGGTGGACAGGGTAAACTTGTCGATTGTTTGGCCCAATACATACACGTTGCCTTCGACATCCAGGGCAACGCCGCGCAGCTCCTCGATGTCGGCAGTACCGATCTTAGCAGCCCAGGCGAGGGTTTTGTCTGCTTTGTACTTCGCTACGAAAGCATCCGTTTCGCCGCTGTTGAACATGACTGTGCCGCCGATGGCCATGGTGGTACTGCTGAAATTGCCCACCACTGCAAACTCGCCATTGGCTGCGGCTGCGGCATCCGTGACAAAATCGCGCCCGGAACCGCCGAAATGGCCTGCCCATTCATACTGCCCTGCGTCATTGGCGATGGCCACATAGCCGTCGTCTTGCCCGGCGTTGGAAAGAATATTACTGCCGAGGGAGAGGGATGGGGCAGCGAAAGAGCCGCTGGTGATCACTTTTGTGCCGGTGTATTTCCGGATGGATTGTACAGTGGTGCTGGTGTTGGGCGCGCCGAGGCTGTTGGCCCATTTCCAGGTTTGGGACGGGCAGATGGCGGGTACCAGCAATAGGAAGATTGGGAGGAAACGAGGGCTGTTTTGCATAGCAGAATGATGAATGATGAATGATTGTGCTTTGGCAGGATTCCGATCGTTAATGTCCAATGACCAACACGGAATGTCCAATGTCCAAGTGGGGCAAAAAAAATGTTTCTTTTTTGGATAATCGATAGGTGATTGGATACAGTCGGCAAGACAGCAAACGCAGCAACAGCGGTTGGCACCGTATGTCATAATTTGGTCAGGGAACACTATTGTTTAACGAATGGTATGGGTAAAAAATTTGCTCCCTCCTTCCCCGAAAACCGTCCCCCGCTTTCCTTCGTAGGTATGTTTGGTGGCGTTCTCGCGCCCCGTTTCACTCATTTTTCAACCAAACACAACTAATCATGACCAATTTCACAAAACGGAGCGCCACCTGGGCCTCCACGTTGGCTTTGCTTTGGCTGTCGTGCGCGTCGGTATTTGCCTCCAGCCACCGGGAAGCGCCGCTGATCGCGACCGACCCGCTGGCCGACAACACCGACCTGTACGCTTTCCGCAGTCCCGACAACCCGAACACCGTTACCCTGATCGCCAACTACGTGCCGGGCGCCTTCGCTTTTGGTGGCCCCAACTACTACACGTTTGGTGAAAACATCCGCTATGAAATCCACATCGACAACGATGCTTCAAAGCCGGGCGACGAAATCGTGTACCGCTTCACTTTTACGCGGGTAAATGAAGACCCAACGACTTTCTTCAACATCCGCTTAGGCAAACAAAACCTGAAAACAAGCTACACCCTCCAGCGCAGCATGGACGGCGGGGCCACATTCACCACCATCGTTTCCAACGGCGTGGTGCCGCCGCCGAATATCGGCCCGCGATCCATCGAATCGGGCGCCGGCCTGAACACCACCTACGATGCCCTGGTGGCGGCAGCCATCATGACGGCCAGCTCCGGTGAAAAAGTGTTCTGCGGCCCTGCCGACGATCCTTTTTACGTTGACCTCGGCGGCGTGTTCGACCTGGGCGACATGCCTCGGCAAAACGGCGCTGCCCGCGACGGACTTGGCTATCTGAACGTCTGCACCATTGCCATTCAGGTGCCGATCAGCACCCTGCGCAAAACGGGTGCGCCCAGCACACCCACCAGCATCCTCGATGGCGACTATGTGATCGGGGTGTGGGCCTCGGCCAGCCGTCCCGCTACCCGCACGCTCGTGGCCAACGGCGGCCAACCCAACGACTCGGGCGCCTGGATACAAGTGTCGCGCCTCGGCATGCCGCTCACCAACGAAGCTGTTATCCCGATCGGCCAAAAGGACTTCTGGAACCGCATCACGCCGTATGACGAAATCACGGACCAAACCCTGGACAACTATTTCTACAACCCGGAACTGGCCTTGTACATGGATGATTCCCAGTTTGGCGGTGCTGTACCAGCTTTCTCCGCCCTGCGCATCCAGCGCAATTCCCTGCAAAGTTTCGATTTCGGAAACGGCAAAAACGGCCTGTTTGGCTTGAAAGGCTCGGCAGCCGTAGCCGGCACAGCACTCGACGATGCCATTTTTGGCACGCTGTTGCTGCCCGGACCCGGCAAGCCGCGCTCTGTTGACCTGTGGCCAATTTTCCACACGGGCGTACCCAATTTCCCGCCATACCAATTGGCAACCGGCAAAAACGGCAACCCACTCGCAGCCGGAAAGCCGTTCATCAACAACTTCCTGCCCAATGGCGGCGACATGCTGCGCCTGAACATGGCCGTGCCGGTAACCAGCCGCAACGACGCCAAATTCAGCCCGCTCGGCATCGTGCAGGCAGCAGTACTGGGCCTTACCGATCCGGCTTATAACACCAATACGAACATACAGGCCATCCCAAACATGGACGGATTCCCCAACGGCAGACGCCTGGAGGACGACGTGACCCTCATCGAATTGCAAGCCGTTAGCGGCGTCGCACTGGCAGCCATTGGGCTTTGGTACGACGACTACACGGCCGGAAGCCCTAATCCCGTAACCGCCGATTTGGTGGGTGTGCTCTCCTACCGCACCGGGGTGAACGCCAACGACAAGCATTTCAAAAGCAGCTTCCCTTACGTGGCCAATCCCTGGAGAGGCACTGAAATAGGGCAGTAACCTGAACATCCATCACAAAAAAAATTAGACAATGAATCACTCAATCAATAAAATCCTGCTGGCTGCCGCCATCGTTGTGGCCGCCATAGCACAGAGCTGGGCCTCCAGTCACCGCGAGGCGCCGCTCATCGCCGACGACCCCCTTGCCGACAATGTGGACCTGTACGCGTTCCGCAGTCCCGACAACCCCAGCACGATCACCCTGATCGCAACGTATGTGCCCTTGCAATTGCCGCATGGCGGCCCGAACTACTATTCTTTCGGGGAAAATATCCGCTATGAGATACACATCGACAACGATGCGGCGAAGCCGGGCGATGAGATCGTGTACCGTTTCACCTTTCAACAGGTAAACGAAGACCCCACGACTTTTTTCAACATCCGTCTGGGGAAACAGAACCTGAAAACCACCTACACCCTAGAGCGTAGCATCGACGGTGGCCAGTCGTTCCAGACCATCGTGACCAATGGCATCGTGCCGCCCCCGAACATCGGGCCGCGCTCCATTGAATCAGGTGCAGGCTTGAACACTACGTATGCCAACCTGATGAGCAGCGCCATTAAAACGGCCACGAGCGGCGAAAAGGTGTTCTGCGGCACTACCGACGACCCTTTCTTTGTCGATCTGGGGGGTATTTTTGACCTGGGAGATGCCAAGCGGCAGAACGGCGGCACCCCGGTTGACGGGCTGGCTTGCTTGAATGTGAGCACCATCGCCTTGCAGGTAAACATCCAGACACTGTTGAAAGCGGGCGTTTCGCCAGCGCCAACCTCCATCCTGCAAAGCGATTTCGTAATCGGCGTATGGGCTTCTGCCAGTCGCCAGATGACACGCACGCTTTCTGCTACTGCCGACCCGAGCTTTTCCGGCCCCTGGGTACAGGTTTCGCGCCTGGGTATGCCCCTGACCAACGAAGCGGTGATTCCGATAGGCCAGAAAGACTTCTGGAACTCCCTGACCCCTTACCAGGAAATCGGCGAGACCACCCTCGACGAGTATTTCTACAACCCGGAACTGGCGTTGTACATGGACGACTCCCAGTTTGGCGGCGCGGTGCCGGCATTTTCTGCCCTGCGTATCCAGCGCAATTCCTTGCAGAACTTTGATTTTGGCAACGGGAAAAACGGCCTGTTTGGCTTGAAAGGCACCACAGATGTAGCCGGAACAGCATTGGACGATGCCATATTCGGCACCCTGTTGCTGCCAGCTGCGGGCAAACCGCGTTCGGTTGACCTGTGGCCGATTTTCCACACGGGTGTGCCGAATTTCCCGCCCTACCAATTGGCCACGGGAAAAGGCGGCAACCCGCTCGCTGCAGGCAAACCGTTTATCAATAATTTTCTGCCCAACGGCGGCGACATGCTGCGCCTGAACATGGCTGTACCCCCAACCCCGCGCAACGACCCCAAATTCAGCTCCCTGGGCCTCATCCAGGCGGCAGTTTTGGGTTTGACCGATCCGGCGTACAACGGCAGCGCTGCTGTGCAGTTCATCCCCAACATGGACGGCTTCCCCAACGGTCGGAGGTTGGAAGACGACGTGACCCGCATCGAATTGCAGGCGGTAGGCGGCGCAGTATTGGCAGCCATCGGGCTTTGGTACGATGACTACACAGCAGGCAGTCCCAATCCGGTGACCAACCAGCTCGTGGGTGTGCTTACCTATACCACAGGCGTGGAGAGCAACGACAAGCCATTCAGCAACAGTTTCCCTTACATCGCAGCGCCCAACAGCGGCACCAGCGATTGCGGCGGGCCGGTTTTTGTAAGCACCAATGAAGTGTTCAACGGCTTCATCGGCCTGAGCGCCAAGCCTGTGCTGATGAAGAACTACCCGAACCCTTTCCGCGGCCAAACGACCTTTGCTTTTAAAGTGAACCAGCCTACAAAAGCTACGCTGCGCATCTTCAATGCACAGGGCGCCTATGTTGCCACGGCATTCCAGGGGAACCTGTCGGAAGGCGAATTCGAGCATACCTGGGACGGCAGCAACTTGCCCGTTGGCATGTACATCGCCAACCTGTACGATTCCAATGGCAACCTGTTGCAATCGGGTAAATTGTTGAAATCAGAATAACGGGAATAGCATATTATTTTGACCATGAAAAGCAGGCTGCCGGAAATGTCCGAGCGGCCTGTTTTTTTTCTGCGCTGCAATGGAAGTGCTTCAATAACACCTTACTTTTGTGGCGCAATATTGCGGCTGAAAATCGGACAAAAATAATTTGTCACAACAGTACGGTTTTTAGATTTTCGTCGTTAATTGATCTTTTATCCATACCCCCCCCATTAAATGGCAAAACAACATATTGCGCTATTAGCTGTGCTCTGCACAAGCATATCTTTGATTTGTGCGCAGGATCTACGCCAAACCCCCTATTTTCATGCCAGCCAGGGCAAGCTCAAAAACGAAGCTGCTGACAAGGCGAAAGCTACTGTTGAAACAGCCTTCCCGGTTCCCGACAAATTTGACAAAGAAGCCCAAAAAGCTTTTCTCGAGGAGCGCAAGCGCATGGGAGAAAGCATTGCCGATGTTATTTTGGAAACGGCTTTGTTCGACAGCGTGCTGTATCCTTTTTTGAAAGACGTGCAGCAAAAAATCATGACCGGGAATCCCGAGCTTCCGGCCATCAATGTTATCCTGACCAGCGAGCCGGTAACCAATGCCTTTTCGGTCGGCGACGGCACCATTGTTGTGTACACCGGGCTGATTTCAGCGCTGGAGAATGAGGACCAATTAGCATTTGTGTTGTGCCACGAAATTGCGCATTTTACCTTAAAACACGCTGCTAACCAACTTATCAAGGAAATTGAGCAATTCCAGTCGAAGGAGTTCAAGGCACAGCTGAAAAAAATAAAGGAGGCGGAGTTCAACCAGTCGGAGCTGTACGAAACCATGTACCGGAATGTCCGGTTCAAGTCGCGCTACCACCGCCGCGATCTGGAACGCCAAGCGGATTCACTCGCTTACCAGTATTACCTCAATACAGCCTACAGCCCTGCGCAGGCATTGCGGCTTCAGGAACTGTTTGAAACCATAGACAAATCCGAAGGGGATTCCCTGCTGCAGCTCGATCAACATTTTGGCTGTGCCGCTTTCCCGTTTCAATCGAAGTGGAAAGAAAATGACAGCAGCTCTATCTGGGGCGCCGCCCATGAGGCGCAAAAAGAGCGCAACAAGGCAATTTCAGACTCTTTGAGTACACACCCCGATGCTAAGGCAAGGTATAACTGGATTGCGGCCATGGCAGCAGCAAAACAACCGGCAGAGCACCCGGTGACGATTAACAACTTTGAACAGATCAGGTTTTTGTGCGCCCTGGAAAATGTGCAAGCCTATTACGACCGGGAGCGCTACGACAAGGCCATTTACAAATCATTGTTGTATCAAAAAGATTATCCCGACTGCGCCTATTTCAAGGAAATATTTGCCTTGTCGTTGAATGGGTTATTTGTGAACCTGAAAAACCACAATTTGAGCGCGGTTTTGTCACAAACCTCTCCCTATTATGATTATGGGTACAATGGCCTGCTTTCGCTGCTAAACAACCTCCGGCTGAGCGAGCTAAGCGCTTTGCAGGCCTGTGTGCTGGAAGCGCAACCCGATCGCGACAGCGAATTTGGTTTGTATGCAGCTTACAAATACGCCGTTTCCAAAGAGGATAAGGCCAGCGCTACAGCCCTGCAAAAGAAATACCTCCAAATGTATCCCAAAGGCCGGTTTGTGGATGCTCTGGATGGAAAATAATATCCTGTTCATTCACCATCAATAACAAAACATCATGCAAAAAATCAGAATTCCAAATTTACTCATCTTCTTGTTTTTCGCTTTCCAGCTTGGCGCCCAATCCTATGCCCTGGAAGGTATTTCGTCCGTTTCATCCAACGGTATCAAACCGATCATGAACGGCAAGGAAGTCGGCGGGTACGTCGTTTTTTACAAAAAGGACAAAAAAGACAAGAAAAACGACAACTACGGCTTCGACCTCTTGGATGAAAAACTCAATAAAGTAAGCTCTGTAAAAGTGGTTTTGCCCAGTGGATCGGTATTCCTGCAAACTGTGTACAACGGCGAAGCGCTGGGGCTCATGTTTTTTGACCCGGTCAAAAGGAACTACATTTTCAAATCCTACGACAAAAAGCTGACCCTGCTTGGCAGCCGAACCACCGAGAAGCCCAATAAATGGGAACTCGCAACGCTCAACCAGATGGCGGGTGGCGATACCGATGAGGTGTTTTATTTCTTCGGCATCAAACCAGTGCCGGGAAAAGGCTTTGTACGCTCCGGTTACGGCAAGTCCAACGACCAGTTCAAGGTGACCATGTACGACAACAACTTCAAGGAAAAATGGTCGTATGAAACGCCCAAAACGGCCAAAGGATACGAGCAGTTTATGCTTTCCGACATCAATGCACAATATGTTACAGGCATGACCATTCGGCGCGATGGGATGTTGTCCCACAAGCTCAATTATTTTTTGACCATTTTTAACGCCGATACCGGGGAGAAAACCCTGGATGTCTCCGCTGAAAAAGAAAAACAACAACTTTCCATTTCTGCCACGATTCTGGAAGAAGGCAGCGACCAAATGCTGTTGCAAGGCGAATATTACGACCTGGATGCGAAACCGGGGGTACACAAAAGCAAAGGGTTTTACATCAAAACCTACGACCTGAAAACAGGGAAGGAGACCTCTGAACACCTCTATTCTTGGGATAAAGACGTGGCGAAGCTGTTTGATGCCAAGGCCAAGGAAAGCATCGAGGATAAATATTTGAACTACCCCCTCAGCCTTTTCAAAACCGCAGATGGGCATTCCTTCATGGTGTTTGAGCAATACAAAAAAGTGGCAGACGGCGCCGGCATCGCCATGCGGGCATTGGGTGGCGGCACAGGGGTGGCGAAGGTGAAAGTCGGCAATCTCTGGTTGCTCGAAATGGACGCCAATTTCAAGCCGTTGGCGGTCAATTACTACGAAAAGGATGGCAGCAGCGTAGGCTTGCCCCCTGGAGCGGACATGATGGGCGCAGGCTTCGCCGGCTATTTTGTAAAGTGGACGGGCGGTTTTGACTACCAGTTCCTGCAACAAAGCAATGATGGCAGCGCTTTCAACGTCGCCTACATCAACTACGACCGGGAAAAAGGATCAAAGACAAAGACCATCGTCGGCAATATTTTTAAGCCCAAGGATGGCACGCTCAGTTTCGACAAAGTGGACATAACGGCGCCCAAAAACACGGTTTTCTTCCTGTATCCAGCCCAGGCGAGCTCCGTGATGCTGACGCAATTTATGAAAAAGGAAAAGAAACTGGAGTTCAAACTGGTGAAGTTGAACTATTGAACATTCACCGTTAGTTTTCACAGGTACACCGGGCGTCGGCCAGGAAATTCACGCTGAAGTTAAAATCCTGCGGCCCTGGCACTGCATTGAATGACGAGGGACAAACCGTAACCGTTTTTTGAAAACCTGCGGTGCTGTCGTCCTGCGCGTACAACAACTGCCCGTTCTGTGCTATTTCGTAGTGAAACTGAAAAGGCGGCGCCCCGGAAAACTGGAACGTGACGTCGATGCACTGCCCGGCGCATACGGTATTGGGCGCCGACGAAACCTGGATAGCCGGTTTGGCAGCCCACATTACAGGTTGCCCGGGCGAGCTGGAAAAACAAGGGCTTAATACATCGATAGAATCATTGGGCGATACTGGCCCAGCCGCGGCAGCCACATAATAGGTGCTGTCCGGCTGGGTTAGCCCAGGAATAAACGGGAAAAGCGCGGTGTCGCTGACCATCAGGATGCTGCCCAAGGGGTTCGCCGGGTCTGAATACAAGATAAATACCAGGCTGTCGCCCGCTTCCAGGTTTTCATTTCCCAGAAAATTTGCGCCCAGGTTATTGCTGCCACATACAAATACGGATTGTGAATCCATGATGCCGGCGTAAGTATGGCAACAGCGGGTCACGCGCGCGCTGTCGATGCTGAAACACCCGTTATTGATGTCAAATACTGTCAGTATATAAGTGCCTACATCGGTCACGATAGGGTTGGGCAAGTTGGAGGCAAACCCATTTGGCCCGGCCCAATGGTACAGCGCCGGGTTTACGGGTGTGCTGGCATTAATCCTTACGGGCAGCGTGTCACATTCTACAATCGCTCCGGTAGTTGTTACGGGCGGCGGTGTGGTGTTTTTGAGAATCTTGATCGAATCCGTTTTGACACATTCCTCCCCGTTTAACATCAGGGTGGCTACCAAAATGTATGTGCCGGGGCTTGTAACGGTTAACAAGCTGCCCATGCCTACCTGCTGCCCGGCTAAATACCAGGTCTTTATGCCAGAGGAGGGCGCCGCAGTGAGGGTAATGCTTGGCTCGGCGCAGGTGATTGTGCCGCCACCCAGGATATCCGCCACCAGGTTAGGCGGCACGATGGAAAAATTGATGGTGCTGTCGCATCCGTTGGATGTCTGGCAAATGATGGAATAGCCACCATAGGCGCAATAATCTTCGCCGCAGACACTGACACAGTCCCCTTCGCACAAGGTAACCGCTGGCAAAGTGCTGGTTTTTGGCGGCAAAAAAGTAATGGTTTGCTGGATCATACTGTCGCAACCCAGAAAGTTGGGCAGGGTGTTGAAATAGGTGCCGCTGGTATAGGCTTCTTCCCCCCAGGGCAAAATATAGGGCACGTCTTCGGCGCAGATTTTCGGCGGGTCGGGCAATACCGTGTTCGGAATGGGTGTCACCGTCACTGGAAGGCAAAAGGTATTACCCTGTACGCATGGATTTTTGGGGTACACACAGATGTCGCCCCCAGTATTCCCCCAAATCACGGAAACCGTTGACGAAGGCGTTTGCAGCTCGGCTGGATACGGCACCCCGTTAATAATTGACCCCGGCGGCCCTGACCAGAAAAAATCTGCATTGAAATTAATTGGGCCAATTTCATAGTTGGTGGTAGCGCCCGGGCACACATTGGTCGGCCCTGAAACCGTCAGATTCGCCGGTATGATGGTCGTCGGCAGTATGGTGCCGTTAATGGGGTTTGTTTGGATGGTAAAACTGCAGGTACCCAGTGCGTGAAAATCAAGGATCAACAAGTAGGTATCCCCGACGACGAGGTTGCTGA
The DNA here is from genome assembly GCA_964621185.1 of uncultured Saprospiraceae bacterium. Classification (GTDB taxonomy): domain Bacteria; phylum Bacteroidota; class Bacteroidia; order Chitinophagales; family Saprospiraceae; genus M3007. The sequence continues at coordinate 101,624 of CAZULM010000012.1, read as the reverse complement.
CCACCAGGGAATTGTTCCCAGTTCCGTTTCCAGGCGAGCAGGAAAGGATCCCTTGGTCGCAGATATGCATGATGCCCATGGCGACACCCGTTCCGATGAGGCAACCCGACGAGGTTAGACTGATCAGCATGCCGCTCGAAGCGGCGCTGAACGGGATGTATTGTACGCTTTGGTTGATGCCGCACCAACCGGCAAACAGCAGGTCGTTGTCGGGATCCTGGCCAAAGCCTTCGGAACTGCCGGTAAAGGCGTGCAGGTTGCAGTTCACACAAACGACGTCTTCACAGTCGGCAAAGCTGGCAGTGGTGGTGGAGCAGAGGGGCAATTGGGCCAAAATGCTGCATAAATTGAGGACAAAAAGGAAGGCTGTGAGCAATGACCTGCGCGGCAGGCGGGTGTAAAGGTGGTGCATGGTCGTTTGTTTTTGCGGAGTGCAAGGTATTAAACTTCCATTGTTTGCCAATTTTCCCCACATTTGCGGCCATTGGATTCATACACTTAAATTTTTCCAGCAAGTAATGCGCTACACACCCGTTGCCTTCCTCCTCCTCTGCTTTGCCTGCCAAACAAAAAAGCCAGCAGAAACCGCCAAGCTCAGCTTTTACATCGGCACCTACACCCAAATAGAAGGCCATGTGGATGGCAAGGGCGATGGCATCTACAAAATGACCTTTGACCCGGCCACGCTTGAACTGACGGTAACTGATACCATAAAAGGCATGGTAAACCCCTCTTTTTTGGCCTTGTCGAAGGATCAACTGTCCCTTTATGCTGTCAATGAAATTGTTCCCGGCACGGATGCCATCGGTTTGTTTGAAGCGTACAGCATCAATGCCGAGGATTTTGGCGATAAAATGTTCTCCAACAGCACCCAAGGCTATGCGCCCTGCCATATCGCTTTAAATGCGAAAGGAACCCTGGCGGTGGTTTCCAATTACGTCGGCGGCATGGTATCGGTTTTCCCATTGGATGCGCAAGTCGATTCCGGGCTTCAGGCTATCCGCCTTCCCGCCCTGAAAAAAAGCAGCCCAAGGCAGGAGGATTCCCACCCACACAGCGCCATTTTCAGTGCCGATGGGCAAATGGTTTTTGTAGCAGATCTCGGTACCGACCGCATCATGGCCTTTATGGTAGATTACAATGCGGGGAGGCTGCAGCCTGCGGCCAGCCCCTACTTCGAATTGCCTGATGGCTCCGGGCCCAGGCACATGAGCCTGTCGCAGGACGGCAAAACCCTGTACGTGCTTTGTGAACTCAGCAATCAGGTGGCAGTGCTCGATATTTCAAAGCCCGACGATATTCAATTGGTACAAAGCATCAGCACATTGCCTACCGGTTTTCAGGGCCAAAACACGGGGGCCGACATTCATTTGTCGCAAGATGGGAAAATGTTGTACACCTCAAACCGGGGCCATAATTCCATCGCCATTTTTAAGCTAAAACAGGATGGTACCCTGGAAAACAAGGGTTATGTTGGCACAGAAGGCAAAACGCCGCGCAATTTCCACCTGAGCCACGACGGGCGCTGGATGCTGGTGGCCAATCAGGATTCCGGCAATATTTCTTTATTTGATTTAAAGAAAGCAGAAATGCCCGTTTTCCTAAAAAGCATTCAGGTGAACACGCCTGTTTGTATAGTAGAACCAATACTTGAAAAGCACTAAACCATTCTCCGTCTTTTCTGTTACTTTTGCAACTAAATATTCAAGACAAATTTCAATTATGGAAGCTGTAGCTGCAAAAAGTCCCGTGATGTTGTACACCGAGCAAACCCCCAACCCGGATGCGCTCAAGTACGTCACCAACCGCATGTTGTACCGCGGCATCGCCGATTTCAAAGAGAAGGAAATGGCTGCCCAGTGGAGCCCAATGGCCAATAGCCTGATGGAGTTGCCCTACATCAAAAGCGTGTATTTCAACAACAACTATGTGACAGTGATGAAGGAGCTGAACTATGAGTGGGAAGATATCATGCTCAAAATCAAGGAGTTCATCAAAGATTACGTGGAAAAAGAAGGGGTGGTTGTGTTGGATGGCTTCGCCGAATTTATGGAGCAGCAGGTAGCGGAGAACAATGCCACCCAGTTCAGCGGCGAAGGCGGCGAGATCGCCAAAAAAGTGAAAGAGCTCATCGATACCTATGTAAAACCAGCCGTTGAAATGGACGGCGGCAACATCGAGTTCAAAGCTTTTGAAGCCGGCAAGGTGTACGTCACCATGCAAGGTTCCTGCAGTGGCTGCCCATCATCGTCCGTGACCCTCAAAGCCGGCATTGAAGGCATGTTGAAGCGGATGATACCGGAGGTGGAAGAGGTGGTGCAGGAGATGGGGTGATAGGGTTTCAAGGTTTCCGGTTTCAGGGTTTCATGGTTTCGGGTTGATTGGGAATTGGCGATCAAGAATCCTACAAAATCAATATTATAGCCAACGCAGCGTGGTTGTGAAAATTGAATGTTTGTATTCTATTGAAAATCAATTTTTCACCCGCCTTTGAAAATGCTGCTGAAAGGAAAGTATCCGTCAATCCATCAAATCCTTCCAAATCATGGTATAAATGTCCCTGGTAAAAAAACTCGCTGGTGAAACGGCGCTCTACGGCCTCAGCAGCATACTCGGCCGCTTTTTGAACGTGATGCTGGTGCCGCTGTACACCCGGACACTCGACCCCGGCGAATACGGCATTGTCACCGATTTGTATGCCATTTCTGCGTTTCTGATCATCATTTACTCCTACCGCATGGAGTCGGCGTTCTTCCGTTTCGGTACGCCAAAGGAAGATCGCGAAAAAACCTTTTCCACAGCCCTTATTTCCTTGTTGATAAGCACAGCCATCATCACCGGCTTGCTTTTTTTGTTTGCCCAACCCATTGCCACAGCCGCCAAATATGGCGCCCACCCGGAGTACATCCGCTGGTTTGCCCTGATGCTGGCCTTCGATGCGCTTTCCGAACTGCCTTTTGCGCGCCTGCGCTTAGAGCAACGGCCCATCCGTTTTGTCAGCACCAAGTTGGTAAACATTGGCGCCAACATTTCCCTCAACTTGTTTTGGCTGGTGTTCTGCCCCTGGGCTGCCGACAACGGCATGGAATGGGTCTATTATGTGTGGTCTCCGGGATTGGGCGTTGGGTATATATTCCTGTCGAATGTGCTGGCCAGCATGCTTACCCTGCTGCTGTTGCTGCCGGAATTTCGCGCCATTCGCTTGCCCTTCGACAAGGCTTTATGGACCAAAATGATGCTGTACGCCGCCCCCCTGATCATTGTCGGCTTTGCGGGCATGGTGAATGAAATGCTCAGCCGCACCATGATGAAATATCTGCTGACGGGCACACCCGAAGAGAACATGGCGGAACTGGGCATTTTTGGGGCAAACTACAAGCTGGCCATGCTGATCACCTTGTTTACCCAGGCATACCGCTACGCCGCCGAGCCATTCTTTTTCCGCCATGCGGCCGATGAAAACGCCATGCAGACCCAGGCGGAAGTTACCAAGTGGTTCACGATCACCGCAGCCATCGGCATGTTGGGCATCCTGCTATTTTTGGACCTGGTGAAACATTTCCTGGGCAAAGATTTTCACAGTGGGGTAGGGGTGGTGCCGATCCTGCTGTGCGCCAACTTGTTGCTGGGCGTGTACTACAATTTTTCTGTCTGGTTCCGATTGAAAGACCGGACCGGGCTGGGCGCCTGGATTTCCCTGGCCGGCGCTGTGATCACCATCGTGCTGAACATCCTTTGGATACCGGTTTTTGGCTATGTAGGGGCAGCCTGGGTGACGCTTATCTGCTACCTGTTCATGTCCTGGCTCACCTGGCGCACCGGGCGCAAGCATTATCCCGTGCCTTACCAAATGGGGCGTATGGCCTGGTACGCCTTGTCGGCCCTGGGTTTGTGGGCCATCAGCACACAACTGGAGCCGATGCTGCCCTTGGCCGCCATCTGGGGCTTGCGGGTGCTGTTTTTCCTGGGGTATTTGGGCATGGTTTGGCGGTTAGAGCTTAGCAAGCGGTGACGACGCTGTTACAAATCGCCGTAGAACCAAGAAAAGAGCGCAATCACCTTATGCACTTCACCCACTTTCCCCGCCCCAATAGTATCCCGCCCGTTTTTACCTCAAAAAAATACACCCCGGAAGCCAGCGCACTTGTTTCCAGACGGTACTCCCGGAGCTCAGGTGGGATAACAGCCTCCAGCGCCAGCGCGCCCGTAGCAGAATAGAGCCGTATAAGGCCAGCATGGCTTAAGCCTTCGCCTGGCAAGACAAGCTTTGCCGCTTCATTTCCCGGGTTGGGCAATATTTGCAGCATGGTGTAAACCGGCGGATGCCACCACTGGCCAATCGTGTCGCATATACCGCGCGAGTCTTTATAAAGGCGGAAATAAGGCAAATTGGGCAGCGTATTGCTGTTGTACACCGGGAGTTTTATGCCGTGCTGCACCACTTTGCAGGAGCTGCCCGCCGAGTCGGGGTATGCAATATAATGCAGGTATCGTGAGGGTGAATTGGGCACACAGAGGTAGATACGGCCGTCGGGCGCAAGTTGTGGGGTAAAGAAACGGGGCCTTCTGCCGTCTTCGCCGACAAAACCGTCGTAACCGGCTACGACCGTTTCCGAAGCAAAAATATCTGGCGCGTAGAGGTCGTATTGGAAAATAGTGTCCCAGTTGGAGGCGTACAGGTATTTTGAATTTGGGGAGATCGCTACACCGCCAGGGCCGTCGTCCTTGAAATCATATTTCCTGAAATTGGACAGCGCACCGCTGCACCGGTCAAAATTGTAGAGGTACATACTGGAGTGCGGATGGCTGGTGGTGCCCCACCAACTGTAGCGGGCATACCAGTTGCCGTCGGGCGAAAAAACCGTGTGATCCCATCCATGCGGGATGGAATCGCCGATGACCTGGGTACCGTAAACCATCGGGACGCCATCCTTTACCAGCACTTTAAAGTATTTATTAGAGTTTCTTTTTAACAGGGTCAGCCACCAGTCGCGCCCATTGGCATGCCTTACGGCTGTAAATGCGCCATGTATGCTGAGGGTGTCATGCTCTATCAAAAAAACCTTTTTCTCCAATACCTTTTGTTCTTTGTCAGAGATGGTAAATCTGGTATAAAAAACAGAATCTAATTTATCCGGAATAAATGCTTTCAGCGTTCCTGTCAGCAGTATATACCCATTTTTTCCCGTTGGCAAAACAACCATACCTTGTGTAAGCCACAAACCCCAAGGAAAAGTAGAAGATGGCTGAATGTCTTTTCCATTTTCTATGATTTCAAAATGATTATCATAAATATTTGTAGAATTAGATAAGCAAATCAGGTTGCCAGCAGTATCGGATAATGAACTAGTCACCAGATCAAGCGCAATTCTTTTATCGATATATTCAATGGAAACCGGATCGGTGTTAAAGTTCAGCCGCACCATAGCACGGGTACTGTCAGGCGCAGGATTAGCGCCCAAAATCCAAGTATAATCTTCTTTCTGGGCGTGGCAACATGCAGCCATCAACAGGAAAATGTTGATCAGTATAATAATCCGAAACATGGGAGAAGGAGAAAATAGCCTGTAACCGACAGTGTTGCCGGCTACAGGCTGATGGAGAGATTTATTTAATGACGGTAAATTTTTTAACCGAAATTTTTTCTTCGGCGCCTTGACAATCAATCATATACAAGCCAGCAGGGCATGTGGAAAGATCGACGGTACACTCGGTTACGCCGGGAGCTACTTTCTGGATAACCCTCAAAATGCCTTGTGTGTCAAAAATCCTCAACACAAAGCCATCCGCGCGCTGGCTGCCGAATTTCACCATCAGGCGATCCGTTGCCGGAACCGGGAAAATGTCAAAAATATCAGGCTTCAATAGTCGTTGTGACACGTTATGCTCCGACCGTTCGCCAATGGTCAGGCAGTTGTCATTTCCCCAATCAGGTCGTTGGTAATAACTTTGAAGGCTGCGCGCTCTGTAAACGGCCCGTCCGCCACTGAGCGGGCATTGGGACGCTACACCATTAATAATAGCCCGGCTTTCGCTGTCAAAACTCCAGTTTTGTGACAAATAAGCCTGTAATAAAACTGCATTGACCGCCCGTTCGTTTTCTTGAAAAATTTCATTGCCGGGCAGGTTGAGGTTGCTTGTCAGGAGTTCGTTTATACGGACATTGCGCTCAGTGGCTAAAAGTGCGTCGTATTCGGTCAGCTGGGTAGTTAGCGGCTCCAACTGGGCCAGCAAATCGTTGCGCTCAGTCAGCAGGTTCTCATAAGCGGAAGAACCGTATGTTTCTGTGCTCAAATTCGATTCCACCGTCTGCAATGTTTCGCTGAGTTGGTTAAAAGATTCAAGTGCCGTTTGATAACCTGAACCAAAATTCGCAGGTACGGCATAAATATCGTTCAATGCCTGTGCGAATGCCCTGTACTGGCCGATCGCGCCGGAAGCAGAACCGGAATAAAAACTGGAAATAGCTTCATTATAATTGATCAGGCCCGGTTCTCGCAGCAATTTGTCATAAAGTTGACGCTGCGACTCCCACTTCATGGCGGCCAGTGATGGATCGGAATTGCTCTCAAGCGCCCAAGTGTCATTCTCAGAAATAAAGCCGGGAGAACTGGCATAAAAACCGCACAGAAAAGAGGGCGTTGGGGGTATATTTATATCGATTACGCATTGTTCCCGCCCCCCTTCTTGGAACACGAACCAGTTTTGTTTGTCCGTGAGGGTACCACCTACCACTTCAATTTTGTTATAGAGATCCGGTAGAAACACTGGATCAACATAAAACCTGGAGGCTGAAATTAAAGCGATATCCCCTTCATATTTAGCATCCCAAACTTTGCCGGGGTCGTTAAATGCCCAAGTATTGCCAGTGTGCGTTTGTACACCCATGCCAGGCACCTGGTAAAGAGAAAGGCGCGTAAGGTGATGCTTAAAATCGGTATTGGCGATATCAGAAGTATTTGGGCCGAGGTAGGTAACGCCGAACGTAGATTTGTCCGGACGGTTGCAACAGAGAATGGACGATTCGCTCATGTCAAGCCTGATGGCGTCGTGCAGGGAATAATCCTGGCCGACGGTTATCCCATTGATGGTGTTGTCAACAATCCTGCAATCGAGGGTATTAGCAGCCAAAATCCCGAAATCGACGAGCCCTGAGCTGCCGCTGTGAATGTTGTTCTTCCAAACATAAGTGCTGATTGGAACGTTTGAAACGAGGACAGCTCCTGCCATCTGATTTATTCCGCCCAGTGTCACATCATTATCAAAAATAGTCGCGCTACCGGACAAGCCGTTATAATCGCTGAGCTCAATGCCATACACGGAGGCAGTGCCCGAAGTAGCTCCCAAGCCGAGGGTGACACTGGGGTTCCTGCTTATTGATATCCTGCCGCTGCTGTGAATATGATGCACCCTGATACAAGAACCGAAATGGGAGCCTACATTAAAATTGTTTTCAACCCTGATATCGATTGGGTCCACATTGGGATTTGGTTTAATGTTAAAGTTGTCAACATCGATGCTGGTTTCCAGGGTTTTAAACGGCCCATTGGATTCTGCTGCAAACTGGCCGGAGCAATTAGAGGCTAGGATGCCCCTTTCCAAAAACTGGAAGCTGCAACCATTGACCCGGGTATCCCGGGAAGAGCTCACATCGACACCGATGGTCCCATCATGAAACAAATATCCGAAGTTGGAACCGTTGATAACGCAGGTCCTGATATGTGTATTCCTTCCGCCTGTCACATAAACGGCAGTCTGTAACCTGTTGAAATAATTCGTTTCAACCGCAGAGCCACCAAACGACATGTTCGAGCACCCGGACAAGTATATGCCATACCTGGCTTTTGTGCCCGGAACGGGAACTTGCCCCAAAAAAGGCGGCAATAAGTTTCCGATACTTTGAAATGTATTTTGAAACAAAGCAGGCATGCCTCCAGAAAAATTAATGCAATAAATACCCGTCCAGTTGTCAGTGAAAGTATTTGAAGTTAAATTTACGACCGAACTGGGGAGGGGGCGAATGGCATATTGGGCATCTTTTACTGTGCATCCCACCATGTCAAGTGTACCCAAGATCGCCAAATGCTTCCACATGGTTGTACAGCCGTGCAGGGTAGAGCCGTTAAAACCGACTCTGGTGTTTGCAGAAACAATAAGCTCCGAACCTGATTCCATCTGAAAATCGACGTTGGTAAACTGGTAGCCGCTTGCAAAAGGCACATCGAGGAATAAATAGCCTTTTACCCTTATACAGCCACCAGTTTTAGGCAGGGTTATACCGGAAGTGGACAAATTAGGCTTTCCAACCTCACTTCCTACAATTGTCGCACAATTGCAGCCTTCAACTTGGGCTCGGACTAAATATCCTGTAAAAAGAAAAGCAATCAAAATAAAATTGGAGGCTATCTTTCTACCATTGTAGAAAGTAAGCAATTTGATGCTTGATGCTTGATGCTTGATGCTTGATGCTTGATGCTTGATGCTTGATGCAATAGGGGCAATAGAGTAATTTTTCATTTTTTTAGAAGATTGAAGGTGATAATTTGTTATAGACCCTGCCAAATGCCTGGCATGGAGAAATGGGTGTAGTATATATGGGAAAGATGTAGGGATTAATGCGTGCGGCCTTTTTTCAAGGCTTGGGCGTAATAAATAATAAAATCTAGTTGAATACCTAGTGCCGTGTCCAGCGAATGGTGTATGAATGGGAAGGCCAAATTTACCGTTCCTCTGCGTTGTTCGTTGGTTAAAATGTCCCGCATTTCGCCCTCCTCACACCTTGAGAAACGAAAAATTTATCTCTCCCATTCACACACCATTCGCCGGACACGGCACTAGACTATTGGCTGTGGCCCGTCAACCAAAAACAATACTTGTTTGAGCCGAATCTTGTGCAAATTAGGGGTATTAGTTGACAGTGCCAAAAAGAAAATCAACTTTAACAAAGGATCTTCTGTGGTAGATAAATACGCCTTCCAGGGTTCTTGAGAATGCAGTAGCCAGGAGGCCGGCTAGAAAATTTCTCACGACGACACGACGGTTGGGTATTGTGGTAGGTTAAAAAGTTTCTCACGACGACACGACGACACGACGGTTGGGTATTGTAAGCAACGAAACAGCCATCACCCATCCTATGCCAATGTGTCGTAGTGTCGTTGTGTCGTTGTGAGCAACAAAACAGCCATCACCCATCCCGTGCCAATGTGTCGTTGTGTCGTTGTGAGCAACAAAACAGCCAGCACCCAACCCTCTCCGTTGTGTCGTCGTGAGAAACAAAACACGAGAAACCCCAGCCAATACCCGCCATTCAACCTTTTTCCCTATTTTTCCGCCTCATTATCAAATATTCCATGAAAAACACACTCTCCCTGCTGTTTCTCCCCGTGCTTATTTCCGCCCAATCCGGCCAGATGAACGGCTTTTCCCTCGGTTTTGGCGCCCCCCCGCCCGATGCCTGGCATATTGTGGCCGACAACATTGACCCGGCTCGCTATTTCGGCATCACCGTCGCCAACGGCATGATCGGCCTGGTGTCGTCGCCCGAACCGATGAAAGTAAAGGATGTGGTGCTCAACGGCGCCTACGACAACTACCTGCGCGGCCGCGTGTCGAACATCCTCAAAGGCTTCAATTTTATGAACATGAACCTCGATGTGGATGGCCGGCGCATCGGGCGAGCCGATATTTCGGGCTACAAACAAACGCTCGACATGCGCCATGCCCAGCTTACCACCAGTTATGATGTGGGCGACAAATTATCGGTGAAACAAACCCTGATGGCCTTGCGTCACCTGCCGTACTGCGCCCTTTCCATGGTGGAAATTACCGCAAAAAAAGACCTGACCATCACCCCGATGGCAGTAATCGAAGCGCCGGAGATGTTGCAGGACGTGCGGAACTACTACGCCGAAATCGACCGACCACACGTGCTGATCCCCTTGCTTACCTCGGTTGGGAAAAGCCCCAGCGGAAAGTACACCGTGGCCGCTTCCAGCAGCTTTGTTTTTGAAGAGCCCCATGGCGCAGAGCCTGATCTGATCCACGAGGATTGGGACTACAACATGCACCTGTTGAAATTTTACAAAAAACTGAAAGCAGGCGAAACCTACAGATTTGCCGTCGTCGGTACGCTCATCAGCACCGCCCACACCATAGACGCCCACAACGAAGCCGAGCGCCTCACCATTTTTGCCGCCCTGGAGCGCACGGAGCGCCTGTTGAAGCGCCACAACGCCGAATGGGACAAGCTCTGGGCCTCCGACATCACTATCGAAGGCGATGTGGATGCTACCCGCGACATACATTCCGCGATGTACCACCTGTATTCTTTTGGCCGGGAAGGCACAGCGCTCAGCCTTTCGCCCATGGGCTTGAGCGGCCTGGGCTACAATGGCCACGTATTTTGGGACACCGAGTTGTGGATGTACCCGCCCATGCTGCTGCTGCACCCGGAAATCGCCAAATCGTTCCTGGAATTCCGCTTCCAATTGCTGGAGCAGGCCAAACAAAACGCCTTCTCCCACGGCTACAAAGGCGCTATGTACCCCTGGGAAAGCACCACGACGGGACAGGAAGAAACGCCCGTCTGGGCTTTGACGGGGCCATTCCAGCACCATATTACGGGCTGTGTGGGCTGGGCGGCCTGGCAATACTACTTGGTGACCAAAGACAAAACCTGGCTCAAGGAGCGCGGCTGGCCCATCCTCAAGGAAGTGGCCGATTTCTGGGCAAGCCGCGTGGAGCGCAACGGCGCAGGCCGCTACGACATCAACAACGTGATCGGCGCCAACGAATGGCAGGAAAACATCGACAACAACGCCTTTACCAACGGCATGGCCATCACCGTGCTGCGCTACGCCACCGATGCGGCGAAAGAGCTCGGAATGAGTCCCGATCCCGACTGGGCGCACGTGGCCGACAATATCCCCATCCTGAAATTTCCCGACGGCACCACAAAGGAAAACGCCACTTACGACGGCGTAACGATCAAACAGGCAGATGTAAACCTCTTGTCATACCCCTTGAAAGTCATCACCGACCCTGCACAGGTGAAAAAAGACCTGGATTATTACGAGCCGCGGATGTCGCTGGAAGGCCCGGCCATGGGCAATGCGGTTCTCACGGTTGCCGCTGCCCGCGCGGGCGATGCCGATCGCGCCTACAAACTCTGGGTGAGCAGCTACAAGCCAAACGAAGTACCGCCGTTTGGAGTGCTGGCCGAAACAGCGGGTGGCAGCAACCCCTATTTCGCTACCGGGGCGGGGGGCTTCCTGCAGGCGACCATTATGGGTTTTGGCGGACTGGATATAACGTCCCAGGGTATTGTGCAGTTGAAAACAAAGCTGCCTAAAAATTGGAAGTCGTTGACGATCACGGGGATTGGGGTGGAGCGGAAGACTTTTGTGGTAAAGCATTAATTTGGCACATGGAGAAAATATACCAGGATTTGGGTGGATTTGATAGATTGATGGATGCTGTCAAATTGATTTTCAATAGATTACAGACATTCAATTTTCACAACCACTTTGCGTCGGCTATAATATACAATTTCCACAGGGAACGTCCAATGTCCAAGAGGGTGTAACCCTTGGCTTTTGGTTCTCAGCACTTTGACTGGTCCACAAATAAAACCCAGCGCATGAAAAACACAGATTTTCCTACAAAGCACGTCACCATACGCAACCTATTGATACTGACGGTTGTGTACATGATTTTCCCGCTGTTTGTGCTGCCCAATGCGCAGCGGACATTGGCAGAAGCTTCAGGCGACCCCAATTATGCGCCACTTGATCTGAGGCCAGGCTTTTCGCCCGACCAAGCCTGGGAGGCTTTGGATGTTTTGGGCGAAACCGGCCGGCAGCAGTACCAATTCATGGAAATGGTCATGGATGTTGCCTATCCCTTGGTGTACGGGGTGTTCTTCGCTTTTATGATCGTCTTCCTGTTCCGGCAGGTGGGTGGACGCCTGGCTAAGATCACCGCGGTGGCCTGGTTTCCGATAGTCGGGATGGTAGCCGATTGGCTGGAGAACATCGGGATTCTCCAGGTGCTGAGCGCCTTCCCGGAGCGGGCCGACGGTTGGGCGCGGTTTGCGTCTGTGGCTGGCCAGGCGAAGTGGTTTTTTTCCGGGGTTGCCATGTTGTACATCTTGATTGGCCTTGGGGCTTGGGGCTGGGCGGTGATAAAACATCGGGCTTGAGGTTTTAGTTAAAGCATTTTATTAAGAAACTTGCATATGTCCGTTTAAGCCATTACATTAGGGGCGATAATTGACACATAACTACTTAAACTTTCTTTGTGATATGAATAAAAGCATACTCCCGCTTTTGGCGGCCTTGCTCGTGGCCGGATGCCCTTTAACCGCACAAAACCTGTTGTTGCCCTTAGTGAAGGATTCCAGCGCCAGCCACTTTTACGACTCTTTTTCCGGGACAGAACAATTCAGTTCCTTCAGCTATTTCAGCTACAACGGCGACAAGCTCCCGCTGCGCGATTATTTCATTTACAAATACGGCACAGGGCCGGTGTATTACCGCTACGATTATACCTACAATGCCCTGAAACAACTGGAAAACGAAACCTCGGTGCGCAGCACGGTCTCCCTCAACGGACCCTGGGCAAACTGGCTGAAAACAGATTATACCTACGATGCCCAGGGCAGGAACAACTACTTTCTGGGCCAATTGGGCAGCGGCGCCACCTGGGAGAACTACTACCAGGAAACATTCTGGTTCGACGATTCCAGTCCCGCCAGCGACTCCTCGCTGTACCTGCTTTGGGACACCCCCTCGGCTTCCTGGCGCAATTACCGCCAATATTTCAACTACTACCGACCTTCGGGCGACCTGCGCCGGCACCACGAAGACGAATGGAAAACGAGCACGAACGCCTGGCGTTTCCTGAAACGACAAGACTTTACCTACTACCCTGACGGGAAAATCCGAACCAGGACAACCACCAGTTACGATGTCAACCAGGTTTCATCCGTATTGATTGATTCGTTCCTATACCGACAGGACGGCAAGCTTGACACCACCTTCACTAACAGCACCATTGGCATTAACAATGTCACCAGTTTTACAGTCGCAAAGAACCATTACGACGCAGGCGGGAATTTGATCCTGGTAAATGCCATCATAAAACCAAACAGCAATGCATCCTGGAGGCCTTCTTATAAACAAGAGTTCCTGCCTGGCGACGGCTTTTACAGCAACGATTACTCCCTTGAACGCTATTTTATTTTCAATTCGATGAGTCAAAGCCTGGAGCTTCAATGGGAAAGAACTCGTGCCTACACCGACCTCGGGAACAACCAGGTTTTTTACAAGGAAAGCTATTTGCAACGCAATGGCCAGGGGCTGCTGGCGCCATCCCGCTTAGATTCCGTCTGGTACCATCTGGAAACCGTAGCCACGGGCGCGCCGACGCACCAGCACCGCGCCGAGTGTCTGTTTGCCAACCCGTTCACCCCTGGCGGCAACATTATCTGCCACGCCAGCGACGAAAAGACCCCGTTGAGCATCCGCATCATGAATGTTTCGGGGCAGGTGATGGCGCAGCAAATAGTGAATCCCGGTGAAGCTTGGGCGCCCAGCGCCAACTGGCCGGCGGGGCTGTATTTTCTGACGGTCTGGCAGAACGGGCGGTATTTGGGGGAGCGGCGAATGATTTTGAAGTAGATTGATTCAAGTGTTGGTAGTAGAGGAAAATCACCAATTGGAACGAGTAATAACCCATTTCGGGATACAAGATAAAGGGGAGCAAACTCTCTTTTATGCGAAATTGAACACGCTAATTTCTCCGGAATGTTAAACTTTCAACTAACTTAAACAGCCTATAAAAATTGGATTACTTTTGCATAAGCCCCAAATTAAGCGGGGCAACATATCTATTATTAACACTCTAAAATTATGTAAAATGAAGAAATTGCCCTTGCTTTACCGCTTTACCGCTTTACCGCTTTACCGCTTTACCGCTTTACCGCTTTACCGCTTTAC
>CAZULM010000012.1:66069-87527 GCA_964621185.1 uncultured Saprospiraceae bacterium | reverse complement strand
GCTTTACCGCTTTACCGCTTTACCGCTTTACCGCTTTACCGCTTTACCGCTTTACCGCTTTATGCTTCCGGTTCTAGCGGCACACGCCTTCGGTTTCTCCCCAAACTTGTCCCTTGCGCAACCTAACTTGCCCTGCCCTTATCCTGGGGGCGCTACCTTGTGCGAGCGATATGGATCAGACCCAATTGAAATAAGTATTGAATCACCTACCTTGACGAGCAGTATGTCTTCTTCCTCGTGGATGGTAAACACCGTTTTTATTAATGCCACACTAACGGTTGACTCTCCATTTTTGATCGAAAACTCTACGATTGTTCTCGGCCCTAATGGCCGCATTGTCATCGTTGCAGGGGGCGAATTCCGCAGCCTGGAATCGCGCTATTTCACCTGTAATTCGTCAGGATGGGATGGGATCAGCGCTGTAGGTGGCTATACCCAATTCACGGCAAATTTTATTGAGGACGCCCAAAATGCCATTACCATTGCCAACAGCGATGCTTTCCTGATTATCACCCGGAACACCTTCAACAGGAACCACGTAGATATTTCGGTTCCCGCTTCGGTAACGGCAAATGCATTGATCGCAGGGAATTTTTTTGACGCAACCTCGACAAATTTCCTTGGCCTTGCACCATTAGCTGGCATTTCGGCAACGCAGTCTTTTGTGACGGTAGGCTTGCCGTTCACAAATGATGTAAAAGATAGAAACACTTTCCGGAACCACCGATTTGGGGGATTTAACTCCGGTGCAGTGATGAACTTTAGATATGCGACGTTCGAGTGCAACCAATTTGGCATACTATCGGTCTTAGGAAGGACAGACATCAGGGGATCAGGCGGGTTTCGGAACCTCTTTACACGGGAGCAAAACTTCGATATCCGATTCCCTCAATCAAGCCTTTATGTCTATGACACTGATTTCAACCAATGCGAAGGCGACAACTTGAATTCTCAAAGCAACATGTTGGGCGAAATAGTTGAGGTTGTGGGATCAAACCTGTTTGAAATAGACAACAATAACGGGCTGCAAAATCACAAGGTCGGCATCAACATGGAAAGGTCGAGCGGCGGCTCAGGGTTTGTCGTTAGGAATAGGATTGATGGAAACGCATTTGTCATTCATCCATTTGTACCACAGAGCTCTCGTAGGGCCATCAAGGTACTTGGAACGCCCGGAACCACAGATATTATGCGGATATGGAGCAATTCCGTCAATGTAAATTCCGGCGGCAGCACTGAGGCGGCTCCTATTGCGTCACCAATTATTGAAGTAGCTGTTGGAATGGCATCTAACTATAACCTTAGGTTTAACTACATATTTACCACCAACCCTGACCTCGCAAATCACAGAAACAGATGGGGCTTTTATATCCGATCATGGCAATCGCCTTCTGTCGGCAATTGGTTTTCAGAGAACCACGTGACTGGAAATAATGCCACTTTCGATCACGGCATG
Source organism: uncultured Saprospiraceae bacterium (assembly GCA_964621185.1). Lineage (GTDB taxonomy): Bacteria > Bacteroidota > Bacteroidia > Chitinophagales > Saprospiraceae > M3007. Next base: position 86,071 of record CAZULM010000012.1, on the reverse strand, counting down.
TGCGCGTTCCATTTTATTGATTCTGGGCCATGGAATATATGTGACAACTCGGCGGACTATACCTTGCTCGGTTTTCACCTTACAGGCAATTGCGCTACATCGGTTTTTGGCGGGAACGATTTTGGTCACCACGCACGATCGTCCCTTCCTAGCCAGACTGCCGAGACAGCGGCATTGCAGATGGAATCGGGTAGCAAAATTGGTTGGCAGATATGCCGGCATAATAATTGGCTACAGGCTAGTTATGCTCCAGATAGAGGAGCCTGGCACAAAGGAACCAATTTTGCCGACTCGCGTTTTGATTATAACCCATCCTTAACTGGAGAAGAACCAGTACCTGTCTTTCCAGCTTCTGGATGGTTTCATGATGATTGTATAGGCACCCCTTTACCAAACCAACATTGTGGCGCGCAGGAGCCTTATTCCCCAACCTTGGATGTGTTTGAGTCAATAATAATTTCAGAAAACCAAAATTATTCTGCTCCAGCTACCGTGTTGGCCTGGGAAGAGCGGCGGCAGGTTATCAGCAAACTGCTGCGCTACCCCGACCTTAATACAGCCTATCCGGCAGCAAACACCTTCTACAACACGCATATCAACACCTCTGCGGGCAAATTTGCCCAATTCGATGAAATGCTGCACCACGCAATGCTTATCGAACCAAGCTCGATGGCATCATTAGATAACGTCCGTGCCCAAATCACCGGCGTGATCGGCCGCATAGACTCGTTGGACAGCACAGTTCAGAATGCAGCCGCAGCAGAATCCCTTGGTAGCCAGTTCTTTGCGTACAGATCAACATTGCTGAGCCCGATAGGTCAGTTGATGGCCCAACAACAAGCCATAGAATCTCAAATAGTTGCAGCCCGGACGAGCGCCTTGGCTTTGTGCGAGCAATATTTGGCGGCTCTACCGCAGAATGCGACTTATGAATGGAACCAGGCCTTTTTAAATGGCCTTGCCTTAAAAAAAGCACGGATCATCGCTTTTTCTGAAAATGACCTTTCTACTTTGCGCATCATTGCAGGTCAATGCCCGGAAATAGCTGGCCACACGCGTGACCAGGCCATGGGGCTGTTGCCAATTGGTGATCCTGCGATTTTTCTTCCCGATGTGCCGATCATACCTGGTTGCCAAGGGCTATACGGTGAAGGAGAGGAACGAAACACCTCTACTCCTTATCCCACCCTTGAGCTGCGATTGTCTCCAAACCCGGTGGCAGATGTCCTGTTTGTCAAGTTTGGCTCTACCTTTACTGGCGAGATTCAAGTATTTGACCTGGCAGGCAAAAGTGCCGGGCGAAGCCAAAACATCAATGAACAGACCGAAGCAAATATCTCCACCAGCAAGCTAGCATCGGGAATATATTTTCTATCCTTGATCTCGGATTCTGGCAAACGCACCGTAACTAAATTCATCGTTTCCAAATAACAACCTCCGGCCATATCGTTGCCTGTTCGGGCGGTGATATGGCCATTTTTTCACGTTTAAAATTTGGAACTATGTTTTCGCTTAAATTACGGTTGATGCTTTTCATCACAACTGCTATAGGTTGTATTTTTTGTGCAGATGCACAGAACAAAAACGATTTCGTTTGGCTTCTCGGAAGCCCAAACGAGACAACTGATCCTTATTATGGAGGCAACTATATCGATTTCTCCGTTGGAAACCCGGATATTTCCTATCTGAACCTGCCAATAGACATGTGGTATCCCAATATTATGTCGGATGAACAAGGAAAGCTCAGTTTTTACAACAACGGCTGTAAATTTTTAGGAGCGAACCATCAGTTGATTGAAAATGGCCAGAATATTAATGCCGGAGTTATGCATGAACTCTCGTGCAATTACCCAGGCCATCCCATCGGATACCCTTCATACCAGGGGCAAATCACCTTGCCATATCCCAGTCACCCTGGCGAATATATCTACTTCCATTTATGGGCAGACGAATACTACCTTACCCGCAAGTTGCTTTATACCCATATAGACATGAACGCCAATGGGGGCAAAGGGAAGGTAATAGCAAAAAACCAGTTTTTGCAGTCAGACACCTTTTCACGTGCGATCACGGCTACGCGCCATGCCAATGGGCGGGATTGGTGGGTAATAACGGCGCGGGACACAGCCAGTGTTTATTACACTTTCCTCCTCGATCCGGCAGGGATTCATGGCCCATACATACAACAGCCGGATGCTGGCTGGATCATTGGGCATGAAGCTGCTTTGTCCAACATATTCTCACCGGATGGCAGCAAATATGTCCGGCAGGGCGGGTCAGAGCCGGGGGCGTTCAGGATGTATGATTTTGACCGCTGCACAGGCACGTTTTCCAACCCAGTTACCGTTCAGTTGCCAGACACCTCTACCTATGCGCCCTGGGCTTGTTTTTCGCCCAACTCCCGCTTCCTGTACGTGCAAAATTGGGGCGAAAGACTCTACCAGTATGATACCTGGGCAGCCGACATCAGTGCGTCGGTAAAACTGGTTGGCGTTTATGATGGGTTTCTTGGTAGACACAATCTGAGAACAAGTTTTAACAGCATGACCATTGGCCCCGACCAGCGCATTTACATGTCTTGCGGCAACGGCACGAATTATTTGCACACCATCCACCGCCCGAACGAACCAGGCCTGGCGTGTGATTTCCGACAGCACGATGTGGTGCTGCCGGCACATTTTCCATTTTATCTGCCAAACATGCCTAACTATCGGCTGTATAGCCTTCCCGGCGCATGTGACACGCTCGGCGTACAGCCACCCATCGTGGCCTTCTGGCGCAACAACCAGGATACCTTGTCTGGTTCCACCACAATGGATTTTATGGACATTTCATACCATGATCCGGTTTCCTGGCTATGGCAATTTGGCGACGGGGTTTCCAGTACGACCCAATCCCCAACGCATGTTTACGCTTCACCGGGAGATTACGAGGTTTGTCTGACCGCCTGCAATGAACAAGGGTTATGCGACACGCTGTGCAGGCTGATAACGGTAAAATTGGTGAGCGGTGCCATGCACATTCATTCGAGCGTTTTGCCCATAGAAATTTATCCCAACCCTGCTGCGGACTATCTTGCTGTCGCTTATGAGGGCAGTGCGACGAATGTTCTGGCAAAAGTTTATGATGTAAACGGGCGAGAGCGGCTGTCACAAAGCTTTAATACTGCCGCTGGGATAAAAGCGCTGGATGTGCGTGGCTTCCAGCCGGGTGTTTATTTCATAAGTCTCTTTGTTGAGGGGAAGCATTGGAACGGAAGGTTTGTAAAAAAGTAAGGTGGAATTTTAATAAGGCTGGAAGCGGCCTTTACGTTGCCTTCGTGAAAGTGATGATCTAATTAAAGTTGAGGAGTATTCAGAAAATGTGACACAATTTTCTGAATACTCCCCGGTTTTTTTTGAACATTCTCAAGTACAAGGCCGTAACAAATAAAACCTGCAACCTCGAAAGTCCTATTCAACCTCAAACCCCTTCCCCTTCGCTTGCTCCACCACCGCCTCAATCAGCACATTGTCGAGGGTTTGGGTAGCGCTGCGCTTTTTCATTTCCTCGGCGATAAATGCCTGCATCTCTTTTTCTAAGGCCGCTAGCTCTTGTTTTACGGCGGCGCGCTCGGTGCTGAGCTGCTCGATGGCCGCTTTCAGCTCGGCTTCGGTCTTGCCGCGCAGTTCGGCGGGCAGTTCTTCCTGCTTTACCTTTTTGGTAAAGTCTTTGTCGTCTTTGGCGGCGTCCACCAGGTCCCAATCGGCGTTGCTGTAGGAGGCTTTGGTTTTGGCGGCGGCGCGCTGCACGGCGTTTGCGGCGCCGTAGGAAGCGGCGTTCTCATCCTGTTTCATTTGCCGTTCTTTTTTGGATTCGCCCAAGGAGCCGTAGCCAAGGTAGGTTTTGTTGATGCGCTCGTTGAGCTTCATGATTCTGTCGTCGTAGGGCGTTGCGATGTGCACTATTTTTTGATCCGTATCGATGTTCAGGTAGCGGCCGTTGCCGATGGTGGCGCCTTCTTTCCAAAAGGTGCGCACGCCGGTTTCGTAGTCGCCGCAATAGATGGTATTGATCACGATGCCGCTTTGGATGGCGCTGGCGCAGCTGCGGCGGAAATTGACCTTGCCCTGGTCGAAAGGCTCGTTGCCGGCGATGACGATGATTTTCAGGTGGTTTTGGTCTGTTGACCAGGGCAACAGCTCCTGGGCCGATTGGATGACCCAGCCGCAGTATTCGTCGCCGCCGTTGGTGCGCAGCTCGAACAGCTTTTCGGAAAGCCCGTCGAGGTCGGTGCCAAGTGGCTGCACGAGCCGGATATAGCCTGTTTCGCTTTTTAGGCCATCGTTGCCGTATTCAAAGAGCGCGATTTCGAGCTCCGCCACTTCGCCGTTCTTTTTGGCCACGGCAAGCTTGTTCACCATTTTCCAGAGCTGGGCTTTGGCCTGGTCGATGAGGCCGTCCATGCTGTTGCTGGTGTCGAGCAGCAGGGCGACTTGGATTTTTGGCCTGCCGGCGCCGTTGTTTTGGTTTGCGGCAAATTGAACTGGAATGGTTTGCTGGGGTGTCGGCAAGCTGCACTGGAAGTAGGAATGGAGCAGCATGAAGCAGGCAAGCATTGTTTTTAGCATGGTGTCATCAGGTTTGTGAACAGATTTTAAACAGATGCCGTACCGTTTCCAAATTACACACAGCACCATCGAAAATCAATCTTTCAGCATCCATCAATCCTCCAAATCCTGCAAATCACTAAAATCCTGGGTTACCTTTGTGCCAAATAAGTCTCTGCCCATCAAGTATTGTGCAAGCCATTGTTTGTAATCAAATAAATCAATCATTGTCCATCACAATAATCAAGCGAATCAAAGTATAAACTGCTTTCCATGGGATTCCGTTCTGCCCTTATCCGCCCTTTTGCCAAATACATAGCCCGAAAAATAGACCGCTGGTCGGCCAATGCCGTGGCGAGCCAGGAAGCGCTGATGCGCCGGCTGGTGCGCGATGCCCGGGACACCGCCTTTGGCCGCGACCATAATTTTTCGGAAATTATGGATTACGAAGGGTTTAAACAGGCCATCCCGATCCGCGACTATGAAGACCTCAAGGACTATATTGAACGCGTGAAGCACGGAGAGCCCGACGTGTTGTGGCCGGGCAAGCCCCGGTATTTCGCCAAAACAAGCGGCACCACCTCCGGGGTGAAGTATATCCCGATGAGCAAGGAGAGCACGCCGCCGCATTTCGGCACGGCCCGCGATGCGCTGTTCAACTATTTTGCCCGCACGGGCAATGGCCGGTGGCTCGACGGGAAGATGATTTTTCTTTCCGGCAGCCCAACACTCGACGAAGTGGCAGGTATCCCGACAGGACGCTTGAGCGGTATTTCCAACCACTTGGTGCCGGGCTGGATGCGCAGCAACCAGCTTCCCAGCTGGAAAACAAACTGTATTGAAGACTGGGAGGAAAAGCTGGAACGTATCGTGGATGAGACTGTCAACGCCGACATGCGCCTCATCTCCGGCATCCCGCCCTGGGTGCAGATGTACTACGAGCGCCTGCTGGCGCGCACGGGGAAAAACAGCATCCGGGAGATATTCCCAAATTACTCCGTGTTCGTTTATGGCGGTGTGAATTTCGAGCCTTATCGCGCAAAATTAGAGGAAATGGTGGGCGGCCCCATCGATGGGGTGGAGGTTTACCCGGCATCGGAAGGATTCATCGCTTTTCAAGATGTCTTTTCCGAAGACAAACAAGCGGGTATGCTGCTCAACACCGATGCGGGCATGTTTTTCGAGTTTGTGCCAGCGGATGAAATGTTTAAGGAAAACCCGCGCCGCATCTGGCTCCGCGACGTGGAAATCGGCGTAAACTACGCCCTGGTGCTGCATACCAACGCCGGGCTTTGGGGCTACAACATCGGCGATACCGTACTGTTTGTGAGCAAAGACCCCTACCGGATCATCGTGAGCGGGCGCGTGAAGCACTTCATTTCTGCTTTCGGGGAGCATGTGATCGGCAAAGAAGTAGAAGAGAGCATCATGCCTGTGGCGCAAGCGATGGGGGCCCACATCGTTGAATTTACGGTGGCGCCCCAGGTGAACCCGCCCGACGGCGGGCTGCCCTATCACGAGTGGTTTGTGGAATTTGACAAAGCGCCGGCCAACCTGAGCGAATTTGCCCTGGCCGTCGATGCCCGCATGCGGGTGCAGAACATCTACTACGACGACCTGATCAAAGGCAATATCCTCCGGCCCTTGAGGATCAATGCCTTGCCCCGTGATGCTTTCCGCAATTACATGAAATCACAAGGAAAATTGGGCGGCCAGAACAAGGTGCCAAGGCTTTCCAACGACCGGAAAATAGCGGATGAATTGGTTGTTCGTTGATCAACGAAACCGCCCCTTCCACTCCGGCCTCGGCAGCATACATTCTTCCCGGCGGCCCCACCAGCGGTAGCGGTTCTTGGCGATCCAGTTATAGACGATGTCGCGCAGGGCTTTGGGCACTATTTTGAAAAGGTAGAGCAATTGCCAAAAACCGCCCAGTCGGCGGAAAATTTCCAATGGCACATCGGAGCGCAGGAAAAGCTTTCCGGCGTCCACTAACACTACCGTGTCAAAGTTTTGCCCATTTAAGCCATGTTGCCGCAACAAGTTTTGGCCTGCCTCAGATTGAAGGGCGGCAAAGTGAAAAATGCCTTTCGCGTCGTGCAGCAGCACCCATTGCACCGAGGCATTGCACAGGTTGCACACGCCGTCGAAGAGCAGGGTGGGGTGTTGGCTGTCGGCGTTTGAGGATTGGCTGTTGTCCATAATTATCGTTTTAGGTAAGGCGTGGGTAGCCAAATTCTTGGGGCTTGAACCATAAATTTTAATCTGGGGTGCGTTTTGACCATCGTACTTTCGCGGGCGCTACCACAATAGTGTACATTTTACTAGAATCCTGATATATGCCCACAGCGCTCATCATCGTATTCGTTGGCTGCATTATTTTTATGTCGCACTGGTTTTCGGCGCTGTTTGCCCGGACGAAGATACCGGATGTGCTGTGGTTGTTCACCATCGGGGTGCTGCTGGGGCCTGTTTATGGCGTGGTGGAAACCAGCGACTTTGGGGCGGTAGGGCCGGTATTTACCACCATTACCCTGGTTTTTATATTGTTTGAAAGCGGCATAGACCAACGTTTGGAACCGCTGTTCCATTCATTGGGCGGCACCGCAAAGATCACAACCTACAACTTCATTGGCACCTGTTTGGTTGCAGGCAGCATCACGTATTTCAACACGGATTTGGGCTTTTTGCGGTCTCTTATGCTCGGGAGCATCGTGGGCGGCACCTCCTCGGCATTGGTGACGACCCTGGTGCGCCAGTTTTCGATGAGCGAAAAGACCCGCACGATCCTGATACTGGAATCGGCGTTTTCAGATGTTTTCACCCTGGGCGTGCCGCTGACCCTGCTTACCGCTTATAAAATCGGGAAAGTGGACGTGGCGTTCGTGACCGGCCAAATGATCGCAGCGTTTATCCTGGCCACCATGCTGGGGGTTGCCGGGGCGTTCGGCTGGGCGGTGCTGCTGAACAGGATGCGGACCCTTCAAAACACGGTGTTTACCACCCCGGCGTTCGTGTTTATCCTTTACGGCATTGTCGAGCTGCTCAATTATTCAGGTCCTATCGCGGCCCTCGCTTTTGGCATCACCCTGGGCAATATGGACGTGCTGGGCCCGCCCATCATGCGCAGGGCGATAACCTTGAAACCCATTTCGCTCAACGAGAAGGAACGGGCATTTTTTTCAGAGGCCGTTTTTTTGCTGCGCACTTTTTTCTTCGTGTACATCGGTATTTCGGTGCACCTCGAAAATTGGTGGCTATTAACCTTGGGGGCGGTCATCACTGCAGCTTTGTTCCTTGCCCGGATTCCAATTGTCCGCATTTCGGTGCCGCGCATCACAGCAACCAGAGACGCAACTTTTATGGCAACCATGATCCCCAAAGGCCTGGGCGCTGCTGTGTTGGCCTCATTGCCCCTGCAGCAAGGGGTTGAAGGCGGTGAAATGATTCAGTCAATCGTGTTTTCCATCATATTGTTTACGACCCTTTTTACCACTGTTTTGGCATTTTTAGTCGATAAAACATGGCTGGCGCATCTTTATGGCTGGATTTTTAATTTGCTTGGGTTGGGGAAAACGCCGCCGGCAGGTCCAGCGGAAGAAGTGCCTGCCCTCGGGGATGAACCTGAAAAAACGCCCGCCAAGAAAAAACGCAGCAACCCAAACCCCTGAACAGCCTTTTGATGCATACATTTTGGGTCGTTCCAGCGTTTAACAACCAACACGTCAAATTCACGTTATTACCTGATTTTATAGTCAACGCAAAGTGGTTATGAATGTCGAAATGCTACAATCATTTTAAAATCAAGCATTTGTTTAACTCAAATCATTCAAAATCACTTTAATCACAGTATAACCTACATTGCCTTGATTCCGAGCTATTTGAATTGTGCCATTACAAGAATGAAAAGCAGCAAAAGCACCAAAATGCTTCAGCGCTTAGCTTTGCTCGCCTTGCTGCTGTTGACTGTACAATATGCGCAAGCCCAAACCCCATCCGCGGCTTCGCCGACTACACGCCGTCCGTCCGTTCCCGCCGGGACAAATAATGTTGGGCAACCCGCCTCCGCTGTTGGGCAACCCGCCTCCGCCAAGGCTACGGCGGGTAAACCGTCCACCGCCGACCGTCCATCGTCCGCCGTAACACAAGACACCCAAAAGCTCAAAATCGAAACGGCCCTGCTCATCGAAAATTTCAGGAAACGCGACCGCGAGGCCCAAAAGCTGAGCGGGAACGTGCGGCTGCGGCAACAGGATATCCTCATTTTCTGCGACACCGCCATCATCGACAAGGACGACGCAATACTGAAAGGGAACGTGGTGATCCAGCAGGGCGATTCGGTCAAAGTTTTCTCTGATTCCACACACTACCGCGCCGACACAAAAATCGCCGACCTGTACGAAAATGTGGTACTGGAAAACGGCAAACAGCAGCTTTTCACCAAGCGCATGCGCTACAACGCAGGCACCAAAGTGGCCGAATACCATACCGGCGCCACCATGAGCAACGGGAAAAGCCAGCTCAAAAGTCGGCACGGCTACTACCACGTCAACCAAAAACAGGTGTTCTTCAAGGGCGATGTGCTGGCTACCGACCCGGAATTCACCATGCGCACCGACACCATGGAATTCAACACGGAAACCCAGGTCGTCACCTTTTTGGCGCCCACCCTAATCAGTCAGCCAAAAGGTAAAATATACACCGAAGGCGGGTTTTACGACATTGAGAACAACTTCGCCGAGTTTGACAAAAACCCCCAGTACGAGCGGCAAGGCCAGCGCGGCAAGGCCAAAAAAATGCGCTACAACGGCGCCAGCAAAGTCTATACCCTCGAAGGCGATGCCCATATCGACGACAAGGCAAAAGGCCAGGAAACACAAGCCGACGTTATTTTTTACATGTCGGACGTTGAAAAAACCATCCTCAAAGGCAATGCCCATTTCAAAGACAGCGTCCGCGACATCCGGGGCGCAGACATCAGGTACGACAGCCGCAGCAAAAGCTACCAGATAAAAGGCCGGGGCAGGGTAGTGGACGGCGTCAACATCATCGAAGCCGATTCGCTCGATTTCAGGGACGAATTGGGCGCAGGCTTGGCCCTGGGCCGGGTGGAATGGGTGGATACCGCCAGCGAGGTCACCGTGCTGGCCCACCGGGTGGATTACAACAAAAAGTCGGACTACGTTTTTGCCTACGGCGGCTTCGAGACAGGGGCCGCTGGCCGCCCCATGATGAAATCCCTCATCGACCGCGACACGCTCTACATGGCCGCCGACACGCTCAATTCCTTCAAGCCAGATTCGGCCAGCGATACCCGCCTGCTGCTGGCCTACCGCAACGTGCGCATTTTCAAGAGCGACATGCAAGCCGTTTGCGACTCCCTCAAGTTCAGCAGCGCCGATTCCATTTTCTGGTTCTACAAACTCAGCGAGCTGCCCATAATATGGTCAGACACCTCCCAGTTTTCCGGCGACACCATCCGCATGTTGTTGAAAGACAAAAAAATGGACCGCATCTGGCTCCGGCAAAACGCCCTCGTCATCAATTCCGAAGATGGCAAACTGTTCAACCAGATAAAAGGCAAGCACACTACGGCCTACTTCCGCGACAACGAAGTGCGGGAAATGTTCGTCGATGGAAACGCCCAGGCAATTTATTACGCCCTCGACGACAAACGCGCCTACATCGGCGTGAACGAAACGACCTGCTCCGAAATGCGCCTCTACTTTGGCGACAACAAGGTGGAAAGCATCAAATTCTACCAGGAACCTACCGGGAAGTTCACGCCCATGAAAACAGCCGGGAAAGAGACCAAAAAGCTGGAAGGCTTTTTCTGGGAAAGGAAGCGACGGCCCGTTTCTAGTTATGAGTTATGAGAGATGAGTTTGCACGGCATTTTGATTTTTCTGTAGAAATTGTTTTTCAACACTTGAACGCCTAATATGGGTTTTAGTGCTGAAATACAAAAGCATGTAAAGAACAACAAAAGTTGTGCAAACTCATCCCTCATCACTCCAAAGCCGCTTTGCGGAGCCGCTGCAAGAACGGCGACGCGAAGATGAACGACTGCAAATTCTCGTTGTCGCAGTCGAGCACCTCGTCTTTGTTGCCGCTCCATTCGAGCCGGCCCTCGTGCAGAAAGCAAATGTTTTCACCGATCTCCATCACCGAGTTCATATCGTGTGTATTGATGACGGTGGTGATGTTCTTCTCTTTGGTGATGCTGCTGATCAGCTCGTCGATGAGGATGGAGGTCTTTGGGTCGAGGCCGGAGTTGGGCTCGTCACAGAACAGATATTTCGGGTTCAAGACGATGGAACGGGCGATGCCGACCCGTTTTTGCATACCTCCCGACAGCTCAGACGGGTATTTTTTGTTGGTTCCGGCTAAGTTCACCCGCTCCAGGCAGTAGTTGACGCGCTCAAGCTTTTCCTTGGCAGTCATGCTGGTGAACATATCGAGCGGGAACCGGATGTTGGCCTCCACGGTCAGCGAATCGAACAAGGCGGAGCCTTGGAAGAGCATCCCGATCTTCATGCGGATGGCGCGCATTCCCTGCTTGTCAAGTTGGGTAAAATTGACGTCGTCGTACCAGATCGAGCCGGTGGTGGGGCTGAGCAGGCCGACCAGCGATTTGAGCAACACCGTTTTTCCGGCGCCGGAGCGGCCGATGATCAGATTGGTCTTGCCTGCTTCAAACAAGAAGTCGATGCCCTTGAGCACTTGCTGCTCGCCAAATGTTTTTACTACTTTTTCTGCTCGGATCATGATGAGATGCCATTAGGGGCAGGGCAAATATACGATAAATGGGGTTTTTGGTTTCAGGTTTCAGGTTTCGGGTTATTGGTTGACGCGGTGAATGGAGGGATGGAGGTTGGCGGCGGTGACGGCCAGCAGGCCGGCGGTTTCGGTGCGGAGGCGGGCGGTGCCGAGGCTGATGCCGTTGAAGCCGTTTTCAAGGGCGGAATGTATTTCCTCTGGAGAGAAATCGCCTTCGGGGCCGATGGCGATGAGGATATCATTTGTTCCGGTGATTTGGCTCGACAGGTGGGGGAGCGGTGTGTCGGCGCACCAGGCGATGAGCTTTTGGGGAGCGCTGGCAGATTTTACAAAGGCCTGGAAACGGGTGAGCTCGTTCAGCATGGGCAGCCTGGCGCGCAGCGATTGTTTCATGGCGGAAACCAGGATCTTCTCCAGCCGGTCGTGGCGGATGGTGTCGCGTTCGGAGCGTTTGCACAGCAGCGGGGTTATCTCGTCGATGCCGATTTCCGTGGCCTTTTCCAAAAACCACTCGAAACGCTCCATCTGCTTGGTGGGGGCAATCGCAAGGTGCAGCTTGAAGGGGCGCTCCGCCGGAACTGCCGTTTTTGAAAGGATACGGGCCACGGCATGCCGCTTGCCCGTATCCGATATTTCCGTTTCGTAAAAAAATCCCTTGCCATCGGTCAGGTTCAAGGCGTCGCCAACCTTTCGCCGCAGCGCCGACAGCAGGTGCCGGCTTTCCTCTTCGTCCAAATAGGCGAAGCCGTTCTCGATGCGCTGGGTGTAGAAGAGTTGGTTCAAAACTAAGACTTTTTCCACTTGATCCCGCAGCCGATCGCCTTTGTCTCCTTCACGGCGATCTCCTGGCCGGCGTTGAGGGCGTCGATGGCGTTCTCTAAGTATTTTTCCTTCACCATGGCCTCGTCTTCAGAGTTGTCGTCGATGGCCCCGATATAGCGCACCACGCGCTGCTTGTCGAGCAAAAATACGTGCGGCGTGCGGGTTGCGCCATACATTTTGGCAACTTCCTGGGTAGAATCGTACAGGTACTCGTATGGGAACTTCTTTGCCTTGGCGCGTTCCTGCATTTTTTCGTAGCTGTCGGCGGGCGCCACGTTGGGGTCGTTGGAATTGATGGCGACCACCGAATAGCCCTTCGGTGCGTACTTCTTGTGCAGCTTGATGATGCGGTCTTCATACGCCTTGGCGTAGGGGCAGTTGTTGCAGGTGAAAACCACGATGTAGCCCTTGGCATTTTTGATGCCGGCAAGGGACTTCATCTTGCCTTTCACGTTCTTCAGGTTGAAATCGGCAGCGGTATCGCCGACATGGTAGCCGCTGTGGCTGCCCGTGCTGAACGACATGGCCACCAAGGCCAGGAAGAGGGCGAATACGGATAGGTTCTTTTTCATGTTGTTGCAATTTTTATGTTGAAAAAATTATAAGACAGACAAGACGATCTTTTCCAGTTCGTCGTATTCTAGGGGCTTTTCAAAGAACAGCACCTTGTTTTTCCTTTTGGATACAATGAGCGTGGCCGGTATGGTGCCCGACCATTCGGGGTGCACCAGGTCGATCCAGTTGTTGGGGTTCGATTCGTCCATATACACCACCTGGCTTTCTAACTTTTTTTTATCGATAAAAGGCAGAACCCTGGAGTTGACCTGTTTTTTGAAGTCGTTGTTCACCAACACCACCTGCACCTTTTCCTTAGCGTATTCCTTGTTGAGTTTCTCAAAGGCAGGCAGCTCCGCCACGCAGGGCGCGCACCAGGTAGCCCAGAAATTTATCACAAATACGGTGTCGCTCTCCGTGTTTTTCCAGCGCCCGATCTGATCGCGCTGGATATAGGGGATGCTTTGGGCGAAGGCTGTCGCCGTCCAAAAGAGCAGGACTGATGTCAGAAGTTGCTTCAAAATTTATTAATGTGATAATTCGATAATTCGATAATTTCCGCAGCCTTGTGGTCTAGATAATATCCATACTGCTGGATATTTTCGCCAGTCGGGGGCTCGAAAATTGAAAATGTCCAGCAGTATGGATAATATCCTGTGCAAACAACGGGCAAATCCTGTCCATTGTTGGGCCGGCTCGACGGTTTGGCCCCTTGAGCGGGCAATTGACCGATTATCCTCTACAAAACGGAAAGCAGCGCCGACTCCAATTCCGCGTAGGTGAGCTGCTCTTCGAATACCAGCACCTTGTTTTTCTTTTTCGACACGATCATCGTGGAAGGGATGCCGCCCGACCAATCGGGGCTGACGAGGCCGATCCATTCGTTGGCATCAGGTTCGTCCATGAACACTACGCGGCTTTTCAGTTTTTTTCTGCGCACAAAGGGCTTGAGTTTGCTTTCGATGTGCATTTTGAAATCGTTGCTGACCAAAATGACCTGCACTTTTTTTCCGGCGTAGTCGTGGGTGAGTTTTTCGAACACGGGAAGCTCCTCCACGCAGGGGTCGCACCAGGTGGCCCAGAAGTTGACCACCAAAACCGTGTCGCTGGGGGTGTTTTTCCAGCGGGTGATCTGTTCGGCGTTGATGTGGGGGATGTCTTGTGCGCAGAGCTTGGCGCTCCATACCCACAAGAGGGGAATCAGAAAATAAAGTTGTTTCATAAGCTGTTGTGCGATTATAAAAAGTTGTTCAATGATGTCTTTTCTGACTAAATCCTGACGTGCGTAAAGCGAAGAGTCACTAACCTTGCGCCCAAATTCAAAAGAAAATTATATGCGCCATTTTTCGCTCTCCATTGCCGTTTTTGCCTTGTTGCAAACCGCTGTTTTTGCACAAGAGCACCATGCTCCCGCTTCCTCGGCCACACCTGTGCCGGAAACACATTTGAAGAATATCCGCCAACTGACCTTTGGCGGGGATAACGCCGAGGCTTACTGGAGCCCCGATGGGAAATCGTTAACATTTCAAAGCAACAATTCGGCCTGGGGATTGGAATGCGACCAAATTTTTACCATGAAAATCAGTGATGCGGCAGGAAAAAAGGAATATAAACCCAAAACGATCAGCACTTTGAAGGGTAGAACTACCTGTTCATATTTCATGCCAGATGGAAAACATATCCTTTACGCCAGCACCCATGAAGGCGGCGCTTCCTGCCCCCATACCGGCGACTTGAGGGCCGGCGGCAAGTACCTCTGGCCCATTTTTGAAACCTACGACATCTACATCGCCGACCTCAAGGGCAACATCACCAAGCAGCTTACCAACTCCCCCGGCTACGACGCCGAGGCCGTGCTCAGCCCCAAGGGCGACAAAATCCTCTTCACCAGCGACCGCTCCGGCGACCTCGAGCTCTGGACCATGAACATCGACGGCTCAAACCAAACTCAGATCACCTTCGACTTAGGCTACGACGGCGGCGGCTTCTTCAGCGCCGACGGCAAAAAGATCGTGTTCCGCGCCAGCCGCCCGAAAACCGAAACCGAGATCAAAGAATACAAAGAGTACCTCGCCAAGCACCTCGTGGCGCCTACCAACATGGAGATTTACACCTGCAACGTGGACGGCTCCGAGCTCAAGCAGGTCACCCACTTAGGCAAAGCCAACTGGGCGCCCTATTTCCATCCCTCGGGCAAAAAGATCATCTTCAGCAGCAACCACAAATCGAGCCGCGGCTACGACTTCCAGCTCTACATGATCAACGCCGACGGCACGGGCGCGGTGGAGCAGATCACCAGCGAGAGCATCTTCAACTCCTTCCCCATGTTCTCCCCCGATGGTAAAAAACTGGCTTTTTGCTCCAACCGCAACAACGGCGGCGGGCGGGATACGAACGTGTTTGTGGCGGACTGGGTTGATTAATGATGAATGATGAATGATGAGTTTGTACGGCGTTTTGCTTGGGTGGGGCTTGGGTTTTTCAGCGGGCTTGGCGAGTTCCTGAAAGTTTCTACCACAAAGCGTGGTCTGCGCAAGAATTTGGATTGAGTAACCGATAAAAAAGCTTAGTAACTATCCAGCCGCCAACGCTAGCTGCGGTTTCCCAGGTCGCTTGCTTGTCCTTCTGTAAGAATCCGTCCACGTAAAAAGGGGAAAAGGCAACGAAATGCCAAAGCTTGAGCATCTTTCCCCTACATTTGCTTCGGGGACTTTAAAATCCCTGAAAACTGAATGGGCAAAGAAAAACCAGCCATCTTCATCAACTACCGCCGCGCGCTGTGCATGCGCGAAGCGCGGCTCCTGTACCTGATGCTCAACAGCCGCTTCCCGGGCGAGGTGTTTATGGACGAAGAAACGCTGGAAGGCGGCGACCGCTGGCGACCGGCCATCAAAAACTGCATCAAAAACTGCTCGATATTCATCACGCTGATCCCGGAAGGCTGGGTGGGGCACCTGGACCACCAGGGCCTCCGGAGCAAGCTGTACTACGATGAGAAATGCCATGTGCGCAACGAGATCGAAACGGCCCTGGAAGAGGGGCGCACCATCATACCCGTGCTGGTGAACGGCGCGGCAATGCCCCGGCAAGAACAGTTGCCGCCTTCCATCCACGCCTTGTTCGATACCTTCAACACCGGCCTGCCCCTCGATTTCAACAAAAACCCGGATGTAACGGCCTTCGAGAAATTTTTTGAGCAGGTGGCCAAAAAAGCCGGGCTGCAGCAGGAAGCCGCCGCCCAGGCCGACAACTTGTTCCACCCCTCCCTCGACGAGGAGTTCCCGCTCCCAGCCGACCTGGCGGGCAAGCTCCCCGATGCCCGCGTGCCCTTTGTCGGCCTCAAGCCCTTCAAGCGCGCCGACGCCCGCATCTTTTTCGGCAGGAGCAGGGAGATTTACAACCTCTGCTTCAAGATCACCAAAGAGCGCAAATCCCGGCTTTTTCTGCTCGACGGCTATTCCGGCACTGGAAAATCCTCCCTGCTGCAGGCCGGGCTGATACCGCGGGTGGAAGGCCAGGGCTGGGCGGTGGCCTACCGCCGCCGCGAAGAATCGCCCCTGCAGGGCTTGAAAGGGGCATTCGACCTGCTGCTGGAAGATGCCGCACGATCGCCCGAAAAGCAGAAGCTGCTCATCCTCGACCAGGTTGAAGAAGCCGTCACCGACCGCATCGAAGGCCTGCCCGACGAATTGGAGGCCATGGCCAAAGCCCTCCAGGACGCCTTGGCCAAGCACCCCGACTACAAGTTCTTGCTCGGTTTCCGCAGCGAGCAGATGGCCCGTATTGCCGCCCTGCTCGAACGCTTCCGCATGGCCTTCGACGACGAAAACACCCTGCACCCCCTCGACCTACTCGGCGCTAAGGAAGCCATCAGCGGCGCCGCGCTCGACCGCAGCCTGCGCTACAAGCTGCGCTTCGCCCCGGACAACCTGCCCGATACCATCGCCAAACGCCTGCTCATGGGCTGGGACACCCACCACATCGCCCCGCTTATCCAGGTCAACATGGAACTGCTGTGGCAGCGCAGCGCCAAAGAAGCCGACGGCGCCGTGACCATCACCGCACACGACATCGAGAACATCATCGAGCGGCAGGACGGGCTGCTCGACCACTACTTAGGCAAAATACGCGAGGTCATCAGCGAGGGCCGGGCCGACGACCAGAAAATACTGCAACTGCTCGACGAGTACGTGCAGGACGAGCCGGCCTCCGCAAGCCGCATCGATGCCGAGCTTTTTGCCAAGGACATGTTCCAGCAAGACCGCATTTTCAAAGACCTGCACCGCGAGCTGAAAAAACACTACCTGCTCACCGAGATTAGCACCAACGGCCAGCAAAGCACCCGCCTGTCGCACGACGTGCTGGCCAAGGTGATCCGGGAGCGCAACAAAAAGCTCACCGAGGCCAAGCTCGAATCGACCTCCGGACACTTCTTCGACGAGCTGAAAGAAAAATTAGGAAACCAAATCTACGGCCTGCAATACTTGGAGGCGCAGGATACCCTCACCACCATGTTCCTCCTGAACATACGCCGCGAGGAGCTCCGCCCTTTCCTGTTCGAGATGCTTTTTTTCTGGAACGAAGCCCTGCGGCAGCAGCAAATCGCGCAAACTTTGACCTTCTGGCTTGACAGCGGCCTGCTCAGCCCGGCCTTGGCCGCAACCCTTTCGGCGCCCCATGACCCGGACGACCGGGATACCATCCGCCACTGGCTCCAAAAAGCCGAGCCAAACCGCTACGCCGACCTGCAAAAAAAATACGGGGCCCCCAAAAGCGCCGTCATGCTGGAAATACCGGGCGGGCAGCTGGAAATAGGCGAAGGCAAAAACAAGCGGCTTGCGTGGGTGCCCACCTTCCAGCTCGCCAACGTGCCGGTCACCTGGTGGAAATACGGCCTTTTCTGCTTTGCCGAGAACCGCGAAGCCGAGCTTGCCGCCAAAGCCCCGAGCTGGGGCATCAAAGGCGAGCACCCGGTGGTCAATGTAAGCTGGTACGATGCCGTGGAATACTGCAACTGGCGCAGCAGCGCCCAAGGCTTAGACCAGGTCTATGCCATCGACAAAACCCGAAAAGACCCGGCAAATGAAAGCAAAGATGACAAGGTGAAATGGTTAGTAAGCCGACGCGAAAAGGCCAATGGCTTCCGCTTGCCTGCCGAAATCGAATGGGAGTTTGCGGCGCGGGGTGGCATGGCCAGCAAGGGCACAGCCTACGCCGGCAGCGACGCGCCCGAAAAAGTGGCCTGGTTCGATAAAAATGCCGGCGGCACCACCCAGCCAGTGGGCAAGCTGAAACCCAACGAATTAGGTCTTTTTGACATGAGCGGCAACGTGTGGGAATGGTGCCGGGACTGGTACAGCGATTACCCGGAAAACCTGCCGGAAGGCTACCAGGGCGCGGAAAAGGGCTCGGGTCGGGTTTTGCGCGGGGGCTCCTGGATCAACTATGATGTCAGTTGCCGGGTGGCTGTGCGGAACTGGGTCGATCCGGTCATCAGGAGCTATAATCTTGGCTTTCGTTTGGCTCAGGACTAAAATTACCCTTTGTACTTTTAAACTTTTACCCTTTTTTTGACATACCGCCGAAGGCGGTCGAGCGAAGGCAGTGCATAATTTGAGGGTACAGCACAATGCTTGGCCGCCTGGTCTGACGACTCAAAGTCGTCTGACCAGTGAGCACGCCACCATGCCCCGAGCCTGGTCTGACGACTCAAAGTCGTCAGACCAGTGAGCACGCCACCATGCCCCGAGCCTGGTCTGGCGACTCAAAGTCGTCTGACCAGTGAGCACGCCACCATGCCCCGAGCCTGGTCTGACGACTCAAAGTCGTCTGACCAGTGAGCACGCCACCATGCTCCGAGCCTGGTCTGACGACTCAAAGTCGTCTGACCAGTAGGTACACCACCATGCCAATCTTCCCTAGGCACCACCAAGCTTTAAAAACTGGTGAGTTTTTATGATAAAAAGCCGTATTGGAGGGGGCTGCATCCTACGCTGCTTACTGGTCAGACGACTTTGAGTCGTCAGACCAGGTGCTTTGGCATGGTTGTGTGCTTACTGGTCAGACGACTTTGAGTCGTCAGACCAGGTGCTGGGTGTCGCGGTGGCCTTAAGGTTGTGACACGTATTTTAGCGAAATACCTATTCTATTTCCAAACAGTGAAATTTTTTATTTGCAATTACAAAATATGCCCTGTAAATTTATTTGTTGAAAAACAAATTAAATCCTAAATGAATTTGACAAAACAGCTTCACAACATCATCCAATCAAAGCCATCATTACACAGCCATGAAACTAATTGAAAACCACATTTTTCACGTTTACAATCGTGGGAATGACCGCCAGCCCATTTTCTTCAGCCGAGAAAACTACCTTTATTTCCTAAAAAAAATAAGGACACATCTTTTGCCTACATGCGACTTGTTGGCCTATTGTTTGATGCCCAACCATTTTCATTTATTGGTCAAGGCAGATGCCCGTTCTGTTGCCATTGTCAACCCTGAAAACCAACAAAGACCCATACAAGCATTCAGCAAAGGGCTGCAAACTATGTTGAGCAGTTACACAAGGGCAATTCAAAAACAGGAAAAAATCGTTGGGTCGCTTTTTCAACAGCGAACCGACGCCAAACAAGTTAGCAGTGAACTGTATTTTGAGGATTATACCCTTTATTGCCTGCGGTATATCCTTTATAATGCAGTTGCTGCAAAGTTAGTCTCTGATCCAACAGAATGGGAGTTTTCCTCCTGCAGGGATTTAGCTGGGCTTAGGAAAGGGACTCTTTGTAACCTGCAAATACTTCGACAAGAAGTGGGGGTAGAATGGGACATGCTGGAAGGTCTCATAAGCAAACCACTGACTTATGAAGAGAGACGGCTTATTCTGTAAATTGCTTTGAAACAGAACAATGCCCAGCACCTGGTCTGACGACTCAAAGTCGTCTGACCAGTGAGCACACCACAATGCTCCGAGCTTGGTCTGACGACTCAAAGTCGTCAGACCAGTGAGCACGCCACCATGCTCCGAGCCTGGTCTGACGACTCAAAGTCGTCTGACCAGTGAGCACACCACAATGCTCCGAGCCTGGTCTGACGACTCAAAGTCGTCAGACCAGTGAGTACACCACAATGCGTACGATCTCCAAGCACTGCCACGCTTGAAAAACTGGTGGGTTTTATGCTGAAAAAGCTATATTGGAAGGGGCTGCATTCTACGCTGCTTACTGGTCAGACGACATTGAGTCGTCAGACCAGGTG
>CAZULM010000012.1:0-65969 GCA_964621185.1 uncultured Saprospiraceae bacterium | reverse complement strand
TTTTGGCCTGGTTGTGTGCTTACTGGTCAGACGACATTGAGTCGTCAGACCAGGTGTTTTGGCCTGGTTGTGTGCTTACTGGTCAGACGACATTGAGTCGTCAGACCAGGTAACTGGGTATCGTGCCGAACTTAGTTCAAACAGCGGACAGGAAGCTCAGGAAACCTCGCATTTAATATTTGTCTCAGGAGCACACCAATTAAATATTCGATAGATTTGCCACATCATTGTCGCCAAGCCAATTATCACATTATCAAATTACCCCATTATCAAATTCAAAAAAATGTCCCGCTACGCCTTCTGGCTCTCCGCCGCCCTGCTCGTCGCCTCCTCGCTGCTGTACTACCCTAAGTGGAAGCAGCCCAACACGGAAGCTACGATCAGTTGGGACGTTTCGGGCTACTACATGTACCTGCCGGCGGCGCTGATTTACCGGGACATAACGCAGTTGAAATGGTGGCCGGAAATCGAAAACAAGTACCACCCTGGCCCCGGAATGGGCGGGGCGTTCCAGCACCCCTCGGGCAATTATGTGATGAAATACCCTATCGGCCAGGCATTGCAGTTCCTGCCCTGGTTTGGGGCGGCGCACATGGTAGCCGTGCCGCTGGGCTATCCAGCCGACGGGTTTTCGCGGCCTTACCAGGCGGCAGTCAGTTGGGGAAGTTTGCTGGTGGCTTTATTGGGCTTGTGGTTCCTGCGGCGGGTGCTGCTGCTGTATTTTTCGGAAGGCGTGGTGGCGGCGGTGCTGGTGAGCTTAGTATTTGGCAGCAATTATCTGGAATACGCGGGCATTACGGGGGCCATGACCCACAACTGGCTGTTCACCCTGTACAGCATCCTGATCTTCACGACGATACAGTTTTACAAAAGGCCGACTTTCGGCAAGGCTGCCATCATTGGGCTGCTGGTAGGCTGGGCAGCCCTGACGCGGCCCACAGAGATTATTGCGGCGCTGGTGCCGCTGTTGTGGGGCATTGGCTCGATGGAGGCGCTGCGCGAAAGGGTACGCTTGTTGAAGGGACATTTGCCCAAAATCGGCCTGGCGCTGCTTGTAGCGGGCATGGTGATGGCGCTGCAGCCGATTTACTGGAAATACGCCACGGGGGAATGGGTCGTGTATAGCTACGAAGAGCAGGGCTTTACCTGGTTCCCGCCGCATATCCGCGGGGTGCTGTGGAGCTCGCGGGCTGGCTGGTTAGTGTATTCTCCGATGATGTTTTTCGCCGTTGCGGGGCTTTTTATGCTCCGGAAGCGCTTGCCAGAAATTTTCCCGGCGGTGCTGCTGTACTGTTTGACCGCGCTGTACATCACCGCCGCATGGGATATCTGGTGGTACGGCGGCAGCCTCGGCCAGCGTGCCATGGTGCAGGCGTACCCCTTGTGGGCCTTTGGGCTGGCGGCGTTTTGGCACTGGGTGTCGCAGCGGGATTGGCGGCGCTGGGTATTTGTGCCCCTGGCAGGCGCATGTGTTTACATCAACCTCTGGTGGAGCCACCAGGCGCATCGGGGCGGGCTGTTCTTAGCAGAGGAAATGAACACCAAGTACATGCTGAAAATCCTGGGCAGGTTCGACCTGGGGCCGGATACGAAGAAGTTCTTAGACACTAAGGACGAGTTCAGGGGCGCAGCCAGCAGCAGCGCGCGCGAAATCCTGCACTTAGATTTTGAAAGCGACACCACGGCCGCTACAACGGGCGAAGCGCCCATTTCGGGCAACAGGTCTTTGCTTGTCACAGCTGCGACCCCGTTTTCACCTGGCTTCGAGCTGCCAATAAAGCCCGGCCAATACAACTGGCTGCGGGCCACTGCCACTTTCCGCTGCAGCGCGAAGGAATGGGAAACCTGGAAAATGACCCAATTCACCGTCCGGTTCCAGCAAGGCGAAAAGGTACTGAAGAACAACGTGATCAGGCTGCAACGGCATGTGGAAGGCGGCGAGGTGAGAACCGTGTTTTTCGATACGAAAATTCCCGCTGAGCCATTCGATCGCGCCTCGCTGTTTTTTTGGAACCCGGGCAGCAGCACTGCAGTGTGGGTTGACGATGTTAAGGTGGAGGTTTTTGAGTGATGCGCGATGAGATTAAAGCAGGCAGGTTAAGAAGATTATGAGATGAGAAAATTCATCATTTATCATTAATTTTGCTCCATGGCTGCCAACAGCGGCTGAATGGGAATACGCCGCAAGGGAAGGTGGTAAAAAAGTGCGGTTCGGCAATGGCAAGGACATCGCAGACCCGGCACAGATCAACTTCGATGCCTCAGCGGCATTTAAAAAGGACTATTCTGTGGCAGGAGAATACCGCAGGAAAACAGTGCCTGTCGGAGAGCTTTCAGGCGCCGCGAACAACCTCGGCTTGCGCCACATCAGCGGGAATGTGTGGGAATGGTGCTGGCAATGGTAGGATGAGAACTTTTACAAGAATAGCCCGGTGAAAAACCCGTTGGGGTCGGATGCGGGTGTGTATCGTGGCGGCTCGTGGAACAACAATTCATCAAATGGCCGCTGTGCGGACCAGAACAGGAACAACCCGAACAATTGGAATAACTATATCAGTTTTCGGGTGGCATAGGACTTGGTACCCCAGCGCTCACGCAATCAGGAAGCAAACTTTCAGGCTTGCAGAAAATCACCAGCATTTTTGACTGTCCAATGATCAACACGGAACGCCCAATGCCCAACGTCACGCGTACACCGCATTTGCTTAGCCAGCGCTTGGGAGCGGCCAATTGGCCTTGTTTCCCGAAATGACCAGGCGTTATGCCTACTTGAACATTGGAAATTCCGTGTTGGGTGTTGGACATTATTTCATCCGGTGACAGCCCGACCTTTGGGTCACAGCATTGACTTGAGCGTATTGTTACCTCAAAATCAAGCACCCGTGCATAACCTTTGAGCCTCCCACCAACTCCACCCAATACCCTCCTGGCATTAGGCCCTGTAATGCCACCGCAACAACTTCAGAATACCCGCCATATTGCTCCCAAACCACCCGCCCCATGCCATCCAATACCCGCAAGCGCTCCGCTTCGCCTTTTAATGGGTTGACAACCTGAAACGAACCGGTACTGGGGTTGGGGAAAAGCTGCAATGCGGCTGGCAAGGCTTTTTGGCCAGCAGCATCTTGCGCCAGAGAAATCGCCTGGAGGGCATCATCGCCGAGGGTGTAGGCTTCGGGCGACAAACGTTTTTTGCACAGCTTTACGGCCTTGGTAATGTCGGATGCCGCAAGCCCGCGCAGTTGTAGCACAAATGCCGGCGCCTCGTCGTGGCCTCCTCCTTGTGGATTGTCCCAGCTCAGGGAAAGCCATTTGCCGTCGCGCAGCGCTGCGTTTTTTTCGTTCAGCAGGGCCGGGCTGGGAAAATCTACGCTTTCCACCAGCAATTTTTCGGTGTCTAATTCGAGCTCGAACTGGAAGCCCGACAGCTTTTCCCAATCCGGGATGAAAACAGGCAGCGCGAATCTTTCGCCAGCTTTCCAGGCTTGTCCGCCGAGGCGCAGAAACAAGGTATCCTGCACGCTGCGCGCATGGGCCGGGTCGGTGGAATTGTTCACATCGCCGATTTTTAGGGCTGTGAAATTGTTGCCCAATTGGTTGCCGTTCAGCCCGTTGAAGGTGATGGCTTCGGGAAACGGGGCGCTGAACGGATTGAGCGGGTTTACAAAAACAAAGCTGGAATCGAGGAAACGCCAGGAGCTGTTGCCGGGCACGGAGTCGAGGATGCCCAGCAGCACTTTGCGGAGCTGCACGATGTCGAAAGTGGTGATGGAATTGGATTTGTTGGCATCGGCGGCGATCATTTTCAGGGGGGAGCTGAGCGGCTCGATGCCTAAGATATGCTTGCTGATGAGCAGCAGGTCGTAGGTGGTGACCCCGTTGAGCCAGTTGGCGTTGTTGAAGGGCCGGATGGTACATGTGTCGCCCATGGGTACGTCTTCAAAAATAAAATGACCCGTGGTGTCGCAATCCAGCGTTTCCGAAACGGCGCCCAGGGTCATGATGACCGGTATGTTTTGCATCGGAAGCCCCGTTGGCGTGCGGATGCTGCCGTCGAGCGTTACGCCCCCGCCCCCGCACACGTGATCGTTGTCTTTGATCAGGACAAAGGTGTTGCAGGCAGCGCTGTTGCCAGAAGTGTCTTGCACGGTGAGTGTAAGGGGCTGCAGGCCAAGGGTTTGACAGGTAAAGGTGTCCGGACTGATACTGTAAGTCAATCCACTGGCGGGGCTGCATGCATCGGAACTGCCGACCCCAAAACTGAATGGGTCTGGCACGACAAAGCCGCTGAGCGGCAGGATCAGGGCAATGCCCGTCTGGCATACCGCCGTGGGCGGGGTTTCGTCCTTAACTGTGATGCGGAAGCTTTTGCTGCTGCTGTTGCCACAGGCATCGCTGGCGGTAAAGGTGACAACATGCAGGCCGACCGGGTAAGCGCCCGAGGCATTCGCGCCGTTAGTTTGGGCAAAGGGGCTGTCGTTGGAAATGCTCAACATGCTACAATCGCTGGCAAAAACATCATCGAGCAGCAGGTTGGCCGTGCAGTTGATCGGGTCGGCGACCAACGTAATATTTGCCGGCGTTTCCAGGTATGGCGCTGTATTGTCGATCACATCGATGATTTGCGTCTGCTCCCAAATCCCGGCGCTGCCGCCGTTGGGATTGTACAAGCAGTGATCGACTACTTTCCAGTCGCGCAAAATACGGGCGCAGAAAGGGGCATTGCCCGTAAAAACATGGTCGGTGTAGTCCATGGAAAGTTGGGAGCAGGCCTGTCCGCCGAGTACCGGCCAGCCTGTGGCATCGGGCAGCAGGGCATCGGAACCGGGGCATCCGTTTACCAGGTAGTTTGTCGGGAAAGTCACTGTGGTCGTATTGATGGCGTTCAGGGTGATGGTTTGGGTACAGCTTTTTAGGTTGTTCTCCGTGTCGGTCGCTTTCCAAATCCGGCTGATGCTGCCGATGTTGCAGGCGTTCAGGTTTGTAATGTCCACAAATTCAAGGCTTTGCAGGCTGCAATTATCGCTGGCGGTAGCAGTGCCGCTGAGGGTCAGGTCGTTGTAATCCTGCAGGCAATGCAGCGTCAGCGCGGGCGGGCACTGGATGTTGGGTTTCAGAAAATCGCGCACCGTGACTTCCGTTTCACAAAAATTTTCCAGGCCAACAGCATCGGTTATCTTGAGCGTCACAAGCACCGGCTGGCCAATGTCGGCACAGGAGAACTGCACCTGCGGGCCGTAAGCGCCGCCGTCGCGGCTGGCTGTAAGTGCCACGGGACTGCAATTGTCAGTACTGTTCACGCCCAGTGTGGCCGCGTTCAGTTGTGCGCCGCCGCCGGCAGACAAGCCTACCTGAATACTGGAACTGCAAATCGCCTGGGGCGGGGTGGTATCTTCCACGGTGACGCGCATGGTAGCGCTTGAGGTATTGTTGCAGGCATCGGTGGCGGTATAGGTGACGGTATGGACACCTAAGGGAATGTTCGTAAACAGTCCATAACCACTGCCATACGTCCAGGAAGGAAGGATGTTGAAGGCCGAACAATTGTCGGTGGCCGTAGCTTGGGGCAAACTCAGGCTGCCGCCGCAGGTAAAGCCGTCGGTGCCGATGCTGATGTCGGCAGGTGGGGTGATGACGGGGGCAATTTTGTCCTCCACCTTGATGATCTGGACGCGGGTGCTGATGCCTGAAGTGCAAAAATCGATGAGCGTCCAGGTGCGCAGCACGGTGTAGGAGGCTGGCGGGCAGTTGTTGATGATTTGATCGGTATGGGCTACGCCGATTTCGCAATCGATGGAATTGTCGAGGGGCATGCCTGCCACGGTGGGCGCGCCGGTGAGCGCGAGGTCGTTGGGGTCGCTGCCGCAGGCAAGTGCCGGCGCCGCGATGTTGTCGCGGTTGGGCGGGAACGTGACGTCGGTGGTGCGGATATGTCGCAGCCAGATTTTTTGCACACAGCTGCTGGAGTTGTTGTGCGCATCGGTGGCGACCCAGGTGCGGTCGATGCGCTTGAGCACGGGGAAGCCGTTCTGTATTACGCCACAACCGAGGCTGGTTTGGCTGTCGAACCAATTGAGCGTGAGGGCGTTGCTGGGCGTACAGTTGTCGGTGGCAGTGGGCGCCCCCACTTCAGATGGCTCCGGGTTTTCATTGCAGAAAATAAACTTGTCGGCACAACTAAGGGTGGGGCTTAGGGCATCCCGGACCTCCAAATCGCCCGTGCAGAAGTTGCCGGAGGCGATATGCCGCACCCTGGCCGTGATGGCCTGGCCGATGTTGTCGCAGGTCAGCGGGTTGGGTATGGTTTGCCCTACATTGTTCAACAGCGTGAGCTCAAGCGGCCCTGGGCAGGAGCTTGGGGCATTGGGCGCGATCAATTGGGTGGTGATGAGCGCCTGGCCGGCAGGGCTGAGGGATACTTGTATGCCCTGGTTGCAGACGAGGGTGCACTGGGCGGAGATGCCGGCGGCGGTTCCAAGGAAATGGAGGAGAAAGGCCAACTTTTTTAAAGCCGGCCCGGATGGGCAATGCGGTGTAAATCGGATCACAGGATGTAAGTTGCACGGATTAAAAAATGAATACCAGGATTCTATGGATTTCGAGATTTTCAGGATGGATCATATTGATTGTCAATGATTTGTCCCGAAGCATTTTCGCAAACCACTTTCCGTTGGGTATATTACTAAGGCGGATTGGTGCAAAATCCTTGCCACAAATGTGGGCTGTAAATATAATCCCGTTGAACGGTGTATTCTTGCTCGATGGTATTATTCTGGTTGTTGCGGCCAATGAGGTGGTGCTGCAGGTAGCTGCCAGCAAGCTCAAAAATAAGGTTTTCTCTGTGTTCCCATTCCAAAGCCAGTTTGTATTTAAGCTGAAAGATGCTGGGAAACGCATATTTTATCGTCAATTCGGGCTTATTTTGACAAATAGCGATACTCTTGGCCGATAGTGCCACGGCAAATAATGCACATGTTGCAGATCTCATTTCTCTCCTCTCTTTGATTTGTTTCGCAGGTTTATAGCATAACAAACCAGAAAATCCAGCTGGCCGTACATAAATCCGAGCTCATAAATGCCGTTCGATTCAGGCAAATATTTTTCACCGAAGTTAATGGCGATGTTGAAACGAGGTTCGACCGACAATCCTTTCACAATATTCCAGCTCAGCCCAAATTGGAAGGCTGGGCCCGCCAACCAGTATTGTTTCAGATAGCTTTCTTGCGACTGCGTGTAATAAACAGTCTGCATGGCTTGGTGTGTGCCATTGTTTGACTCGCCGATCTGCCAGACACCATAATCTTTCTGCAGTATTTGCTTGTCTGGGGTGCCTACAAAGTAAGTTTTGTGGACGGCAAGCGCCACGGATGGTTGAAAAAAATACTTCAATCGTTTGGAAACCAAATAGTTGGATTTGCGGAACCCAATATTTATCCTGAATGTTGACAGGTTGGTTACTTTTGGTTCGGCGGGGTTTTCAATTGGCCGCCCCTCGCCTAAATATTGCCAACCTGAATCATAATACGTGCTATTGCCATTCCAGTTGGTATTGTAAATGCGCCGAAGTGCGTACTCCTTGGTTATCGATCCGACAAAGGCATCCGCTGCAAGGTGGTTGTAGTGGTTGTAGCTGCCGGTCAGTTCGAAGATCAAGTTTTCTCGTTGCTTCCATTCTAGCGCCAACCTGTATTTTGGCTGAAAAAAGCCAAAGGTTGAACCCTTTATCGTTAAGGATGGGCTGTTTTGTGCCGCGATGTTGTTGAGCAACATCGCGGCGCAAAACGCTACTATTACCACCTTCTTCATGGCAGTTACAGTTTAAATGGATCGGAAAAGCGGCCATCTAAGGTGAGCGACCGGTCGGTTAAGGTGTTCAGGAAAGCGATCAGCTGGTTTTTCTCGGTCGGCGACAGGTTCAGTTTGGCGCTGCCATTGTGCAGCATGGCCGGGTGCAGGTTTGGATGTGGCTTTACCCCTGTGCTGTAGAAATCTACCACTTCTTCAAGGGTTGCAAACCGCCCGTCGTGCATGTACGGCGCAGTCAAGGCAATGTTGCGCAGCGAAGGCGACTTGAAAACGCCGTTGTCGGCAGGGTTGCCGGTAAGCGCGCCTTTGCCACTGTCGGCATAGCTCATATCCAAACCGTTGCATGCCTCCATCACCTCCTGGAACGGCTTGAGCGGAGAATGGCATTTGGAACAGTTGGCAACGAAGAGGTCGCGGCCGCGCATTTCCTCAAGGGTCATGCCGGGAATGGGCGTCAGGACGGTGGTGGTGTCGCCGTAGTAAATTGCCGAAACAAGGGTGACCGTAATGGGGGCATTCAAGTCGCCATTGGCTTTTTCCAGCGCAAAGTCGAAGCGCGTGTCAACCGACCCGATGGCCCCGACAAATTCGGAAAGGCAATCCAGCACCTTTTGCTCGCTCACCTCAAAATCGCCATATACTTTTTTCCACAGGTAGGGGTAGTAGGGCTGGGCTTTGATGCGGTCCACCACGCCTTGCATGGTCATGCCCATCTCGTGGTCGTTGAGGAAGGCGAGGGTTGACTGTGCGGCCACGTTGCTGGCCCGGTTGTCCCAGAGCAAGAGTGCGTTGTTGCCGGTATTTTGGTTATAATGGGCTGAAAAAGAAGCAACATTGCCCAAGGCCATGGCGTTCCGGGTGCCTTTCAACCCGTTGATGCCTTCACTGGTCGGGGAATCGTCGGAAAAGGCGAGCGCCTGCTTGTGGCAAGATCCGCAGGATACTTTGTTGTCGAGCGACAGGTTTTTGTCGTAAAAAAGCACCCTGCCCAGCGTGGCCTTTCCGTTGTGGGTGGGGCTGGGCACTTGTCCCAACACTTGCAAATATTTGGGCAAGGTGCGCTCGTAAGAAGCGAAGTTTGGGGGCAGATCAAGGAAGTTTTCAAAGGCAATCAGTTCCTCTGGAATCTCATTGCCATCCCTAACCGTGATAAAATCGTTTTTTTGGCAGGCGCCCCACAGCAGCACCGCGGCGAGCAACAGTATCGCGTTTTTCATGTTCGAAAGTAGTTTTGGTAAAAAACAGGTAAATGCTGGTTTATTGTTTGGATGTCCAAATATAGGCATTATTTTAAATTGCAAAACAAATATTTAGCAAACTTGGCTTTTGACCGTGTGAACGGGGCGTTTGGCTGTGCGAACATGGTTTTGAAGCGCTTTAAATCATTCATAATCAATATAATCTATCCTGCAAATCTTGCAGATCATTGGAATCCTGGTATATCATTCGCCCCCAAATCGCTACTTTTGTCCCTCCCCAAACGCTCATCACTCATCACTCATCATTCATCTCTCAAAAAAGTGGAGTTCCGTCCGTCCGAAATTGAGCCGAAATGGCGCCGCTGGTGGCAAGAAAACCAGACGTATAAAGTTGATATCCAACGCGACAAGCCGAAGTATTACATCCTCGACATGTTCCCGTACCCTTCCGGCGCGGGGCTGCACGTGGGTCACCCGCTCGGCTACATCGCCAGCGATATCTTCGCGCGCTACAAGCGCCTGCGCGGCTACAACGTGCTGCACCCGATGGGCTACGATTCCTTCGGCCTACCTGCCGAGCAATACGCTATCCAGACGGGCACCCACCCGGCTGTCACTACCGAAAAGAACATCGCCCGCTACCGCGAACAATTAGACAATATCGGCTTTTCCTTCGACTGGAGCCGGGAAGTGCGTACCAGCGACCCTGCTTTCTACAAATGGACGCAGTGGATCTTCATGCAATTGTTCAACCACTATTACGACATCGCAGCTGACAAAGCCATGCCGATCAGCGGATTGGAAGCGGTGTTG
Organism: uncultured Saprospiraceae bacterium; assembly: GCA_964621185.1. Classification (GTDB taxonomy): domain Bacteria; phylum Bacteroidota; class Bacteroidia; order Chitinophagales; family Saprospiraceae; genus M3007. Next base: position 56,151 of record CAZULM010000012.1, on the reverse strand, counting down.
GCCAAGTCGGGAAACGCCGGGCTGAACGCCGCCTGTGATGAAGACACCCCCACCATAACGGCTTCCGACTGGGCTGCAATGAGCGACCGGGAAAAGCAGCTGTTCTTGCTGAATTACCGCCTGACTTATCCGGGAGAAGCGTATGTGAACTGGTGCGCTGCCCTTGGCTCGGTACTGTCGAACGATGAGGTGAAAGACGGCCTCAGCGAGCGCGGCGGCTTCCCGGTGGAGCGCAAGCTGATGAACCAGTGGAACATGCGCATCACCGCTTATGCCGACCGCCTGCTGGACGGCCTCGACACCATAGATTGGCCGGAATCCATCAAAGAACAGCAGCGCAACTGGATCGGGAAATCCGTGGGCGCTTCTGTAACATTTGCCCTTGATGGCCATGCCGACACGCATATCGAGGTTTTCACCACCCGTGTGGACACCATCTACGGCGCAACATTCATGGTATTGGCGCCGGAGCATGAACTCGTACAGCGCCTGACGACCCCGGAAAAACGCTCAGAAGTGGAGGCGTATGTCCGCTGGGCGGCCTCCCGCTCCGAGATCGAGCGCATGGCCGAATCGAAAAAAGTTACAGGCGCGTTCCTGGGCGCGTATGCCATCAATCCCTTCACTGCCGAAAAAATCCAGGTCTGGATCGCCGATTATGTGCTGGCGGGCTACGGCACCGGGGCAGTGATGGCGGTACCTTCCGGCGACCAGCGCGACTGGAATTTCGCCACACATTACAAACTGCCCATCAGGCAAATCTCCGACGCCCAAAAAGACATAGACAAATGCGCCGACCCTACCAAGGACGGGCGCTACATCAATTCCGGCATGATCAACGGCATGACCTACGAAGCGGCCGTGCCTGCCCTGATCGGTTACCTGGAAAAGAACGGCCTCGGCAAGGGCAAAACCCATTACAAGCTCCGAAACGCCGTGTTCAGCCGCCAGCGGTATTGGGGCGAACCAGTGCCGGCTTACTGGAAAGACGGAGTGCCTTACCTCATTGAGGAGAGCGATTTGCCGTTGGTGTTGCCTGAGATCGACAAGTACGAACCCACCGAAACCGGCGAGCCGCCGCTCGGCAGGGCAGAAAACTGGAAGTACAAAGGCCACGAATTCGAACTGAGCACCATGCCGGGCTGGGCGGGCTCTTCCTGGTACTTCTACCGCTATATGGACCCGAACAACGATGCCGCTTTCTGCTCCAAAGAAGCCATGGACTACTGGCAGGACGTAGATTTTTACATCGGCGGCTCCGAGCATGCTGTGGGGCATTTGTTGTACAGCCGTTTCTGGAACCATTTCCTGCACGACCTGGGGTTGGTGCCCCACCGCGAGTTTGCCAAAAAACTGGTCAACCAGGGTATGATCGGCGGGCGCTCCAATTTTGTGTTCCGCGCCAAAGAACAGTTTTACGAAGAATACCTGCTCAACAAAGTGCTAAAGCCCTTTTTCCCCGAGTTGAAGCCCCAGGTGGTTTCAAATCCCAACTACGAGGAGGATTACAAGTACGATTTTGGTTTTGAAAACAGCGACCTGGTGATTGAGACCACTTCCATCAAACAGGCGGATAAAATTCAGCGCATTCGGGAAAATGCCCTGGCAGAAGGCAAGCGGCTTTTGGTGCTGTACACCGAAGAAATTGCCGATTCGGTCAACGAACCGGAGGTTTGTGCGGAAAAGATACGCGCGGCGCTGGCCAGCACTGCGGCGTTTATGGTAACGCAGGAAACACCGAGGAGCGAGCAGTTGTACGTTTCCCAAAGCCTGTTGTACAAATACAGCCCCGATGCGTTTACCAAACTGCACGTTGATGTTAACCTGGTGGAAGCAGATGTGCTCAATGTCGAAAAAGCGCGGCAAACCCAACAGTTCGCCAACGCGAGTTTCAAGTTGGACCCTGACGGCAAATGCACCTGTTCTTATGAGCTGGAAAAGATGTCCAAGTCAAAGTTCAACGTGGTGAACCCCGACGACATAGTGGCCGAGCACGGCGCCGACTGTTTCCGCATGTTCGAAATGTTCCTGGGCCCCATCACCGATGCCAAGCCCTGGAACACCCAGGGCATCAGCGGGGTGAGCGGGTTTTTGAAGAAATTCTGGGGGCTGTTCTTCGACAAGTCGGGGCAGTTTGCCGTTTCCGCCGAAGCGCCTGGCCGCGAGGAGCTGCGCGCCTTGCACACCTGCATCAAAAAAGTGACCGACGACGTGGAGCGCATGAGCATGAACACCTGCGTGAGCCATTTCATGATCGCCACCAACGACTTGCGTAAACTAGACTGCTCAAAGCGGGCCGTGCTGGAACCGCTGGTGATTATGCTGGCGCCATTCGGGCCGCACGTCGCCGAAGAATTGTGGCAAATGCTGGGGCATAAAACCACTGTATGCGATGCCACTTGGCCAGCACTCAACGAAGACTACCTGAAAACAGATACCAAGGAATACCCGATCCAGATCAACGGCAAGCTGCGGGCTACGCTGGAGCTGCCCACGGATGTCTCCGCCGCCGATGCAGAGAAAGCCGCATTGGCCCTGGAGCAGGTACAGAAGTGGCTGGAAGGGGCAGCGCCGAAAAAGGTGGTGTTTGTGCCGGGGAGGATGATCAATGTTGTAGTTTAAAAAGGGGTTTCGGGGGGGGTGCCAAAAGGTTATTCATACCTGCGCAGCAGTGCCAAAATAATCCCGCATCAAGGCCAGGCGTTGGTTGTCGGTCATATAGTCAGATGGGAACACGCCAAGCAGTTGCGGTTTGTAGTGCTTGATGGATTCGATTTTCTTTTTCAGGCCGGTTTTGGCCTCTGCGGGCCCGAAAATGACGATAGAATCGGTGTCGTCGGGGATCATGGACAGTATTTCCTCAAAGTATTGCTGTTCGGCGCGGGTTTCCTTTTCCAATGCCCTTTCGTCGGCCGGCGAGTATTGCGGGCCCCAGGGCGTTTTTGAGCGGGTGCCGCCTTTTACTGCCGGGTGGGTTACATTTGACAAGAGGTGCTCAACTTTTGTGACCTCCGAATTTTCGAGCATGATGATGTAGGCCTCTTTATAGTCGAGCCAGATTCCTATTTGTACGTTTTTCATTAATGTGGTTGTTTATGCTTTGTAACACTGCAATGATGCAGTTGTACAAAGTTCCGTCAAAAACGCATCAAATAACCTGACCGATGTCAGCATAGAGGGGGATTGTGATTGTTCTTGAAGGCTTTTTGGGATGATTTCTAAAATATTTGTTTATAATTGAAATCCAGGTTAATACTAAACTTTGCCAAGTACCCACTTATATGTAAATTTGTAAAAAAAATTGAGATGTCCACCATTGCACAAATCCAAAAGGAGGCAGAAGGCTTGCCCAATAGCTTGCAGCAAAAGGTGCTGGCTTATATTGAATTACTCAAGTATCAAGCTGCGCTAAGCCGAACAAAGGATTTAGCATTTCAAGCTGGCGGAGTTCTGACCAATGAACATGATCCGATGGAAGCTATCGATTCTTTAGCAGGAGAATCTTCTACGGATGAATGGTCGTTGGCGGAAATTCATGAAAAAACTGCCTTGATTGAGCAAATAAATGGCGCATTGATACGTGCCAAGAAGTCTGGTGAAGGGCTTTCTACAGATGAACTTCGGAAACAGGCACAGCAATGGGCAAAAAAGTGATTTGGGATACAAGTGCGGGAGATGACTTGCACCAAATCTATGCATTTTTATCGGATCAAGCCTCAGAAGTATACGCTGATGCAGTACTTGAAGCTCTTTTTAAAGGTGCTGAGCTAATTGAAAAGTTTCCTTTTATTGGCCGGATTGTACCGGAAACAAATTTACCCTCACTTAGGGAATTGGTAATTCAACGTTATCGCATAATTTATTTTGTTTCAACTTCACCGGAGATACGAATAGTTGCTGTCAGACATTCTGGAAAACCGCTCTGATCTTTTAGGTCAGGTTTTATGCCGCGCCAATTCGGGTTCTCATGTTATTAAGTGTTGAAACAGACGTAATGGAGGCTATCGGAAAAGGTCCAATACTTTAATGATAGTTTCCATTACCCCCCAACACGCCGGAATACCCACAAACGCCCAGGCCAGCCACAAGCGGATTCCAGCCCTTCTTGCATGGGTTTCAGGCTGGGCTTCTTGCCCGGCGATGGCTGGTTTTGCCGCTTCCTTGTCCCCCTTGTACCGATACCGCTCCGCCACCGGCCTTATACTGATGTTGCACACAAACCCCACCAGCAGCAGACCGGCCATGATGTACATGGTGATGGAATAGGCATTGGCGGCTGGAATGTGCAAGGTCTCGATCTGGTAGGCGCGAATATTGTTCACCAACTGCGGCCCCAACAGCGCCGCCGCACTCCAGGCCAAAAGCAAGCGCCCGTGTATGGCGCCCACTTCGAGCGTTCCGAACTGGTCGCGCAGGTAGGCCGGGATGGTGGCAAAACCGCCCCCGTACATGCTCATGATGACGCAAAATGCTGCTACAAACAGCAATAGGTTGGCCATCTGGCCGGTTTGTGGCACCAACAAATACAGTACGGCCCCCAACAGGAAAAAGACGGAGTAAGTGTGCTTGCGGCCCATTTTATCGGACAAAGACGACCAGAAAAAACGCCCCGCCATGTTGAACAGGCTCAACAAGCCGACAAAACCGCCCGCTGCGGCTGCGGTCACGGCCCTGCCTGCGCCCAGTATCTTTTCCGAAAACATCTCCTGTATCATTACCGAAGCCTGCCCCAGTACCCCGATGCCCGCTGTTACATTGAGCATCAGCACCCCAAAAAGCAGGTAGAACTGCGGGGTGCGGATGGCCGTATTGGCATCCACATCAGCGCCCGCGGGTTTCGCTGTGGCGCCTTTGCCTTCCCAGTTTTTGGGCCGCCAGCCTGCCGCCGGGATGCGGATGCTCAATACCCCGAATAACATAAAAGCAAAGTAGAGCGCACCCATAACCAAAAAAGTGTTGCCCACACCTGTCGAGTCGGCAGATTTGAAGGCATCCATCAGCTGGATCGACAACGGGGAGGCAAGCATGGCGCCACCTCCAAAACCCATGATGGCCATGCCGGTCGCCATGCCCGGCCGGTCGGGAAACCATTTTATCAGGGTGGAGACGGGCGAGATATAGCCGAGCCCCAGCCCGATGCCGCCCAGCACCCCGTGGCCGAGGTACAAGAGCCAAATCTGATGCGTCCAAACACCCAGGGCAGCTACAAAAAATCCGCCCGAAAAGCAGAGCGCCGATGCAAACATCGCCATGCGCGGGCCCACGCGCTCGAGCCAACGCCCGAACACCGCCGCAGACGCGCCTAGGCAGAACAAGGCGATGGAAAAGACATAACCCACCTGCACCAGCGACCAGTCGCCTGGCGCGGATTCCGTAATCCCGATCGCCTGGGTCAGGGGCTTGTTGAACACGCTGTAGGCATATATCTGGCCAATACAAAGGTGAATGGCCAGGGCGGCAGGCGGTACCAGCCAGCGGTTGAAGTTCGGCGGGGCGATGGAGCGGGATTTGTGGAGGAAAGGAAAATCAAACATGGGTATCATTTACTATGGGTAGTGGCTGCGCTGCAAGGTAATCAATGCCGCAATAGCCGGCAAATACAAGGCAACGGACACAACTATAATCATCTAGTTTGTTGATTGTCGTCTATTTCTTCACAGAGGTTTACCCCTACCTTTGTACAAACATTGCCATGAAACAAATTCGATTTCGCATCAAAAACCAGGACGACCCGTTTTACTAGGATCTGCGGAAACGGGTTGCCGAATACCTCGAAAAAATGCCCAATGGCCGTTTCGGCAACCGGCTGATGCTCTTGAAGGGGCTACTGTTCGTCGGGCTTTACTGGGCGGCTTATGTTGCCCTGTTGCTGGGCGGGTTGGCTACATGGTCGGTTATCCTATTATACGGCCTGATGGGGATGCTGGGCTTGTTGATCGCATTCAACATTTCCCACGATGCCGTGCATGGCACGCTCACCCGCTTCCCTGCATTGAACAAGGTTATTTACTACCTCAGCTTCAACCCACTCGGTACCGATGCCTACTTGTGGCAGATTCGGCACATTAAATCACACCACTTGTACCCCAACGTGGACGATTGTGATGCCGACATCGACAGCAATTTTCTGCTGCGGTTATCGCCCAATCGGCCTTTGCGGCCCCATCACCGGTGGCAATTCATCTACGCCCCTGTTTTGTACGCTTTTTACACCCTGCAATGGGTGTTTATCAAGGATTTGTCCTATCTATTCAGGAAAAACCTGGCAAACCTGCGCGATATGCGGCATCCCTGGCAGGAGGTGCTGGGTTTCTTTCTGTTCAAAATATTTTATTTCAGCTACCTGATTTTGGTACCGGTCTTCCTGTTCGGGCTGCCCTGGTCAACCGTGCTGCTGGGTTTTCTGGCGCTCCATGTTTGCATGTCCTACTTTTTTTTGTTCACCAACATTATGAACCACCACGTCCAGGAGGCGGCTTTCCCTGCGCGGGATGCCGATGGTTATTTACCGGGTAGCTGGGCTACCCACCAAATGGATACCTGCCTCGATTTTCACCCGACCAGCAAGGGGTGGAATTTTTTCTTCGGCGGGTTCAACGCGCACTGTGCGCACCATCTGTTCCCCCATGTCTGCCACGTGCATTATGGCGCCATATCAAGGATAATCATCGATACGGCCAAAGCCTACCAGTTGCCCCACAAGGAAGCCACTTGGTGGTATGGCTTGCGTTCACACTTTCGCCATTTGTATGATTTAGGCACCATTCCCCCCAAAACCGCCCAAAGCCCTGCGCTGACATGAAGACGATCAAATTCCGGCAAGATGCCGACCAGGATGCTTTTTACCAGGGCTTGCGCGCGCAGGTGGAGGAATATTTGCAAAAACAACATGCCGATGGCTTTGCGACAGGCTTGGTATGGTTCAAGGCGTTCCTGTACGGGGGCCTGTATGCCGGCCTGTACCTGAGCCTCCTTTTCGCCAAGCTCTCGTTCGCTGCCTCCTTGGCCGTCTGGGCTTCATTGGGCATCGCCGGCCTTTTGCTGGGCCTGAATGTCGGCCACGATGCCGCGCACGATACCCTTAGCCCCAACAAGCGGCTGAACGATTGGGTATTCAGGCTTAGTTTCGGGGCATTGGGCGCCAATGCCTATTTGTGGCGGCTGCGGCACGTGCAGTCCCACCACCTTTTCCCGAATGTGGACGATTGCGATGCGGATATCGACGACACGGCCTTGATTCGGCTTTCCCCGAACAAACCTATGTACTGGTTTCACCGTTGGCAACATCTTTACGCACCCCTAGCATATTTGTTTTACAGCCTGATCTGGGTCTTTGTGAAGGACTGGGCCATCCTGAAGAAGAAGCGCTTGGCCAATTTGCGGGATATTGCGCATCCGAGGCAGGAAGTCTGGCGCTTTTTTGTAGGAAAATTGGTCTATGCCGGGTACATGCTGCTCTTGCCCCTGTATTGTTCAAGCCTGGAACCCTGGCAGGTGCTGGCGGGTTTTATGCTGATGCACTTCGTACAATCTTATGCCTTTATTTTCAGCCTGGCGCCTTCCCATTTCGTGGAAGAAACCCTGTTTGACAAGATAGATGCAACCGGGACTTTGCGCCAAAGCTGGGCAGGGCACCAGTTGGCGGCCTCCCTCGACTATCACGCGACGAAACATTGGGCCAATTTTCTGTTTGGGGGCTTCAACGCGCATGTTGCCCACCACCTGTTCCCCAACATCAGCCATGTGCATTACCCAGCCATTTCGGGGATGATACAAAAATCGGCGGCTGAATTCAAGCTGCAGTACCACAACATTTCGCTGCCAAGGGCGATTGGGTCGCATTTTCGGCTGTTGAGGCGCTTGGGGGCGGTTCAGCAACAAGTCGTAGTGCCGTAGTGCCGTTCGCCTAAAAGAACTAGGTTGTTTTTCTTCCGTTATTAGCGGGCCCCTTCGCCCGCGGGGATGTTGTGAGAAACCATAAGAATCGGCGGGCTCACGACCGCATATCCACCCCGCCCGGCGCACAATTCCCCTTCAAATACCGGGTAAACAGCGTCCGCAAATGCTCCGAAGTTCCCTCTCCCTCGTAAATCCCATGTGAGCGGTTGGGATAGGGCATCACCTGGAACTGCCGGTTGTGCTTCACCAGTTCGTTTATCAGCATCTCGGCGTTTTGGTAGTGCACGTTGTCGTCGCCCGTGCCGTGGATGTAGAGCAGGTTGCCGCGCAGGTTCTTGGCGTAGGTGATGGGCGAGCCGGCCACAAAGTCCTCGCGGTTTTCCTGGGGCAGGCCCATGTAACGTTCCTGGTAAATATTGTCGTAGGTCAATTGATTAGCTACGGCGGCCACAGCGATGCCGGTTTTATAGATTTCGGGGTATTGGAACAGGAGGTTCAAAGTAGCGGAGCCGCCACCGCTCCAGCCATGCACGGCCACCCGGCTGGTATCGATCCAGGGGTAGGCTTCAAACATGGCTTTGGCCCCCATCGCCTGGTCGCGGATGTTGACGATGCCGATTTTCCGGTAAATGGCTTTGCGCCAGGCGCGGCCTTTGGGCGCCGGGGTGCCGCGGTTGTCGAGCGAGGCATAGATGTAGCCGTCTTTGGCCATGTCGCCCTGGTAGAGGCGGTTGTTGCCGATGCCGTACACGTCGCGCACTGTGGCGCCAGCTGGCTCGGAATAGACGTTAAAAACGATCGGGTACTTTTTGGTTGGGTCGAACGGAACGGGCTTCACCATCCAGCCGTCCATGGTAACGCCATCTTCAGTGGTTACCTGAAAAAAAGAGACGGCGGCATCAGCAGGTACCGCTATTTCGGTGGGAATGGCTTTTTCTCCGGAAAGCGCCGTGTGCTCCGGCAGACGTACCCATTCTGATGCACGTTGGGTGTAATGGTTTGAGAATGTATGGAATGCGAATTGTCCATCGGGTGAAATCTGGTAGCCATGGGTGCCGTACTGTCCTGCCGGTGATACGCGTTCTGCCTGGCTGCGGCCATCTTTCCTGATTTTGTACAAATAGGCCTGGGTGGCGTTGTTGGGGGATGCCATGAAATACAGCAGCCCGTTTTTGTCGTCGAAAAGTTTCAGGCTGATGACGTCGAAGGCTCCGGGCGTGAGCAGGGTCTCCGTTTTGCCATCGGCAGAAATCTTGTAAATATGCCGCCAACCGTCTTTTTCACTGGTCCACAAAAAGGCATTGCCGCCATCGGTCCAATCCCAGTACCCGTTTTCGCCATCGGCTTGCAGGTCGATCCAGGCGGGGTCTTTTTCGGTATAAATTGCGCGACATTTACCGCTGCCGGGTTGGCACAGCATGAGTTGTGTTTCGTTTTGTTTGCGGTTGAGCTGCTGAATCATGAGCTCCTGGCCCCCGGGCGTCCATTCCATGCGGGGTACATAAGTTTGGCGGGGGTCGCCGGGAATCTGCATCCAGGTTGTTTTGGCAGAGGCTATCTGCACCACACCGATTTTGTAAGGGGAGGGCGCTTCGCCCACCTTGGGATATTCCACCGGCACATTGAAGGCGTAGATAGAATCTGTGTTGTTGATCATCAGGAAATCGCGGATTTGCCCGGCATCTATCTGCCAATAGGCGATGCTCTTGCTGTCGGGCGACCAGCGGAAACCATCGCGGCAATCGAATTCTTCCTCATATACCCAATCGAACGTGCCGTTGATGAGCTTTTTCGCGCCGTTGGTTTGGGTCAGTTGTTTGATTTTACCCGTAGCCGGGTCTTCCACGTACAGGTTGCGCTCGCTCACGTAGGCGACTTGTGTGCCGTCGGGGGAGAATTTAGCGAACATAAGGGAGGACTCTGGCCGGCCCTTTCCCAATTGGACAAGCTTGTTGTTTTTCAGGTCGAGCACCCAATAATCGCCCCGGGTATCGTAGCGCCACACGCGTTTGGTATTGGTGTAGAGCAGCACCTTTTGGCGGTCGTTGGAAAAGAAATAGTTGCGCAGTTTGAGTGGGTTTTCCTGGCCGGCGGGCGTGAGCTGAGCAGCCGCCACTAACACGGTTTTTTCCAGCCCAGGCAGGGTCAATTTGACGATCTGGCCTGATTCCTGGCGGAAAAAGCCGTCGCTTTCGGGTGTCCATTTGAGTTCTTGGGCGTGAAGGGAGACGCAGAGGGTTGCAAAAAACAGGAGGGTAAGGATGCGACGCATGGGCGAAATGATTTTATGTTCCAGGGCCAAAGATACGCCACGGTAGCGCGACTTAAATGTCGTGCTACCTTGAACGAGTTTAAAATTGCTTATTGAAAGCATTTTACAAGGTTGCTATAATATGTTAAATTCTCTTGGATCTAGATAATTTATCCGAAAAAGAAAATACCTTTGGTAACCCTAGTATTGAATTGTAGTCACTTAAGACAAACTCAGTTCTCTAATTCGCCGTAAAAAACTTTGAATTGCACCCAGCATTCAAGTTGTCAAAACCACACGTTGTACCTTTTCGATTTAATCCGAGTATTTTGTTTTAGCGCACAAATGGCTTGCGCATTACTTTTTTAGGTATTGTTCTAATTGATTTAGTACTCCCGAGCAAGAGCGAGGGGTACTTGGTTTTAGTTGGTTCTTGGATTCCAATACTGTATAGGTATTGGTCAGATACTAGTTATTTGCTTCGAGGCTAAGGTGAAGCAATATTCAGCATCGAAAATATTAACAATAAAATCACACAAAAATGAAACAAAAAATTTCGCCCCCCCCCCCACTTTCTGTAATTTAAGTACAAATTATTTTTATTTACAGGCTTTCAAATCCCTCCTTGTCAGCGCTTTCTTCTTATTTCCTAACCTTTCGCAAGCTCAAATTGGCCAATGCCCTTGGATCACTGATTTCAGGATTGACATTGTTCCAAAATTCCCTGGCAACCAGCCAGCTTATCCTGGATGCCCGCTTTTGGATTGTGATGAAATGATGTACGAGGTCTATGTGAGGACTAACGGTTCTGTTTTCTATACTGATTTTTGTTACAATTGGCTTTCAATCTTAGGAGAAATAACCGTTAATGGCAGCAATTTAGATGGGTTTAGCGCTTTTGTCGAAGCAGACCGTTCAATCCAGCTTTGCTCCCCCTACACCTGGGATGCAGCAGAACTGTCGATAACGCCTCAGGGAATTATTGCCTTCCAAACCGGGAACCCATTTAGCCAAGAAGACCCTGAGAATATTGGGCAATGTATTCCGCTTGACAATTCTGGGTCTGCCCTTTTGTTCAGTGTGGTGGTTCATGCACCGCTTGGCGCTACCGTATCATGGAAAAACCCTGGGCTAGGCATCAACCCTTATGTTTGGGCATTTGCAAAAAACACCAAATATGGGGCTAATTGCAGCGGTGAGTTAGGGATAAGTTATGGCGGAGCGCCAAACCCGACGGTCGTTATGCCTTCACCATCAGTTTGTTCCAACGCCAAATTTTCATTTGATGTGCCGGCGAATATGCAAACTTTTCCTGGCAATTTTTTAGATGCTGTTCAAGTGCCAATAATACTTTCGGGATTGCCCCAAGGCACCATTATCGAAGAAATTGAAGCCTTGGTGGAGGTCAAAACAACCAATTACATGGAATACGGGAACATCCAAAGCGATATATTCTATTGCCCTGCCCTTTATGACCCATCCTGTGAGATCAGTGTTCTGGACTATACATCGGGCAATTTTCGTTACAAAAAAATTCATGCATTGGCGACTAACGTGACAGTCAATGGCAACGAAAACATCTTCAACGTACACCTGTTGGGGCCGTTGAATGAGTCCATTTCTGATTGTGCTGAAGTCATAGTCCGGTTTGTGCGGATAAAGATCGCGGGACAGTGTTGCACCGTTTCACCCGCAGCAACGCAGTCTGTACAGGTTTGTTACCAAGGTTCCCCACCATGCAATGATTTCGATTTGACCGTAAGCGAGGTGCCGGCAGCGCAGGGTGACTGTAAAGTAAGGTACAAAGTGGATGTGTCCTGGAGTTATAATGTACCTTCCTTCAATTTTGAAAACCTTGACTTTATCCTGAGATTCCCCAGCGATCTTCCTTTTTCAGTAATTGAAAACAATACCCTTTGCCCGTCATGTATCTCAGTTACAGCTTTGAATAACAATAAATTGTTTGAGGTCAAATGCGATTTGGACAATGCATTGGTAAACAAAAATAGTTCTTTTGACATCGTTTTTGACGGGGCAGAGGGGTGTGTATTGGGCCACCTTTTCCTGCAATCTACTTTGAAGGTGTTGAGCCAATCCGTTTGCGTGCCAGAGCTGCATCCTCCTTATACACTTGGCGGCTATTCGAGGTGCAGCGCACGACTTGCAGGGTCTGTAAATTACATGCTCTCAAACATTTGTGGCGACATCAATGTTGAAGCCGTTGCATCTGATGCTTCCGCACCTTGCCATTTTGAGGCATCGCTCCCTAATGGTACTTCTGCATATTCTTTTTGTGTTTGCAGGGACAAATTTCCTTACACCGTGACTTGTTCCAGGGACGGCAACCTGAATCCAGCCTGGTTGAACGGTGTCACCACCTACGATTTGGTGCTGATTTCAAAACATATACTAGGGATTGAGCCTTTGGACAATGTGTTTAAGCAATATGCTTCTGATGCGAACTGTAGTGGGTCAGTTACAACTCTTGATATCGTTCATTTGCGAGAATTGATATTAGGAATAATTCAAGTCCTTCCCAATAATACACCCAGCTATAAATTTTTTGATGCTGTCCCTCCTGCCCAACCGAATATGCAATCCATTTGTCTTGACCAAGTCAACACTATTGTCCCTTCGGCCTCCTCGAACGTCAATTTCTATATCGTAAAGACAGGCGATGTCACTTGGCAACTGCCGACCGGGCCGACCTACTGTCTTATGGGCGAGTTGGACGACCGGGAACGACAGGTTATCAGTTTCCAGATGGAAGGCAAACTCATTGGGAACGGCAACCGAGTTCGCATCCCCCTCGTTTTTGACGGCGATGCTTCTTTTTCAGCCATGCAGTTTGAGCTCAAGTTCGACCCATCCAGAATGCGCTTTTTCGACATTTCTATGGGGGATATTGCGCAGTTCAGCGAAGATGATTTCGGTTTTGTGAACGTCGAAGATGGGCTGATACGCTTTGCCTGGTTCTCTGAATCGGGCGAAGAACTACAGGTAGAGCGGGGAAAAATACTCTGCTACCTTGAATTCGATGCGCTGCAACCGTTTTCAAGTGATGCGTTGGACTTTAATGACGACAAGGCATCTTTCTACAGCACAGCCTATGATGCCGCCGGGAGGGAGTCCGGGGTGTATCACATTGAGCTGCTCACATCCGCCCAATCGGTTTCTATCCCAGTCGAAAACCATAATCATTTGATATACTGGAGGGCGTATTGGCTACCCAAATACGCCCTCCATCTTAATTACTGAACATGAAAACGTTCTTCTACCTCTTTATTTTCCTGTTTGCGGCCCAAGCATTTGGCCAAACCACCTATTACGTAAATCCCGCAGCCCAAGGCCAAAACGACGGCAGTTCCTGGGCTGACGCCTTTTCCAACTTGCACGATGGCCTTTCTGCCGCTCAGGCTGGCGATGCAGTTTGGGTCGTGCAGGCAGTGTACCGTCCAACAACAGGGGCCGACAAGAGCGCCCGGTTCGAGCTGAAATCCAATGTAAAAATGTACGGTGGTTTTGCAGGCGGTGAAACAACTTTAGCAGAAAGGGATTGGGAAGCCCATCCTTGCATCCTTGACGGTGATATAGGTACAGTTGGCGACAGCACCGACAACTCCTACAACCTGCTCTTTTTAGAAAACCCGGGCGAGGAGACACTTGTCGATGGTTTTGTATTCCAGAATGGCATGGCCAAAAATCTTGCAGTTGGCACTTTGGCGCTCGGCACCTGTGGCGGAGCCGTCTTTATTGATGCCAAATCGAGCAGCGCCTTCTCGCTGTTCAAAAACTGCGTTTTCAGGCACAATGCCGCCCGCCTGGCAGGTGGTGCCGTTTATGCGGCTTCTAGTACGAACCAATCGGTTGCGCCGCGCTTTTCAGGTTGTCACTTTGAAAACAATATATGCAATAACGGCTGGGGAGGTGCAATTTACCGAAAAGGGAACAACGGCACTGAGTTCTCTGACGACCTATTAAACTGCCGGTTTGTGCAGAACGAGGCATCCAGCAATGGTGGCGCGGTGTTTTTTAGCGACGGGCAGCGCTCGGATACCATCGATATTTTAGGTTGCCATTTTGAGAAGAACTTATCAAAAGGCATAGGCGGTGGTTTTTTTACCTCCGGCCGTCCAAACGGCATGTTGATGCTGCTGAGAAATTCCACTTTTATAGAAAATGCAGCCAGAATTGGCAGCGGTTTCTGTCACTACACCGACGACAACCCAATTCTCTGGGTAACGCTTGACTCATGTAGTTTCGATAACAACCAATTTTATATACCATTTCCGGCCTCTACTTACTATTCTGGCGCATTGAGCCTTTATTCAGGGTATTATTCCGCCAATGACATAGCACCTAGAAAGATAGAGATAAAAAATTGCAGGTTTATTAAACAGGATTATAGCACCCTTGATGTTGTAATATTGCAAGGTGACATTATCGTGACATCAAATTTATTTTATAATGCTGGCTTTCGATCTTCAGCTTTTTCAACTTCATTAAATACTGTTACATTTATGAACAATTTTGTAAGTAACTGCGATGACAACTTAAGCTTTGGTGGGCTTAGCACTGAAGTGGCAGTATTTATTTACCATAACATTTTTTTTAAGAATCGTAGTCTGCTTACAATTGTTAGACCTGCATGGGGAGCAATGATAGTTGGAAACGCCTTTGTTGATAATATAATTGAAAATCAATATACCAATCAGCTTACCTCAACAAAACCATTGACTACTTTTAAGAATAATATTTTTTGGGGTAATAGGAACCTTTTTCAGCCGATAAATTTGTCGTGGCGGATACCATTTCATAATGACACCGCCTACTTTTCCCACAACCTCTTTGATTTCACCACCTGTGACAGTCTTCCCAATCGATTTATCTGTGAAGATGGCAACGTGTTTGGCGCCAACCCACAATTTTTTGACTTAGCGAACGGCGACTTTCGCTTGTTGCCCTGTTCTCCTGCCACCAATGCCGGCGATAACCTGCCATACCAACAGTTGGGAATAGGCAATGACTATGGCGGGATGCAGCGCATCCTTGATAATCAGGTTGATATTGGCCCCTTTGAAAGCCCTGTTTTGGCAGAAACAAACCCTCCATTTGTTCATCCAGCTTGTACAGATACTGGGAATGCATCCGTCGAGTTCTTTTTGAAAAATGGCTGCCCCCCTTTTCAGTTTCAATGGGACGGCCCTAATGGTATCGGCAGCGACACTACCCAACTGGAGCCTGGAGGCTATATGTTCACCATCTCTGACAGTAAAGGGAAAACGGTAACTGCCGATGTTTCAATAGGCGTTGCTCCTTCCCCACAAATTGTTGGCGTACCAGTAGCCGCTAGTTGCCAAACTTGTGCAGATGGCGCAGTGCATCTAGATGTGAGTGCTGGGTATCCGCCATTTAAGTTCCTGTGGAGCAATGGGAGTACTACGAAGGATTTGCAAAGTCTTATTCCAAATACCTATACTTTGACAATCACAGATGGGGCAGGCTGTGTCTATTTTTTTGAGTTTCAGATTACGTATGGGGTTGGTGCAGCAGAGCCTTCATTGTCTGATTATGCTTCAATTACGCCTAACCCTGTGGTGGGTCTTGCTAATATTACGATTCCCTATGCCTCTCATAGCCGAATGCTGACCGTGGTAGATGTTTATGGGCGCGTAGTACTTTCGCAAAAGTTGCCTGCAGAACCAGGTTCTTTTTCGCTTGATATGCAAACCATATCGAATGGAACCTATTTTGTCTCAATCCGAAATGAGGGCAAAAGCACAAACTTGTTGTTTTTTGGGAAATTAGTGAAAATTGCACGGTAACACTACTTGAAAGTCACTTTACCGTTCCTCCAACACCTTCCTCCCCAATGTAATTAAATGCCCCATCGGTTTCCCGTCCCGGTAGGTCACCACCCGCAGTGTAATGGGCCCATCGGGCAATGCTACGGGCGTTGTGTACTTGGTAGAATGGCTGTCGGGCATGGTATCGTCTATGCTGTAATAAATATCCAGATTGGGCACTTCGGCTTCCATTTCGAGCCAGAGCTTTCCGTCTTTCCAAAGCGGTTTCACCATCGCGTCGTACACGGCGCGGCTGTAGTTGATGTCGGCGGCATCGGCACGGGCGAAATGGCTTTCCATTCTTCCCGAAAAATCTGCCCAGTTTTTGGCGCTTTTGGGCGACCAATATACTTCCGACAAAGCCCAGGCGCGGGGGAAGGTCATATATTGGGCGTAGCGCAGGGTCGGAACATGCTCTGTCCAGAGGTTGCCTTGTCCGCCCAGTACGTATTTGGGATCCACGCCTTCCGGTACGGGCTCGAAGCTGTAGCTCTTTTTGCAACGCAGGCTGGCGTAGATGGGTGGGTCAACCGTCGGGTCACCCTGTGTGTAGTCGAGGTATGCATAGGTAGTAGGCGTCATCACTACTTCATGGCCCATTTGTGCCGCTTCAATGCCGCCCTTCACGCCGCGCCAGCTCATCACTGTGGCGGTGGGCGAAATACCGCCTTCTAGTATTTCGTCCCAACCCAGCAGCTTCTTGCCTTTTGCTTTCAAAATACCTTCCACACGGCTCATAAAGTATCCTTGTAAATCTTCCACATGCCGGATACCCAGCTTTTTCATCAAGGCCTGGCAGCCAGGGTCTTCCTTCCAATAACCTTTATAACACTCATCGCCGCCGACGTGGATGTATGGGCTGGGGAAAAGCGTGGCCACCTCACTGAACACCTTGTCCAGGAATTCGTACACCTTTTCATCGGAGGGGTTGAGCGTGTTTTCGATCTTCATTTTGAAGGTGCCGTTACCGTACCAGTCGGCAAAGTTCGTCCCGGGGTTCACGAAGGTGTTCGGGTTTTTGGTACAACTCAGTTCCGGGTAGGCGGCGATGGCGGCCATGGAATGGCCAGGCACGTCTATTTCCGGTACAATGGTCACATGCCGCGCTTCGGCGTAACGAATCACTTCCTTGATGTCTTCATGGGAGTAAAACCCGCCGTAAGTGGCTGCCTCGCCGGGCTTTGGATCGTCGCGGTCGCCAAAATGGCCCGCACGCGCAACGCGCCAGGCGCCTACGGACGTAAGCTTGGGCAGGGATTTTATTTCGATGCGCCAGCCGTTGTCGTCGGTAAGGTGCCAGTGGAAGGTGTTGTATTTCAATCGGGCAATTTCGTCGATATAGGCCATTACGTCTTCTTTGCTGAAAAAGTGACGGCTCACGTCGAGCATGATGCCCCGCCAGGGAAAGCGGGGGTAGTCGGTAATGCTGACAGCGGGGATGACCCAGTTGGCACTTTCCCGCTTTTTGCTTTCAATTTCTTTGGGTAGCAATTGCAGCAATGTCTGCATGCCGTAGAATAGTCCAGCCGGCTCGTTGGCGTTCAGCACCACGCCCTTTGTCGTTACCTCCAGGGTATAACCTTCCTTGCCCAGCCGCAGATCAGGGGCGGTATTCAGGTTGAACTGTATGTTTCCCTTGGCGCCTTCCTGGGCATTGATAACGAAGCCGGTTGGGGAGTCAATTTTTTGCGCCAGCATAATGGCCGCAGTAGCTGCCTCGGGCTTGTTGTAACTGATGGTGCTGGATTTTGAAAGGCTGAAAACGCCGCTCCCCGGTTTTACCTCAACGGGCTGCGGGATGAGTTGGATGGGGTTCTGCGCTTGTACCGTAGCACTCGCCAGGAACAGCAGTAGGCTTAAAAGTTTTTTCATAGTGGATGAAAAGAAGTGATAGTTGCTGCGAAGGAAAGGAGCTTTTGGGAAAAGTCATCTACTTGGTTAACGGATATCATCAAAACCGTGGCTTAAAGGCGGCATTTTTGTGCATACAAAAAAACGTTCCATGAAAAAGATCCTCGTCACCACCGATTTCTCTGTTCACTCCAAAGCAGGCATTCGTTTTGCCATACAGCTGGCTGCCCAAAAAAACATGGAATTGGTGTTTTTCCATTGTTTTCAGGCGTTGATACCGACCACCGTTTTTCGGGACAGAATTGAAAAGTCTTTGGAAAAACAGGCTGATGTTTATCTGAAAAAGCTAAAAAAGTTTGTTGAAAGGGTTTATAAATCAGCCAATATTGACCCCGTGAATTACAGGACGGTGGTTGTGGACGACCTCAACCCGGAAGGCATGATTCTGGATTACGCCCAGAAAAACAATTTTAACTTAATTTGCATGAGCACCCGTGGCGCTGGTCAATTACGCAAGATTATGGGCACCAACACCAGCAATGTTATCCTGAAATCGAGTGTTCCGGTGTTGGCGGTGCCGCATACATACCGCATTCACCCGGTCAAAAAAATACTGTATGCTTCGGATTTGGAAAACCTGGAACCAGAGTTGAAGGTAGTTGCGAGTCTGGCGCAGGATATGGGAGCGGAAGCAGACTTAGCGCATTTTTTCAGCCCAACTGACATGAAACTGGATGCCACCATGCTCACGGAGATGTGGCAAAAAAAATATCCTGAACTCAACCAGGTGCTTCTGCAAAAACTGGATTCTGCTGCGGGATTTGCCGCTCAATTAGATAAACTGACGAAAAAGGCCAAGCCAGACTTGATTGTATTTTTCAGAAATGCCAACAAAACCTGGTTTGATAAATTGTTCCGTGTCAGCAGGTCAGAAACATTTTCTTTCGTCAGCAAAATACCCATGTTGGTGTACCGGAAATCGGCTACCCCATAGACTCCACTTTTCCGCCTTTCAAGCGCAGTACCCGCTGGGTGCGGCCAGCCAGCTCGGGGTCGTGCGTCACCAATACCAGGGTAGTGCCGGCCGTGCGGTTGAGGTTGAATATCAGGTCAACGATACCCGAAGCATTTTCGGCATCCAGGTTGCCCGTAGGCTCGTCGGCGAACAGAATTTGGGGATCGTTGGAAAATGCCCGGGCGATACATACCCGTTGTTGCTCCCCGCCCGATAATTGTGCCGGATAGTGGTCGAGGCGGTCGCCAAGCCCCACTTTGGTCAGCCATTCCCGTGCCATAGCTTCCGCTTTCGAATCACCCCGCAGTTCCAGTGGAACCATCACATTTTCAAGTGCAGTGAGGGTAGGAATCAATTGGAAGTTTTGAAAAACAAAACCCACGTGCTGGTTGCGCACTGCTGCGCGCTGATCCTCATCCAGATCGTCCAATACAATACCATTGAGGGCTATGGAGCCTTTTGTAGCCCGGTCGAGTCCGGCACAGAGGCCAAGCAAGGTCGTTTTCCCCGAGCCGGAAGGGCCTACAATGGCAAAGGTGTCGCCTTGTGCCAGGTCAAAAGACACGTCTTCCAATACGGCGAGATCGGTTCCGTTGGCGGTTTTGTAGTGTTTGCTGAGGTTGCTTGCGCTGAGCATAGTGGGAGATTGAATGTTTAGTCAGAAATTATACAGTTAAACGCAGGAGCGGATTTGAGGTTTTTGTTCATTGACGAACGCAGGCCTTGTCCATGCAAATCAGGCGTTTTCATCGACGGGAGGCGCGCAAAGGTTTTTTCACCACATAGCCCACATAGGCGCTGCGCTTATGCTTTTTTTGGGACGGATTCTTACGAGAATGACAAAAAAGAGAGTAGCCTTTGCCTGGCAGGAAAGTTGCCCGCATCGACTATGTCTATGTGTTAAAAAAAGCGATAACCGTCACACCTTCCACAGCCGCAAGAACAACACCTCAAGCGCCAAAAACAGCAGCGCAAAAATGACGCACCAGCGCCACAGCACGATGCCGCGCTCCTGCTCGTCCACCACCTGACCAAAGTTGGCCTCAGCGGTTTCTGACAGGACTTTAATGTTTGACGGCAATCCTTCGGCGAGTTGCTCGGATGTTTTGTATTTCAGGTCGCTTTCCTTTCGGTCGTAGTTGAAACCATACTCCGCCAGGGTGCTGTCGCCTTGCAGGTGAAGGCGGTACCAGCCTGCGTCCCGGATCTGGGTGCCGGGCGTCAGCAATACCTTGGAGCCAAAAATGCGCTGCTCCGGAATGAATTCATTGGACGGTTGACGGTCGACGGTTGACGGCTGACGGTTGTCAGCGGCTCCCGAGCCGTCCCCCGTCGACCGTCCACCGTCCACCGTCAACCGTAACTTATAAATGGTTTCGCCGCTGGCTGCCACTTTGTGTTTGGCTTCCAGCACTTCGTCTTTGCCGATGGTGTAGGCTACCTGCCGCACTTTGGTGCCGGCAATGGCCATTTTGAAAAGCATGGGCACAAATATTTCGCCGTTGCGCACCAGGTCATTGGTCTGTTCGTTGAGCGGGGCGGCAGAGAAATACAAGGCGCCTTCCCCGACAGTATACTTAGCCATCAGGGCAGAGCCGTCGCGGTAGGTGAGGATATGCTCCCCACGTGCCGGGGCAATTTTATAGTTGCCCTGGGTAGCAGGCAGCCGCAGGTTGGCGCTTTTGTTGAGGAACACGTCGCGGAAGACAAACTCCTCGGTATTCACCTGGCTGGCTTGGCGGGGCGTAGGTTCATAGCTGCCCAGTTCGCCGGCGCCAAAATTTTGAAGGAAAACGTTGTAGGAGCTGAGGTCGGCAGTTTGGCTTGGGAACACGAGCACGGTGCCGCCGTTTTGCGCAAAAGATTTCAGTTCGTTGGCCAGGCCCGATGAGATGGAACTTAGTTCATGCAGCACAATTAACTGGTATTCGCCGAATTTTGAGTAGTCGAGGGCGCGGGCATCGGCGTTTTCGACACGGGCGTACTTGGCGCCAAGGAAGGCGTTGCTCAGGTATTTATTGGCTTGCAGACCATTGATTGCCAGTATGTTTACGCGCTCTGCCACATTGAATGACAGGTAATATTCATCATCAAATTGGACGGGGTAATCGGTGATGGAAACGCGGGCCTCGTGCCAGCCTGCGTGCAGGATGTTGAACGGAACTGTATCGAGCCGGCTGCCGTTGGCCGGGATATCGATGGAGCCGACGGGTTTCGTCTGACCGTCGTGGCGCAGGCTGATACGCACATCGGTGGCGGCTTCGTCGCTGCGGTTGCTGATCTTGACGAGCAGGTTGGAGGGCTGGTTCAGAATCTGTACGGGGCTTTCAAACCAAACGCTGTCGACCGAAACGTTGCGCTCCTGCACCGCGCGCATGGGCACGAGATTGACTTGAATCAGGCTGTCGCGGAAGTTGTTGATATCGGCAATATTGGCCTGGAAATCGCTGACAACGTAGGCGAGTTTGTTTTCCTGTTTGCCTGTATTGAGGCATTGTTGCTGGCGGATGAGCACTTTGGACAAGTCGCGGGAAGCCGGACTGCTGCGGATTTCTTCGATGCGGTTGAGGGCATCTTCTTTGCTGATGAGACGCTGGTCGCGGCCTTCAAAATCGTTGGTGAGGATTTGGAAGCGGTCTTCCACGCGGAACGCGGAGACGATATCCCGGGCGCGTTGTTTGGCCAATTCCAGCAGCGGGGCATCTTTAGACAAAGCATTCATACTGAAAGAGTTGTCGACAAATATGCTTACGGCCCGCTCGCCTTTTTTTACCCCGCTCGACAAAGGGATAAATGGCTGCGCAAAGGCCAGTACCATGGCGGCAATGGCTAAGCAGCGCATGAGCAGCACGAGCAGGTTGCGCAGTTTCTGGCGGTTGCTGGTTTCTTCTTTTACCTCCTTCAAAAAGCGCACGTTGGTGAAGTACACACGCTTGAAACGGCGGAAATAAAACAGGTGGATGATGATGGGTATGGTCAGAACCGCTAGGGCGGCGAGAAATCCTGGGAATAGAAATTGCATTGCGAGTGTTTTACGAGCGCGGGAATTCGGAAGTTAGGGTGTTTTTTTTTGGCAAATGTTTTTTCAGGAGGCAAAAATACCGTTTTCAAACGGGTTTCGACATGTCTTATTCAAATGGATTTTTGCCAATCCGGAATTTCATCCGATATTCGCCACCATAATACTTTTGCCTGCCCGACGATGTACAAACACTTGTTCTCGCCTTTAGTTTGCTCCAGGCGAGTAAAGTCAAAAACCACACCATGCAAGCTTACCACGACCTTCTCCGCCATATCCTCGACCATGGCGTGCACAAATCTGACCGCACCGGCACGGGCACCATCAGCGTTTTCGGCTACCAGATGCGCTTCAAGCTCTCGGATGGCTTTCCCCTGCTCACCACCAAAAAGCTGCATACCAAAAGCATCATCCACGAACTGCTGTGGTTTTTGCAAGGGGATACCAATATTCAATACCTGAAAGAAAATGGCGTGGGGATTTGGGACGAATGGGCCGATGAAGCGGGCAACCTCGGCCCAGTGTACGGCAAGCAGTGGCGCTCCTGGGCTGCCCCGGATGGCCAGGTGATCGACCAGATAAGCGCGGTGGTGAAAACCTTGAAAACCAACCCCGACAGCCGCCGGATCATCGTCTCTGCCTGGAACCCGGCCGATTTGCCCCAAATGGCGCTGGCGCCCTGCCACTGCTTGTTCCAGTTCTATGTAGCCGATGGGAAGCTTTCCTGTCAATTGTACCAGCGCAGTGCTGATGTGTTCCTCGGCGTGCCGTTCAACATCGCCTCCTATGCCTTGCTGACCATGATGGTCGCACAGGTATGCGACCTTGAGCCCGGCGATTTTGTGTGGACGGGCGGCGACACCCATTTGTACGTCAACCACCTGGAACAGGTAGAATTGCAGCTTTCCCGCAGCTTCAGGCCATTGCCGATCATGAAACTGAACCCTGCTGTGCGGGATATTTTTGGGTTTAAGTACAAGGATTTTGAGCTGTTGAATTATGAGCCTTGGCCTTCGATTAAGGCACCAGTAGCAGTATAAGAGCCAAAACCAGCAAATAATAGTGTTCTAATGGTTTAAAAAGTTGTCATACATCATAGTGCCAACAATATCATCGTCAAGTTTTCTCCAGGCAATGTATTCTTCAAAGCAGGTAGGTGTGAATTGAATGCTACGTGCCATTCACGATTTCTTCGAATATGCTTTGAACTCCTCCATGGTAAATGATACCAAGCTTTCTTTGTCCTCCAATTCGCCAATTGACTTGTCCAAGGTGTCAAAATATTCCTTTTTTGATTCAGTTTTTGGTGAAACTGATGGCTCTGATACAATACTGATGGTCACCAAGGCGTGCTGACCCTTGATGTAGGACTTTATTTTGTCTATGATTTCATCGTTGAAGTCTGCTGATGAAACTTGGAATGTGGCTTGTACCATAATTTTGCTTGATAGGTTATTGCAAAAATAAGATAAAAATTACAACCAGCCCAAAAACGGCTCTTCCAAAATCTGCTTCAACTCCACCAAAAACCGCGCCGCGTCGCCGCCGTTGATCACCCGGTGGTCCCAACCGATGGTCATGGGCATCATCAGGCGCGGCTCGAAGGCTTTGGCGCTTTCGTTCCATACCGGCTCCATCTGTGCCGCTACGATGCTGAGTATGGCCACTTCCGGCCAGTTGACGATGGATATCATGTTGGTGCCGCCGATGCCGCCGATGTTGGAGATGGTGAAGGTGCCGCCCATGATGTCGGGCATGGTGATTTTGCCGGCTTTGGTGCGGCCGGTCACCTCGCTGAGCTCCACGGCAATTTCTGTGAGCCCTTTTTGGTCGGCATGTTTGATGTTCGGCACAAAGAGGCCGTTGGGCGTATCGACGGCGATGCCGATGTTGATGAATTTTTTGTAGATCACCTCGTTGGTTTCAACATCGAGGCTGGCGTTGAACTGGGGCATCTTGCGCAGTACCGCGGCCACCGCCTTGGTCAGGATGACCGTCATGGTGAGGCTTCCGCCGGCGGCTTTTACCTGGTCTTTGTATTGTTGGCGCAGGGCTTCTATTTTGGTGATGTCGGCTTTGTCTGAAATCCAGGCATGGGGGATGGTGTTGGTGGAGTACGACATTGCCTCGGCGGTCTTGATGCCGACGTTGTTCTGTGCTTTCCGCTCCGTTTCCCCAAATTTTGAAAAGTCGGGCAAAGGCTTGCGGGCGATGGCGCCGCCGCCCATGGCCGAGCCGCCGCCGGTGTCCACCTTGCGCTTCACAAAATCTACCACATCTTTATACGAAATACGGCTGGCGCCTTCCGCAGGGCGTACATCGGAGAGGTTGACGCCGAATTCCTTGGCGCGTTTGCGGGCTAAGGGCGATACGCGCAGGTTGGAAGGGGCTGCTTCTTTGGCAGCGGCAGTTGTGGCGGGCATTTCTTTAGGTTCGGCAGCAGCGGGCGCTGTTGGCGCAGCGGGCGATTCGGCTTTCGGGGCAGCTTCGGCGGGTGCTGGAGGGGCCGGAGCAGCAGCAGCATTGGATACTTGCAAGCGCAGCACCGGCGAGCCTTCTGTCACCTCATCGCCTTTTTTTACCAATATTTCCTCAACCACGCCATCCATATCGATCGGCATTTCTGCGTCAACTTTGTCGGTGCCGACCACGATGACAACCTGCTCTTTGCTTACTTTGTCGCCGGGTTTCACCATAATTTCCGTCACTTTTCCGCTTACACCGTCGCCAAGGGAAGGAAGTTTGAATTCGTACGCCATAATTTTATGCTTGCTTTTTTCTGTTGAAGGTCGGTTTCAAAACATCTCCAAACCAACTTGTGTTTAGGTGGCAAAGATGGGGAATCTGCCACTACTTACAGCCTCGACGACAAAAAAAGTGGCCAACGCACAAAAATATGCCAGGATTTTAGTGATTTGCAAGGTTTTCAGGATGGATCATATTGATTGTCATGGATTTATACCAGGATTTTAGTGATTTGCGAGATTTTCAGGATAGATCATATTGATTATCAAAGATTTATCTCCTGATATCTTTGCAAACCACTTTGAACTGGGCATAACTCATCTCTCATCTCTCATCTCTCATAACTTGTGGATCAAAAAAACGAATTCCTTTTCCACCCCAAGAACGTCATGCTGTTCCTGCTGCTCTTTGGCCTGAGCTTTTTGTTTCTGGCACTGACCATTTCTTATGTCTATATCAGGGCAGTGAACGGTGTGCCGCCCGTTCAAGTGCCGCTGTTGTTTGTATTCAACACCCTTGTCTTGCTGGCCAGCAGTTGGACGATGCAGAAAGCAAAGAAAGCGTACTTGAACGATGCTACTGAGCAATATCAGCGGTGTTTGTTGCGCACCATGCAATTGTCCGGCTTGTTCATGCTGCTCCAGGTGGTCGCCTGGGCGCTGCTTTTCCGCAGCAATGTCTTGCTGCAATCGTCCACCACCACGGCGTTTTTATATGTCATCTCATTTGTTCACCTGGCGCACGTGGTGGCAGGGTTGCCGTTTTTGTACCTGTTTTACCGCACGGCAAAGAAGCGCATGGTTGACCCCGTTACCGTGTTGGTTTACTTCTCTGACCCCGAAAAAAGGCTCAAGCTCAGGCTGCTCAGCATATATTGGCACTTTCTCGACCTGCTCTGGATATATTTGGTGCTTTTTTTCGGGATTAATGCGCTGATTTGAGGAAATTGGCCAATGAAGCGGCCAAGGAATGTATATTTTTTTGCCTGTATGGTACTTTTTTAACGTCTGTTCGTACTTTTGGCGCAAACCAAGTTCTATTCACGGATCAAACCAACTTTATATGAAGCAATTAATTACAATTTTCTGTCTGGCTTGCGCATTGCTTTTCCTACAAGAAGCAACCTATGCGCAGCCAACAGACGGACTTACCTTTAGGGCCAATTGGTACAATTATGTTACTCCAAACCCCGACTGGGACAATTTGGGCGATATTTACAACGGTGTTCAGGGCCGCGGCTTTGAGATCGCCTACAACCGGAACCTTTCCAAGCATACCTGGTTGGTTATCCCGGTAAAGATGGGCGTAGCGCCGCTCAGCCCCAACGGAAGGAGAGAATTGAACGGCAACCTCGACCTGATGTTCCAGAACAACCTGTTCAAACACGGGGCGCTGATAAACCCAACCCTCTCCCTCGGATGGGGCAGCACCTGGAATTTCGACACAGAAAAATTCGATTTCAATATACCAGCCGCATTTGGCGTGAATGTGCGCATTTTGCCCAACCTGTACCTCAACGCCCAATCGCAATACCGTTTTTCCATCGAAAACCAGCCAGGCTGGCAACATGGGCTCGGCCTGGTGATGTACTGGGGCGAATCGAACCCCGACCGTGACAAAGACGGCATCAAAGACAAAGACGATAAATGCCCCGATGTGCCAGGCGTAGCCGCCCTCATGGGCTGCCCCGACCGCGATGGCGACGGCATCACTGATGCTGAGGACAAATGCCCCGACGAGGCGGGTACCCCGGCGCTTATGGGTTGCCCCGACCGCGATAAAGATGGAATCGCCGACAACGAAGACGAGTGCCCTGACGTAAAAGGCCTGGCGGCGTTCAAAGGATGCCCTGATACGGATAACGATGGCATCACCGATGCTGATGACAAATGCCCACGCCAGGCTGGCCCAGCTTCCACCGGCGGCTGCCCGGATAAAGATGGTGACGGCATCATCGACAGTGAAGACAAGTGCCCGAATGATAAAGGCCCTGTTTCTACCGGCGGTTGCCCCGACCGCGATGGCGACGGCGTAGCTGACAAAGACGATGCATGTCCCGACAAGCCTGGCGACGCAGCACATAAAGGATGTCCAGACACCGATGGCGATGGCGTGTACGACAACGACGACCGCTGCCCAGAGGTACCTGGTACCGTGGCTTTGAAAGGCTGCCCGGAAATCAAGAAAGAAGATAAGGCCAAGCTGGAGCGCGCCATCAAACTGGTGCAGTTCGAAAGCGGCAAAGACGTACTTCTGGCCAGCTCCTTGCCTGTTCTCGATGAGGTTGTAGCGGTGATGAACCAATATAAGGAGTACAGCCTCAGCATTGCCGGCCATACCGACAGCAATGGCGACGACAAAATGAACCAGGATCTGTCAGAGCGACGGGCCAAGCGTTGTTACGACTACCTCGTGAGCAAAGGCATTGCCGCTAACCGGATCACTTCGGCTGGCTTCGGTGAAACCAAACCTGTTGCCGACAATAAAACCGCCGCCGGCCGAGCATTGAACCGCCGCGTCGAGTTTACGCTGGACGTTAAGTAAGATACGCACTGTTTGACGAAAAAAATGGGCCGTAGCATTCGCGACGGCCCATTTTTTTTGCTGGTGCCGCGTCCGGCAATTCATGGGTCATTTGCCAGACGCGGCACTAAGTAGAGGGTGGTGCGACGGGTTTCTTTTCCCGCTCGTACCGCTGGTCGCGCAACACGATAATGCCCGCGTTTAGCTCAAAACCGATTAGCAGGATCATGCAATTCATTTGTATCCAAATCATCAATACAATGAGGGTGCCAATGGAGCCGTAAAGAGCGTTGTAGTTGCCAAAATTATCTACGTAAAAGGAAAAGCCCCATGAAATCATGATCGACAATACCGTCGCCAGCATTGCCCCAGGGTTGAAAAATGGGACAGGCTTCCTGACCGAAGAACCAAAACGGTAAATCGTGGAAAACATGGTGTAAAAAAGCGCCAACACCACCGCCCAACGGAAGGAGAACAACAGCGCCCGGTCTAAGGCATCCACCGAAACATACTTGAACACAAACGAAAAGATCGTATTGCCCAAAATGACAAACACGACCGATCCCACCAATACCATGCCGATCAAAAATGTCAGCTGAATAGCCATAAGCCGCTTTTGCAGGGCATTGCGCTTCTTGAAACTCTTGTACCGTTTCTCCATGCCGCGCATCAATGACACCATCCCATTCGAAGCAAACCATATAGCTAAGAAAAAGCCAAAGGATAGAAGCCCCGTCCTGGGCTTAGTGGCAATCTCGTCAATGCTGCTGAACAACATGTCGCCGGCCTCACCAGGCATCACCTCTGTGATATTGGCCCGCAGCAAATCTTGAAACTGCGCTGGCTGGCCATGCAAGGTAACCTCCATTTCGAACAATGGCGTGTAGGGCAACAACGTGAACAGTGCTATTATCGCCGGGAAAATCGCCAGGAAAAAACTAAAAGCCATCGAATTGGCGCGCGTGACGATGGTATCCTCTTGCAGCTCCATTTTGATAAAGGCCAACAGATTGTACAATGGTATGCGCTGAAAACCAGGGAAAGAATGTGTCTTTGCCCAGATTTCCAAACGCTCTAAAACCGGGTGATCTGACACTCGTTTGGCTATGTTCCGGATGTAGTGCTGAAGCTTCAATTGAAAATGTTGAGTGATGAGTGATGAGATACTTTGGCGCTTTGGCGCGGCGGAAATGGCTTCAATACTCGCGCCTTTTACCCGCCAAAGCCCAAGCGGCGGGCCGCGCCTAAAAATGCTGTTCCAATTTTTCCAACAAATGCGCCGGCGCCATCACGACCTTTTTTGTCTTGGCATCAAAGAAACAAAGCCTGACGCGGCCGGCATTGATGAGCTTCTTTTTTTCATTGAACACCTCAACATGAAAGGTAATATGGGTATCGGGCATTTCCCGTATCTCCGTCCTGACCGCCAGCAGATCGTCGTAATAGGCCGGGCGGACAAACCGCATTTCCAGGCTGACCACGGGCAGCCAGATGCCGTGCACCTCCTCCAGTTCTTTGTAGGTGAGCCCCAGGGAGCGAATCGTTTCCACGCGGCCTACCTCAAAATACTGGGCATAGTTGCCGTAGTACAGGTAGCCCATCTGGTCGGTTTCACCGTATCGGACGCGGATTTGTGTCTCAAATGCGTACATTGTTGGAAAATTTCGAGCGCAAACCTACTGAAAACCGATGGTTGATCAACCCCAAAATAGGCGATTTAGATTTCCAATCCCGACAAAAAGGTAAGGAAAGCCGCAAAATCAACTACGTTTGCGATAAGAAAATCACCGAATATGAACATCGTTGTCACAGGCGCAGGAAAAGGCATCGGCTTGGCGCTGGCCCGCCAGTTGTTGCAATTGCCCGAACACCGCGTATGGGCCTGCTCGCGCGACGTTTCGGCACTCCAAGCGATCGATTCTCCCCGACTGATGGCAGAAGCACTTGACATAACAACAGCTTCTGCCGAAATAATATCGCAACTGGTGGCAAGCCACCTGACAACGGTGGACATCTTGATACACAATGCCGGTACGCTCGTCAACCAACCGTTTCAAACCACAGCGCTCGACGAATGGCGCAGCACCTTTGAGGTAAACCTGTTCGCCGCAGTGAAATTAAACCAGGCGCTGCTCCCCCTCCTGAAAAAGAGCACGGCGGCGCACATCGTCCACATCGGCAGCATGGGCGGGGTGCAAGGCTCCTCTAAGTTCCCAGGGCTTTCCGCCTACAGCGCCAGCAAAGCAGCCCTGGCCAACCTGACAGAGTGTATGGCCGAAGAACTGAAAGCTGACAACATACACGTAAATTGCCTCGCGCTGGGCGCCGTGGATACCGAGATGCTCCGCACCGCATTCCCCGGCTACAGCGCCGACATGAAAAGCAACGAGATGGCCGCCTTCATCGCGGACTTCTGCCTGAACAAACGCCCGTTTTTTAACGGGAAAATATTGCCCGTAGCAGCGACAACGCCATGAAAAATCTTAACAAAGAAACCCGCCTCTTCCTCGTCCTGGCCTGCTTTTTTGTCGGCAACACCCTTATTGCCGAAGTGATCGGCCCCAAGATGTTTTCCTTGGAGAACTCGCTGGGGTTCGCCTCGGTGAACTGGAACCTGTTTGGCATCAAAAACCTTTCTTTCAATTTTTCTGCCGGCTCCATCCTTTGGCCGGTCGTGTTCGTTATGACAGACGTCATCAACGAGTATTTCGGCAAACGGGGCGTAAAGTTCCTTACCTACATCGCGCTGGGGGTGATCTCCTATGCCTTTTTCATGCTCCTGCTCACAACCAAGGCTGCCCCCGCTGCCTTTTGGCTCGAGGTGAACGCCGACATCAAGCCCGATATCAACACTGCATTCAACCGCATTTTCGGCACGGGCATGTTGATCATCGTCGGTTCGCTCACGGCTTTTTTTGTTTCCCAGTTGATGGATGCCTATTTTTTTCAGGCTTTCAAAAAAGCCACCGGCGACCGCATGATCTGGTTGCGGGCCACCGGCTCCACCGTGATCTCACAGCTGTTCGACAGCTTCATTATCCTCATCATCGTGTTCTACATCGGCGCCGACCCGGAGCACCGATGGTCCTGGAACCAGATCGCCGCCATCGGGCTGATGGGCTACTTTTACAAGGTCGTGATGGCGGTGGTGCTGACACCCGTTTTGTATGTCGTGCATGGCATCATCGGCTGGTACCTCGGCCATGATTTGGCAGAGCGCCTGAGAAAGGCGGCGATTGGGTTAGAATAAACCTGGGCAGCGGAAGCATTATCAAATTATCCCATTATCAAATTACCCAATGCTGAAACTCTCCTATATCATCACCACCTATAACCGCCCGCAAATGCTCGAAAACGCTGTGTCCTGTGTCGTGCGCGAGCGCCGTGCCGGTGCAGAGCTGATTGTGGTGGACGACAATAGCCATGATCCCGTGGCCATGCCTGTGGTGGCTGCAAAGGCTTTTCCAAAGGCACACCAATTGATTCGCAACCCGCAAAACCTTGGGGTGATAGGCGCCAGGAACGCGGGGCTCTCGGCGGCCAAGGGCGAGTTTGTCGTGTTTTTGGACGACGACGACGAGAGCCTTCCGAGCAGAACGCATGACCTGCTTACATCTATTGAAAACACCGCGTTCGATTTTGTGGCAGGCTGTTCCTACATGGGCACGGGCGAAAATGAAAAGGTGGTACCAGCTAAAAGCGGCTTTGCCCTCAGCCCGGAATTGCTGCTGCTTTACCCTTCGCACATCAACGCTGTTATTTGGCGGAAGGCAAGTTTCAGGCATGGCTTAGACAACCGGGAGCCTTACCTGGGTGAGCATATTGCCATGCTGCTTTGCCTCATGCGCGGCGGAACCGCTTGGCTGTCGCCAAGCATCGTGGCAAGGTTCCGCTATATACCTGCCGGGTTGACACAGCAGGCACATGCGGGCGATGCCATGAAGGCACACTTGACAGGTATGTTCCAAATATTGCTGGAAGAAAGCGAAACCCTTAGTTTCCGCCAGTTGTGCGAGCGGGTGCTGGCCATGCTCCAACGCGAAGCCCTACCTGATTTTGACGCCTATTTGGAAAAACTACAACCGATCATCAGAACCTTTGTTTCCTTGCCTAAGCAATGATTTCCCGCTCGATGGGGCAGGTCATGCAGTGGCTGCCGCCCCGGGCGCGCGAAAGCTCGTTCGAAGGTATGGTGATGATCGTGTTCTCCACTTTTTCCGGGTCAACCTTGCCGTTTTCGATGTCGCGGAGAAGCTTCTCCGCGCCAACGACTTTGTATCCAAAGCCTTTGAATGCTTTTTCCGTGATTGGGTTGCGGTCGTAGGTAATAGCTACGCCGGGCTTGAGGGCAACAAGGTTGCAGCCATCGGTCCATTGCTCGCGCTCCTGGTAGGGCGATTCTCCCTGCCCGGCCCAGATAAATTCCATGTTCGGGTTGATCTCTGCGAGCAGAAAGTCCTTGAGGCAAGCGTATTCCACTTCATCACCATTGGAGCGGTGCACTTCAACATAAGAGCCGAGGCCGTCCTGCACGATGGGCTTGTACCCGACCATGTGGTTGTGGTTGATCTGCGTGAAAACCGTATCAATGTGCATGTAGGAGCGTTCCGCCGGGATGTTCACCTGAACCACATTGTTGATGATGCCGCGCTCAAAGAGGTGGTCTTTCACCATTTGGAAGGCGTATTCGTTGCTGCGCTCCGAACACCCGATGAGCAGGTAGTCTTTGTTGATCATCATCACATCGCCGCCTTCTATGCTGATCGTCTCGCCGCGTTTGTTGGGCGGGAACTTGTCCACGCGGTTCAGGTTGATGGTCTTTCCGTCAGTTTTCAAGCGCTTGAAAATAGGGTGGCTGCTGAAGATCAGGCGGGTGAGGAAGTTCTCCCGGAAGCGGGCCGATTTGTTGGCTTTGGTAATAATGACATGGTCTTTTACCGTCACGGCAATGTCGCGGGTAAAGATCAGGTTGGGGATAGGGTCGAAAAGGATGCGGTCTTCTGGTTCCAGGTATCCGGTGATGAGGGTGTCGGCCAGTTGCTCGGGCGAAAGCCCGGCCAGGCGCGGGATAAAGGAGTAGGGTAGTTCTTCAAAGTCGGTGATCTTGTTGATCACCTCGTAGCGGCTCTCCTCGTTCCGGGTGCTCTCGGCGAGCAGGTCGCGTATCTCGAACACGTTCTCTTTGCCCAGGAAAGCCTTCAGCACGCCGACAAATATATCGTGTTCTTCCTGCATGTTGGGCAGGTGCACGATGTCGTCGAACAGCAGCTCTTCTGCCCGCTTGGGTGTGATGCGTGCAATGCCCTCATCGGGGCGGTGAACGATTACTTTTTTCAGTTTCCCGATCTCG
This sequence comes from uncultured Saprospiraceae bacterium, assembly GCA_964621185.1. Taxonomy (GTDB): domain Bacteria; phylum Bacteroidota; class Bacteroidia; order Chitinophagales; family Saprospiraceae; genus M3007. Next base: position 23,652 of record CAZULM010000012.1, on the reverse strand, counting down.
GATTCAACGTAAACTCGGCTGTTCGCGTCCATAAAATTTTGTTAGTGAATAACTTGGTTGGGCATTTTAATTACGCCTATCCGCCGGGCAGGCGCTAAATTTCGGGCAAAAGTAGCTGGAATATTTTGACGCAGCGGCATAGGTGGCCAAGCGATTCGCCAAGTATTTTGAGAAAAAGCCATTTTTTATCGGGGGCGGCAACCATGCTCCATCCCGAATTTTGGTAAATAGAACCCTGCGGTTTTTACCTTTGCATCGTATAAATTTCATTTCCACCCGTTTATGAATGACTTCCTACGCCGTCGTGCGGTGCCGACCATCGCCCTTTGCTTATTTTTTTTCAGCTTTGGAACGCTTTCCTGCAAATCAAAAAACAACAAAGACCATACAGCTTCCCACAAAAAGATGTTGACCATCCTTGCTTCCATGGCGGAAAGGTTGAACAACCCTCAGAACAACTATGCGGCCAACGCCAAGTTGGCAATGTGCAATTCCATGCTGGCCGCAGCGAAAAATCCCGGCGAAAGGATCAACCTCCTCTCCCAAAAATCAAGCATCCTGCTGGAACTCGGCGATGAAGCAGAGGCCGTGAAGATCATCGAGGAATTGGAAAGGACGCTGCGCGACGACCCAGCAGTGCGCAAACAAATATACCCCGTGCTCGGCATCGCATACCTCCGCCTGGCCGAGCGCAACAACTGCGTGGCCATGCACAGCGACGAAGCCTGCATCATGCCCATCAAAGGCGCCGGCATCCACCAGGACAAAACCGCTGCCCGAAAAGCAGTGGAGGCATATCTGTTGGCTCTGAAGGAAAACCCTGACGACCTGGATTCCCGCTGGCTGCTGAACATCGCCTACATGACCCTCGGCGAATACCCCGGCAAGGTGCCAAAAACCTGGCTCATACCAGGGCTTGACGCCCCAAGCGCCGTCGCGGTCAAGCCCTTCACCGAAATGGCCAGCGATTTGGGGCTCGCCGTGAAGAACCGGGGCGGCGGCGCCATCGTGGAAGATTTCAACAACGATGGCTACCTCGACATCGTAAGTTCCGCCTGGGGATTGGACGACCCCATCCATTATTTCAAAAACAACAAGGACGGCACTTTCAACGACGTGTCAAAACAATCGGGCCTTGGCGCCATCATGGGTGGCATCAACCTGTTGCAGGCCGACTACAACAACGACGGCTGGATGGACATACTCGTGCTGCGCGGCGGCTGGCAAGGGCCATATTTTGGCGAGCAGCCCAATTCCCTGCTCCAGAACAACGGCGACGGCACCTTTACCGACGTGACCATCGACGCAGGGTTGCTCAGTTACCGGCCAACCCAAACAGCTACTTGGAACGATTTCAACAACGACGGCTGGCTGGACCTGTTTATCGGCAACGAAACCACCGGCGCCGGCCCCAACGAGCTGCACCCATGTGAGTTGTTTATCAGCAACGGCGACGGTACGTTTAAGAACATCGCCGTCGAGGGAAGCGTGTTTTATATCACCAAAATGGTAAAAGGCGTCACCTCCGGCGATTATGACAACGATGGCTGGGCCGACATCTACTTGTCATGCCTGAGCGGGGAAAAAATCCTGCTCCACAATAAAGGTGTGGCCGGCAAAGCGCCCAGCTTCGAGGACGTTTCTGCCCAGGCAGGCTTTTCGAACGAAAAGTCGCGCACCTTCCCCACCTGGTTTTTCGACTACGACAACGACGGGTTCCTGGATATTTTCACCTGCAATTACGAATTCAAGCGCACCTTGTCGTACTACGCGGCCAAAGAAGCGCTCAACCCTTCCAGCGACATGGAAGGCAAGGTGTATCTGTACCGCAACAACGGCAACGGCACTTTTACCAACATGAGCCCGACCATGCACCTCAACCAGATCGCTTTTGCCATGGCCGCCAACTTTGGCGACATAGACAACGATGGCTGGCTGGATTTCTACCTGTCCACCGGCAACCCAAACTACCAGTCGCTGGTGCCCAACAAGCTGTACAAAAACATGGGCGGCAAGGATTTTGCGGATGTGACGACCTCAGCCCGGGCAGGAAACCTGCAAAAAGGGCACGGCGTTTCGTTTGCCGACCTCAACAACAACGGCGACCAGGACATATTCATCGACATGGGCGGCGCCTATCGTGGCGATGCCTATTTCAGCTCGTTCCTCCTGAACCCTGGCCAGAACAACAACAACTGGGTCTGCATCAAACTGGAAGGCAGCCAATCGAACCGCGCGGCTATTGGCGCCAAACTGACGCTGAAATTCAAGGAAAACGGCCAGGAGAGAAAGGTTTTTCGAGAGGTGAATTCCGGGGGAAGCTTCGGCTGCTCCCCCCTGCGCCGCGAGATCGGGGTAGGGGAGGCGGCTTTGATCGATGAGGTGGCCATATACTGGCCTGTTACAGGAGCGACACAAATATTGAAGGACTTGAAACCCAACCAGTTTGTCCAGGTAAAAGAAGGGGCAGAAGGTTTTACCCAACTGCCCCTGGAAATGCTTGTTTTTAAGAAAAAGGACGGCACTATGCCGATGTGCGCGCCCCGGCGTTAGTTGTCGCCGCCGCCGCCGCCGAATCGGTAACCGATTTTCAGGTTGATCGGCATGTCGAAGTTCACGAAAGGGATGCCGGACAAATCTGCTTCGTCCGTTCCGTTCTGGTCTTCGAATTTGTACACGAAAGCCCTGCCAAAACCGATGCCGAGGTCGAAAATAATCCGGCCATTGTTGGAGACAATCTTTCCCCCCACCAAAAAGCCGGCAGCGATGCGCGTTGACTTGAATTCGTCTTTTACCTGTGTGTCAGGGTCGGTGTAGCTGTACCGCCCACCACCGTAACGGGTGTAGATGCCCGAATAGAAGCCGTTCAGCCTCTTTTCGTTGGGGTTGAAGTAGTAGCGGCCGTTGACGCCAATTTTAAGGATGCTGCCTTTGTAGTTGTCGTCGGCGACCAAGCTGAGTGTTTTCCAATCGAGGCCAGGAGTGACCTCGATACCGATATTGTTCTTGGCTGCGAACTCAATGCCCAAATTCAAGTTGCTGAACAAAAGGCCCAATGGGCCAACCTTGACATCGACCTGCGCCGATACCATTCCCGTGGTGAAAATTGCCCAAAGTGCGAGCAGAAGAATGCGTTTCATAAGTTAGAAAAGATTTGTGAAAAAAGGTTAGAGAATAATGTTTTTGTGTCAACAATCCACGCAAGGTATTCAAAAATGCAATGGGATGGGGAAATTGCCGTCAAATATGGCTTATGCCCAGGGCCAAAGGTAAAGGCGAAAATCACGGATATTTTTTTGCCAGTTGCATTTTCACAAAATTTTGACTTCTTTGGGGAGTGCGGCAAAGCCTTGTTCCCGGAGCAAAATTTTGCTTTGAAACAACTGATGCCCTATTCCCAATCGGCAAAAAGCGGCAAATTTTTTTCGCAGCAAATTTGGAAACGAGCCGCCCTTATCTACCTTTGCCGCCGTGAATTAACTGTTTGTTAACCTTCGCCGAACGAGCCGAATTTATAGAATATCTAAATAGGCAGTTAATTTTTTGACACTCTTTGTTAAAATTGTTCCGTTTGTACCTTTGCACTGACAAAACGCTGACAATACCTCGTCGTGTCAAGTCAAGGAGTTTTTTTGAAATTAACCATTCCGCTGATATGCTGCTGAAACGCATTTGTTGGGTTTTCACGCTTTTAATTGCCACCACCTTCTCGCTGCTTGCAGAGCCCACTAAAGAAGCCGGCAAAGAACTCTTTTCTGCCAACTGTGCCTCTTGCCACGCAAAAGACATGAAAACCGCCTCCACCGGCCCAGCCTTGGGCGGCGTGGAAGAGCGCTGGTCTGCCTACCCGAGAAAAGACCTTTATGCCTGGATCAGGAACTCACAGGCACTGATTGCTACGGGGCACCCCTATGCCACAGAGCTGTGGGCAAAGTACAAGCCTGTATTGATGAGCTCTTTCCCTGGCCTTACAGATGAGCAGATCGAAAGCATCCTGTTGTACGTGAAAGAGCCGGGTGGCCCAGTTGACCCAAATGGTGGCCAGCCTCCCACTGAGAGCAAAAAAGAATCCGGCCTCCCCTGGATGTTCATCGGCTTGGCCACTGTGCTGCTTTTGCTGGCCTTCGCGCTCATGCGCATCGTGAACAACCTGCAGAACGTGGCCCGCGTGCGCGATGGCCTCCCACCTGTTGAAAAATCAATCAAGGACATCCTGACTACCAAAGGCGCCATCGCCTTCTCCGTGTTTGCCTTGATCCTTATTTTTGGCTATAAAACGGTTGACAACGCCGTTGCTATGGGCCGTGAGCAAAACTACCAGCCCGACCAGCCCATAAATTTCAGCCACAAAATCCACGCTGGCGACAACAAGATCGACTGCCAGTATTGCCACGACACGGCCCGCCGCTCCAAGCACGCCTCCATCCCTGCTACCAATACCTGCATGAACTGCCACGCGGCCATCAAAAAAGGCACCATTTCCGGCACCAAGGAAATCACCAAGATTTTTGCCTCCATCGGCTACGACCCAACCACCAACCGCTATATCTCCGACTACGACAGCTGGAGCGAAAAGCAGATCGAAGAGCTGTACAAAAAATGGATACGCCAGGAATACGTAGCCGCCAATAGCCTGACTGCCATTGACGACGCTGGTAAAGCGGTAGTCGAAAACGAGTGGGAAGGTATCGTGAAAGCCTTGCGCGACGACACCAACGGTAAAATCCAAGGCCCCATCGAGTGGGTGCGCATCCACAACCTGCCCGACCATGCTTACTTCAACCACGCCCAGCACGTTTCCGTAGGCAAGGTTGAGTGCCAAAAATGCCATGGCAAGGTGGAAGAAATGGACGTGGTGTATCAATACTCCACTCTGGGCATGGGCTGGTGTATCAGCTGCCACAACCAAACGGAGGTTAAATTCAAAGACAACCCGTTCTACAAGCAATACAACGAAGAATACATCAAGTTCCACAAGAAGAAGGTCGCCAAGCCAGAATCCGAAATGGACAAAGTCTTCGTTGCCGACATCGGTGGCCTCGAATGTCAAAAATGCCACTATTGAATGATAAATGACGCATGATGACTGATGAATACCATCATTTGAAATCCATTGTGCACAAAATTAAAATCCAATTGCGAAGATGAAAAGATGAGCAATTCATCTTTCATCATTCATAATTCATCATTAACAAATTATGCACCACGACAACGGTATTTGGGTAAGCACCGAAGATTTGACCCGGGAAGATTCGTTCCTGCAATCGGCAGAACGGGAGTTTTCCGTGGAAAATATCGACGAAACCAATGGCAAATGGGAAACTGGCCGCCGCGACTTCTTGAAGCTGATGGGCTTTGGCCTTGGCGCGGCAACAATCGCGGCCTCTTGCGAAATCCCCGTCAGAAAAGCCATTCCCTACGTCACCAAGCCCGACGAGATCGTGCCAGGTGTGGCCAACTACTTTGCTTCTAGCTTCGTGAACGGCGGCGATTACTGCCCCGTCCTCGTAAAAACCCGCGAAGGCCGCCCCATCAAGATCGAAGGCAACTCGCTGAGCAGCATCACCAAAGGTGGTACCAGCGCCCGCGCGCAAGCCTCCGTGCTCAGCCTGTACGACAACCGCCGCCTGAAATACGCCGGAAAAGTGAACGAAGGGCAGGTGGAGAAAATGGACTGGGTGGCGCTCGACCGCGAAGTGAAATCAAAGCTCGCTGCCGGCGGCAATATCCGCATCATCTCCAATACCAACATCAGCCCGACCGCTAAAAAAGCACTGGCTGAGTTTACGGCCAAGTACCCAAGCGCCGCCCTGGCGACCTACGACCCTGTTTCAAGTGCCGCCCTCCTGGCCGCTAACGAACAGTGCTTCGGCGCCGCAGTGATTCCCAACTACAAATTCGATGCCGCTGAGGTGATCGTCTCCTTCGGCGCCGACTTCCTCGGCACCTGGATCAGCCCAGTTGAATATGCCCGCGCCTATGCCAAAAACCGCAAGGTCGTCGGCAAAAAAAACGCAAAAATGTCGCGCCACTACCAGGTGGAAAGCCACATGTCGCTCACCGGTTCCAATGCCGACAACCGTGTGCTCATCAAGCCGAGCGAAATGGGCGCCGCCATCGTGGCCCTGTACAACGCGCTCACCGGTGGCTCCGGTGGCCCGCAACTGAACGAAAAGGCGGCAGCAGCCATCAAAAAGATCGCCGCAGAACTGAACAAAGCCCAGGGCAAATCCCTGGTGGTTTGCGGTTCGAACAACGTAGCAGAGCAAGTGATCGTCAACAAGATCAACGATGTGCTCGGCAACCTGAATACCACCGTCGACTTTACCAATGTTTCCTACCAGCGCCAGGGAGATGAGCGCCAAATGGACCGCCTGATCGCCGAAATGGACGGAAGCTCGGTAGCTGTCGCCATCGTATGGGGCGCCAACCCGGCCTACGACTTTCCAGGCAACAGATTCAAGACAGCCTTCGCCAAGGTCGGCACCCGCATCTCCTTCAACGGTTCGATGGACGAAACCACCGCGCTTTGCACCCATGCCGCCCCTGCGCACCATATTTTGGAGTCTTGGGGCGATGCCGAACCAAAAGCCGGCATGTTGAGCCTCATACAACCCACCATCGCCCCCCTGTTCGAAACCCGCCAGGCAGAACATTCCCTGTTGGAATGGGCCGACAGCAGCAACCTCAACCGCCAGGCAGAACAGCCCTATTACGAATACCTGAAGTCCAATTGGGCTACCGATATCTTCAACCGCCAATCCAAATACAGCACACCTGCTGCATTTTGGGACATGAGCCTGCATGATGGGGTTTTTGAATTCCCAACCGCTGCGGTCAATGGCGTATTCAATGGCACGGTCGATGTGGACGCTGTTTCAAAACCCGGCTCCAGCGAAGTTGAAATTTCCTTCTATGAAACCGTGAACATGGGCAACGGCCAATACGCCCACAACCCCTGGCTGCAAGAAATGCCCGACCCGGTGAACCGCACCGTTTGGGGCAACTACCTGAGCATCCCGGTAGAATGGGACGAAAAGAACATCAAAGGCTGGAAAGGCCTCGAAGACGGCCAAAATGTAGCCGTCGAAGTGAATGGCCAAAAATTGGTCTGCACCGTCGTGCGCACCTTCGGTCAGGCTCCGGGCTCGGTCGCCATCGCCCTGGGCGCTGGCCGCGAAACCGGAGGCAGCGGTGTCGGTTACGGCGTGAACGTGAACCCTGCGCTCAAATCGGAGGGCGGATTCACACAATACTACCTCACGGATGCCACGGTAACCCCTACCGGAACGGTTGATAAAGATTACGCCTGCGTGCAACACCACCATACCATGGGTGTTAAAGGCAAACAGGGCGACAAGACAATCAATGCCGACGAGGCCGTATTGGCTTACCAAGGCTCTTTGACCGACCGCTCTATTATTTTCCAGACAAACCTGAAATATCTCCAAGATTTGGAGGATCGCCTGGAAGAATTCCACGAAGAGGCATCACACCTGAACAGCCAAACCCTTTACCCCACCAACGAGGAGTTTTTCAACACCGGACTGAAATGGGGCATGTACGTCGATATGAACGCTTGTATCGGTTGCGGAGCCTGCCAAGTGGCCTGTGTGAGCGAAAACAACGTCCCCGTAGTCGGCAAAAAAGAGGTGATGCGCCACCACGAAATGACTTGGCTGCGCATCGACCGCTATTTCTACGGCGACATCGAGAACCCAAGGGTAGTGTACCAACCCATGATGTGCCAGCACTGCGACAACGCCCCCTGTGAGAACGTATGCCCGGTGAACGCTACCAACCACTCCATGGAGGGCATCAACCAGATGGCGTACAACCGCTGCATCGGCACCCGTTACTGCGCCAACAACTGCCCCTACAAAGTGCGGCGCTTCAACTGGCTCGACTACACCACTGCCGACGTTTGGCCTGCCAACGAGGAGCGCGTGTTCCACGTTGAAGGCGACAAAACGCCATACTACGCCGACAACCTCGTGCGCATGGTGCTAAACCCCGACGTGACGGTACGCACCCGTGGCGTCATCGAAAAATGCTCCTTCTGCGTTCAGCGCATCCAGGAAGGCAAGCTCACGGCCAAGCAAGAAGGCCGTGCCATCATGGACAACGACGTGCGCACCGCTTGCCAAACCGCTTGCCCGACAGGCGCGATTGTTTTCGGCAACCTCAACAACAAAGACAGCCAAGTGAGCCGTGCCACGAAAGGAGCCGGCGACCTGGCCTATAAAGTATTGGAAGAGATCAACGTCCGCCCAGGCGTGAGCTATTCCGCAAAGGTTAACAACACGAACGAAGAACTATTTTCTTAATGATAAATGATTCATCATTCATCATTCATCATTCATAATTAAACAATTATGTCTCAAGCAGTAGCACCGGTCAGGCACGTACTGATCGAAGGAAATAAATCCTACCACAACATCACGGAGGATTTGGTGTCCCCAACGGAGAAGGCGCCTTCCCGTGAATGGATTTTGGCTTTTGGGGTTGCCGCAGCTTTTCTGGCGCTTTACGTCTTCGCTATTTGCTGGACGGTGTGGAAAGGCATCGGCGAATGGGGCGCAAACCGGACCATCAACTGGGCCTGGGACATCACCAACTTCGTTTGGTGGATCGGTATCGGCCACGCCGGCACGCTGATCTCGGCCATCTTGCTGATTTTCCGCCAGCGCTGGCGCACCGGGGTAAACCGGGCAGCAGAGGCCATGACCATTTTTGCGGTTATATGCGCCGGCCAGTTCCCGATTTTCCACATGGGCCGCGTTTGGCTGGCGTTCTTCATCATGCCTTTCCCCAACTCCCGCGGGCCGCTCTGGACCAACTTCAACTCCCCGCTGCTTTGGGACGTTTTTGCCATCTCAACCTACTTCTCGGTTTCCCTGCTGTTCTGGTACACGGGCTTGGTTCCTGACCTCGCCACGGTGCGCGACCGCGCCAAAGGCTTCCGCAAGAAAATGTATGAGATTTTCTCTTTTGGTTGGACGGGCAGCGCCAAGCACTGGCAGCGCTGGGAAGCACTGTCGCTGGTTTTGGCGGGCATTTCTACCCCGCTCGTACTTTCGGTGCACACCATCGTATCCTTCGACTTCGCCACTTCCGTGATCCCGGGCTGGCACACCACCATCTTCCCGCCGTATTTTGTCGCGGGCGCTATCTTCTCCGGTTTCGCCATGGTGCAAACCCTGATGGTGATAACCAGAAAAGTGCTGAAGCTGGAAGAATACGTGACGATCAACCACATCGAATCCATGAACAAGGTGATCGTGCTCACGGGCACCATTGTTGGTGTGGCATACCTGACGGAATTGTTCATCGCCTGGTATTCGGGTTACATATATGAGCAGTTCGCTTTCTACAACCGTGTTTTTGGTATCTACTGGTGGTCTTATTTTGGTATGATGTTCTGCAACGTGGTGAGCCCGCAGGTGTTCTGGTCGCGCAAGATCCGCCGCAGCATCTGGTGGACTTTCTTCCTGTCGATCGTGATAAACATCGGCATGTGGTTCGAACGCTTTGTGATCATCGCCACCACCCTGGCACGGGATTACCTCCCATCGTCCTGGAGCTACTACCGCCCAACCTGGGTAGAGATCAGCATTTTCACGGGGACGATAGGGTTGTTCTTCTTCTGCTACCTCATCTTCACCCGTGTGGCGCCCGTGGTGGCCATCGCGGAGGTAAAGGCGATATTGAAAATAGCAGGCGACCAGTACATTGGCAAAAAGGCCAACCAGAACGGCCACGGCAAGCATTGATTTCGAAGCTTTGCTTCGGCTTAAATTAAATCATCGAAAAAATAACACATACATAATGGCTGCTCAAAGTAACAAGGTCCTGTACGGGCTTTATAACGACGAAGAAGACCTGAAATCTGCCGTAAAAACGGCAAATGCGGCGCACCTGGATATCATGGACGTCTTTACGCCATTCCCGGTCCACGGCCTCGACCCGATTTTGGGCTTGAAAGAAAGCCGCTTGCACTACTTAGGCTTCATTTACGGGGCCATCGGCGCGCTGTTCGGCTTCTTGGCCATGTCCTGGATATTCACCCGCGATTGGCCCATCATATTCGGTGGCAAACCCTATTGGTCGGTTCCGGCATTTATCCCGATCACCTTTGAGATGACTGTGTTGTTCTCTGCTTGGGGTATGACTATCACTTTTTACACGATATGTGGCATGTGGCCTGGTGTGAAGGCAAAAACCTTGGACGACCGCATCACCGACGACAAATTTTGTGTGGCCTTCGACGTGACAAGCGCTTCCGAAGCTGAGGTGGACGATATCAAGGGCTTTTTCAAAAAGACTAACGCCGCAGAAGTAAATATCAAGACGATTTGAGTTGGTTGCAGCCATTTAACCAAATCAACAATTCATCGAATCAACCAGAATTTATGAAATACCTAATTGGCGCAATTCTCGGAGTGGCCTTTTTTGCTTGGATGTTTTCGCTTTGCTCGCCCGCAGGGAAAAACAAGACAGGGCACGAGTATATGCCGGATATGTACCATCCGGTCTCTTATGAGGCCAACAACTACAGCGCTTATTCCTGGAACACCTGGGATGCTCAAAATGAGCAAAGCAAGGCCTCGCTGTCGCAGCCGCGCCGCAGCGTTGCGGGCTCCATCCCGCGCGGATATACCGGTGTTTACTACAACGATGCCGCCGCGCTCGATGTGGTTCGCGGGAAAAACGCCTCAAATGCCATAGCGGCCCCTGTTAATGGTCAAGTGCCGTTCTACTACGCCAACACGGAAGAAGACCGGATCCGCTGCGAAAAAGAAATGGTGAACAACCCGTTCCCCATTTCCAATGCCTGCCTGGAGAAAGCAAAGCCGCTTTACAACATACAGTGCGGCATCTGTCACGGCGAAAAGGGCGATGGCCAAGGTTACCTGTACGCAGGCCCGAATGCAAAATACCCTGCAGCGCCCAAAAACCTGATCTCTGACGAACTCATCAACGCAGGCAATGGCCGGTATTATTTCGCCATCATGTATGGGAAAAACATGATGGGGCATTATGCCGACAAGCTCTCCTTCGAAGAGCGGTGGCAAGTGATTCACTACATCCGCTCCTTGCAAGCAAAGTCGAAAAGCCTGGAATACAACGAGAAGTCCAATACACTCAGCAATGTTGAGAAGCCGGCGCTCGGCACCGCGACAGGCCCTGTCCGTTCGCCCCAATACGCTGTTCCGCCGCCACCAGCCAATTGATGGAGCGGTATGCAGGATTGATAACAACATCATTTAAAACAAAATTTCGGGCTTTGGCCTGATCCGCGATATGAATCTGAATACGCAATACGTATTTGAAAACAAGACCAAGCGCCTCCTCATCGGTGGCATGGCTTTGGGGGTACTCAGCCTGTTGTTCATCTACCTGAACGACGATGAATTCCACACGCGCTTTTGGAGCAGTTGGTTACACAACTCCGTGTTTTTCACGGGCATTGCATTTATGTCAATGTTTTTCCTGTCGGCCCAAATCACCGCTTTCGCTGGCTGGAACAGCGTCGTCAAGCGCGTATGGGAGGCAATGAGCCAGTTCATGTGGGTCGGGATCATCCTGATGGGTGTACTGGTGCTTGGTGTATGGGGGCATTTCCACCATCTTTACCACTGGAACGTTCCGGGCATCACCGATCCGGAAGATCCGCTCTACGACAGGATCATTGCCGGCAAATCCGGGTTCCTGAACCCCGTATGGTACACCGTCGGCACCGTCGGCTTCCTGGCAATCTGGTATTTTTGGGCAAAAAACCTGCGCCAAGCTTCTGTCAACCAGGACACGATGGAAACCGAAGGCTTCAAGTACTACAAAATCCAGCGCAAATGGGCAGCTTCTTTCCTGCCCTTGGGCGGCTTCCTGAGCACGGTTTTCCTCTGGCAGAGCATCATGTCGATTGACCCCCATTGGTACAGCACCATGTTCGCCTGGTACTCTATGATATCTATGTGGCTCGGAGGGCTTACCATGACCGTAATCCTGATCATCATACTCAAGTCGCGTGGATACCTGGAGTATGTGACGGTCAACCACCTGCACAACCTGGGCATGTTCATCTTTGGCATCTCTGTCTTTTGGACTTACCTCTGGTTCGACCAGTTCATGTTGATCTGGTATGCCAACAACGGTGAAGAGACCATTTATTTCAACGAAAGGATGACTTACTACCCAGTGTTGTTCTGGGGCAACCTGGTATTGAACTTCGTGACGCCTTTCCTGATCTTGATGCGCAATGACACCAAGCGCAAGTTCGGTACCATGTTCTTTGTCGCCGTCATCGTTTTCTTCGGCCACTGGTGGGACTACTTCTACATGATAAAGCCAGGTGCTCGTATCGCGGCACACGAGGCAACGGAGCTTGCTGAAGGGAAACATCACGATGCAGGCAAACACGAAAACACCGCCGATGCTGCGCATAGCGCGGAAGCCGCGGCTCCTGCAACAGCGGGCGCCGAGGATCATACGGCAGGCGCGGATTCCTCTCCCAATGCCACACATGAGCACGCTGATGCAGGCCATGTACATGCCGACACATCCCAGGCACATGATATGGAAGCACATGCTGACCATGCCGAGACTGACCATGCCGATCATGCCGAAGTCGATGCAGGGCATGGCGAGGGCCACGGCGATGCCGGCCACCATCACGACGAATCGAAAGCCTTCAAATTGGGGTATTCTGTACCTGGTTTGGACGATATCGGCGTGCTGATCGGCTTTTTGAGCCTATTCTTGTTCTTCTTCTTCAACCAGTTGAGCAAGGCTTCATTGATACCATTGAAAGACCCATACCTTGATGAAAGCTTGCACCACGACACGGGTGCCCTGATCGAAACCGAAGGCGGTGGCGGCCATCATTAAGGTTAATCAAGAAAAAGAAACATAAAGAAATGACTACGCTAATTGTACTCTTCTGCGTTTTCCTGATCACTGTCGTTCTGGTACAGATCGGGAAAGTCTATGAAATGACCAGTGCCATCAAAGGTGACATGGCCACCATGCGCGACAACAGCAAATGGAATGGCTGGCTTTCAGTGGGATTTATGGTGGTATTCCTTGTCGGTGTTTTCTGGTCGGCTTATGCTTACAAAAACGTGATGATGGGCTATGGGCCCCACCAGGCAGCTTCCGAACACGGCGGCATGTTGGACAGCCTCTTTGACGTAACCCTTTGGATCACGGGCATTGTATTTGTCCTGTGCCATGTCGCGCTTTTTTGGTTCGCGTACAAATACCAGTGGAGGGAAGGCAAGTTGGCCAAGTTCATTCCACACGACAATCGCCTGGAAATTTGGTGGACAGCCATCCCCGCCGTCGTTATGACCATTTTGGTGGTGCGGGGCTTGAATGCCTGGAACACCGTTATGTCCGATGTGAAGCCCAATGAAGATTACATGGAAATTGAGGCAGTTGGCCAGCAGTTCAACTGGAGCATCCGCTACCCTGGGCCAGATGGTAAAATAGGCACCCGCGATTACAAACTGACAACTGGGGGCAACCAACTCGGTATTGACTTTACCGACCCAAAATCATGGGACGATATAACGCCAGGCCAGGAATTGTACCTGCCTGTAGGCAAGAAGATACGTGTACGCATCATCGCAAAGGATGTGCTGCACAATTTTGACCTGCCGCACTTCCGCGTGAAAATGGACGCAGTGCCAGGGATGCCCACGTATTTTGTGTTCACCCCCAAAACCACCACCGCCGAATACCGGCAGCAACTGCGGAAATACCCAGAGTACAACGAACCGTTTGACCCGGCCGAGCCCAAGGGCCCAAAACGCTGGGAAAAATTCGATTACGAATTGGCCTGCGCCGAGCTCTGCGGAAAGGGGCACTACTCCATGCGCCGCGTCTTCAAAATCGTTTCTCAGGAAGAATTCGATGCCTGGTACAAAGCCCAGGAGTCGTTTTACCTGACTCAAATCCGCGGCAAGGAAGACGACCCGAACAAAGACAAGGTGTTGGATGTTGAAGTGTCGATGCGCGCAAAAGAATTTGATGCGAACATCAAGAAAGCCATCGAATCCACGGCGCCGGCCGACAAGACGCTTGCGCTGAACCACATCAGCTTTGAGTCGGGTTCGGCTACCCTCAGCCCTAACAGCAGGTACGAGCTCGACAACTTGGTGACGGCCATGAACGCTTACCCATCCTTGAGTGTTGAAGTGGCCGGCCATACCGATAATGTGGGGGATCCTGCGGCTAATCTCGCGCTGTCAGCAGCCCGCGCCAGTGCGGTGGTTAAATACCTCACCGACCGAGGCATTTCCGCCGGGCGCCTCAGGGCACGCGGCTATGGAGATGCCAAACCTCTCGTACCGAACGACTCCCCTGAAAACCGAGCCAAAAACCGCAGAACAGAAATCGTAATAAACTAAATGTGATAATGTGATAATGTGATAATGATGTAATGCTCAGGCAGGCTTGAATTATCAAATTATCGAATTTTCAAATTATCAAGTTATACACATGGCACACGCAGTAAAAGAAGTTGAAACGCTTGAGGATAAACTCACCCAAGAGTTAGGGTTCGACGATCACTTTCATGAGCACCATGAAGGCGACAAGTTCCAATCGAACTTTCTGACGACCTATATTTTCAGTACCGACCACAAGATCATCGGCCGGCAGTTCCTGATCACGGGTATATTCTGGGCCTTTATGGGCGCAGCGATGTCCATTGTTTTCCGTTTGCAGTTGGGCTTCCCGGAAGCTGACCTCTCTTGGCTGAAACCCATATTGGGCAAGTGGATCACCGTGAGCGAAGCCGGCATTGGCAAGCTCGACCCGGAGTTTTACTACTCACTGGTCACCATGCACGGAACGATTCTGGTGTTCTTCGTGCTTACGGCCGGGTTGAGCGGTACTTTCTCCAACATCCTGATCCCATTACAGGTGGGCGCCCGCGACATGGCATCGCCATTGTTGAACGCGTTCTCTTATTGGTTCTTTTTCCTGGCCGGTGTTGTCTTGCTGCTTTCCTTGTTCCTGAGCACAGGGCCATTCTCCGGCGGATGGACGGCATATCCGCCTTTGAGCGCGTTGCCGCAAGCTTCGGAAGGCTCTGCCGCGGGCATGACCATGTGGATTGTCTCCATGTCGCTATTCGTGGTGTCAGCATTGTTGGGCGGCATTAACTACATCACTACGGTGCTCAACTTGCGCACCAAAGGGATGACGATGTGGCGCATGCCGCTTACCATCTGGGCTTTTTTCATCACGGCTATTTTGGGCGTGTTGTCGTTCCCGGTACTGTTCTCAGGCTTGTTGCTGCTGCTTTTCGACCGCAGCTTGGGCACGTCTTTCTACCTCAGTGAAATTGTTGTAGCGGGGGAGGTGCTTGACCGCATCGGTGGCAGCCCAATCCTTTTTCAGCACTTGTTCTGGTTCTTGGGCCACCCGGAGGTGTACATCATCATCCTGCCGTCGATGGGTATTGTTTCGGAGGTGCTTTCAGTGCACTCCCGCAAGCCGATCTTTGGTTACACGGCGATGGTTTACTCCATTCTGGCGATAGCATTCCTTTCCTTTATCGTGTGGGCGCACCACATGTTTATGTCGGGAGTCAATCCATTCATCAGCAACTTCTTTGTGATCTTCACATTGATCATTGCGGTACCGTCGGCGGTGAAGGTGTTCAACTGGATCGGCACCATTTACGGCTCGAATTTCCGGTTCAACCCGGCGAGCCTCTTCTCCGTCGGCTTTGTTTCGATGTTCATTTCTGGCGGTCTGACCGGTATTTTCCTTGGCAACTCGGCGATTGACATCCAGTTGCACGACACGTACTTCGTGGTTGCCCACTTTCACATTGTGATGGGCATTGCCGCGTTCTTTGGCATGTTTGCGGGTATCTACCATTGGTTCCCAAAGATGTTTGGCCGCTTTATGAACGACACGCTTGGAAAG
The DNA here is from genome assembly GCA_964621185.1 of uncultured Saprospiraceae bacterium. Taxonomy (GTDB): domain Bacteria; phylum Bacteroidota; class Bacteroidia; order Chitinophagales; family Saprospiraceae; genus M3007. The sequence goes on along the minus strand of CAZULM010000012.1, from coordinate 7,710 downwards.
ATTCACTTCTGGGGAACTTTTATCGGCGCTTACGCCATTTTTTGGCCGATGCACTATTCGGGCATGGCGGGCGTCCCGCGCCGATATTACGATGGCGGGGCTTCCTTTGATGCCTTCCGCCACTTTGGCGACTTGAACAAGTTCATCACTGTTGCGGCCATCTTTGTGTTCTTCCTGCAGGTATTGTTCATTGTGAACTTCTTCTACTCAATTTTCAGTGGCAAGAAGATGAAAGATAAAAACCCATGGGGCGCAAATACCTTGGAATGGACAACGCCGATCAAGGCAGGCCACGGCAACTGGCCCGACCGCATTCCGGCAGTACAACGCTGGCCTTATGACTATGCCAAGAATGGAGAGGAGTTCATCCCACAGTATGTTCCGTTAAAGGAAGGAGAGCACGATCACGGGCACTAAAAAAAACAGGGCTGAGCCATTCAGCATCAATAATAAAACAGATACATGCAACGCGACGAGGCAAAACAGTTATCGATTTTCGCAGGTTTGAGGCAGGCAGTGGCCGATTTTGGGGTTCTTGTAAAGTTCAAGCTGACGTTGTTAGTTCTTTTTTCTGCGGTAATGTCATACGCCATCGTAAGTGAAGGCAATGTGCGCCCTGCTGCCATGCTTTTGCTGACGTTGGGCGGCTTTTTTGTGACGGGCGCGGCAAATGCGCTGAACCAGGTATTGGAGCGTGATTACGACCGCTTGATGCCCCGGACATCCAAACGCCCGGTGGTCACAGGTCGGATGAGCGTTTCGACAGCTGTGCTGCTAGCTGGATTTATGGCCTTGTTTGGGATATCCATGCTGTGCATGTTCAATATGACAGCGGGCTTTTTGGGCACTTTGGCATTCATCAGCTATGCCTTTATCTACACGCCCATGAAACGCAGCACGCCGCTTTCGGTGGCGGTGGGCGCCATACCGGGCGCCTTGCCGTTGATCATAGGTTGTGTGGCGTATGAGCAGACAATTTCACCGATGGCCTGGATGTTGTTTGGCTTGCAGTTTTTATGGCAGTTCCCGCATTTCTGGGCGGTTGCCTGGATGGCGGATGAGGATTATAAAAAGGCAGGTTTTTACCTATTGCCTTCAAAAAATGGGGAAAAGGATGCTACGACGGGTTTTCTTTCTTTCGTTTTTTGCCTTTTGTTGGTTGGGAATTCTTTGATAGCCTATTGGTTAGGATATGTGGGCTTGGCAGCGACAGCTGTTTTGGTGGCATTGAACCTGTACTGGGCATTGAAATGCTGGGGCTTGTACAAGACCTGTTCAAGGGAGGCAGCGCGGGTACAGATGTTTGTTTCGTTTGCCCACCTGCCTTTGTCGTTGATCGTTTTGCTGTTGGACAAAATTTAAGGTTTCAAAATTGAATATGGCATCAGTGGCAGAAGAATATAATCAGAGCAAAATCCATCCCCACAAATTGGCACTGTGGGTTGGCATCGGCAGCATACTCATGATGTTCGCAGGGTTTACCAGTGCCTATGTGGTGCGGCGCGCAGCGGGGAATTGGCTGGAGTTCAGGTTGCCCGACATTTTTTTGGTGAATACGGCTGTGATCCTCTTGAGTAGCGTGACGCTGCATTTCGCCTTTCAAGGCTTCAAGCAGCGCAAGGAGCAGCAGTACAAGGGGATGTTGATCCTGACTTTTTTGTTGGGGCTTGCATTTGTTGTGCTGCAATACCAGGGTTGGCAAGCGTTGAACGCCATTGGCGCAACGTTTACCGTAAACCCATCGAGTTCATTTATTTACGTTATTTCAGGCTTGCACGCAGCCCACGTTTTGGGCGGTATTGCAGCCTTGACGGTGGCATTGACACATGCCTTCATCTTGCCGTACAAACCGACCCTTCGGCGCAAGCAGCGTTTTGAGCTTGTCGTTCAGTACTGGCATTTTGTGGACATATTGTGGGTGTACCTGATAATCTTTTTTATGCTGAACGGAAGTTGAGCAGTACTTAAAACAGAATACAACTAACTTTTGAATATCATGGCAGAATCATCTGTTGCACACGCACACGATACGCACGATCACGGGGACGACACCCAACTCTGGGACGGTGGGAAACCGCCCATGAAAGCCAGTTACGGAAAGCTGATGATGTGGTACTTCCTCGTATCAGACGCGTTCACTTTTGCTGGTTTTTTGATCGCTTACGGCGCACTCCGCTTCAGCAGCCCGACATGGCCAGAGGCAGACTTCGTGTTTGCGTCATTCCCGTTTGTGAAGGCGCATTGGCCACTGGTCTTTGTAACATTCATGACCTTCGTGCTCATTATCAGCTCTGTAACCATGGTGCGCGCCGTGCAGGAAGGGCACCGGGAGAACAAACGCGGGGTAGTTTTCTGGATGTTCCTGACCATACTCGGCGGCGCAACATTCCTTGGCAGTCAGGCCTATGAATGGACAACGCTGATCAAATATGAGAACGTTTCCGTGACCCGCAACCCTTTCGGGCGCTATATTGCCGATGGCGAACTCGTGGACGTTGACGGCAAGCCCGTGATGGAAAATGGCGCGCCGGTTACCGTGAAAAAAGACCAGTCGTACCTCCTCCACGGGCATGAGCACGATGGAAAGGTTGAGCTCGAAAAGAAATACATCAAATACACCTCGGGCCCTTATGCCGGCCAAACCCAGGAAGTAGGCCAAGGCCCGAAAGCTTTTGGCGCTTTGTTCTTCTTTATTACTGGTTTTCACGGATTCCACGTGTTCTCCGGGGTGGTGTTCTTGCTCATTATCATGATCAATGTCATGAGCGGCCTGTATGCTGCCCGCAAGAACGGATACGAAATGGTGGAAAAAATAGGCTTGTACTGGCACTTTGTAGATTTGGTCTGGGTGTTCGTGTTTTTGGTATTCTACCTGTTGTGAGCCCCTTCAAAACCCATATTCATTCACACTATTTAAGTCTGTACCAATGGCAGCACATCAATCATACGAAGATCAAAAGAAGCTTGTTTTTTACGGCTTGAAATTATTAGGCATCATCACCATCGTTGAAGTGGCGTTCGCCCTGTTTGCCAAAGGGCATATTGTGCCAAGCGTCACTTTCGGCAAAGACGGTGGCTTTGGCCAATACCTCTACATGTTGGCGATGATCTCTGCGAGCTTGTACAAGGCATATTTCATCATTTTCTATTTCATGCACATGGCGCACGAGGTGCGCGGCCTGGTGCTCAGCGTACTGCTGCCGACGACCCTGCTGATATGGGCTATCATTGCTTTTTTCCAAGAGGGAAGCCAATGGGGCGCCAGCCGTGAGCATATTAAGCAGAAAAATGAAGAAGTAGTGCAGCCCGCCGTAAAGCCACAGGGTTATATCATGCCCGGAATAACAAAAGGTTGATTTTCAAAAAAGGCGGGGCAACAAGACCCCGCCTTTTTTGTTCCTATTCAAAATTGACGCTATGAGCAACGATTCAGAGAAGTCTTCCAAGAGAAAGACGATAATCAAGGGGGCTGTCCTTGCCCTGATTTTGGTGATTTTACCTACAGTTTCCTATTATTGGTTGAACAGCGGCTTTCAACTTAGGAAAGAAGCCGTTGGGAAAAACGCGAACTTTGGCAAGATCCGCTCGGTTTCTGTCATTTATCCAGATGGGGAAAAGGAAGACCAGCTTAAAAGCAAGGTCTGTGTGATCCACTCCTTTGGCGAGGAACCCGATTTGACAAGCGACAACCGCAAGATATTGGACACCTGTGAAAAGTTGTTCGACCAGTTCGGCTCCAACATGCACTTCCGCCTGGCCTTGATCGCCAAGGATGGCACCGCAGAATTCCGTTCACACCACCAGAAAATGGCCAGCGCCGAATTTGTTACCTGGGCCTGGACGGGCGCGACAGGCTCCTGGCGTACCATTCTCGAGAATGGCTATGATTCGTTCTGCAAGGCCGAAAATGTGCGCCCAGTGAAAGATTATTTCGCTGTTTGCGATACCTCAGGTCAAATCCGGCGCTTTTACAATGCGCTTGACGACGGCGAAATCAACCGGATGGTACAACATATTGCCATACTGCTCCCTCCAAACGAATAGTTGACTTGAAAGATGCTTGACAGACAACCCAACCCCGCCCTCGAAAAAAAGCTCAACCGGCTGGCCTATGTGGTTTCCTTTGCGGTGCTTCTGCTCGTGGGCATGATGCGCCGATACAAATTTGAGACAGGTATCGATTTCAGCTTCCTGCCACCCTTGCACGCTTCTTTAAATGCCCTTGCAGCCGTGATCCTGGTATTTGCCTATTATTTTATCAGGACCGGCCAAGTTGAGCGGCACCGGAAAGCGATATATGCGGCAATGGTGTGCTCGGCACTGTTTCTGGTATCGTATGTGTTGTACCATTTTACCACGCCCGAAACAAAATACGGGGGGGAGGGCATCATGCGTACCGTCTATTTTGTCCTGTTGATAACCCATGTTGTGCTGGCGGCCGTGATATTGCCCTTTATCCTGTTGACGTTCACCAGGGCTTACACCAACCAGTTTGAGCGCCACAAAAAAATGGCGCGCTGGGTGTTCCCGCTCTGGCTTTATGTGGCAGTAACCGGGCCGATATGCTACCTGATGCTGAAACCCTATTATTGAATGTGATAATGTGATAATGTGATAATGAGGCGCTTGCTGGGATTTTTGTTCGTATGCTCAAACTACGGTGGTTTGCGAAATATCAGGAGGTAAATCCTTCAAAATCAATATTATCCATCCTGAAAATCGCGCAAATCACTAAAATCATGGTCTAACTTTGGCTAATAACAACAAATTGTGATGAAACACAAGAATTTGATTTTTTGTCTTTTGCTTTTTGCCTTTTTGCTTTTTTCCTTGAGCACTTCGGCCCAGTGTGCCATGTGCAAGGGCGCTGCCGAAACGAGCCTGAAGCAGGGCGGAGGTGACCCTCAGGGCTTGAATACTGGAATACTGTACATGCTGCTCATGCCGTATTTGATCGTTGCGGGCATCGGCTACTATTGGTGGCGCAACCGGCGCAAGGAGCAGGAGCAGGTGGCTGAGTTCTCGGAAGAAGACTTTGCGCGGTATAATTGAGCCCTCCTCCGGTATTTTCACAAAAAAGAGCCATCACACGATGAATGTGTGATGGCTCTTTTTTGTGAAAAGCACAATGTCCCTTCTCTTATTTCAAGGTGTAGCGCGCTGCCAAGGCACCATAACCGGCACCAAAGCCATTGCCATAGCCATTTACAAAGAATGTCGGAACCCAATCGACCGAGAGGTTAAATGGTACATCGGCAAATTTGTAGTCGAGACCAAGGCAGCCACTTACGCCGAATGAAGTATTGGCGGCATCGTTGTTGTTGAAACCGTTGTTGAAGTTCCAAAAATAAATGGCGCCGCCGCCACCTGCATACCATTGCAAGCCTTCAACGCCTTCAATTGGGCTGTGATGCTGATACAAAGCACCTATATTGACCCAACGATAGCCAATATAGCCTCTGAAACCAGCATAGACCTCAATGGCGCCAGGATTGCTGATGAAAGTTTTGAGGGAGGCGGACCAGGGATAGCCCAAACGCAAGCCGATGGCTGTTTTGTAAGTGCTTTGTGAGTGTGCTGCGATCACGCAGCAGCCAACCAGTGCAAATGTGAAGATCAGTTTTTTCATAACGGATTTTATTAAAATGGTTAAGTTTGAATAATGCTACAAAACTATGATCGGATTTTGGTTTCAAGCAGCATTGTTGCATTTTTTTTAGGGAAAGGTTCAGTTGAGTTTGTTATCGGTCACGGATGTGCGCGCCCCAACGGATAGGGACTCGCGCCATCCAGAATTCCGAGGTAGGAAAAATGCAGGAAATCGGTGGTTTTTTGATTACTTATTGGGGCATTGCAACCATCTTGAACAATCCAAAAAAGGCATCTTTGGGAAAACCGCCAGATTTTTCCCACCTTCGCTCCGACGAAAAAACACCGACCACGCATGAAAATAGCAGTTTTTCCAGGCTCTTTCGACCCGATCACCATTGGCCATGTCGATCTTGTGCGGCGTGCCTTGCCCTTGTTTGACAAAATTATTGTGGCGGTAGGCATCAACTCGACCAAAAAGTACCTGTTCCCCCATGAGCAGCGCATGGAGTGGCTGCGCCAGGTTTTTGCCCAATACCCGAACGTGGGGGTAGATGCTTTTCCGAACCTGACCGCCCATTATTGCCAGCGAATAGGGGCAAAATACCTGCTGCGCGGCTTGCGCAACGGCTCAGATTTTGACTACGAAAAGACTATTTCTCAGCTGAACAACATCATTGGCGGAGGCATTGAAACACTTTTTTTCATCGCACAGCCCGAATTCTCGCATATCAGCAGTACTATTGTACGTGAAATCATTATTGGCGGCGCAGATGCAACACCTTTCATTCCCAAGGAAATCAGCATCAGCCTGGACCATTCCAATCTGAAATGAAACAGGGGCATGGCTGATTGAACTTTAACATTTCATACCTTTTTTTGCAGGTGAATTGTTTTTCAAGCCCAGGTTTTCTGAAATATATTTGCCACGAGTTTTTTCACAACATAACAATTTCAAACAATCAAGGCGGATACCGAAAAGCCTAAACAGAGTAGGTGTTATTATCAAAACCTTTTACTTATGAAACAAATTCTCCTTAGTGGGATATTGACGCTCTTCCTGGTCAATATCAGTTTTGCAGAGGTTGCCATGTCCTCTCCTGTATCTTCCTTCGGCCAGTCTAAAGAAGTGAAGGCACTCTCTCCCGAGATGACGAAAATGGCCATCGACCAGTTCCTGAACCTCACCCCTGCCAAGTACAAAGAAATGACCGGTGAGCGCTTGGGCCTGAAAAAGACCATTCAGCTGAAAATGGCGCAGAAAGCCGTGAAAAAGCACATGCGCAAACACGGCGCCGACGGGGCCGACGGCATCAGCAAGGGCCTTTACATCCTGCTCGCATTCCTCGGCTGGGCTTGGCTGGTAATGGGCTTGAAAGACGACTGGAGCGGTTCAGACTGGGTTGTAAACCTGATCCTGTACCTGCTCTGCTGGCTGCCAGGCTTTATCCACGCCCTGGTGAAAATGAAAAAGTACTACAGCTAAGGGTTAATGTGATAATTTGATAATGCGGTAATTTGATAATTGGCGCATTTCTCCAGATTATTCACCAAGCCAGTCCAAGTCAGTTTGCGCGTATTTTACCGTAAATTTTCTGGAAACAATGGAGCTACAATGAATCATCAGGCGTTCCAATGCCCGTATTCACTGTAGCTCCTCTTATTTTCACATACCCTAGAACCAAGCCGCTGTACCCTTATTATCAAATTATCACATTAAAAAATTATCACATTAAAAAATGGGTAAAAAGCTCAATTGGTTGTACCTCCTCTTTTATGTGGTAACGCCCATCGTTTTCCTCATACTGCCCGCAGACTATTTCGACTCTGGCGAAGCGCTTTGCCCATCCAAGCGCTTTTTCGACATCGAGTGCCTTGGCTGCGGCATGACACGCGCCGTGATGCACCTGATCCATTTTGACATAGATAGTGCCTTGTATTTCAACGCCTTGAGCTTTGTTGTAGCCCCGGTACTGGCCTTTTTTTGGGTGAAATGGACGATCCAGGCGGCAAAGGATGTCGGAGTATGGCCATGGGCTAAGAAAGAAGCCGAGCCGGAGTTGTGATTAGTGATTGGTGATTGGATGATTGGTGATTGGTGCACGGCCTCCCTTTTCAGGC
>CAZULM010000011.1:0-115043 GCA_964621185.1 uncultured Saprospiraceae bacterium | reverse complement strand
TGGTTTAATGGTGCGGCGGCGGGGGGGGCGGGGCTTAACTTAATGGGGTTGATCCGGAGCCGTTTGCACAGAAGATACAAGAGGTGCAGGCGTTGAGCCCATATTATTTGTTGTTTGGGAAGCAGACGGATAAGACGGGGGTGTATACAAGGTTTTGGGTGGATTTGGTGTTGCCGGATTCGGGGAGGTTTGAGTGTTTGGATATAGTTTCATCTGTATTTAGGGAAAATTTAAAGGAGAAAATTACAATTACAGTTAACAATATTTATTTGAATAATGGTGGATTAGCTGATCAATATTTTCAGGCAGAAATCACAAGTATAGATAGCTTAAAAAATAGGCTTTCGAACTTGTTTTTATGTTGCAATCCTTCAAATCGCATGTCTAATTGTAATGGTTGTATCTTTGGTTATGATGATGTTCTAGAAATTTTTAAGGATTTTGCTGAGTTGGAAATTAAAATACTTCCGCCTACTTTAAGAAATGATAGCACTATTCAAGAAAAATTAGGAATTGTAGATGATTACACAACATCACTATATCAAATAGATGGATATACTACTGACCTAAGGAGCTTAATAGTTGCGGGAGCTGTAGCCATGAGTGCAGCAGGAAAATCTGTAAAAGTTGTGATCACAGACAACCAATCTTTATGTACTGTAGACCGATTTGCGTTAAGACAACTTTTAAATTCTACTAGTTACGATCCATATATTTGGTTTCACATTTGCAAAAAGGAAACCTCTAGTCAATTTGATAAATTATTTTTTATGGCGAATTCGTCAGAGGATGAAATTCTTTACCTCCCATTTAATTTATATGTCCATCAGGACAATTCAATTTCAGTTCCTTTTAACTTATCAAAAATTGAAATTGCAATGAACACAATTATCAATAAAAATCAAATCAATTTTAATATTCATTTTGAGGACAAGAGTGAATTAGCCCCTTTTGATTGTTATTTATATATTAGTGAAGATGTTATTACTTCACCACTACAGAACTTAGGTTATTCAAATGTAGGCACTAGTTTGTTCGCAAAAAAAGATGAATGTTATATAGATTACAGTTGGTTTAAAAGTAGAATAAGTAATAATCAAATGCCTGATTGGTGCCACTATATTGCTGCGTATGGAATTATCCATGAAACAGTCCATCAAATAAATGGCATTTGGAAAAATTTTATAAAAAACAATAATGGTGATAACATTGATAATATTTTTTTACGCCCTTTTAATGACAGCCATATTACTTCAACTCAAAACATATTATTTCCAGGTAATGGTTTGACATTATCTATAGCAAAACAACTATTTACCGGCTCTCAATTTAAAGAATATAAATCGTTCCAAATGAAAAATCCATATATTACAAGTGGGGAGTATCTTTATTTTTCAAAAAAAATACTGCCTACAAAATTAGATGATGGAACTTCGTTGTGGGACAGAATTACCTCAAATTTAAAAAACAGATACTGGGTTCACGGAATTAATTTAAAAAGTATAATTGATAATGGAGCAGAACCTAATACAATTAAACTTTGGGCTCGAATTTTTGCTAGTTTAATAAACAAAATTGATTTTAACACTTTCTATAACAATGGCTCATGAAACTCGCTTTATACTCAATTCCCATTTCGCACATGAATAATTTTACCTATCCGTTTTCATTAATGGTTATATTGCTTTTTTCTTGTAATCAAGAAAAACCTCCTATTGAAACTGGCAGTTATAACAAATTTAACCTAATTGATTCTACTTATCGTGAAAGTTATGAAAAATATTTTTTTAAAGATAGTATTGATACTGAATACTTTGGGATCATCCCCGCCTTAAGCACTTGGAACGAGGCAATTCGTCTGAGAATGACTTCTGGATATGGCAGCCATAACCTTATATGCACTATTTATAAGTCAGACACCAACAAAATTCAACTTCTAGGCACAATAGCAAAAAGAAGAATAGTGGGTGGGCAACTATTCTATGAACCACTTAGACTTGAAAAAGTGATTACCAATCAAGAGTATTATTCAATTCTAAATTATTTGGTTGAATCGGGAGTTACGCTAATGGGATTTGAAGTTAATCCAGAAACTAGAGGCTCCCATGCGGATAGATTCTCTATTGCAATAAAAAACAAGGATTACAGGAAGGTGGTTACGTTTCAATTTCCAAACATCAATTATTTGAATGAAAAAAGCAACGAATATATTGCAATGAACACTTTTAGAACAATTTTGAGGTTAGCAGGTTATCCTGCTCCCAACGGGCAGTTGAAAATTGAGAACAAAATTGGAGATAGTCTGGTTTTTTCTTATTGTTTGGATGATTTCGGATTGACTACATATAGGCCTGAGGTATTGTTTTCTACAGCGTTGAAGTCTGCAAGAATTATAGCTGAAAAAAAAGACCACACTCCAAGGTTTAGATTTATTATACCCGTTTCCGATACAGTTGGATTGATAAGTAAAATAAAAATATTTGGGGTTTTACCTCCAAATGATACAATTTTTGCAAGAACAATTTACAAACTTTGAGCTAGGCTTTAGTCAAAGGAGGTAACAGCGATTTATCAATTATCCCTCATATTCTAATTGAAAAAGGTGGCGAGAAAATTCTCATATTTGTTGATTCAAACCAGCATTTATTAAGATAGCACGAACTTTTCACATTGTTACGTATGGATGGCTGAAGCAATATTAAAAAATAATACAACTGATACTGTCTGGGCTTACGTTGGCTTTGGTAACAACCTATTAGTTTGCGACATCACACTTTACATGAGGTGCCAAAATAAGGTTGAGAAACTCAAGTATGTTCCTGATGGACCAATTGCGAAATATGATACAATTCCACCAAAAAATCAAATTACAAGGCCTGTTATGGCTATGTGCATGCCAGAAAATTGGTCTTGCCCAATTGAATCTTATATTTGTGTTATTCCTCAGTTTACAATTAACCAACCTCCGTTCATTGGAAAGGATGAAATAAAAAAATTGAGTCTAATTTTAGAAGACACCTTGTTTTTTGGGACTTATTATAAACCAAAATTTTATTTTCTTCTAGATAAAAATTGCACTCGCTTTCGAAATTTAACAGAGGATGTTGACTCAATGTTTAATAAAAGGAATGAAAACCTAAACCAATTGTGAAAAAATACAAACTACGCTACTCTAAAGAGGAAAAGGATTTCCAGGCCCAAGTCCAGGCTTTGGTCAAAGGCATCCTTGACACTCCAAAAGTTTCCCCAGTAGCCAGGGTGATAGATTATGGGAAAGAGGCCACTTTGTCTGTGCAGTTTCCTATCAGTAATGCAGCTTGGGCTACCTTGCTATTTTTAACATGCTTTTGCCTCAATTGCAAACACTCCGCTTGTGATGTGCAGCAAATTACCGAAACAAAAATCAAAAATACTATTCCTGTAGAAATAGCATTGGAAAGCGCAGGCATGATAGTGTCCCAAAACTCGCGTATCTTCGCGCATGGTGCAACTTGCCGGCGCCCCAGTGCCGGACTGCCTTGCTGCATCTTTGGGCAATACATTCAAACCAACGCGCCGAAACTGGGGTTTTGGCACATTCAAATTTTATGGGAAATATTCTCGCTGGAAAAAAAGGAATCATTTTTGGCGCGCTGGACAGCCAGAGCATCGCCTGGAAAGTCGCCGAGCGCTGTGTGGAAGAAGGCGCACAAATTGTGCTGACCAATGCGCCCGTGGCCATGCGCATGGGGGAAATCAACACCCTGGCTGAAAAATGCAAGGCCCCCGTCATCGGCGCCGATGCCACCTCCTTAGAAGACCTGGAAAACCTGTTCCAAAAAAGCATGGAGCATTTTGGCGGCAAAGTCGATTTTGTGCTGCACTCCATCGGCATGTCGGTGAACGTGCGCAAAGGCAAAGCTTACACCGACCTCAACTACGAGTGGATGCAAAAGACCTTCGACGTCAGCGCCATCTCCTTCCATAAAATGATGCAGACCATGTGGAAAATGGACGCCATCAACGATTGGGGCAGCATCGTGGGGCTTACCTACATCGCGGCGCAACGGGTTTTCCCCGACTATTCCGAAATGGCGGAATCAAAGTCCCTGCTGGAATCCTTTGCCCGCAGCTTCGGCTACCATTACGGCGATGTCAAAAAGGTGCGGGTGAACACCATCAGCCAATCGCCTACCATGACCACGGCGGGCAAAGGCGTGAAGGGCTTCCTCGATTTCTTTGACTATGCCGACAAGATGTCGCCGCTGGGGAATGCGCCGGCGGAAGATTGCGCCAATTATTGCGTGGCCTTGTTCAGCGACCTCACCCGTTACGTCACGATGCAGAACTTGTTCCACGACGGCGGGTTCTCCAACATGGGGATGAACCCGAAACTGATCCAATAAAAGCCCGTTTGGGTGAAATATTTATGGCGGCGAACGATAGCCCGGGTTCAAGGCATCGTTCGCCGTATTTTTGTCGTTCTGGCAACATGACATTCAAGCGGGTTTTCCAAAAAATAGTCTGTTTCCTCCAGGTGTTCCGCCTGGGGTGCCTGTTGTTTGTCTTCATGCACGCGCATGCGCTGTCGGCGCAGGAGCCTGCCAGGCCAACACAAGGCCCGAATGCCGCCAGCCCCACTACACGAAAGGCCCCGCTGAGCGACGAGCCGCTGCTGTTCACCTTCGCCCTCACGCCGGAAAAAAGCGAAGCCGCAGCGGATACCCTGCCGGATGCCAGCTTTCGGATGTACAACCCCGCCCGCCAGCCATTGATCGATTACGGCACCCTCGGCAATTTGGGCAGTTCCGCACGGCCCATGCTCTATGAAGTGGCGCCGCGGCAGGGCTTCGATTTTGGCGTACATGCCTTTGATTTGTACACCCTGAAATCCAGGGATTTGCGCTTTTATCGCAACACCCGTTCTTTCAGCGAAGCATTTTTCTCTCAGGGCAGGAACAACCTGGAGGCGATGCTGAACGCCCGGTTTGCCCGCACGTTCAGCGACGGCGCCAGCTTTTCCCTCGATTACCGCTCCATCAACAACCTGGGGCAGTTCAATTACCAGCGCGACCGGCACAACGCGCTCTCCGCCGGCCTCTGGATACCCAAAGGCAAACGATACGACGCCTTCCTCATTTTCAGCAAGAATGTGTTCCGCCAGCAGGAAAACGGCGGCATCGTGTCGGACACCGTTTTTTTGGGCAATCAATTTCAGGGGCCGCTGGCAGCCGAGATCAACCTGCCGGAAGGCCGGGCCATCACCCGTTACGACGACCAGTCGCTGCACCTTACCCAGCATTTCCGCTTCGCGGGCGCGGCTGTGGGCAAACGCGCCCTGCGCGCCACCCATACCTTCGAGTGGGGGAAAATGCGCTACAAGTTCTCGGATGGCGACACCCTGACTGGCCTGGAGAACGACAGCACTTATTTTGGGCAATTCCTGGTTGATGCACGGGGCATCCGGAATTTCGCGCTGATGCACCGATACGACAACACGTTCAGCATCAACACCTTCAAGGCTAAAAAGCCGGGTTCGCCGTCTGATCTGTTAGCCATCGGGCTGGCACATTCCTTTTTCAAGCTGAACCAGGAGCCATCAAGCTACACGTTCTCCAACCTGTTTTTTACGGGAAATTTGAAGATAAGCCCATCGGATCGCTTCCAGTTTGCTGCCAACGCCGCGCTGGGGCTGCTGACCAATATCGGGGAATACCAACTCCAGGGCTCCATTGCGCTGGGTCTGGGCAAAGCGGGCCAGCTTCGCGCCAGCCTGCTCAGCCAGCGGCGACCGGCGAGTATGTTCCAGCAGCGCCTGTTTGTCAGCAAGCGCGAAATATGGAACAATGATTTTGAAAAACCGGTGGAAAACAGCCTATCCGCTTCCTACGCATTGCCGTTGATCGGGTTTGAGGCCACCGCGCGCACCATTTTGATCAACAATTTCCTTTATTTCGACCAAAACAGCGCCCCGCAGCAAACCAGTTCGCCCCTGCAGGTGCTGCAACTGGTGTTGGTGGAGAACCTCAAGTTAGGCTGGCTGCACCTCGACAATACGGTAGCCATTCAACAAGCCAACCGCAGCGACGTGCTGCGCCTGCCGGAATGGTTCAGCAAGAACAGCCTGTATGTTTCCGGGAAAATCTTCAAAAAGCGCATGCTGCTCGCCACGGGCTTCGACTTCCGCATGAACAGCGCCTTTCAGCCCGATGGTTACCACCCGCTGCTCGGCCAGTTTTATTTGCAGGACAGCATCCGCCAGAAACCCTACCCCTGGGCTGATGTGTTCCTGGCCTTCAAAGTGCAGTCGTTCCGGTTCAGTATTCGTTACGAAAACTGCTATACCTGGTTCGACAAAACAAAGGTGTTCTACCAAACAGCGCCCTACCCGCAGCCATTCGGCGGGTTGCGCTTGGGTATCTCCTGGCGGTTCATGGACAACAACGAGAAAGGCCCCGGCGATGACAGCGGCACAGGCTCGGGCGGGAATCCCAGCAACCGGGGGATTAATTTTGGGGGCAGGGGATAAAGGGGTTACTTAGGCTGCTTTATTACCGCTTCCACATCCGCCAGCAACTGCTTCCCCGGCGCCGAAAATTTCATGGTCACTTTCGAGCCATTCCGCTCCTGCATGATGAAGGAAAAGTTATCGGCCATCACTTCGTCCGGGTGGATGATATAACCGGTGTTGTCCTTGATCTGGGCAAAAAAATCGGGTTGGCTTTCCATGCTGAGGGTGCTGCTGAAGCCATCGTCCTTGACCTTGACCTGCCACTTGCCATCATTTTGTCGCTCAATTTGGTAGAGGTTGAACTCCAGGTACCCGAAGAATTCCTTGTTTCCTTCCTTGTACCCCACGTGGTTGCTGTAAATCACGGGCACAGCCTGTATGGTCGTGTTGTCTTTTTGTGCTAAGCTGATTTTTTGCGCAAAATCAACGCCGTCTGGGTTGAAAAACAGCCTTTCTGCCAGTGCCGGTGGCACGGCGATGTTTTCATAGCCGATGGATTCAAAACCGATAAGCTTGTACAGGGCTGCGCTTTTTGCGGGATTTAACCGCGAATAAACGTGAAAAAGCTCGTGGTACATGGTGGCCGTGAAGGCATTGGTCCGCTTGGCAGCCATCTCGTCGGCGGGTATGATGATGCAGTTTTCGCGGGTGTACCAAACGCCATCGCCGTAGTGCCTGCCCTTGGTTTTGATGAGTTTCAGGGTGTCGGGGAAAATGGCCGTTCCCACTTCACTCACCGTTTTGTACATCTTCTGCACCACGGCGGTCAAAAACTTGATGTCGTCGGCACTGAAACTGGACACGTCCTCGCGGAGAAATTGCACATATCCGGGCAAAAGGTTTTCCCGCGTTTGCCCAGGCTCCAGCGCCTTTTTCATCTGAATCGACATTTCACAAGCGGTAACTTTTTCAAAAAAGCCGTCCATTTTGTCGTGGGTAATGGCTTTGGAGGCATCGGAAGAATCCAGCAGTTGCACCACTTTGCCATTTCCCAGGTGGATTTCAAGGGTGGTTTGTTGGGCATTGCAGGCGTTTGAAATGAACAGGCAGATGCAGAAAAGTAAGGCGGTAATGTGCTTCATGAACAAATTTGTTGAGCGAATGGGAGTTGAGCGTTGTTATATAGAGTGGGAAAGGTAACCCGCTTAGGGAAAACGGAGGCGGAAAACCGTGCCGCCCTTCTCCGGATTTTCGACGGAGAGTCCGATCTGGTGCAAGTTCAGGATGGTTTTAACCAGTGAAAGGCCGATTCCGGTGCCTTTGACGGTCAGGTGCCTGGCGCTGCGGTAAAACGGTTCAAAAATCAGCGCATGTTCAGCTTCGGGAATGCCGGGGCCGTTGTCGATCACTTCGATTACATGCGCCCCATCCGGACTAAAAATAGCTTGAACCCGGACGGCATTGTCCGGGGAATATTTGCAAGCGTTGTTCATGAGGTTGAGCAGGGCAAGGCGCAGCAGCGGCTCGTTGGCGGAAACCAGCAGGCTTTCCTCGCTTTCCGGCATTTCACCGAATTCGATGCTGGAACGATAATCCGGGTGCTGTTTTTTCAACTGATCGGCAGTCTGCCACAGCAGTTCATCCAGTCGGGTAGGGGAGAGTTGGATGTTTTGCGGGCTGTTGTACAGCCTGGCCAGTTGCAGGAGTTTTTGTTCGGTTTCGGTCAAATCGCTTATGTCTTCCAGCACGCTTTGCAGGGCTTTGCGGTAGGCTTCCGGTTCGCGCTCGCGCTGGAGGGCCACGTCTAATTGGGCGCGAATGGCGGTAAGCGGGTTTTTCAATTCATGCGAAACGTTGGAGACGAACATGCGCTGCATTTGGAATGCCCGTTCCACGCGGTCGAGCAAGTTGTTGAACGTTTCTGCCATCCTGGTAAGCTCGTCCTGGCCTGAGCCGGTGGCTACCCGTCGGCTCAGGTCGCTGGGTTGTATTTTTTCGACTTCGTTAACGATTTGAGACACGGGTTGCAATACTTTTCCTGCATAGTACCAGCCGGAAACGGCCACCAGCATCATACCGATCAAAAAGCTGTAGATGAGGATGTTGCGCAGGTTTTCAACTTCGGCAGGGTCGCAATAGCCCTCGGCAACGACGACGAATTGCGCTGTAGGGGTATTGATTTTTTTGCCCAGGGCATGCAGGTTGAAATGTTTGAAGCGGATTTCGCCTTTTTGGTAGATTTCCTGCAAGTCGCGGAAAGACACAGGTACTGCAGCGTGGCGCATGGAAAACACGCGCGTATAAGAATTGTCAAAAACGGTGATGTTTTCCCGAAAGGGCAGGGTGTCGCCTTCGGGCGCAATCCAGTCGTGGGCCAGCGGGTGCAGCAGTTGCTCGTTGCTCAGCACCGTTTGGGCAGTCAGGTCGATTTTTGAATTCAGGCCCTGAAAAAAGGTTTCTTCCGTGTTTTTTTTGAACAGCCAATGCACCCCGAAAAGCACTGCTGCGAGGATGCAGGCAGAGAGCAGTAGGAACAAGAGGGTGAGACGGGTCCTGATTTGCATATTTTCACTTGAGCAACAACTCCAGCACCTTTTTCACACCAGTAGATGCCGGTTCGGCGATGACTTTCAGGTTGGGAAGCCTTTCAAGTTCCCAGGAAAGCTGCGGCTTTGGGTCAACGAAATAAAAAGGTATGTGGGGCGGGGCATAGCGCATCAGTCCGGCCGCCGGGTAAACCTGCAATGAGGTGCCGACGATGAGGAAAATAGCTGCTTTTTCGGCGAGTTCGGCTGCTTTTTCCAGCATCGGCACGGCTTCGCCAAACCAGACGATATGGGGCCGTAGCTGGTGCCCGCGTTCGCACAAGTCGCCGATGTGCAGGTCTTTTTCCCAGGGATAGACCAGGTGTTCGAACCGGGAAGAGCGCACTTTTTTAAGCTCCCCGTGCAGGTGCAACACCTGTGTACTGCCCGCCCGTTCGTGCAGGTCGTCCACATTTTGCGTCACAATGTCAACTTCAAAATCCTTTTCTAATTCCGCCAAAGCCCGGTGTCCATCGTTGGGCGATACGGACATCAATTGAGCGCGGCGCTGGTTGTAAAAATCCAGCACCAACTCCGGGTTGTGCGCCCAACCTTCCGGGGTAGCCACGTCCTCAATGCGGTGGTTCTCCCACAGGCCATCGCTGTCCCGGAAGGTTTTGATGCCGCTCTCCGCAGAGATGCCGGCGCCAGTGAGCACGACTATTTTTTTCATCCTTAAATTTTCACGAACTGGGTACTCCAGGCTGTTGTGCCTTTTTCAAAGCGGACGATGTATGTGCCTGCTGGCAGCAGGGATACATCCACCTGGTGAACCTGGTCGGGGTGGTGCAGCGTTTTTATGGTGCGCCCCTTTGCCGAAATGATGCTGACCCGGTCGAACGCGGTGCGCATGTCGATTGTCAACATGTCGCGCACGGGGTTGGGTGAAAGGGTGATGGCATAGGCATAATCGACGATGGTGGTGCCTACCAGTGTATTGATGTCCGGGTTGTAGCGTGGCAGTACCTGGTATCCTGATGTGTAGGGCAGGCTGGTGTCGAACTGCCCGCCGATGCCGGTCAGGTTGAAAGGTTGGGGCGGCACGGGCGCGTTGTAGGTTTGCACGTCCCGGTCGATACGGATGAGGATGGTGTCGTTCGGGTGGTCGTCGGAAACGGCGCGTACATTGAAACCGCTGGCGCCCACTCCCGTTGTCCATTCTGCGTCATTGACCAAACGCAAGTTGTTGATTTTTATCAGCTTGGACTCCGTAGCTTCGGAATGTGTCACGACAACTGTCGGCGCCAGGAGGGTATTGTTCGCCGAATTTTTAATAATGGTGTCGGGCTGTATTTCCGTCATGCCATTGAATTGGGTGATGATGCCGCGCACCGTAATATTGTCCTTTTCCTGCACGGTGTAGCCGAATTGGCCATTCAGGGAAGACACAGAAATACCGTTTCCTTGCGCGTCGATCAAGGTAAAGAGCAGGCTTGGGTTTGTGCCGGTAAGCGGGCGCAGGTTCACGCCATACACCAGGCCTTGCAGGGTGCAGGTGCGGTTCAGTGAATCGGCCACGCCGTCAACGTTTTCAGTTGTCATAGAAGCGATGCTGCGGGTAGGGTAGCAGCGCACATCAATGCTGACGATAGCGGTTCCGCAAGAAGTAGCGTTACATACCTTGTATTCCAGTTGGTCTGTGCCGCAGTAGCCTTGGTTGGAAGTATAAACGACTTTGTTGCCGACGACTGTGGCACTTCCTTGCGTCGGGGGCGTCATAATAATCATGGAGGTAACCGTGCCGACAAACAGGTCATTTGCCAGCACATCAAACGTTTTGGTTTGTCCGCTGGACACAAAAACGTTGTCGGGAGTAGCAACGATGGTGCCGGGGTTGCTGCAGCCCGATGCTGCCCCGGGGTTGCCTTTCACTTCCCTTCCATTGATCATGACCCCGGTGCCGGTGGTAGCGGCGATCCAGTTGGTCGCCACTGCATTGTCTGAATTGAAATCGCACAGCACTAAGGAGCTGCCCATTCCATTCGCTTCGGTTGGCCAGGGGGCTGCATTCAGGTAATCGACATAATCGATGACATTGCCGCCGGCGTCGCGCAGTTCAATGTCTTCGCCGGGGCTGTTGGTAAGGGCGCCGTTGGTCCATACCGTTGGGGCAAACCCAAATACCGATTGGAAGGCGCTGGCGCTTTTTGCCAGCGAGATGTAGCTTCCGGCGGGCATGATGGTTCCTGCCGGGAATATATGTTCAAATCCCTGGGTAAAGTTCCAGCCTGAAATATCGATGGCGGCATTGGTATTGTTGTACAGTTCGATGTATTCCAGCGAGTCGGTGCCGCTTTCAGGCGGGTTGTACATGATTTCGGTGATGACGACTTGGGCGTTGGCGGCGCTGAGGATGGCCAGGGAGACTAAGAGGGCAAGGCTTGATTTTTTCATGTTACTATGTTGCAAATTTTCTGTTTCTACTAAAATTGAAGGCTCAAAAGTAAAGAAAAAGCGCGGCTCAGGCAACGTAAAGGGCTGCCATTCAAAATTCGGTACAGAAATTAGACCTTTTAACTTATTTTCACGCCGCAACGAACGGAGTTTGGGGCGAAACTTAATAGGCAATTAACTTGACCTGCTTACTTTCGCCGCACAATTCCATTTTTTTCACTAAATCCTTTCTATAGTATGAACCATTTTACACTGAAAAAGTCAACAGGGAAAGCGCTATTGTTACTGGCGTTTTTAATGTGTGGCTTGAGTGTTTTTGCTCAAGTCACCACCTCTACCGTTTCAGGAACTGTATCCGACAAAAGCGGCGTGCCGCTCATTGGCGCTACGGTTGTGGCCACACACGTTCCATCCGGAACCCGTTACGGCACTGCCACCAATGCGTCAGGCCGTTACGTTTTGCCCGCAGTCCGGGTAGGTGGCCCGTTTTCTATTACGGTAACGTACACGGGTTATGAGCCCGGCACCCGTGATGGCATTTATACCAGCTTAGGCACAGCCGCCAACATTGATTTCAGCCTTGAAGAGGCTGGCACTACGCTTGGCGAAGTGACGGTGGTAGCTACCCGGAGCGACATTTTCAGCAATGACCGGACCGGTGCAGCCACAACGTTTGCCCGCAATCAACTGGCTTCGCTCCCCACGGTGGGCAGCCGTACCATCAACTCTATTACCAAGTACAACCCCAATGGCAACGGCAACTCTTTCGGCGCGCAAGACTCGCGCCTGAACAACTTCACCATCGACGGCTCTCAGTTCAACAACGGCTTCGGCCTTGGCTCCGATGCACAGGCGGGTGGCCGCACAGGCTCCACGGCGATTTCTTTGGATGCCATTGAAGAACTTCAGGTGAACGTGGCGCCTTTTGATGTGCGCCAGTCTGACTTTGTCGGCACGGGCATGAACGCCGTCACGCGCTCTGGCACAAACAGCTTCACGGGCACAGCTTTTACTTCCTTGCGCAAAGCCGACACCACCGGAATATTTAATGGTACAAAGATCGGCGACGTAAAGCCCAATATCGGCAACTTTAAAGAGCAGGTTTATGGCCTGAGTATCGGCGGCCCGATCATCAAAAACAAGCTGTTCTTCTTTGTCAACGGCGAGATGGTGCGCAACACCTCTCCCGCTACCACATTTGTGGCAGCCGGCAGCCCGTTAGACAATGGCGGCTCGAATGTGACCCGGGTGAAATACCAGGACCTTGTGGACCTGAGCAATTTCCTGCGCGACAAGTACCGCTACGAAACAGGGCCGTTTGAAGATTATGACAACGAGAACAAGAGCGACAAGTTCCTGGTGCGCCTGGACTACAACCTGAACACCAACAACAAGCTGACGCTGCGTTATGCGCACCACAATTCAACTTCAGACCAGTTGATCAGCAACAGCGCTTCCCTTGGTTTCGGCAACCGCCGCACCAACAACAACTCCATGGCGTACCAGAACGCCGGCTACATCATTGGCGACAACACCCGCTCTGCTGCCTTGGAACTGAACTCCACCATCAGCGATAGGCTGCACAACTCGTTTTTGGTGAGCTATGACTATCAGAATGAAGACCGCCAGTACAAAGGCGCCTTCTTCCCAACGGTCGATATCAAGGAAGGCGCCAACACCTATATTTCCTTTGGTTTTGACCCGTTCACCCCCAGCAACAAGTTGAGCTACGGCACTTTCCAGGCCACCAACAACGTCTCCATCTACCGCGACCGCCATACCTACACCATCGGTGCCAAGTATGAGCACTACAAATCGGACAACTTGTTCTTCCCTGGCGCTAACGGCGTGTATATCTTTGACTCGCTCGCGCAGTTCTACGCAGCAGCCAACAATGCCCTCGACAACCCAGGCACGAACTCGACTACCGTTCCCTACAACCGTTTCCAGTTCCGGTACTCAGCTTTGCCAGGCGCCGCAGAACCACTCCAGACCATGAAGCTCAACCGTTTCAGCCTGTATGGCCAGGATGAGTTCCAGGTCAACAAGCGCCTGCGCTTTTCTTACGGCATCCGCGCCGGGGTGATCGTATTCGAAGATACAGGCCTTGCGAACCCAGCAGTGGATGCCTTGGATTATGTCGATATCGATGAAAATCGCGGTTACAGGATTCAGACTGGAAAACTTCCAGACGCAAAACTGCTGATGGAGCCGCGCATGGGCTTCAACTGGGACGTGACCGGTAAAAAGAAAACACAGGTCCGCGGCGGCTCTGGCATCTTCACCGGCCGCCCACCTTATGTATGGGTGTCGAACACCATCGGCAACAACGGCGTGCTCACCGGCTTCATCGACGTTTCCGGCAACGCTACATTGCCCTACAAATTCACGCCTGAGACAAACGTGTTCATCCCTGCCACGCCGACGCTTCCCTCTACTTTCGACATCGCTGTCACGGACAACAACTACCGTTTTCCGCAGGTTTGGAAAAACAACATCGCCATCGACCAGAAGCTGCCGTTCGGCCTGGTCGCTACCGTGGAGCTCATGTACAACCGCAACGTGAACGCGATCAATTATTTTGACGCCAACATGGAGCCGGCTACCGGCCGTTTCTCCGGCCCTGACAACCGCCCGCGCTTCCCGGCTTCCGGCGTTTCGGGCAGCAGCAACCAGGATAAGGCCATACGCATCAACGACAATGTTTCGCGCGCGGCCGTAATGACCACCACCAACGAAGGCTATTACCAGGCTGCTACCCTGAAGCTGGAATACCCGAGCCGCAAAGGTTTGTTCGGTATGGTCGCCCATACCTTCAGCGAGGCAAAAGACCTGATGAGCGCCGGCTCCATCGCATCCGGATCCTGGACATCCGCCCGCTCGGTAAACGGCAACAACAATCTGGAGCTTGGCTTTGCCGACCAGGATGCGCCTGGCCGCACCGTGGGTATGCTGGGCTACCGCCTCGAATACGGCGGCAATTTCGGCGGCGCCACGGCCGTAACCCTGGGCTATGTCGGCGAGCGCCGCGGCTTCAACTCCAGCATCGGTATCAACACTGCCCGCTACTCTTACTCTTATGGCGGCGATATGAACGGCGACCGGGTGAGCAACAACGACCTGCTGTTTGTGCCGCTCCAGGCTACCGACCTAGTTTTCGACCCGTTGACGGTCAACGGCATCACCTTCACGCCAGCGGAACAAGCGGCGGCTTTTGATGCTTTCATCGAACAGGACGATTACCTGAAAACCCGCCGCGGCCAGTATGCCGAGCGCAACGGGGCCTTGTTCCCGATCCTGCACCGCTTCGACTTCTCCGTGACGCAAGAGTTCTTCATCAAGGTAGGCGGCAAGCGCAACACCATCCAGTTGCGCGCCGACATCCTGAACGCTGCCAACCTGCTGAACTCAGAGTGGGGCTTGGGCAACAACTTAGTGAACGACCGCCCCTTGAACTTCTCCGCTGTCACACCTGACGGCGTGCCGAAGTTCAGGATGGCCACCACCGGCTCGGGCGCCAACACCAAACTGCTGACCAGCTCGATTGCCGAAAGCCGCACCCAGTTCGACACTTGGGCTGCCCAATTCGGTATCCGCTACATCTTCAATTGACCGCTGGCAGACAACCTGCTAATTGGCGCAAGCATGGGCCGCCCCGGTTTTCCGGGGCGGCCCATATTGTTTCAGCGCAGCTTTTCCAGCAGCCATTCGTGGTTGATGATATTGGCTTTCCCTTGGCTGACCTCGTTCCGCAGCTTGGCCACAGCGGCCTTGTCGTGCTGGTTGAGGCGCATGAGCTTGCGGGTGTATTTGATGAGGTTTAGGTAGCCTTGGCGGCGGGCAGGCGGGATGTTTTTGTGCCGGATGAGGAAGGTTTTGAAGGATTCGGTGAAGGAGAGCAGGGTATCGAATTCCTGGAGCTCGTAGTAGGTGATGAGCAGCATCATTTTGCTGATGAGGTTATAGCCTATGTCTTCGTAGTCAACATTTTGCAGGAGTTCCAATACCATGTCATATTTCCCCTGAAATCGATAAATCCTGGCCAAGTTGAATGTATAAGTGTTCTCCCGCGTATCCTGGGGCAAATACTTATGGTAAGTCCTTGCGAATTTTTCTGCCCATTCAATTTTACCCAATCGCAAGGCGGCAGCAATCATGTTGTTGAAGCGCCAGACGGCGAGTTCTCCTTTTACAAAAAAAACTTCTTTTTTCAAGGCATCTTCGAACAAATCAAAAAATTCTTGGTGGAACTCCAAGCTCCCTTTGTTCATTTTGCCGGTACAATAATGCAATGCAGAGTCTATCAGCTCGACGGCATCTTTTTGGGGAATCAGCTTGCCGTATTGGTCTAATAGCTTTCTCAGCTTGTAGTAATGGGCTACGTTTTCCTCTTCTTTCAAGGTGAGGAAGGAATAATAATAAATGGCCAATTCAGGGATTTCTTCCAAGTTGAAGTGGCGCAAATGTATTACAATATCGTCCCCAAATTTTATATCGTAACGTTGGTTTCCCGTTCGCTGCTGGCTCAATGCCGAACTGCAAATTTTCAGTTTTTCAATCCAATAAAACAGGTCAAGGCTGTTTGAAATCTCCTCGAGGTTTGCCCGCGTGTCCACTTTTACCCCAAAGTCCATCATGGTAAAATAGTGGCGTTCAATAGCATAGGAAGACTTGAAATGGTTCAAGGAGCGATAGGGAGCCTCATTTGCCGCGTCCTTTGCTTCCTGCAGGCAACTTTTGTACAAGGGCTCAACCTTGTGCTCAACCACAAATTCCAGGGTGCCTTCCGATTGGCGGCGGGGATTTTCTGCCAACAGTTCGAAGGCCATGAAACTTTTGGCATGCTTCAGCAAGTCTGAACAACATTTCCTGAAATTCACGTCATCGTAGTCCGTGCCGGGAAAAACCTTTGCCCAGATTTTTTGACGGTCGAAACCCCGGTGGCCATTGTCGATTTCTTTGGAAAGCAATTCGCAAAGGGCCAGCAATGGCTTGCTCTGAACGAAGTACGGTGAGCGGAGATATTTGAAGAGCCGTTTCCGGGTCGCCTCATCCAAACAAAGCAGCACCTGAAAAACCTTGTTGGAATAGGGTACTGCGTCAACCTCGCCTTTTTGTGTCGGTTTCGCCATTTTCAAGATAGTATAAATGTACTAATACGGGCAGTATTATGTCCTCCATTTTTCACAAAGGTATTTTTTAAAGGCGAGGACTTACCCCAAGGTGAAGAATTGTGTACTTTTGGACAGTTTTTTCAGAAGTTGGAATTTCGAGATAAAGTTAGCGGCAAGCTTCTGTTATACTCAACGGGAAGTAATTTGCGAGAATGTCAGGAGGCAAATCATTGGCAATCAATACAATCCATCCTGAAAACCTCGCAAATCACCAGGATACCGGAATAATTTATTGCGCTTTCTTTTTGAATTTTCAAAAACCACAGTGCTCATGACTCTAAGACTGTTGCGATTAGGTTGTTTTTTGCTCACCCTCTTTTTTGTTGTCCCCCAAGTGCAAGGCCAACAGCGAAGTCCGTACAAAAACCTGCTTACGGCTGTCAATACCGCTGTCGCTGACACGGTTTCCGGGATAAATCTGGACGTAAACTTGGCCAGCCCCTTGGCCAAGCACGGCGATGTTTACCTGAGCGTTATCGTTCAAGGAGGCTCTGGCAACCCTTATGTGTTTGAGATTCAATACGTTCCCGATCCCGGCTTTGTCGGCGTAGATTCGTTCGTGCTCGAATACCGGTACGCCAGCACTTACCCTTACTTAGTTTACCGCGGCTTTAAAGTGTCGGTCATGCCTTCGTTGGTAGAGTTGCAGGAAGATTTTGCCACGACAGCGCAAGGCGTCCCCGTAACGATACCTGCGCTCGCCAACGACAGCGGCGCCTGGGGGCCGCTTACCATCACGGAATTGCCATTGGTCAACAATGGCACCGCTGTAGTTAACAGCAACAACGAAATCGTTTTTACACCCAAACCGGGCTTCCTTGGGGTCGCGCACCTGAATTACAGGGTTTGCGATGCCCTCAACACCTGCCAAACCTCCGCCGTGCAAATCGGTGTCCATTCGGGCTTGCCCAGCACAGACTCCCTGCTGTTCTTTACCAACAAAAACCAGGCTGTCAGCATCCCGCTCACGCACGACGGCTACACGATGTTTCAGGCGCCCGCCCACGGCATCGTCACGTTGAATGGTGGGAGGTCGTTCCGGTATGACCCCAATTCAGAATATCATGGGCCAGACCAATTTGTCTTAAAAACCACGGTCAACAACGTGGATTATTTCAAGACCTTCCACGTGAAAGTGTTCAACGTGCAAAGCCCGAACACCATGGCCATGGACGACGTGCGTTACACCCCCAAGAACCAGGCCATTACCTTCAATGTGCGGGACAACGACGTGGGCAACCTGCTGGTGCGCAGTTGGTCCACCCCAACCAATTTTCCCGGCACCCTGACCAACACCAATGGTGCCGGGAGCGTCACTTTCACGCCCAATGCCGGCTTCACGGGCGTTGCCACGTTTTCCTACAAAATCGGAAATTCCTCTGCCCCAGCCTTAGAAACAGCCACTGTGGAGGTGGTGGTGGACAATTTGGCGCCACCCACTGTTTTCCCTTACCGCTTCAGCACGCCCAAGGAAACCCCCTTTGTGCAACGATACCCCATACCATTCGTCAATTTCAGCTTCACCATCATCCAGGCGCCAAAGCACGGCGCCTTGGAAAGCTTCCCTGGCTTTACGGTGCAAAATATCAACGGCCAAACCGTTTCCGGTAATAACCTGGTGGTGTACACCCCCGAAGCGGATTATACAGGTGAAGACGACTACGCGCTGCTGTACTGCGCTCCCAATGGCAACTGCAGCACGGTAAAAATTTATATCGATGTGGTTGAAATCACGGCCACCGACCCTCCTTTCTGCATTGCAAATTGTGCCTGGCCAGGTGATGCCAACGCTGATGGTATCGCCAACAACAAAGATGTGTTGCCCATGGGCTACATCCTCGGACAGGAAGGGACTGCCCGCATCGACGGAGACTTTACCTGGTATGGGCAATACTCCGGCGATTGGGACAACCCTTTCAACGAGTTGCCGGAAGATATGAAATTTGGGGATACAGATGGCAACGGGTATATTGATGCCCAGGACATCCAGGGCATCGAAGCCAATTACAACAGGGCGCATAATTTGTTCCCCAGGCCTTTCTATATAGGAAAGGGGCTGCCATTTTTCCTAAACCTGTGGCCTGAGGATCCCGACAATGAGGATTTGGTCCGGATAGATGTATTGCTCGGAAACAGCGTCACCCCTGCCATCGATGTGTACGGCTACACTTTTGACATGACCCTCAGCCCTATGATCGTGGATTCGGCTTTCTCCATGACTTTTCACGACCATGCTTGGATCAGCCTGAATTCCCCCAACATCAACCTGGCGCAAAGGCCATCGCAAGGCCGGTTTGAAACGGCCTATTCTCGCACCAACGGAAAACCTGCTAGCGGATACGGCGTGGTAGCCACCCTGGAGTTCATTATTATCGATATTGTTGATGTTGGTGGCCAAAACGGCCGCCCGGCTATCACCCTAAGCCCTACCATGATGTTGGCCGATGGAAGTGCTACAACAGGAGAGCCAATTACCCTTGAAATTCCATTGGATAGGATCAAAACAGAAAGAAGTGCATTCAAAAATACCGTAACAGGCCAAAATCTGCTTGTGTACCCGTCTCCTGCCCGGGATTTTCTCACGGTATCGCTTGAAGAGGCTGGAGGATCACTGTTGTCTGTTACCCTATTGAATGCGTTAGGGCAACAAGTGCTGCATCAAAATTGCCCGGAGGTTACAACAGCCAGCTTGAGGGTTGGCCATTTGCCTTCCGGGATATACACCGTGCTGGCACAGACAACAAAGGGCCTTCTTGTGAAAAAGGTGCAAATTATCCGGTAGAAGAAAGCAGAAAAGCCAAGGACGCTCATTTTGCTCGGTTTTTTTTCCGCGATCCATTTTCTACATCGTAATGATATAACGATGGGAGAAAAAAACAATAAAGCCTGCCTCCCATTCCTTAGGAAAGCAGGCTTTTTGGATGAAAAGACAGTTTATCCTCCATCAATAATATCGATAATAATAAAACCTTGCGCTTCCAGCGCAGCCACTGTCAAAGGAACATTTGAAGTCTCCTCTTGCCCTGTTGTAAAATCTTGCCGTTCTTAAATAACAATACATGTTCCACCATCGGTTGTTGAAAATGTGTTTTGCATAAAATAAAATTTAAGAGAAGGTTAAATATGATACAAAATTAGGTGCATTGTATTAAAGCCCCAATAGTATTGTTAAGCTTCCCTGTAAGTATGCTCTTTAGCAAATTCACGACAAATATTCAAAGCTGTAACCATTCATCTCCGAGAAATCAGGGCAAGCTATTCATCATTCTCCATTCATCATTCACATCGTGCTTGCCGATTTGAATATCCTCCCCCAGTTTATCCCGTTGCTGATGCTGCCGGCCTTGGTGCTGAACCAGATAAACAGCGGCTTGCCCACGATATGGTCTTCCGGCACATAGCCCCAGAAGCGGGAGTCTTCCGAATTGTGGCGGTTGTCGCCTTGCATCCAGTAGTAGTTCATTTTGAATTTGTAGGACGTGGCTTCCTGGCCGTTGATGTATATCTTGCCGTCGCGCACGTCGAGCTTGTTGCCCTCGTACACCGAAATGATGCGGCGGTAAAAAGCCAGGTTGTCGAGCGTGAGGGGAGTGGTAGCGCCTTTTTTGGGCACCCAAATCGGGCCGTAATCGTCCACCGTCCAATTGGTGAATTGTTTTGGGTTGTTGGGAAACATAAACCCTGGGGCGGGTTCGCGTTTCATGCGCTCTACTTGAAGCCCCAGTGCCTTCACTTTTTCGACCTGCGCAGCATCCAGGTTGTAAAAGGTGCCTTCCCGGGTTTGGATCAAATCGTACAAGCTTATGCCGAAGTCTTCTAGTTTTTTTGCGTTGAAGGAGCCGCTGGTAGTAGTGATCTTATAAGCAAACTGAAGGTGGGTTGGATTTTGTGCCGCTTGTCCGTTTATGTATAGTTGCCCACTGCGGATTTCCAAGCTGTCGCCGCCTACTGCCACGCAGCGCTTGATATAGTGGTCTTTTTTGTCGAGAGGGCGAGAAATCACCGTTTCGCTAGATGGAAGCCTTCCTCCATTTTGCAAGCGCACCTGCAATACATCCCAGCTCCGTTCCGGTGTCAGGATGATGCTGTCGCCCACGGGCCAGTTGAACACCACAGGTTCGTTGCGGTCGAGCGTTTCGATGGCGGGCAGGCGGTAGTAGGGCAGGGTGGGGGATTCGAGGTAAGATTCGCCCAAATTGAAGGGCAGGCGGTTGTGCATCAGCGGGAACTGGATCACCGTTTTGGGTGTCCGGATGCCGTAGTGCGCTTTGCTTACAAACAGGAAGTCGCCCACTTTCAGGCTGCCTTCCATCGAAGAGGTGGGGATCACATAAGCCTCGATCAGGAACATGCGGATAAAGGCCGCTGCAAATACCGCAAATATGATGGCCTCTGTCCATTCCCTGGTCTGCGATTTTTTCAGGTAGGGGTATTGCGCTTCTAATTTTTTCACGCCCAGCACGTCCTTTTTCTCTACGGCCTCGTGGTGGAGGCGGTGGTATTCGCGCTCTTTTTCCAGGATCGGGCCTTCATACGTGGCGTTGGGATCGCGGCTAACCATAAAGAATGGGATCGGCGCGTAAATGACCGCCAGGCAAGCTTGCACGAAGCTGTGCTTGCCAAAAGAGCGCAGCAGGTCGATCACCATGCCCGCGTATATGAATATATTGACGATGGGGAAGAGCAGCCACAGGGCATACTGTGGCTTCCTGCCGATAAGCTTGCACCATTCAACGGCTGCAAGGCCCGGCGCCAGCGCTTTCCAGCCTGGCAGCCCGGCTTTTTCGAACAATTTCATCATGCTCAAGCCGAGCAGGACGTACAGCACGATCAGAAATATCAGGACAGACATGTTGAGCTTTTTTCTGTTGTAGATAGGTGCAAAAAACGGGGCATCGGGTCAAAAGTAATATGCGTGGGCAGCCTGCCGGGGCTACTTCGACCATCGACCGAAAAAAAGGGAACAATGCAGGGAAGCAGCCGATTACAGGCCCAGTTTACTCCTCCTCTACTTTCCGGCGCTTGCGGCGGGTCTTGAACATTTCCACCACCTCTTTTTCCGTCAAGAAGCCAAATTCCACGAACTGGGTGGCCACAAACTTTTTCACGTCCTGGTAGTCTTTGGCGCGCTTGTCGGTGAACACGAGCAGCAGCTTGGCGATATAATCCATCGAGAGCTTTTCAACCGCCTGGTTGAAGCGCTGGTTGTCAAATATCTTCATATACACAGCGAATATCTTGGTGATCTCAAAATAGTCGGTGTACTCGTTTTCCGTCAGCCCGCCCATCAAACGGGTGAAATAGACCAAGATCAGGTTGCGCAGGCACTCGCTCTCTACCGAAAGCCCTTTGTGCGCCAGGTAGAAGTCCTGCACGGCTTCGATGGCGTCCGGGTGCACGTAGCCTAAGCTGTGCACCTTTTCGGCTATCCGGTAGTAGTCAGAAATCTTGTCTTTCCAGGCTTTGTCGATGATGGCCATCATGCGCTCGTCGTTGCTGGAATTGATGCCGGGCGAGTCGTAAAGGGAGAGCAAAAAGCGCAGGTAGCGGGTGTCGAATTCGGGGTATGAACGCCTTTCGCGCTCAAAATGGGTGGCAAAAGCCAGGCGCTCTGCCGGTTCCAGGTCGATGTAGTTGCCGCACATGGCCAGCATCTCGATGTATTCCTCGGTGCCCTGAAACTCTTTTTTGTCGAGGAAAGCGCTCACTTTGTCTTTGAGGCTCTCGTTGTCGCTGCCCGTTTCGAAGCGCTTGAGCAGGAACTGGCGCAGCGCTGAGAAGTTCGGCTTCATTTCCCCCAAAGTGCTGGGGAAATTGGCCGAATGGTACTGCTCGTTGCGCAACTGGTTGGAATAGCGGTTGTAAATCTCTTCCCGGTCTTTCAAGTCGCGGAAGCGGTCGTTTTTTTGCTGCTGCAAGAAATAGCGGATGCGCTTGTTCTCCACCTGGCTCATCAGGTTGGTGATCCATATGTCGCTGCTCAGGGCGAAGCCGACGGCGATCGTCTGCCCGCTGCGCTTTTTTATCTGGTCGAAGTGCACGCTTTTGCAGATGGCCAGCAGGATGTCTTTGAAATGGTCGTTGGGGCGCACGTAGCGGTATTGGTCGTTTATTTCGCCGCGGAGCACGGCATATCCCAGCACACGGGGCAGGTAAAGGCCTTCAAATGGCTCTTCGAGCAACATTTTTTCAAAGGTTTCCAGTTGGAGCGGGTTGGCAGATGCCACCTGGTGGTGCAGTTCCGCCAGCATCGGCTCGAATTCCTGGCGGAGGTTGTTGTAATACTCGTCTTCTTCTTCCTCCAGGTAGAGCTTGAGGTCTTCGGAGTCCTGAATGGCTTGTGCGATCTCATTCAGGCGATTGTAGTATTTCTCGTCTAAGGCTTGCATAGTTGGTGCGGTAAAGTGTGGTGTAGTAAGCGTTGGTAAGGTGAGATTTTAAAAAAGACCCGATGAAACCACGAGGGCTTCACCAGGTCTTGTCATCAAAACACGCTTCGAGGGCAAATGTAATATATTGCACCTGAAGTTGGGAAATATTTCTTCAAGTATTTTTAAGCATCGTCGCCTTTCTCTTCGGCGGGCGCTTCTTCTGTCTCTGGAGCGGCTTCGGCAACGACCTCTTCCGCAGCTGGTGCTGCTTCTTCCGCGGCTGGTGCTGCGGCCTCCATAGCGGCGTCTTCTGCTGCTACAGCATCTTTTACAGCAGTTTCTTCGGCTGTTTCAATCGCTTCTTCCGTTTCTTCAATGATCGGGAGCGCGGGGGCGGCCTTTACCCTGGCTTTGGCGTTGCCGTCAACGGCAGCGGCGAATTTGCGCTTGCTTTCTGCAGTCTGTTCGCGGCGTTTGGCGATGCCTGCTTCTTTCTGCTCTATCCAGGCGGCGAGCTTCTCGTCGGCCTGCTCTTGAGTAATGGCGCCTTTGGCCACGCCCATTTGCAGGTGTTTTTTGTACAATACGCCCTTGAAGCCCAAAATAGCGTGCACCGTGTCGGTAGGCTGTGCGCCGACACTGAGCCAGTAGTAGGCGCGGTCGCGGTTGATGTCGATTGTTGCGGGAACGGTGAGGGGGTTGTAGGTGCCGATCTTTTCGATGAAACGACCGTCGCGGGGAGCGCGGGCGTCAGCGGCTACGATGTGGTAAAAAGGCGCTTTCGTGCGGCCTTTGCGTTGGAGGCGAAGTTTGACTGCCATTCGTGTGGTTGAAAATTTTAGTGAGATGAGAACTCGCCCGATTCCCTGTCAGAGACAGCACCGGGCTTTTCCGGGGCGCAAATGTACGACGACATTGTTCGAATAACCAAGCATCTTTTTATTTTTACCGCAGATTTTGGTTTTCCTCAAACCGAATCCTCCCCGAACTGTTACTTTTGCTGCAAATTCCGGCTGCCCTGGCAGTTGGCCACATTTCATTCCCGAAGCAAAAACTTTCGGGGTAAAACATTACCCGTGACGAAAGACATCCTCAGCAGCCTCACCGAGGCCGCCAAAGCCCGCATATTGGTCATCGACGGCTCGATGGGCGTGTTCCTGCAATCCTACAACCTGCCCGAACAGGATTTCCGCGGCGAGCGCTTCAAAGCGCACCACCGCGACCTGAAAGGCAATTTCGACCTGCTCTGCCTCACCAAGCCCGACATCATCGAAGGCATACACAGGGCTTATCTGGAAGCCGGAGCAGATATTATCGAAACAAACACCTTCAACGGGACGGCCATTTCTCAGGCTGAATTCGACATGCCGGCTGGGGTCTGTTACGACCTCAACAAAGCCGCCGCCGAGATCGCCCGCCGTGCCGCCGATGCCTTCACCGCCCAAAACCCGGACAAGCCGCGCTTCGTGGCCGGGGCCTTGGGGCCGCTCAACAAAACGCTCTCCCTATCACCGGACGTCAACGACCCCGGCTTTCGCACCCTGAGCTTCAACGAGGCAAAAGATGCTTATGCAGAACAGGTGCGCGGCCTGGTAGATGGCGGGGCCGACATTGTCCTCGTGGAAACCATTTTCGACGTGCTGAATTGCAAATCAGCCATTTATGCCATCGAAGACGTGTTTGAGGAAAAAAACACCCGCCTGCCCGTCATCATCTCCGGCACCATCACCGACGCTTCGGGGCGCACCCTCAGCGGGCAAACCGTGGAAGCCTTCTGGATTTCCGTCAAACACGCCCGGCCTTTCGCCGTCGGCCTCAACTGCGCCCTGGGCGCCGCAGAAATGCGCCCCTACTTGGAAGTGTTGTCCCAAATTTCCGACTGTTTCGTCAGCGCATACCCCAATGCCGGCCTGCCCAATGAATTTGGCGAATACGAACAAGCGCCCCACGAAATGTGTGTGCTGATGGAAGACTTCGCCCGCTCCGGATTTGTCAACATCGTCGGGGGCTGCTGCGGCACCACGCCCGACCATATCCGCCATATCGCCCGGCACGTGGCGGGCATCCCGCCCAGGATACCGCCTTCTCCAGATACCCATACAGCACTAGCCGGCATGGAACCACTGGTGATTCGGGAAGACATGAATTTTGTCAACATTGGCGAGCGCACCAATGTAACGGGCTCGGCCAAATTCGCCCAATTGATAAAAACCGGCAACTACGCCGAAGCGCTCAGCGTGGCCCGCCAACAAGTGGAAGGCGGCGCCCAGATCATCGACGTGAACATGGACGAAGGCTTGCTCGACTCAGAAGCTGCCATGGTGAAATTCCTCAACCTGATGGCCGCAGAGCCCGACATCGCCCGCTTGCCCGTCATGGTCGATTCCTCCAAATTCCACGTCATAGAAGCGGGCTTGCGCTGCTTGCAGGGGAAAAGCATCGTCAACTCCATTTCCCTGAAAGAAGGAGAAGCGGAATTTGTCCGGCAAGCAAAAATATGCCGCCGCTTCGGCGCCGCCGTGGTGGTGATGGCCTTCGACGAGCAAGGCCAGGCAGATACCGCGCCCCGAAAGGTGGAAATATGCCAACGCGCCTACCGCATCCTGACCGAAAAACTGGGCTTCGACCCGACAGACATCATTTTCGACCCGAATATCTTTGCTGTGGCCACGGGCATCGAGGAGCACAACGATTACGCCATCGCGTTCCTGGAAGCTACGAAAATCATCAAAGCCACTTGCCCCGGTGCTAAAATTTCCGGCGGCGTGAGCAACCTCTCCTTCTCTTTTCGGGGCAACAACGCCGTGCGGGAAGCCATGCACTCCGCCTTCCTGTACCATGCCACCAAGGCAGGCATGGACATGGGCATCGTGAACGCGGGCATGTTGGAAGTTTACGAACAGATACCACAGGAATTGCTGCAACGCATCGAAGACGTACTGTTCAACCGCCGCCCCGACGCTACCGAGCGCTTGGTGGAATTGGCAGAGTCTTTCAAAAACAAGGGCGGGAAATCCATAGAAGAAGACCTCGAATGGCGCAATGGCTCAGTACAGGAGCGCATAACACACTCCCTGGTACGCGGCATCGACAAGTTCATCGAAACCGATACGGAATCGGCAAGGCTGCAGTACGACACAGCCCTTCAAGTGATCGAAGGGCCGCTGATGGCCGGCATGAACGTTGTGGGCGACCTTTTTGGCTCGGGGAAAATGTTCCTGCCCCAGGTGGTGAAAAGCGCCAGGGTGATGAAAAAAGCGGTAGCCTACCTGGAACCCTTCATCCTGGCCCAAAAAGGCGGTGAAATGCGCTCCAAAGGGAAAATCCTGATGGCCACCGTGAAAGGCGACGTGCACGACATCGGCAAGAACATCGTCGGCGTGGTGCTCGGCTGCAACAACTATGACATCGTTGACCTGGGTGTGATGGTGCCGGCAGAAAAGATACTCAAGACCGCCATCGACGAACAAGTGGACATCATCGGCCTCTCCGGGCTCATCACGCCCTCCCTCGACGAGATGGTGCATGTCGCCAGCGAGATGCAGCGCCGCGGCATGGACATCCCCCTGCTGATCGGCGGCGCCACTACCTCAAAGACCCACACAGCGGTGAAAGTGGAGCCGAAATACAGCAAGGCCCCCGTGGTGCACGTACTGGATGCCAGCCGCAGCGTGGCCGTGGTCAGTTCGCTGCTCACAAAAAACAAGGCCGAAAACGAGGCTTTTGTAAAAAACATCCGCACAGAGTATGAGCAGATCAGGGTGCAGCGCGCCGGGCGGCAATCGGCCAAGCAATACCTGACGCTGGCACAGGCCCGCGCCAACAAATGGGCCTTTGACTGGGAAAACTACAGCCCGCCAAAACCCAGATTCCTGGGCATCAAAACCTTTGAACGCTATGACCTGGCAGAACTCGCCCAATACATCGACTGGACACCCTTCTTCCAAAGCTGGCAACTGGCTGGCAAATACCCGGCAATTTTAGAAGATTCGGTGGTGGGCAAAGAAGCCAGGAAACTGCTGACCGATGCCCAAGAAATGCTTCAAAAAATCATCGGGGAAGGCTGGCTGGAAGCCCGTGCCGTGATCGGTTTTTTTCCCGCCAACACGGTGCGGGACGACAGCATTCAGCTTTCGGCCACCGACAATGGAAGCCTAGCTGCAACGCTCCATTTCCTGCGCCAGCAAAACCAGAAAGCGCCCGGCCAGCCCAACTACTGCTTAGCCGACTATATCGCCCCCGGATCATCTGGCAAACAAGACTACCTCGGGGCATTCGCCGTCACGGCCGGTATTGGCATCGAGGCGCATGTAGCCCGTTTCGAGGCCGCGCACGACGATTATTCCGCCATTCTGCTCAAGGCCCTGGCTGACCGCCTGGCAGAAGCTTTTGCAGAGCGCATGCACGAGCGCGTGCGCAAGGAGTTTTGGGCATACACTCCCGATGAAACCCTTGACAACGAATCGCTTATCCGCGAGGAATACCACGGCATCCGCCCGGCGCCCGGCTATCCAGCTTGCCCCGAGCATACCGAAAAGCGCACGCTGTGGCAACTGCTCGACCCGGAAAAAAACGCCGGCATCAGCCTTACGGAAAGCTTTGCGATGTACCCCACCGCTGCGGTGAGCGGCTGGTATTTCAGCCACCCAGCATCAAAATACTTTGGGCTGGGCCAGATCGGGAAAGACCAGGTGGAGGACTACGCACGGCGCAAAGGGATGTCGAGGGGGGAAGCGGAGCGGTGGCTGGCGCCGGTTTTGAATTATGATGTATAGCAAGTTGGCAAGTTGCCAACTTGCCT
Organism: uncultured Saprospiraceae bacterium; assembly: GCA_964621185.1. Classification (GTDB taxonomy): domain Bacteria; phylum Bacteroidota; class Bacteroidia; order Chitinophagales; family Saprospiraceae; genus M3007. The sequence goes on along the minus strand of CAZULM010000011.1, from coordinate 87,288 downwards.
ATTTAAAACTCAGCCCCTGAAACAGCCAGTTCGCCAGCGCCTGCCTGTTGTTCTTTATCACTAAGCGTTGCTGATCCCAGTCGTTCTTGATATTGGCCAGTTCGATGTAAACAGCTTTTAGTGTCGTCGTTTCTTTGAGCGTCAACAAGTTGCGCGGGGAAACGGTGCCGTCATACCCGCGTTGGCCCCGCAGACGGGTATATTTGTTCAAAAAAGTTTGGTGCAGCCTCAAGGCTTGTTCCTTGCTGGGCTCGCTGCCGGGGCGGTAATAGAAAAACACGTCGGTTTTGGTGTCCTGGCTGCGGGAATCCACGTGGATCTCGACCACCGTCTGGTCGGTGACGCCGGCGCGCAGGTGTTTTTTTGTCATCTCGTTGATGAAATCAGTGCGCTGGAGGAGCCTGTCTTTTTGGTTGTAGGGTATGGTGAGCGCGCCATAAACTTCTTCGTCTTTGTCGCATTTCAGGTAATTCTCGTCGCGGATGCCGTCGTTGGGGTCGCGCACGACCATGTAGGCCGTGGCGCCGTGGCTGAGCAGGAGCCGCAGCAGGCGCAGGGTGACGTCGTAGGCGTACTCGTCTTCGCAGAGCGTGATGCCCGCCCGTCTGCCCTGGGCGCCCACATCGGGGCCCCCATGCCCACTGATGAGGTAAAAAACCTTGCCTTTCAAGCGCCGGTCGATCAGGGGCGTTTTCTGGTACTTGCTGCCAAAAATAGGGTAAATACGGCTGCCTTTGCTCAGTTCGTCTTCACCGTGGAGGCCGACAATCGCTGCGGAGGGCTTGCCCGAATCGGTATTGGACACCATTTTGGCCTGGGCTTCTTCCGGGCAGTTCAGCTCGTGCAGCGGCACCCAAAGCTGTTTGTTGTCGATAAAGCTTTCGGGGCGCAGCCCTTCTTTTTGGGCGTTCTTGTTGTACGTGTCGATGCGCACCGCCGTTTTCCAGTCTTTGATGCCGATAGTGCTGCGGATGCTTTTCCCGTTGTAGGCAGCTACACAAACCGGGAGTTTGTAAATACCTTCGGCCTTTAATTTTGACTGCTCCTTCACGTTGTTGAGCTTGCAGAACTCGCTCACGTTGCAGTCGAAACCCGCCAGGCCATAGCGGGCGAGCAGTTCGAGCACATTGTCGCCAGGATGGGCTGTTGCGGTCAGGTAGTTTTCTTGCCAATCGGATTTTTGCCCTTGGGCAGGCTGCGCTATCGTGAAGAAAAAAAGGAGTGAAAACAGTGTATAAGGGGAGTTCGTCATAGTCGTCCAAAATTGTGTACTTGGGGCAAATTTGGTAAAAATTCCGCGAAATTGCCGAAAATTAAACCGTCGCAGCATGCAACCGGCCTTATTTCGCGCAGATTTTTCGCAGAATAAAAACAAACATGACTATCCGCATATTGTACCCCAAGAGCAATGCGAATGAATGAAATTGAGTGTTAACGTAGTGGTCGGACGGCGAAAAGCCGTCAGACCACGTGAGACCTCGTCTGACGGCTTTTCGCCGTCCGACGAGTAAGTACACGGGAACGCCTTTCGATAAACAAGATCAACTATTTTACCATGAAACCGTTGGGGTACAATATGCGGATAGTCATTAAAACAAATTTGACGCAGATTTTTCCGCGTAAAATCCGTGAAAAAAATCTGCGTGAAATCTGCGCGAAATTAATCCAGCAGCGTTCCATTGCACCAGCTTAAACATCAAAAGATATGAAATCAAAAATATTGCAATCCAACGCAAAATACGGGTCAAAAGTAGATGCCCTGCTCCAGTATCTGTCAAAATTCCCGGAAGACGACCTGAACCGCCGCCCAGGTGGCGGAGGCTGGTCGGCCGCCCAAACTGCCTGGCATCTCATCCTGGTAGAAGAGCTTTCCTACCAATATGTTCAAAAGAAGCTGGGCTTTGGGGGATCGTTTGAAAAAGTTGGCTTTGGCGCGCAGTGGCGCAGCTTATGGTTGAAAGTCGCCATGTACCTGCCCATCAAGTTCAAAGCGCCCGTTACCAGCAGCGACAACCTGCCGCCTTACAGCAGCTTTGCAGAAATCGCCGCGCGTTGGAAAAAGGTGAGGGATGCCTGGACGGCCTTTTTGTCGCAATTGCCGGAAGCCCTGGAAGACAGGGCGGTTTACAAGCACCCGCGCGCGGGCAGACTGGGCTGGCTGCAGATGTTGGCATTTTTCGAGGTGCATTTTGCGCGGCACAGAGGTCAGGTGGAGCGGGCGCTGCGCTAGTGCCGGATGCGGCACTAGTGTTTGTCCTCCTTTCCCTCCAACATTTCAATCGACCTGTCTATCACTGCCTTCAAACGCGGCAGATCAGCCCCGATGATCCGCAAATCCTTTTCATAAGCCTCCAGGGTGGTGCCGTGCATCTCGAACACCTGCTTAATGTACACCTGCACCAGGCTGTCTTTCGGATAGCCCGCCAAGCCAATGGTTGCCGCCTCGGCGATGTTGAGGTCGGCCATAACGCGCGCCAGCTTTTCGTCAGACAGCGTGGACTGCTCCGTTTTGTCGGCACAGCCCAGGGAAAAGCTCAGGAATAGGCAGCAAACAAGGTATTTCATCACAAAACTTCTTTCGGAAAATAGCAGGCGCTCACTTTGGAGTTCGCCTCGTAAAAGGAATCCCAGGTTTCAGCACTGGAGTTGACCTTTACAACGCCGCAGGTGGGCAAATTGTCGATGAAATCCTCCGTAAATTGGTTGGCAACATCAGTAAACGTCGGGTTGTGGCCAAAAATCATCACCGTGCGGGCATCGTCGGGCAATTGGCTGATGATGCGCTGAATCTGTTCCGGGTATGCCTCGTAGATGTTGGGCTCGCGCCGCACATCGTCGGCACCGAGCCCAAAGGCCTCGGCAAAGAAGATCGCCGTGGTCAGCGCCCGTTTTGCAGGGCTGCTCACCAGGAGGTCGGGCTTTACGCCCTGTTTAGCCAACAGTTGCGCCATGCGCGGCGCATCGTGCATGCCGCGCTCGTTGAGGGCGCGGTCGAAATCGCGGAGGCCGGGCTGCTCCCAGCTGGATTTTGCGTGTCGTACTAAATAAAGGGTTCTCATATTGCAAAAGTAATGGTTCGTATTGCCCGCTTGCCGGGTATTTCGCGGCGAAATTCGCAATAATTTGAAACACCGCTGTACATTTGATGTTTTGTTGTCGCGGCACTATTTCCGTTTCATCCCATACAAGCACTCCATGAAATACTGGCTCAAAGATTTTGAACACAACATCAGCCCCGCTACCTGGGAAGCTGCCGACCAGTTGAGCCTGTCGGGCAACGTGCGCAACCTGCGCGAGATAGAAACGCATTTTTGGGTAGCCCGCGTAGATGCGGAAGACGGCGCCTGCGAAACGGAGGTGATCATAACGCCCCAAAAGATCAAGGCCTATTCCTGCGAATGTTTCACCCCCGGCCGCCGCTTGATGTGCGTGCACATCGCCGCGTCCCTGCTGAAGATCAGGCAGTACCTCGACAAGCGCGCCGAAGAGCGGAAGGCCAAGGCGGAGGCAGCGCAAACGAAGGCGCTGAGCCGCATCACCACCCAATCCGTGCTGGAAAACGCCTCCGCTTCGGAACTGGAACAGTTCGTGCGCGATTACGCCCGCCGCGACCGCGACTTTGCCCTGGCCCTGAAAACCTGGTTTGCCGGCGCCATCACCGACGCGGAAAACCCCTACGCGCTGCTGCTGGAATCGGTGTTCCCCAAAACAATGACCGCAAAGGGCGCTTACCGCGACCCGGATTTCCGCCGCATCCGAAAAGCCTTGGACGGCTTCGAGGGCCAATTGAACATGGCGGCCGGGGAAGGCAACTACCGCAGCGTGTTTCAGATTTCTTCGGCCATATTGTTGAACATTCTGCCAGCCTTAGAAAAAATGGAAGGCAACCGCCGGGAGGCATTGCTGCATTTTTGCCGGTTTTCGCTGGAAAAACTCACCGAAATATCGGAGCGGCACCTGTCGGTCGAACTGCGGGAAGCGGCTTGGCAACAGGTTTTTGACCTGGGCGCCTCGGGGCTGTTCCCGGCAGAACTTCAGCGCATGGCCATCCGCTTTTTGAGCGAAACGGCCAAGGGCGGCGAAAAGCACGATCAGGTGCAAAAACTGTTCGATGCTACCCCGCACCCCGCGCCGGCTTTTGTCCTGGAACTGTTCCTGGCTACCCTCGCCGCTCGGAAAATGCCGGAAGCCGTGCCGAAAGTGCTCGAAGATTTCATTGAAACGCCCGACGTGATCCGTGCGGCCATCCTGCAACTGTACTACCTCAAGCACTGGGACGCGGTGCTGCAAGCTGGAGCAGCCTTTTTACCCAGACAGCCTTTCATTTCCAAACACCAGCGCGAAATAGAAGACATCGTCCTTTTTGTGGCGGAGCAAAAAGGCAAACAATCGATCCTGACCGACATGCTGCGCCAGCGCTTTTTGAAATCGGGCAATGTCGAGGCCTTCCGAAAACTCAGGGAGGCAGCTGGCCCAAAATGGCCCAAAATGCGGGAAAAATTGGTGGGCGAACTGGCCCAGCGCGGCGAGATGAACTTCATAGCGGCAGCGCTCGCCGACGACGGCCAACTGGAAGAATTGGCGCAACTGCTCGAAAATGAAGGCACCATCGCCATGCTGCAGCGCTACGAATCCTTCTTTTTCAAGAGCCATGCGGGCTTCCTGCGAGAACTTTACGGACGGCTGCTGTCGGACTACCTCGACGTGCATTTCGGCGCGCCGGCCGCCAAGCAGGTGCGGCAGCGGCTGGCAGAGCTGGGCCAAAAAGGCCAGCCCGAACTGATGTTCAAAATCGCGCAAGACATACTCGCCAAGTACCCCGACAGGCCCTCGCTGCCGGAAGAACTGGCCGAACTGCTGCCAAAGGCGAAACGCAAGCAACTATTTGCCGGAACATGAAAATCGAACTCTGGGCCATCGGCAAAACCAACGAAAAATACCTGGAAGCGGGCATCGCCATCTTTGAAAAAAGGCTGCGGAACTACCTGCCCTTCACCCTCGTTATCCTTCCCGACGTGAAAACCAAGCACGCCGACCCGGCGCTGCTCAAAGCCGAAGAAGGCAAAGCCCTGCTCGCCAAGCTCTCGCCCGACGACTACTTAGTGCTGCTCGACGAAAAAGGGCTGGAGCGCACGTCAGCCGGGCTGGCGGCCTGGCTGGAAAGGCGCTTGTCGGCCCCCGGCAAAAAAATGGTGTTCCTGATCGGTGGTGCATTCGGTTTTTCGCCCGATGTTTACGCCCGCGCCGATGAAAAACTCGCATTGTCGAAACTGACTTTCAGCCACCAGATGGTGCGCCTTTTCTTCCTGGAACAACTGTACCGGGGGATGACGATCTTGAAAAACGAACCTTATCATAACGGTTGACGGTTGACGGTTGACGGTGGACGGGTGGTTCGAGAGGATTTTTACATATAACAAAATTATGTACGTCGAAACATGATGATAACCTATTTGATTATCGCTTTCACGACCTTGATCTCTTTCATGGGATTCAACGACCGGCACTTGTTCGTGAAGCTGAAGCACTGGCCTTATGAGGAACAGCGCCACGGCGAGCACTACCGCTGGCTGACGGGCGGGCTGCTCCATGCCAACTGGATGCACCTGATTTTCAACATGGTCACCCTCTATTTCTTCGGGCCGTATGTGGAGTTCTGGTTCGTGGACAGCTTTGGGAACATGGGCGCGATGTTGTACCTGTTGTTTTACTTAGCCGCCATCGTGGCAGCTTCTTCGGCCACTTTTTTCAAATACCGCGACACGCCGAGCTTTGCCAGCATCGGTGCCTCGGGCGCGGTGGCGGCCGTGCTGTTCGCCTCCATCCTGATCAACCCGATGGGCAAGATCATGTTCATCTTCCTGCCCATACCCATCAGGTCCTTTATTTTTGGGATATTGTACCTCTGGTACAGCGCCTACGAAGCCAAGCGCGGGCAAGACAACATCGACCACACGGCGCACTATTACGGCGCCTTGTTCGGGTTTTTCTTCCCGGTTGTCCTCGCGCCAAGCCTGCTCACCGATTTTATAGACCAGATTGGCGCCTGGATACAGAGTTTTTGACGGATATATTGGGCAAAGGTTTGTAACTTTGCGCCCGCATTTGGCCCTGTAGTTCAACGGATAGAATAGAGGTTTCCTAAACCTTCGATATGGGTTCGATTCCCGTCGGGGCTACTACTACTACATACATTATCGCCCCGCTGGGGCTGGGTACATTATCGCCCCGCTAAAGAATAATTTTTGGGTGTGGGGTTCAAAGGATTGGGTATTGCCATATATTTGTAAGGAAACAAAAAAACAAGTTAATGGCTAATACCTATACACAACTGCATATTCAATTGGTTTTTGCCGTCAAGGGCAGGGCGAGCCTCATTCATACGAGCTGGAAAGCGGAACTGTACAAATATATTACGGGTATTGTGCAGAATCATGGGCATAAGATGCTGCAAATCAATGGAATGCCGGATCATGTCCATATTTTTATTGGACAAAACCCAAAGGAATCAATTTCTGGATTGGTGGAAACAATTAAGACAGACAGCAACCATTTTATCAAACGAGAGGGGTTTTGTCCACAAAAATTCAGCTGGCAAGAGGGGTTTGGAGCTTTTTCTTATGCGCGATCTCAAGTGCCAGCTGTGGTGAAATATATTGCCAATCAGGAGCAGCATCACCGTAGGCAAACTTTCAAGGATGAGTTTTTGACGATGCTGCAGAAATTTGAAGTAGAATATAAGGAGCAATATTTGTTCGATTTCTTGGATGTGCACAGTTGGTGAGGGCATTTTTGTTGCTGTTTGGGTTTTTTCCACCACTTTGTTGCCCTTCGCATGAAAAAATTCTGGTCTGATATCCTTCTTTACGGCCTGGCGCTTGGCCTGCTGTTGGCATCCATGCAGTTTTTTCAATTCAAATGGGTTTTCCAGAAGAACGCGGCGGAATGGTATCTGGGCCTGATAGCCTTGCTCTTCACAGTTCTGGGCATCTGGGCGGGAAACCAGTTTTTTAGGAAAAAAACGCTGCTGGCCGAGGTGCAGGCAACTGATGGTTTTGAAGCCGACAAGGCAGCCATCGAAAAGCTCGGGCTCAGCCCCCGAGAATTGGAGGTTCTGGAACTGATCGCCCGTGGCTTGAGCAACCAGGAAATCGCCGATCAGCTTTTCCTGTCCCTGAATACCATAAAAACCCATATTTCCAACCTGCTCTCGAAACTGGGCGCCGAGCGGCGGACACAGGCAATCCAGAAAGCCAAAACATTGAAGATTCTGCCTTAGCAGATCACCTGAAAGTATGAATCCTGTTGACAGCGGCTGATTCACCCAAAAGTATGAGCGGTTTTAGCCCGCTTTTCCCGTGTTTTGCAGCAGTTTTTCACAAAAAAAATTAAAGATGAAAAAAATAATTCTGACTTACGGCTTGATTTCAGGCGGCATCGCCGCAGCGTTGATGGTGGGCACTGCAACTTATTTTCACAACACGGGAGATACCCGCTATGGCGAATATTTCGGCTACACGGGCATTCTATTGAGTATGTTGTTCGTGTTCCTGGGCGTGCGCGCCTACCGCGAACAGGTGCAGGCAGGAAGCATCACTTTTGGGAAGGCATTTCAGGTGGGCATACTCATCACGGTGATCTCTTGCCTTTGTTACGTCATCGCATGGCTGTTTGTCTATCATTTCGTCATGCCCGACTTTTTGGACAAATATATGGCGCATGCCTTGGAGAAGTTGCAGCAATCTGGGGCATCGGCCGAAGAAATCAGTGCGCAGACAGCACAAATGGAAAGCTATAAAAAAATGTATGAGAACCCGTTTCTCCGCTTTTTCATGACATTTTTGGAGCCATTTCCGGTTGGGCTGTTGGTCACCTTAATTACGGCTGTAGTGCTTCGCCGGAAGGCAGCTTGATAAAACCTAATTGTTTAATTTAAAAAGAATACCCAATGAAAAGAGTGACGGGCATCGGCGGCATCTTCTTCAAATGTGAAGACCCCGACAATATAAAAGCCTGGTACAAGGAGCACCTTGGGCTGGCGACCGACCAGTACGGCACCACCTTCGAATGGCTCCAAGCGGACGGCTCAGGAAAAAAAGGCTATACTCAATGGAGCCCTTTCAGCGACAAAACCAAGTATTTCGAGCCTTCCCAAAAGGAGTTTATGATCAATTACAGGGTAGAAGACTTGGAGGCCTTGGTGGAGGTACTGCGCAAGGAGGGTGTCACCATCCTGGACGAAATCGAAACGTACGATTACGGGAAATTCGTCCATATCCTGGATCCGGAAGGAAACAAAATCGAGCTGTGGGAACCCAATGACCCGGAGTATGAAAAAATCGTGGAAGGCAGCACAAAGTAGCTTCCTTGTTAAAACCCGTTAAAAGCCGTTAGGAAAAGGTGAATGTTGCCCAACATTCGCCTTTTTTCTTGCGCAGCTGCAACCTTGACTGTAACCTTGCCCTCACTTTGAGCGTCGTACCGGTACCGAAATGCAAAAACATCAGATCAACCGTTTAACAACTAACAAGTTATGAAACACACCAAATCTTTCCTCTTAGCCCTTGCTTTGCTCTCCAGCTTTCAAACGTTCGCCCAAAAAGAAGAAACCGTCATCGGCGACCGCGGCCTCGGGTTCTCCGGGATATGGGGCGGCTACCGGCACCAATTGACCCAATTCGGCGACAAGACAAGCTATGTCAACGGCGGCTTTTTTGGCTTTGAGTTTGGCAAGGCCCTGTTGATCGGCTGGGGCAACTATTCCCTGATCGACCAGTTCAAGTGGGACGGCATCCAGAACCAGCAGTTCGACATGCGCTGGCGGCCTTTCCTGCTCCAGTATGGTGTGAAGAACTACAAGCCCATCCACCCCCAGATCGGCATAGAAGTCGGTGGCGGGAAGGTTGACCTGGGCGACTTGAGCGATCGCATCCTCGTCGTGCAGCCTTCTGCGGGCGTGGAGATCAACGTGTTCCGCTGGTTCCACCTCGGCCTCGATGGCGGCTATCGCTTTGTGAGCGATTCTTCGATCCCTGGGCTGAGCGACAAAGACCTGAGCGGCTGGTATGGGCAGGCTACCTTGAAGTTTGGCTATTCCTGGGGGCGCTACCACAAGAAAAAGGCGGAAAAAAGGCCGAAGACTTATGAAGATTAAGCTGGCTTTTCACCAGTATTGCACATGCCTTGAGCTCCTGAGAAGGTTCTTTTGGAACCACTTTACGGTGTTCCCGCGTGTCGAATCAGGGAACATCAGGTTGGACTTTGTTTTGGAATGCCAAAGGTCGCAGCAATGGCCAACTTCGTGCGCCAGGGTATTGGTGCTTTTTACCCCGGCGGGCGAGATGGTGATATAGTCGGTGAGCGGGCCCAGGGAACAGCCTATCTTGTCCTTTACATCGCGCACGACAAACGCCGTTATGGGAAACGTGAGGGAGATCGGGATTCCGTTCCAGCCCGCCAGGTGCTTGGCAAAATAGTCGCCCGCCTCACCGAACTCTTCGCCCCAGGCGCCGGAACAGCTCACGTCGAGCGCGGCAGTGGGTGCAGGTTCTTTAATAGTCTCTACGAACGTCTTGCTGTACTTTCTCAGTTTGACATTGAAGCGGTCTTTCAAGGTGTTGCGCAAGAAGTCGATGCTCGCGTCGAGGTCGGGTTCGTTCATCAGCGGCTTGCCTGTTTCATCAGATAAGATAAAAACGTGCAATCGCAGCTTTTTAGGTGGCCAGGCAATGAAGCCCAGCAGCAGGTCGGCAATGCCGATGACGTGGCTGACAACCTCGATCACGATTTTCACGACTTGTCGGACAACGCTTTTCACAGCTTTGACGACCTTTTTAACAGCTTTTTTCAGTTTTGACCAGAATCCCATAGTGTTTCATTTTAGGTTACAAATATAATCATGGTATTATGAAAAACAGGGCATTGGTGTGAACCAATGCCCTGTTTTTTTAACGGAAAGGATCAAGAAGATACTAATCGCTCAATTTCAGCACCTTGATAAAGGCCTCTGCCGGCACCTCCACGCTGCCGAACTGTTTCATGCGCTTTTTGCCTTCTTTTTGTTTCTCCAAGAGCTTGCGCTTCCGGGAGATGTCGCCGCCGTAGCACTTGGCCGTTACATCTTTCCGGAGGGCAGAAATTGTTTCTCTTGCAACGATTTTCTGCCCGATGGCAGCCTGAATCGCTATCTGGAATTGCTGGCGCGGCAAAAGCTCTTTCAGCTTTTCGCACATGCGGCGGCCCATGTATTCTGCCTTGGAGCGGTGTACGAGGGCAGAAAGGGCATCAACTTGTTCGCCGTTGAGCTTGATGTCGAGCCGGATCAGGTCTGTCTCCCGGTAGTCGAGGATATGGTAATCGAAGGATGCATAACCTCTGGTAGATGATTTCAGCTGATCGTAAAAGTCGAATACTATTTCGGCTAGAGGCAGGTGGAAGGTCATTTCCAGTCGGGTAGGGGTGAGGTACATCTGCTTTTGAAGGTTGCCACGCTTGTCCATGCACAGCTTCATGATATTGCCGATGTACTCCGGTTTGGTGATGATCTGGGCGTAGATATAGGGCTCCTCCGCTGCTTTCAGGTGGTTGGGCTCGGGCAGCTCGCTGGGCTGCCGGATGAGCTTGCGCTCGCCTTTCATATCGGTGGCGTAGTAGGGCACGTTCGGAACCGTGGTGATGATGTCTTGGTCGAACTCGCGGGAAAGCCTTTCCTGTACGATTTCAAGGTGCAACATGCCCAAAAAGCCGCAGCGGAAGCCAAAGCCCAGGGCTGCCGATGTCTCCGGCTCAAATACCAGCGAAGCGTCGTTCAGTTGCAGCTTTTCTAAGGAATCGCGCAGATCTTCAAAATCGTCGGTGTCCATGGGATAAACACCCGCAAAAACCATAGGCTTCACCTCTTCAAAGCCTTTTACTGGTGTCAGGCATGGCCTTGCCACATGGGTAATGGTATCGCCGACCTTGATCTCCCGGCTTACCTTGATGCCTGTTATGACATAACCCACATCGCCCGTCCCAATTTCCGCCGACTCGAACTGCCCCATGCGCAATACGCCCACTTCTTCGGCCACCACTTCCTTCCCCGTGTTGAAAAACTTGATCTTGTCGCCCTTTTTCATAGAGCCGTTCATGACACGCACGTAAGCGATCACGCCTCGGTATGAATTGAACATGGAGTCAAAGATCATGGTCTGCAAAGGTGCGTTGGGGTCGCCGCTGGGTGGAGGGACGCGGTCAACTACGGCGGCCAGTATTTCCGCGATGCCGATGCCCGTGCGGCCGGATGCGGAAATTATCTCTTCCCGCTTGCAGCCGATCAAGTCGATGATTTGGTCCTGCACCTCTTCCACCATCGCGCTTGTCATGTCCACTTTGTTGACGATCGGAATGATCTCAAGGTCGTGGTCCACCGCGAGATATAGGTTGCTGATCGTTTGTGCCTGGATGCCCTGCGTGGCATCGACCAACAACAACGCGCCTTCGCAGGCGGCGATGGAGCGGCTCACCTCGTAGGAAAAGTCCACGTGCCCTGGGGTATCGATGAGGTTGAAAATATACTCCTCCCCGTTTGCCGGGTGGATGTAGCGCATCTGCACGGCATGGCTCTTGATGGTGATCCCGCGCTCCCGCTCGATGTCCATGTTGTCCAAGGCCTGATCCTGCATGTCACGCTGGCTGATGGTGTTGGTATATTCCAACAAGCGGTCGGCCAGCGTGCTTTTGCCGTGATCGATGTGCGCAATGATGCAAAAATTTCGGATGTTTTTCATGAATGATTGATCGCCAATTTCAAGGTTTCTTTACCCCATTTCTTTTGGCGGGCGCAAAGGTAGTGAAATTGAGCCATGTGCCTCCATCTTTCAGTTGATTCCACGTACCGCCAACTTTCAGTTGGCGCGCCCTGCCAACCCTAAGGTTTGCGGCACGTACCGCCAACTTTCAGTTGGCGCGCCCTGCCAACCCTAAGGTTTGCGGCACGTACCGCCAACTTTCAGTTGGCGCGCCCTGCCAACCCTAAGGTTGGCGGAACAAAAAAATGAAGCAAAAACATTTGTAATTATCCAAAATCGCCTATACTTTTAATAATCATTAATCACACTTCAACGAAACATGCAAAAAATCTACTACGAGCGCAATTTGCCTCATTGGCATCCACCTGGCGCTACTTTCTTCCTCACTTACCGTTTAGCAGGTTCAATTCCAATGTCTGTCATCAACTCCATGAAAGCAGAAAGCGAATCGCTAAAATTGGAGGCCATGAAAAGCCTTGCCGGAAATCAATTGGTTTCAAGGCTGTATGAAATCCAACGACAATCCTTTGGCAGATATGACGATTGCCTTGACAAATGCCTAAACGAGCCATATTGGCTCCGCGATGTCAAAGTTGCCGAATTGGTAAAAGAGTCTCTTCATTTTTGTGGCGAAAATCATCTCCATATTTGGGCATATTGTGTGATGCCAAACCATGTTCACGTTTTGTTGCGCCATAACGAGACTGCGCCTTCATTGTGCAAGATATTGCAAAGCCATAAAGGTTTTACAGGCTTTGAGGCAAACAAATTGCTTGATCGGCATGGTCAGTTTTGGCATAGAGAAACATACGATCATATTGTACGTAACCAAGAAGAGTTTTTTAGGATTGCTAGATATATCATGAATAATCCTGTAAAAGCTGGGCTAGTGAAGCATTGGAAGGATTGGCCGCATACATATTTGCACCCAGAGCTTTGGCTGTAACGTCAACCTTCGGTTGGCGCAGCTCACGTACCGCCAACCTTCGGTTGGCGCGGGTGCGTACCGCCAACCTTCGGTTGGCGCGAGAGTAATCCAAGGTCAACCAAAGGTCGGCGACACGTATCCCACGCCAACCGAAGGTTGGCGTTACGTGCCCGCGCCAACCAAAGGCTGGCGTTACTTGAGCTCCTTGGTCACCACCTCTTTGCCGTTCATGACAGATTTCCGGCCAAAGATCAAAGCGGCTCCCTGTGCGTCAATCAGGACGGTATCTCCTTTTATGTACTCGCCGCCCAGCAGGTGCTTGGCCAATTCGTTCACCAACTCGCGCTGGAGCGTGCGTTTGAGCGGACGGGCGCCGAATTGCGGGTCAAAGCCCTGCTCAACCAGGATTTTGGCAGCGTCTTTGGTCACCTCAAGGCTCAATTCCTGTTTGGCAAGCATTTCGCGGATTTCGCCCATCAAGATATCCAGTATTTGTGTCATTTGGAATTTCTGCAGCGGGTGGAAAAGCACCACTTCGTCGATGCGGTTGAGGAACTCGGGGCGCAGGCTCATTTTCAGGGCATCCATCACTTCGGCCTTTGCGGCGTCGAACACTTCGAATTTGCGCTTGTCTGGCATTTCCTCGTAGTCTTCGAACACTTCCATGATGCGGTCGCTGGCAAGGTTGGAAGTCATGATGATGATGGTGTTCTTGAAATTGGCGGTGCGGCCTTTGTTGTCGGTCAGGCGGCCGTCGTCGAGCACTTGCAGCAGGATGTTGAAAGTGTCGGGGTGGGCCTTTTCGATCTCGTCGAGCAGCACGATAGAGTAGGGTCGGCGGCGTACAGCTTCTGTGAGTTGCCCGCCTTCATCGTAGCCGACATAGCCGGGCGGCGCGCCTACGAGACGCGAAACGCTGTGTTTTTCCTGGTACTCGCTCATGTCGATGCGGGTGATGGCTTTTTCGTCGTCGAACAGCACGTCGGCCAGTGCCTTTGCGAGCTCTGTTTTGCCCACACCGGTCGGTCCGCAAAAAATGAATGAGCCGATGGGCTTGTCGGGGTCGCTCAGGCCGGCGCGGTTGCGCCGGATGGCATTGCTCACGGCTTCAACGGCTTCGTCCTGGCCGATGACGCGCTTGTGCATCTCGGTTTCCAGGTGCAGCAGGCGCTCTTTTTCGCCTTTCATCATTTTGGCGAGAGGGATGCCTGTCCAGCGTGCCACCACTTCGGCGACATCATTGGCCGTCACCACCTGGGTGGTCATCCTGTTGTCGGGGTCCAGTTTCGACAGCTTGTCTTCTGCCGCTTTCAACATCGCTTCTTGGGCGGGGATGTCCTGGTATTTGATTTTTGAGGCGGCTTCCAGATTGCCCTCCCGCTCGGCGCGTTGGTACAGGATGTGCATTTCTTCCAGTTTCTGCTTGCAATTCTGGATGGCCTCTACGATTTCTTTTTCCGAAGTCCATTTTGCCCGCAGGCTGTCGAGCTTTTCGCGCAAATCCTCTATTTGCTTGTTCAGGACGTCCAGCTTGCGGTTGTCTTTTTCGCGTTTGATAGCTTCCCGTTCGATTTCCAGTTGCCGCAGCTGTCGATCGAGCTTGTCCACTTCCTCCGGCACTGAATCGAGTTCGAGGCGCAGTTTGGCGCCGGCCTCGTCGATGAGGTCTATGGCTTTGTCGGGCAGCTTTCTTTCGGAAATATAGCGGTGGGAGAGCTCTGCTGCCGAAATGAGCGCCTCGTCGAGTATCTGCACTTTATGATAGTTCTCGTATTTTTCCCGGATGCCGCGCAGGATGGAAATGGTGTCTTCGAGGCTTGGCTCGTCCACATAAACGGCTTGGAAGCGGCGTTCCAGGGCTTTGTCGCTCTCGAAATACTTTTGGTACTCGTCGAGTGTGGTAGCGCCGATGGTGCGCAGCTCGCCGCGTGCCAGGGCTGGTTTCAGGATGTTGGCGGCATCCATGGCGCCCTGTCCGCCGCCTGCGCCCACGAGGGTGTGTATCTCGTCGATGAACAGCACGACCTGTTCGTTGCTGTCCACCACTTCCTTGATGACGGCTTTCAGGCGCTCTTCGAATTCGCCCTTGTATTTTGCCCCGGCGATCAGGGCGGCCATGTCGAGGGAGAATATTTTTTTCCCGGCAAGGGTTTCCGGCACGTCCTGCTTGACGATGCGCCAGGCGATGCCCTCGACGATGGCGGTTTTGCCCACGCCCGGGTCGCCTATGACGACTGGGTTGTTCTTTTTCCGGCGGCTGAGGATGTGCAGCACGCGGCGGATTTCCTCGTCTCGGCCGATCACCGGGTCGAGTTTGCCCGATTCCGCCATTTCTGTCAGGTTGATGGCGTATTTGTTGAGGGCATTATATACGTTGTCGGAGCTTTGGTCGGTCACTTTTCGGCCTTTGCGCAGTTCTTTCACGGCGGTGGTGATGGTGTCGAGGGTAGCGCCGTGCTCGCGGAGGAGGCGGGCGGTTTTGTCGTTGCCTTTGGCGATGCCGAGCAGCAAAAGCTCTAAGGAGATGTACTCGTCGCCAAAATCCTTCAGCATCGTTTTGGCAGCTGCGATGGCTTTGTTGGCTTCATTGGTAAGGTACTGTTTGTCGGCACCTTGTACTTTTGGGGTTTCCCAAACGAGCTTGTCCAGATCTTCTTCGAAGCGCGGCATGTTGGCGCCTGCTTTTTTCAGGATGAAATTGGTGACGGAGTCGTCAGTTTTCAACATGCCTTTCAGCAGGTGTGCAGTATCAACGCTCTGTTGCTCATATTCCGCGGCAATTTGTTGCGCCTGGAGTATGGCTTCTTGTGCTTTTATGGTGAAATTGTCGTAGGTCATTTTGTTAGTGGATAGCGGCCGAAAGGTCGCTTTTTACAGTTTAATGGAACAATGATTTTACTTAGGCAAATTACCGTCCAAACTGAAATTCCTGAAAAAATGACATTGATTGAGACGCAGTGGCCGACAGATTGGCAGCAGCCGCTTTGATGCCGTTAACGCGACAATAACTCGGCGAACCAAATACCAAACGATGCGTTAAAACTGTGCAAAAATGGCTTGTTTGCCGATTCGAACCAATTTGTGCGGGCAACAAAGGCTATCTTTGCTATCAAAAAAGTTTTTTTGCCTCATTTTCCCCCAAAGCACTGCTATACTTTGATTCGCCTGATTTTTGTGATTGAGCATGATTGATTCAACTGATGTTCAATTGAAACCAAGATCGCCATGCACAAAACCAGGCGGCGTGATGTATAAGCACCAAATATTCATCATTCATCATTCAATCTCTCATCTCTCAAAAAATGCGTCGTCTATTCCTAATATTGGCATTGTTTTGCTCCATCCTCACACAAATACGGGCATCCGTCATCCTGATCCCAATGGATGAAAGCCACCAGCGCAACCACTTGAAGGCTTACGGTATTACCTATTGGGTGCTGTCGCAGGGCGTAGAGGCATACTGGCTGCTCAACTACCGTGGCGGCAGTTTTGCCTTTGCCTACGCGCCTGCTTTTGAAAAAGAGTGCAAGACCCGCGACGTCAGCTATGAGGTCATTGCCGATGCCCAGTTTGCCGCGATTGAGAACGAAATCCTCAACCCAGAGGTGAACATGGACAAGATAAAGCTGGAGAAAGCGCCAAAAATTGCGGTATATACACCCGATACAGATGAAAAAGGTCAAGCCATTCAACCTTGGGACGATGCCGTTACGATGGTGCTGACCTATGCAGAGATACCTTACGATGTGGTTTACGACACCGAGGTGTTGGCGGGGAAGCTCTCCGAATACGATTGGCTTCACCTGCACCACGAGGATTTTGCAGGCATGTACGGCAAGTTCTACGCCAATTATAGCGGGCAGCCCTGGTACCGCGACCATGTGCGCATGATGGAAAACCTGGCCAAAAAGAACGGTTTCGACAAAGTGAGCCACCTGAAGCTCGCTGTTGCCCAAAAGCTGAAGGACTTTATCAATGCCGGCGGGTTTATGTTCGCCATGTGTTCTGCTACCGACACCTACGACATCGCCCTGGCAGCCGAGGGCACCGATATATGTGCCCAGCCATTCGATGGCGACCCGATCGACCCGGGCTACAAGGCGAAACTGGATTACAGCAAAACGCTGGCCTTTGAAAACTTCGATGTCATCACTGATCCGATGATCTACGAGCATTCCACCATCGACCACAGCGAGGTGCTGGGCAGGAAGGTTTCGCCAGAGCAAGACTACTTCACATTGTTCGATTTTTCTGCCAAATGGGACCCCGTCCCGACCATGCTGACGCAATGCCAAACCCGCACGGTGAAAGGCTTTATGGGACAAGCCACAGCATTTCAAAAGCAGTACATCAAGTCGAGCGTGCTGATCATGGGCGAGAACAAGCCTGCCAACGAGGCGCGGTATATACATGGCGCGTATGGCCAAGGGTTTTGGACATTCTACAGCGGCCATGACCCGGAAGATTACCGCCACTATGTGGGCGACCCGCCAACTGACTTGAACCTGCACCCGCAGTCGCCGGGTTTCCGCTTGATCTTAAACAATATCCTGTTCCCGGCGGCGAAGAAAAAGCACCAGAAGACTTAGGCCGCGGTTTGCGGTTTAAGGGTTTCCCCTTAATTTTCAATCGGCAGAACCCAGTAAGAATGTTGCCAGGAAAATACCCCAATTTGGGTAAACGAATATTGGCGATTAAATAAAAAATCTATGAAAGAGAGCAGGCGACTGTCCGCCTGCTTTTCTTTTAAGTGTTTGACTATTAAGTACTTATTTCGTGTTAGCCAACTTTTCGCCAAGAAATCAAGCCGCTTTTTCCTGGCCCAATGTGAACGGCCCGAAAAACAAAACGGGCAATTTCAAAAAACCTTCTCCCGTTTTATTGGTGTCTTTTTTACCAGAATAGCACTTAAATCGAGCAATAATATAAGCTGATAATTACCTTTTTTTTTGATCCATTTTGGACATGCCAATCAGGCTTGTTTAATCTTTAAATCCCTTTTGTATGAGCGCGAAGCACTTTTTCCGTTGGCGGAATATCCGTCAGCCTTGGGGATGCTTCGCATTGTAGATCTTTCAATCTCTAATCTTAACAAAATTCATTTTCCCATGACGTTTTCAAAATTTCATCCGATCCTGTTTGCAGCAATGGCTGGCACAGCCTTGTTCTTCACGTCCTGTGAAAAGGACGATAATACCGGCGGCACGAATGGCCAAGTAAACCTGGAAATCACCGACGGCCCTTCCGATGACCCTAATGTAAAGGCGGTATTTGTGACCGTTGCAGAAGTAAAAATCGACGGGCAGACGTTCTCCGGCTTTTCGGGCAAAAAGACCATTGATATCATGGCCTACCAAAAAGGCAACGTGGCACTGCTTGGGCTCGGTGATGTCGCGGCGGGCAGTTACAGCAACATCACCTTGGTTCTTGATGCGCAAACCGATGCCAACGGCAACAGCCCTGGGTGCTATGTGCAGACGGCGGACAACGTGAAGCACCAGTTGTCGGCCACTGCCAGCCACTCCATTACGACCACCAAAAACTTTACCGTGTCCGCTGGCCAAAAGACAAATATGGTTATCGACTTTGACCTGCGAAAGGCCATCCAGTACCAAAGTGGAGGGACTACCGACAAATACGACTTTGTGGCAGCGGCTGACTTGCAAGCAGCCCTCCGCCTGGTCGTAAAAGGCGAATCCGGCTCCATTGACGGCACTTGCCAGAACAGCATCGTCAGCACCGACAAAATAGTGGCTTATGTCTATAAGAAAGGCCAGTTCAACCGCAGTGTGGAAGTGCAGTCCGAAAACGGCGTATCCTTCAAAAATGCCGTTTCGAGCTCGACGGTTGACAGCAATGGGGCTTTTGAGGTTTCTTTCCTGGAGCGCGGCGATTACGAAATCCATTTTGCCGCATACAAGGACACCAACAACGACGGTAAGCTGGAATTCCAGGGCACGCTGATACTCGACAGCCTGGTCAACCTGGGGAACATAAGCGTCACCTCAAACACCAACCTCGACCTGAACATTATGGTAATCGGCATTTTGCCATAGTGGTTTTGCTTAAATTGTGCATTGGAGCAGGGCAGCTTTTGGCTGTCCTGCTTTTTTTGTTCCATACACCCCAATTTTCCCGCCGTTCGTCTATACTCACTGGTCGTTCACCCTTTCCGTGCATCCCTCCTGTAACCCCGCTGTCCTTTCAGGTGTCTTGAATAGGCAAGGTGCTGCCCATGGCGTTTTCCGTTCGTCGGTAAAGTGTGGCCGTTGATATTGTGGAAGTATGCTTTGGTAGGTTCTATGCTTTGCATAATACCTTGTTTGCGCACCTTTGTGTCAAGGAAACAAAAACACGAGACGCCTTGCCGTCTCAAGTCCATCTATTCAAGACTGAAGAATTAAGCTATGAAATCATCTAACCTGTTGACAATCTTACTATTATGTTGTGCTTTTGCCACTGTGCGGGCACAGAAGATTACCGGCTCCATCCTGACATCTACTGGGAATGTCGCGGAATTTGCCACTGTGATGTTGTACCAAGCCTCCGATTCCGCCCTGGTTAAAGGCGCGATAACCGACGAGGGCGGCCATTTTGAAATCGAGCAAGTGGCAAAGGGGCGTTACTACCTGAACATCAATTTGTTGGGCGAAGGTTCGGGCGCCAGCGCGGCATTCGACTATGATGGCGGCGACAAGCTGATAGAGCCCATACAGCTCAAAGCCGCCAGCAACGAACTGGCAGAGGTGATGATCGTTGCCCGCAAGCCGCTCATCGAGATAAAGGCCGACAAGACGGTGGTCAACGTGGAGGGCAACATCAATTCCCAAGGCCAGAACGCGCTGGAGCTGTTGCGCAAAGCTCCTGGCGTCACGGTGGACAACAACGACAACATCGCTATTAAAGGCAAGAACGCCGTGCGGTTCCAGATCGACGGCCGCGATGTGCCGCTGGATTCCAAAGAAGTGGCCAACCTGCTGAAAACCATGCGCGCCGAGGATATTGCCACCATAGAGCTTATCACCAACCCTTCGGCCAAGTACGATGCGAGCGGCAACGCCGGCATCATCAATTTCAAGTCGAAAAAGAACAAGGCCCTTGGCACGAACGGCACGATTGGCGGCAACGCGGTTTATGGCAAAAGCTTGAAGGGCGGCGGAAACCTCTCCTTCAACCACCGCAACAAAACCCTGAACGTCTATGGCAATTATTCCAACCACTACGGCGACTGGCACAATACCCTGAACCTGCGCCGCGACCAACAAGGCTCGCAAACCGACCCAAACCTGCCCAATTACGACCCCAGCCGCCGCTACGACCAAAAAAGCGAGATGAAAGACAACAACAACAACCACAACTTCAAGCTCGGCGCCGATTTTTTCCTGAATTCCAAAAACACCATTGGCTTTATTGTGGATGGCCGCCATGCCCACGGCCCCTGGGAGAACGCTTCCAGGACTTTGATCTCGCCGCTTGAGAACCCCAACCAATTGGAATCGATCCTGGTTGCCTCCAACCGCCAGCCCCAGGCCCGCGACAATTTCAACTTCAACCTGAACTACCGCTACGCCGATACCACGGGCCGCGAGCTGAGCATAGATGCCAACCGGGGCATCTTCCACTCCCGTGCCGATTCGTACCAGCCCAACCGCTACTACGACGCTTCGGAGCAGACCCTGACTTCCGAAAAAATATACCGCAACAACACCCCGACGGACATCACCGTCACGATATTCAAGGCCGACTGGGAACAAAAGCTGTGGAAAGGAAAGTTTGGCGCGGGGTTCAAGCTGAACAACGTGGAAACGGACAACACTTTTGATTTCTTCAACGTGCTGGGCGGCGTGCCGCAGATCGACACCGGCAGGAGCAACCGTTTTGTTTACCGGGAAATGGTGAACGCCGGCTACCTGAACTACAACGTGCAGCTGAAAAAATGGGGCTTCCAGGCGGGATTGCGGGCAGAGCATACCAATTGGAAAGGGGAGCTGACCAGCCTGAACCCGGAAAAGGACGAAATGCCGAGCAACCAGTACCTGAGCCTGTTCCCCAGCGCGGCTGTGACCTATTCTATGGACAAGAACAACCAGTTCAACCTCACGTACAGCCGCCGCATCGACCGGCCCAGCTACCGCGACCTGAACCCGTTTGAAGACAAGCTCGACGAGCTGACGTTCAAGAAAGGCAACCCTTTCCTTCGCCCGCAGTTCACGCACTCCGTGGAGCTCACTCATACATTCATGAGCTTTTTGAACACAAGCCTCGGCTACAGCCACACCAACGACCTGTTCACCGAGTACATAGACACTGCGTCGGCAGGGGTATCTTTCCTGCGCCAGGGCAATATTGCCGCCCAGGACAACTACTCTCTGAGCATCAGCTGCCCAATTCCCATCGCCAAATGGTGGGAAGGCTTTGTAAACTTTTCGGGCGTCATCAGCGCCTTCGAGGCCAATTTCCGGCCTGGATACAGCTATACGGCTTCATTTTCTTCCTTTAATCTGTACAGCGAGCAAACCTTCAAACTGCCCAAGGATTGGTCGTTCCAAATATCTGGCTGGTACAATTCGCCCTCGATTTGGCAAGCTACCTTCCGCTCGCGGGCAATGGGCTCTTTGGACTTGGGCGTGCGCAAAAAAATCCTGAAAGGCGACGGCACCATCAGCCTCAACGTCGGCGACATACTCCGCACGGCCGGCTGGCGCAGCGTCAACGACTTTACACCGGGCCTGTACATGGTGGGAAGTGGCAACTGGGAAAGCCAGAACGTGAAGCTGAACTTCAGCTATCGATTCGGCAACAAGAACGTGAAAGGCTCCCGCCAGCGGAAAACTGGCGCCGAAGACGTCAATTCGCGGATAAAATCCGGAAATTAAGAATACGAAAGTTTGATTTGGTTAATCGGAGAAAGGGCCCTGCGGCGCAATGCTGTCGGGGCCTTCTCCATTGTATCCTTAAAATTTTGCTTTTAGGGTTACCTTTGGTGCAAAGAAAAATCCGTGTATGCCTGAAATCATTGTTTCCGCCCAGCCGATCTCCAGAAATTTCCGCCTCAAATCGCTCGAGTCGGCGCTGGAGGAGCTCGAAAAGCTGAAAAATGCCCCGCAAGTCATACTCTCCCCAGGCTGGGACCTGCCCCACACCCTCGACCATTGCGCCCGGAGTATCGAGCACGCCATGCACGGCTTCCCGGAGGAAAAGAACATCGTTTTCCAAACCCTGATCGGCGCCACGGCTTTCCACGTATTCGACGCGGTGGGCAAAATGAGCCATAACCTGACGGAAGAGATCCCGGGCGACACCTACGAGCCGCCGCTCCCTACCCTTGAAACCGCGATGGAACGGCTCAAAAACAGCATCCACACGTTCCTGGCCCATGAAAAAGAGCTGCACCCGCACTTTGCGTACGGAACGCTCTCAAAAAGCCAGTTCGAGCGGGCAAACGCGATGCACATCGCAAACCATTTCGATGCGATGGAATATTAAGTTGTTTGCCTTCAAACGGCATCGTACACCAGCACTTTCTGCCAAAGATGCCTGCACGCATCGATGAATTTCAAATGGTCGGGGTGCTGCTGGTAGGCCGCCTCGTCGGCAGCATTGTCGAAGATCGCGAGCAAGGAAAAATCGTAAGAATTGTCGATGACAGGCCGGTTTGTGTCGGCTGGCCTTCCAATATGCGCTGTTTTGATCAGGTCGATGGTGACCAGTTCGCGCAGGCCGGCGGCCAGTTGGGCGCGCTCTTCAGGGCTGGGGTCTGGTTTCATCCAGAAAAAGACATGGTGTACGAACATTTTTTTAATTTGATAATGAGTGGAATTTGACAATGTGATATACCAGGATTCTAGTGATTTGTGAGATTTTTTGGATAGATCACATTGATTATCGGGGATTCACCCCTTGCTATTCTCGCAAAACACTTTTCGTTGGGGATATAGTCAACGCAAAATGGTTGTGAAAATCGAAAGTCTGCAATCCATTGAAAATCAATCCTTCTGTATCCATCAACCCATTAAATCCACCCAAATCCTGGTATAGCTTGGAAGGGCTGCTGCCTGCTGGGGCGGCAAAATTAGTGAAGCACGCAGCGATTTGCCATCAGATTTTAGCACTTTAGTTTTTCTATTGGTTTCGCTGCTGATCGGCTAAATGATTACCACTTCCCTCGATATCAGGACGGATTCTTTCAGAACCACAAGCAAGGGGGCTTGGTGAACCAGGTTAGCGAGATGGGCCGGGTGCTTGCAGAATTTCCCCATATTTTGTCAAAGCCGAAAATAATTGTGCGAAAATTTCCCTCATTTTCAGGTACTTACATTTTTTTTTACAATAAATTTTTCCAGATTCCTTGCACAGCAAAAAAGGTCGCGCTACTTTTGCGGCCTCTTTGGAGAAAGGGGTGATTAAAGGCTCTAGTTTTGGCGCTTTCCCATTGTCCCGGAATTTACAATGCTTGAAAATTTAAATATCGACTAATGAATACGTTGAGTTACCGGACCGAGTCCATTTCCGCGGCCAAGGCAGCGCGCAAATGGTACATCGTGGACGCCGAAAACCAGATCACGGGTCGCCTTTGCGCCGAGATCGCCAGCATCCTGCGCGGCAAAAACAAGCCGAGCTACACCCCACACGACGACACAGGCGACTATGTTATCGTGATCAATGCCGACAAAGTGCGCTTTACCGGCAAAAAATGGGCCCAGAAAGAATACCGCGACTACTCCCTCCACCCCGGTGGCTTGAAAGTGGTGACCGCAGAGGTCATGCTGGAAAAGCACCCGGAGCGCATCATCGAGCGCGCCATCAAGGGCATGTTGCCAAAAACGAAGCTGGGCAAGGCCATGGCGAAGAAGTTGTTCGTTTATACGGGCTCCGATCACCCGCACCAGGCACAGAAGCCCGAAACCATCAAATTCAAATAACAATTTTAAGACAGAAATATGGAAATGATAAATGCCATCGGGCGGCGCAAAACCGCAGTTGCCCGGGTTTATCTGATGAAAGGGGAAGGCAAGATTACCGTCAACGGTAAAGACTACCGCGAATACTTCCCCCAGGTCCACGTGCAGCACAATGTGACCGACCCGTTCGGCGTAGTGGGTGTCGAAAGCGTTTACGACCTGAAAGTCACGGTGCGTGGCGGAGGTTTCAAAGGCCAGTCAGAGGCAGTCCGTATGGGCCTGAGCCGCGCGCTCGTGAAGCTCAACGAGGAGTACAAAAAGCCGCTGAAGGACAAGAAGTTCCTTACCCGCGACAGCCGCGCCGTCGAGCGCAAGAAATACGGTCGCCCGAAGGCGCGCAAACGCTTCCAGTTCTCTAAACGCTAAAAGTTCGTAACAATGCAAAAGCCTACATATAAAGAATTGCTTGATGCAGGTTGCCACTTTGGCCACTTGCGGAAAAAATGGAACCCCAAAATGACTCCGTATATCTTTATGGAGCACAAGGGCATCCACATCATCGACCTGAACCGCACGGCTGAATGCCTGGAGCGCTCTGCCCTGGCCATGAAGACCCTCGCGAAAGGCGGTAAAAAGATCATGTTTGTCGCTACCAAAAAACAGGCCCGCGACATCGTGAAAAAAGCCGCTGAAAACGTCGGTATGCCCTTCGTAACGGAGCGTTGGCTGGGCGGCATGATGACCAATTTTGCAACCATCCGCAAATCGGTGAAGAAAATGCAGAACATCGAGCGCATGCTCGCTGACACCACCCTCACCAGCATCACCAAAAAAGAACGCCTCACCTTGGGCCGCGAGCACATCAAAATGTCGAAGCACCTCGGTGGTATCGAACAGCTCAACCGCCTGCCTTCCGCCATCTTCATCGTGGACATCCACCATGAGCACCTGGCATTGGCTGAAGCTAAAAAGCTGGGCATCAAAACGTTCGGCATGGTTGATACCAACTCCGATCCGACGCTGGTCGATTTCCCGATCCCTTGCAACGACGACGCTTCCAAAGCGATCGCCTACATTTCCAACTACCTGATGCAAGCCATTCAGGAAGGCCTTGAAGAGCGCAAGAGCTTGAAGGGGGAGGAGAAAGATAATGCATAAAAATTAGGTTTCTGGTTTCTGGCCTCTGGTTTCAGGTTTACGCCATCTGTTTTTGTTTTGAAATTGAGTTTCAAAGTGGAGAACAAATCGCGTAAACCTGAAACCAAAAACCTGAAACCTGAAACCATAAAACCTTCAATAATGTACAAAGCAACAACTGCTGATATTCAAAAACTGCGCGAAATGACCGACGCAGGCATGATGGACTGCAAAAAAGCCCTGGAGGAAGCTGCCGGCAACTTTGAAGACGCCCAGGACTGGCTCCGCAAAAAAGGTATCGCCAAAGCCGCAAAGCGCGAAGAGCGCGATGCCAAAGAAGGCGTAGTAGTCGCAAAAACCAACGCCAACCAAACCCGGGGTATCATAGTGGCCCTGAACTGCGAGACCGATTTCGTGGCCCGCAACGAGAATTTCGTGAACCTCACCAACAAGATCGCCGATATCGCGCTTGAAAACTTTCCTGAGTCAATAGAGGCGCTGCTGGCACTCCCTTTCGACGGCAAAGTGACCATCGCCGAGAAAGTAGGCGAACAGAACGGTATCATCGGCGAAAAGATCGAGCTTAGCCGCTACGAACCGATCACCGGTAGCCAGATTTTGACCTACAACCACTCCAACAACAAGCGTTCGGTACTGGTTGCACTCAACAAAAACGAAAATAAGTTCGAGCAGGCCGGCCGCGACGTGGCCATGCAAATCGCTGCGATGAGCCCCGTTTCTGTGAGCAAGGACGACGTTGACCCGAAAATCGTGGAGCGCGAGATCGAAGTGGGCAAAGAACTTGCCCGCAACGAAGGCAAAGCAGAAGACATGCTGGAAAAGATCGCCATGGGCCGTCTGAACAAGTTTTTCCAGGAAAGCACCCTGCTCAGCCAAAAATTTGTAAAAAACAACGACCAAACAGTTGATCAGTATCTGAAGAGCCTCGACAAAGACTTGACGGTGTCTGCGTTCAAGCATGTAGCGCTGTAAGGTTACTGAAAATACAAAGACGCAATGGAGCGGCGACGTTGTTTCACCGCGCCGCTTTTTTTTCGCTGTTTTGTAAGTGGTTTGCTTTTTCTGGGAATTATTTGGTTAAAGAACCTGGCGTGAGGGCCTATCTTTACACTTGCAATGAATCGCCTTGTTGTTTTTCTGCTCATAGCCAATATACTGGGCCAGGCTTCCCTCCACTACAATTTTTAACCTTGCGGCGACCACGGCGTCACAGACAAAACGAATAGTTATGAAGAATGTGATCTTAATAACCCTCTTACTGGCTTTGCCTGTTGCTTTTGCCTGCAAAGACAGAAATGCCAAGGCCGGCGATCCGGATATTTCAAGCTTGCCCACCCACGGCAGTTCACCGACCGACCCCAGGGCAGTTGCTTCAAAATTGGAGAACGCCACATCTGCCACCATCGACCACGGAAGCCTTGTTTGGGCCGGCGACAAAGACCTGGTGTGCAACATGAAAGTGAAACAGGGCGATTGCGATACGGTGCATTACCAGGGGAAAATCTATGGGTTTTGTTCTGAAAGCTGCAAAAAGTCCTTTCAAAAGGATGCCCAAAAATTTGCTGAAAAGCAATAAGACCATCAACAACAAATTAAATTTCACCATGAAACAAATCCAAAATTCATTGCTCCTCCTTCTCCTTGTTTCCATAACTGCTATTGCTTGCCACAAACACGAACACGAGGATGATGCCGAAGCGCCCGCAATACTCATCACTTCGCCAGCGGTGAACGCTTCCATCAGCGGTGCTGTTGCTATTGCGGGCATCATCACAGATGACAGTCTGCATGAAATGTCAATAACCGTTACCAAAGACAGTGACAACACGGTGCTTTTCACCGCGACGCCTACAGTGCACAACCTGACCTCCTACACGATAGCAGAAACCTGGACACCGGCCAGCATTGCGGCTGAAACGGCTGTCTCGCTTACGGTGGAGGTGGAAGATCACGGTGGGAACTTTGCGACCCAGATTGTTAAGTTTATGGTGAAGCCTTGATTATTTCAACGCTCTCAACAACTTTTCCGCATCTCCGGCAAATGGATGACTGGGCTCCTGCCGTATTTTATCGACTTCAAGTGCTATGGCTTTCTGATCGGCGTTCGGCATGGCCAAACGCGCCAAAAGTCCATACCACTCCGCCTCACGACGGTAAATGCCGCCTTTTTCGAGGGTTAAAAAATCGCGGCTTGCAGCGGCGTAATTGCCTGCATTGAAATAGGCGTGGGCACCCAGGGACAAGGCATCTTGTATTGCCCAGATTAAAGGCAATACCAGTTCTTGGGAACGCTGGTTTTTTATTGCCCCGACCAGGCTGTTTTGGATATGGGTTGCTTGGGTTTTAGCGCTTAACTTAATGAGCTTGTACCGTGCAAGCGATTGGCTTTTTCGAATTCCTAACCCCTTTATACCATATCCTCTTTTTCTTGCTCCTTGGTCAATGCTTTGTAATGATATTAAGCTCTTTCTTTACATTTTCAAGCTTCTCCTTGAGCCGATCGTATTCAGTTTTTTGATTCTCGGTTAGCTTATCTACTTGATACGCCAGGTTTATTGCCTCGCTGGGATCATTTAGGAGGTCATACATCTCAAATTGGGAATCAGCTCTCCTGTCAAGGATTTTTCCCGGAGCACTGGCATCGTAGTATTCCGCAAACTTATACCGCGCCTCACGGATGCTTACAATATGGTTTGGCGGCCCCGGATAGGGCCCGCTACTCTGGCCCGATTGAAAATCGTCGTAGGTAAATACAATATAATCCTGAACCGGATCTTCTGATTCGCCTTTTATCAACTTGGCGTAATTGACTCCCTGCCATTCCGTGTTGAGCAATGCTGAATTTTCAGGCAAAAAAAGATTCGCCAGCGTAGGCAGGAAGTCAACATGAGAGACAAGCGCATCCGACGTTTTAGGCGCTTTAAAAAGTTCGGGATTGGAGAAAACCAGTGGCACCCGAATCGACTCTTCATAAAAATTGAAGTTCTTTTGCCGCAGCCCACCGTGTGCAAGGCCCATCTCACCGTGATCGGTGGTGCGAATGATAAGGGTTTCTTTAAGCAATTCTTCGCCAAGACTATCCAGAACTTCAACGAGATGCCGATCCGATGCCTTGATCAGGTTGGCGTAGAAATTGACGTAGTTCCGCTTTTTTAAGTCCGGATCCTCTTGGCCTTTGGTCGGTTCAAGATTTCCCAACCCTGCATTCAACAATTTCAGCAGTTTTTCCTGCACATCAGGTTTAGTGCTTAGGTCTTCGTTCATGGTGAAAGGAGTATCAATATCTCCCAGCAGCCATTCATCGTTATACCCCGCCTCTTCAAAAGTATCATTCATGTAGAAAAGGACATCGTGCGGGTTGACCAGTGAGATTATCAGGCAAAACGGCCGGTCATCTTGTTTCGCTTCGTCTGATTTCAGGTATTTCAGGTAGGCCAGCACGCCTTCCTTTCCTTGCTCCATATCACCCTCATCGTACATAAACCGCGCATCATTTTCCCATGCTGCAAAAACTTTAGTATCATTTCCGGGGCCTCCAGCTTCATCCAAGGATTGATCCGCACCAGCGTCCTTTGGATTCCAACGGGAAAAGCCGTAATCACTTAAATCCTGGGGAGTCCAGTTGCCATTGTTGTCATTATGAGGCTTGCTGCAATGCCACTTTCCTTTGTAAACCACATTATAACCCGCTGTGGACATCACCGTAGCGATGTTAACCAGTTTGATCCCACCGGTGTGCCTCGGCGAATCCGGGGGAAGCGGAAGTTCTACCTGGGGATTTTTGTCAGGGTCAGTCATGGACGCTTCAAGCGTATATTTGACACCATGTTGAGCCGGCAAATAACCAGTCATAAAAGTGGAACGCGCCGGGGAGCACATGCAGGAGTTGGTGAAGGCATTGTTGAATGTAAGGCCGTTTTTTTTCAAACGCGTCAGGCCGGGAAGGTTTTCCTCCTCCCAATTTTCCGGGAAGTGCTGGGTGGCCCTTTCCTGATCGGTGAGGAAGATAATGACGTTCATCTTTTTTTCTTGTTTAATTTCCATAAGGCGTATTTTTTATAGATGCACCGGTGCTTCTCAAAGCTTGAATTTGTATGGTGCTGCCAAAAGCACTGCGCTTGTTCAAGCGCGGCGCTGGGTAAGACATTTTGGGGAAAGGGTAGCGAAGACCACAGGAGGCTAGCCCACTTTTTTTGGGACACTATTGACATTTTCGCAAACCACTTTCCGTTGGGTATATAAATCCTACAAATGTAAGCGGCAAATTCAAAATCCCCAACCATCCCGGAATTTCCCTCAAACTTCTTTCGCATCTACCTGTGGAGGCGACACGCATAAGATATATCAAATGCCGATACCCACAGACTGGTAAATGGAACTTGTCCCGGCCGGCGGATGCTGAAATGATTCAACAGTGGATCACTGTTCTTCGCCTCTTTGCTGCCCAGATACCCAAACACCGGTTCGTCTCCTTCTTTGGTAACCCCGCATACCGTGTATTGCCATTTGGACTGAAACGGGAAACTGAAATCGGAGACGGGCCAGTCTAGCGCAAAATCATTGTAATCCAGCGTATCTATCAGGAAGCTGTTGCCGTTATCTGGCAGCCAATAGAACCTCGGATCGGCCTGGTTTTTGGCTTTCAAGGTCAGGGCAATGCCACTTCCGCCGCTGCTCGCACTGATCAATGCCTTTAGATTCGGTGGTTGGGTGGAAAATATCACTTTGTCGCCGGACCCACAGGAAAAATACTCCGTTTCAGGCGGGTTCTGGATGGTGAAATCACAGGAGATCTTGATGCAATTCCTGTTAGATTGGGATACATTGAGATACTGCACGAGCGGGTGTTGTCCAGCGACGATGTTTGGTATGGTGTTTAGCGACAAAAAACCGTTGCTAAGCCGGTGTACCGCAATGGTCAGGTAGCATGTGCCCGTAGCGTCGAGGGCATCCGTACTGAAATGGTAATCATGCACATCCTCCGTGGGATAAAAACGCTGTACGTCAAGTACTTTCCCACCCGCTTCGTGAAAAATAACCCAACAATTGCCGGGGTAACTTGCATCGTACTGAAACCCGGTAAGGGTAAGGTCGAACAGCGCTGTTTTTTTACAGGACGGGATGCTGAATATGGCTGTGGTGATGAGGAGTAGGGTGAAAAAACATTGTAGCGATATCATGAACGGAAACGACTTCAAGTAGAATAGTAAACAATTTGGCGGGTGGACGAGGTAGATTCTCATCAAGCAATATTTTCTTCATGCTCGGTGTAGGTATAATGGCGCTCTAAAAGCGCGAGTAATTGGATAAATTGTCCCCGCTTGACAGATGGATAATCATGGAGAAATTCTTCAATGGTATCCCCACTTTTTAGATAGTCAAACAAAATCTTCACAGGCACACGTGTCTTTGCGAATACAGGTGTGCCGCTTTGTATTTCAGGTGATATGGTAATTAGGTCAGCTAACATGATACCTTTTTTTAGTCGTAGCGATTAATTTAGCATACAAAATAGAGCAAATTCCATGAAAAAAACAACCGCGGCGAGTTTAAATCCGATTTTTTCAATTTGACCGGAGTTCTGGTATCCAGGCGAAAACTTACCGGATTTGGGTGGAATCATGCCGTCCCCCTTCGTGCTTATATGGATGCCCTTCGGCACTTTCCGTTCGCGGTGTTGCAGCAGCCCTAAGCCAAGCCGATCCGCAAGCTGAACGCCGCTCGACAGCACGGTTACAAGCCCAACCGCAACGTCAGCACCGGCCTGCTCAAGCGCTTCGTCTTCAAGTTCTGCCTTCGCCCCATCGAGGAGTTCAGGGAATGGCTCGAGGACTATTACCGGCAGATACTCCAGACCCTGGAGCCGGAAAGGCCCGGCAAGAACAAAGAGCGGCGACGACGGCTGATGCGCGGCAATGGTACACTTTTGGTGCAAATTGGTGGAACACTTTTGGTGGTTAGTGACACTCAGATATCATTCTTTGGCAAATTCAAAATCAAATCGAAGATAAACCTAAATGGAAAATCATCTACTTCTTGATTGGTACGCGGAGAGAACCATCGTTCATAGGCCATCCTGCGGGCATCAACGCGGTTAGGCTCATTTAACCTAAAAATTTTATTGCATGTATGATGTGCGCGAATTTGGTCATTCTCTTCCGCACCTGGATGAACTTCAATTTGATGGGTGTTGAAATTGTAGATGAAATACCTAGCAAAATAATAATCATTTGAATCGGGTTTCAACAAAAGGTGGGTAAATTTTTCTGCTTTTGATGTTTGGCAATCTGCACAAGCGATGAAAAGGTTTTCCCATGAATATGCTAGCTGATAAAATTCCGGGCTCCCCTTGGGCCTGAAATGATCTATAGTATTGTCTGCAAGTCCCATTGGGAAAGCATCGCAATAAGAACAGTGCCCTTGTGTTTGCGAAGCCAATACCGGTGCAATTGCCTTATTCACAGGGTGACCATTGTATCTGTACCATTGGAAAGCCGCCCCTGGGCTCTTAAGCTTCAACTTCTTCCACTGGTCATTCCAGCGTTGTGCATTTTGTAGAAAAAAATCAGGTGCCGCGCAGCGAACAAATCGTCTCATTGGAGTTAGATGCTTAATTCAAGACCTTTTAGGCGATTGAGTTGGCGAATTTCAAATTGAACAATTTGGTTTACCTCTGAGCTCTGTTCGGCTAGAATTCGGCCGACTTCAAGAAGTTTTTCTGGAGTAGCGCCATTTTCTCCTTTTAGAATCCTGTTCCTAAGTTCATAAAATTTGTTCATATCACGCTCTACCCCTTCGCCGAATTGTGCTTTAATATCGAACACCTCATCTAACCAAAGGCGGAAACTTTTCGCATCTTCTGAAACCTTGGGATACCCGACTGCGAGCTGGCTGTCGCCATTGGGCTTTTCCAATTTGTGAATCCATGCTCCGTCAACAGAACCGACCACAAAGGGCGAATGGGTGCTGACAAATATTTGCGCATTTGGAAACAGTTCCTGAATGGCCGGCAATATTTTCCGCTGCCATGTTGGGTGCAAATGAACCTCAATTTCATCGAGGAACAAGATGAAATTGCGCTCAAATATTGGCATGTCCTGTTCCCAGCGCACCCTGTCCATGCGCATTAAAAGGTCTGCAATCCAAGAAACAATGGATTTCAACCCATCAGGGATAGTGTTGAAATTAAGGTCCGTTCCGTCTAGCTCAACTTTGACATCGAGTGGATCATAACCCAAAGAAAACCGAATGTTCTTTTCTATTATCCTGGAGACAGTGTTTTCGATGCCTTCGACGGCGCGCCTGAACCGGGCTGAAGCAGTGGTGTTGGACTCGCTTTTTGCTAAGGCCTCTTTGGTCAGTGTGTTTGCGATCCAATTCAGTATTAGCTCAGGGTTGACAGAGTGCTTGAAATCAACAGACCGGCTTAACGGTGCCCCTGTCAATTCACTAATGCCGTTTATTTCGACGTGTTCTAGGCTTCTATACCCAGAATAGGCAAAAAAAGCGACGCTTATCGGGGCCTCCGGCCCTTGGTTCTCGTAATTATGAAAAAACAGGTTTTCAGTGGACACGCCAAAACTTCCATCCTTATTCCTTGAAAGGGAATAATGTTGGGCATTGCTGAAACTGACATTTAGGCTAGCATCATGGCTGCTTTTTTCACCGGCACCCTCTGTGCCCAATGGTTTTTCTATCGGGGGATTTCCGAGGGTTCGGAACTTGTAGGCGAAATCCTTGGGCATGTATGAAGCGATCGATTTAACCAAAGCCTCCAGAATTGTCGTCTTCCCCGTCCCATTCTCCCCGGTCAAAATATGAACTTCAGCCTTTCCCGTTATGCCGTGCGGCTTTTCAGGGAACTCCAAACTCAGGTGGCCAAACGGGCCTATATTTTGGATTTCCAAATGAGTGATCCGGAATGGCTGGTGCATAATTTCAAATATTGTCTGCAAAAATACGAGAATCCTTTCATTTTCACAGCACCCACCTTGCCACAACCAAATTCCGTCCCCTGCCAGTTTGGGTGAGAATTGCTCAAGGACTACTACCACCAGATACTCCAGACCCTGGAGCCGGAAAGGCCCGGCAAGAACAAAGAGCGGCGACGACGGCTGATGCGCGGCACGGGGCGCAATATGCATGAAAAGAACTACCGCCGCGGGCTTTAATCCGCTTTTTTTAATCGCTTTTTGGGGCTGAGACGGCAACAAGTTGCGCGAAATGCTATTGCCATGATAAATTTATTATTCAAGTAAGGCCCGTAGCTTGTAGAGCTCGTCTGTTGTGACGAAGTTGGTATATCCTTTTTTGACCAGGCCCTTCATCAGCTCTCTGTCGCCAGTCCATAATTTTATGCCAAGGAATTCAGCGAGGGTTATAAATGCAATATCGTCCATGTCAATATCCCTAACGAGGTTGGCCGCTTTTACCCAAAACTCAAAGGGTATAAGCGCTTCATTGGTGAATTCCAGGCAATTCAATATCTGATATTCAGCTTGGTCTAATTGCTCTTGAGATGTTTTGGAAAGCTCAAGCAGCTTGGGACGATGCTTTCTTAACTCGGAGCGCAGCGTATCGCAAGCCTGGAATTCAAAAATCCCATGGGAGTTCATAATCAGGTCGCCAATCTTACTTTCGGTGTTCAAGACGGCGCTGAAGGCTATGTTAGTGTCAATGACGAACTTCACTCTGGCAAAAAGCGATGTTTATTTTCCGCCCACCATTGTTTGTTCGCTTCGCGAGCCAATTTATCTACGTCTTCCTGCTTTGCTTTACTGTCTTTCGTGGCCTCTTTGTACAGCAAATAGTTGATTAGGCGTTGAACACCCTCCAATTCGATCGAGTCAGGAAGTGAAATAATTATCTGATTATCAATTCTTTGAATAGTCATTTCAAGTATTTTTAAACACAAATATACATTTTTTCGGGATTCCGGACAATTCCAGAGCGCACAGTTTTTTCCACCATATTTTGTAGGTGGATCGCATCTTGAAAAATACCACCAATCATGTCACCTGCCCATTGCGTACTTATATGGATGCCCCCCGGCACTTTCCGTTCGCGGTGTTGAGCAGCCCTTAGCCAAGCCGATCCGCAAGCTGAGCGCCGCCCGACAGCACGGTTACAAGCCCAACCGCAACGTCAGCACCGGCCTGCTCAAGCGCTTCGTCTCCAAGTTCTGCCTTCGCCCCATCGAGGAGCTCAAGGGATGGCTCAAGGACTACTACCGGCAGATAGGTGGTTATACACATCAGTTTTCCTTTTTTAATTCTTTTATTTCTTTTTCAAGTACAGGAAGATATCGAACGACTAGGAGCCAAATCACATCATCTGAAACCGAATCATAACCATGGATTATTCGATTTCGGGTGTCCACAATTTTTCTTGAATCACTTATCGCAATGTTGGGGTCAGTCCTCAAAATTCGGCTCATTGCCTCGCCGATTATTTCGATGTTCCGTTCAACCGCTCGTTTCGTCTTTACATCCTGCTCAAATTCATGAAAATCCTTTGGTTCTGGCAGGAATTCGTTGATTTCGGCTATGGCTTTTTCAATATCCTCAAGCCATACCTTGATTTCGTCTTGCATAAACGAGCAGTTTTTGTTTGTTCACCAAATTCTCAAAGGCTTTGTTTCGAATCGCTTTCTGTTCAAGCAAATCTACCTTTCTCCTGAAAATCCTTTCCAATTCGAATTTCAAATCGAAGTAATTTTCTGCGTATTCTATCGGGTCATTCGACAATATTGAGACAATAAAGTCGATGTCACTATCTGGGTTGAATTTATCCGTAAGTACTGAACCGAAGGCATACAGTTCGTTCACCTTGAACGTTGAACATGCTTTGTCCAACTCATCTTTATGTTTGTCTATCAATTCCATTGCTTTCTTTTTTTATGCTACGGTCATTTTATACCAGCGAAGCGGGCGCAAACGCCGCAAGATACATTTTTTTGAAACACAGCGCTGCCAGATCAAATCAGAATGCATTGGCTATGCCAAAAATATTGGGCTTTTGTCCGGGAAAATTTGCGTGTTGCCGGTGGTACACTTCTGGTGATTAGTGACAGCCCCATCGAGGAGCTCAAGGAATGGCTTGAGGACTACTACCGCCAGATACTCCAGACCCTGGAGCCGGAAAGGCCCGGCAAGAACAAAGAGCGGCGACGACGGCTTATTGCATAATTCCTGCCAAAGTGTTGGATGTTGGAAGCATTTTATTCTTCAATGATGAAAATATCATCCAAATAAAACACCAAGCCAGACGGATTAGAATTCCAACTTGCTGACCAATAAAACCCTCCAATTACACTTTTAAGTGTTTCACAAGGGATTTTAATAGAATAGAGTTTCCATTCTGTTGTTAAAACATTAACCCTGCCGGGGACTGTTACTTTTTGGCATCCGTCTTTGTATGTTTTCCCGCTATCAATTCCGAATGCACCAAACTCAACAACTTCTCCACCTTTTTCTCCTCTCGCCCAGAAATTTATTTTGGCGTACTTTTTTCCCGTCAAATCCCTTCCAGTTGATTGTCCCCAATTTGCACCGCTATCGTCAGCAACATTTGTCCAATAAACCCCTGCCCAACGATTGGAGCAAGTGGTCATATATGAGACTTTAAAGCACAGGGGGCCAGTTTTGGGGTTTGTACTCCATGCAGGGTCAATGTTGATGTTGTTCACACAGCCCATGTATCCTGCTGGAATAAATTCATTGCCAATGTCCAATGTATCTTTTGCTTGGGCAAGCATAGAATTGGAAAATGCAATTGTCGACAAAAGGGATGCAACTAGCACCTGGAGGGCAAACGTTTTCATTTTTGAAGATATTTAGTTAAAAAATTGGTGAATTAGTCAACCACTTTTTCTTTTTCTGTTTTCAATAGTAGAAGAAGTGTATCAACTATATTTTTTTCAGGTGGATTATTGTTGTATTGATTCTTAAATTTATTATACTCTATCGCATTCTGCGGGTTCACAGAACTTAAAATTGCCAAACAGTTTCTCTCCCATTCTTTAATTTTTTCTTCATTCCCCCGCACGTCGTTAAGATATCCCTCCCCAATTTTAATAAATTTATTAAAGTCTTTTTTTGATATTTTTTTTATGGGTAGAGATGGATTATGTTTTTCTCCTATCCTATCTTTATCTTTTGTGATATTATTATTTATCTTGTTTTGAGAATTGCTATCAAACATTATCTCAATCACAGGTTGGTTGGTAATATTTACTTCTTGCTTCTGCTCTGTCTTTGGAGGTTCCTCGGAATTACATTTGAGCAATCCAATTATTGCAGCAAGCACAACGGCAACTGCTCCTATCACTGCGACTTTAATCTTTATATTATTCTCATTCATTTTTTATCTTTTTTTGCATCCAACGAAACCATAAACGATGTTTCGACCGAATGGGAGAAATATTCGTTTATGAATAGTTAGGCGAAGGTTGAACCGATAAATATATATTGATGTCGCTTAGGGCGAATCCATGTAAATCAGAATGAAATAAATTTTCAAAAAATTTTGTTGTTTTTGAAGTTTATTTCTGGTTTTTTGCCGACCTTCAATAAGAAATTCTCATTACTTCTTGCCGGTCGGCAAAAAACTGGTTTATATGGAGGCGCGCCGCTTTCAATATATATTTATTGTGTTCAATTTCGCCTCAACTACAGCTTTCCCGCAACTAACGACCATCCCAAGTCCCAATTCTTGTTAATACCCGTTAACAATCTACCGTACTTTACTTGATCGTTAGTTGCGGGATTGTTCGCTACCCACGCACCCAAAAAAATCCAATTGCGCTCACCCAAGCCCTCCGGCTGGATAAGCACAACAAAAGTTTCAAAATACGTGATATGGGAACCAAATTCATTCTGGAGCTATTTTCACCCACAAAAGTAAGCCAAAACCCCAAACCTCCAAACCTTCCAACAGTTTTTTCCCAATTTCCCCAAACTATTGTGCGACCCGCAGCACCCTCCTCATCCCAATCCTCCCATCCCCCAACACCACCCGCACCCAATACACCCCCGGCACAGCTCCAGACAAGTCAATATCAGCCCCCCTGAAAACCCCCACCAATCGCCCCTCCGCCGAAAACACCTGCACTGCCGCCACCGGTTCCGCCGTTTCTATCCGGACAATGCCGCTGCTCGGGTTGGGCGAGATGCGCAGCCAGGGCGCAGCGTCCGGGCTGTTGGCGCTGCTGACGCATACATTGGCGGCCTTAGGCGTGGGCGCTGTCGTAAGCTGGAAAGGCCCCGAGCCGTCGGGACAGCGGCTAAGGGAGCGGTCGCTGGTCTGGGCGCCGAAGCTGAGGCTGTCGAAAACCGTGATGCCGTTGCTGAGCAGCAGTTGGTCGCCGGATTTGTTGAGGTCGAAATTGCTGTGGAGTTCGAGCAGGTCGGCGTCCAATTTGTCGGTCCAGACGAGCAGGTGCTCCTGGGGCGCGATAAAGCTGCCGGCGGGGAATGGCCACTTGTCCAAGGTGCCGGGCTTGTTGCTCAGGTACAGTCCCGACAAGCGCAGGGCCTGGCTGCTGGTGTTGTACAGCTCCACCCAGCCTTTGGTCTTGCCTTTTTCGTTCTCGATCCCGCTGCTGTTGCTCACCGCCACCTCGTTGATCAGCACCTGTCCGGGGCCGGCGGCGGGCATCGGCACGTCGATAAAGTAGAACTCGTGCTCGGCGCGCTCTGGCGAAAAAGCGCCGGTGTTGCTGTTCTCGGCGTAAATATAGTACTGCACCGAGGCGGAGAGCAGGGGGATCATGGCCCCATAAACCTGGTCGCCCGCCGCGCCGTCGCCGTGCGCGCCGTCGTCATACAGGGGTACGCGCAGGAAGCGCTCGCTTTTGTGGTAGCGGTAGCCGAGGTAGGCGTTGGCGCCGTTCAGCACCTTGGCCTGTATGGTGGCCATCGCCCCAAAACCGTTGGCATTGGATACCGAAATGTCAGAAATAAGGGGTGGGGCGGCCGACAGCACGTTGCTGAGGTATCCGGCGCGCGCGTCCATGAGCGGGAAGATACCGGGGGAGCTGCCGGCGCCGTTCGAGCCGGGGGTGTTGGCCGTGAGCGATGCCTGGAAATTGGCGTAGGTGCTGAGGTAGTTCGGGTCGTTCTGCACCTCGCTGTCCACCAAGTTGTGCAGGGCGGTGGCCAAGGGCTTGAACTGCCCGCCGGCAAAGTTCTCGTTGTTGATCGTGCGCAGGTGCGCGAGGTACATCTTGCTGTAGAACGGCTCGTTGAGCAGCTTGTTGATGAGCGGCCAGCCGGTTTCGGATTTGTGCAGGGTGTGGTTCATGGTGGGCATGTTGGCCGTGGTCAGCGCCCCGGCGATGCCGCCCGCGATGCTGAATCCGCCCATGCACATGTTCAGGTCCCAGACGATGGGGAGCCACTGTCGGTTGTGGTCGCGGTAGAGGTAGTAGTTCTGCCGGAAGCTGCCTGTGTAGCTGTCGAGGTTCACCAATGCGTTGTTGAAGGCCAGCATCCACAACATGCGGTCTATGTCGGCTATCTGGGCAAAGGCGTCGAAGTGGTTGTTGAGCGTGTCACAGAGCTCGATCAGCTGGTTCCAGCCGGTGTCCGATTTTAGCTCGTACTTGTTGGCGTAATCGCTGATGTTGGTGCCCAGGTAGGCTAAGTTTGGGCCGTTGCCGAGGCCGGTGCCGATGGAGGCAGGGTTGCATTTCACGAAGGGGTATTTGGACGAATAAAAACGCTTCAACAGGAATGACTTGTCGATGTCTTCTGCGTTGTTCATCAATCCGTAGTATGTGTCGTTGATGTACAGTTTGGCGAAATTGCCCTGTGGCGCGTCCATGTACTGGCCCAAGATGGCGTAGCACAGCGGCTCGCGGATCATGGAGTTGTCGCTCCAGCCATTGCCGAGTTTGATGTCGGTAAAACCCTGGTAATCAGAATTTTCGGTAAAATCCAGTTTGATGTGGAAGGGGTTTTTCGCCCGCGCGGGATCGTAGGAACTGTTGCCCTTGTATTTCACGCCGCAGTTCTTGAACACCGTGCCGTTGACGACGACCGAATCGGCTTTCTGGTAGGATTCTGTGCCTGCCTTGGCGGTGTCGAGCCGGTAGTCCCAATCGCTGAAAGCAAAGTACACTTTGACTTCCTGTATTTGAAATAGGTCGTAAAATGATTGGGCGCGGGTGGCTGGAGCGGCGAGTAAAAAGATGGGCAGGAGCAGGTGTTTCATAAGACTGGAATTTTGTTTAAATGTCAAATCACACTACTGGACTTATTTCGCGCAGATTTTACGCTGATTTTTTGCGCAGATTTTACGCGGAAAAAATCTGTGTAAAATCTGCGCAAAAAATCAGCGTAAAATCTGCGCGAAATAAATATCTTGTAATGTATTAATCATCTCATTATCAAAAACTTGCGCGAGCCTACCCCTTTTTCCGTGATTACCCGCAACCAATAAGCCCCGCTGGGCAGCATGTCAACCGCACAGCTCCGCGAATTGCTTTGCCGCTTCACCAGTTCCCCCGCATTGTTCCAAATTTCCAAGCTGAAATGGCTGTCGTCGAAATCGCCCAGGACGCGGATTTGCGCGCTGGCCGGGTTGGGCGCGACGGCCCAGGCGGCAGCGCCCAAGGCTTGCGTGGTGCCAGAAAAGAAAAACTCGACGGGATCGGACAGGAACGAGTAGCAGCCGTTGGCATCCACCACCTGCACCTGGTAGGAGCCTCCCAGCACTGGCACAAAGACCTGCCCCGTAGCCCCGATGACCGGGTTGCCGTAGTAAAACCACTGGTTGTTGCTGCTGCTGGAGGAAATCAAAGTGTCGTTCGTCACCGTGATGCTCGGCTGGTCGGGCAAGGGGTTCACGATGATGGAAATGCTGAGGGTCAGTTGCTGGCTGCCGTCCGACACGATGCAGGTATAGACTGTGTTTTCTTCCGGGTTGATGTACGGGTCGGGCAGGGTAGAGCTGAATCCTTGGGGCTGGGAGCTCCAGGCGTAGGTGTAGGCGCCGCTGCCGCCTTCGACGCTGGTCATCAATTGCAGTATGTCGCCTAAGCAGATCAGGGTATCGGGCG
Organism: uncultured Saprospiraceae bacterium; assembly: GCA_964621185.1. Lineage (GTDB taxonomy): Bacteria > Bacteroidota > Bacteroidia > Chitinophagales > Saprospiraceae > M3007. The sequence goes on along the minus strand of CAZULM010000011.1, from coordinate 47,451 downwards.
CGGAGATGCTGCCGCTCAGGGGTAGGGGCAGCACCGTTACCACCACTTCGTCGCTGGCGCTGCAGCCGAAATTGTTGCTGACTGTCACTGTATAAACAGTAGTTGTTATAGGCGCCACTTCGATGCTGCCCGTGGTTTCGCCGGTGCTCCAGAGGAAGGCGTTGCCGGTACCGTTGGCGCTTAGGTTTGTTGAGTTACCGACGACAATGCTCACATCGTTCCCGGCATCAACGCTGGGGACTGGGTTCACAATTATGGTAACCGACCTGACAACCGAAGTGAAACCGTCGGATACAAATAATATAAAATCAGCGGTATGTGCTGGAGAAAACGCGAACTGCGTTGAAGTGGAGATGACGGTGCCAAGAACAGACCATTCGATGAAATAATTTCCGCTTCCGCCGCTTATTATAGCACTTAACAAAGTATTGTCGCCCGCACAGATCGTGCTATCTGAAGCGCTTGCGATTACTGTCAGAATAATTCCGGTAACTTCCACCGTTACCGTATCGACATCTACGCAGCCAAAGTTATTGGAAACTGCCACATGGTAACTGGTGGTGACCAGCGGCGCCACGGTAATGCTAGCCGTTGTTTCCCCGGTGCTCCAAACGTAGCTCTCCCCGCCGCTGGCGCTCAACGTGGTTGCCGTGCCGATCAAAATGCTGACGTCGCTGCCCGCATCGGCCACCGGGCCAGTCGCCACTTGTATCAAGATCGAGTCGATGTAGCTGTTAAAACCGTCGGAAACTTCCAGCACGTACAAGGTGCTGCTGTCGGGGCTGACCACCGGGTGTTGCGCCGATGATATAAAAATCCCGTTGGCCGACCAAATGTAAGTGTACTCCCCGCTGCCGCCAGACGCTACCGACAAGAGCTGGGTGCTATATCCCTGACAGATCACGCTGTCGAGGGCCTCTACAACGGCCGTCAGCGCCGAACCGGTCACGGTGGCCGTTGCCGATGCGGTGGCGGTGCAGCCTTCTGCGCTGGTGACCGTCACGGTGTAGGTCGTGGTGGATATTGGTGCTACCACGATGCTCGCCGTGTTTTCCCCATTGCTCCAGTGGTACCCAACACCGCCGCTGGCAGTCAAAGTATCGGCGGTGCCGAAAGGTATGCTGAGGTTCCCGCCCGCGTCGGCCTGCGGCAACGGGTGCACGGTGATGGCGATGGAGGCGATGTCGCTGCCGAAGCCGTCGCTGACGACCACGAAATAGGTGGTGTTAACGGCTGGGCTGACAGTGGGGTTGCTGGTGGTTGCGCTGAACCCGGCGGGGTCGCTGCTCCAGCTGTAGGTGTAATTTCCGCTGCCGTTGCTGGCTGTGGCATTCAACTGTGTGCTGCCGCCTGCACAAAAAGCGGTATTGCCAGCCGTCACCTCGACTGAAACAGGCGGTATCACGGTCACCACTACTTGGTCGGTCGCCGTACAGCCGCTGGCATTCGTGACGGTGACGGTGTACGTACTGGTGCTGGCGGGCGATACTTCGATTGTGGCCGTGTTTTCTCCTGTGCTCCAACTGTAGCTGTCGCCGCCGCTGGCGCTGAGCATCGCGCCTTGGCCAGGGATGATGCTGACGTCGCTGCCCGCATCCGCTGCCGGGCTGGGGTGCACCGTGACGGGGATGGTGGCGGTAGCCGTGCAGCCGCCGGGGGTGCTTACGGTCACGGTGTAGGCGATGTCGCTGGCGATGCCCGACACCACGGGGTTTCGGATGCTTGCGTTAGACAGTCCGGTGGCTGGCGCCCAGTTGTAGGTAAAGCTGCTCACGCCATTGGCGGCGGCGGCGATGTCGAGCGATGCCGAGCCTTCGGGGCACATCGCGGGGTTGTTGGTCAGCACGGTGGCGCTGGCGCTTTCCATAAAGCAGCGGGAGTAGCGCTTGGCCTGCGGGATGGCGCCGGTAGAAGTGTAAGACCACAATTGCGTACCGGCGGCATTGATTTCATATACTTTGGAAGCGGTGGCCAAGCAGATCAGCATGTTGCCGTTGGGCAGTTCCTGGCTGGAGCCCATGTTGCTGGAATAGCCGTTTGCGGGGTGCCGGTAGCCGTAGGTGGCGGGTGCATAAGCCAGTCCCAGCGTCAGGTCGTAGTTGTAGCCGTTCAGGGGTGGCTGGAACAGATCGACCGCCGTGGCGTTGCTCGACACGCCTTTGTTGTTGAATCCGACTAACCAGCCGGCACGAGGGCAACCTGCCGGCACCCAGTGCGCGTCGTGCACGACGTTGAAAATCGTGCTGCCTGCGGCGCCGTAAGCGGCTGGGTTGCCCCAGCGGTACAGGAAGTCGCCGCCTTTGTCCGCGTTCCCGCCGCTGTGGCCGGCGGCCTGGGCAGTGGTGGTGCTGTGGTCGATCACCCACATTTCATTGAGGAAGTGGGAGCTCACCACGATCTGGTCTAGCTCGGCGTTATAGTCGATGCCGTTCATGTGTACCCAGTCGGTGATGTTGTTGTTGTAGTTGATGTTCAGCAGTTCCGGGTGCTGCACGATGCTGGTCTGGTAGTTGGCCCGGGTGGGGTAGAGGTTTTGTACCAGGTGGTCCCAGAGGTTCCATTGCCAGACGATGGTGGCGGTATTGAGGCCGGTCGGTTTCAGTTCTATGATTTTTTCCGTCCAGCGCACGGCGTTCACCGAGCCTCCTGCCGCTTGCACTTCTGCAGCGGTTTTTTTCTCATACACGATAAGCATGACATTCCCGTTGGGCAACGGGCAGATATCGTGGTGGGAACATTCGTTGGCGTTGCTGACAACATAGTCAAAAAGCAGGGTGCCGTCCCAGGCTATTTTCTGTACCCGGCCACACATGCCGCCCCCGCTGAATTGGTTGCCGGTGGCTACCACGGAGCGCCAGAGGATGCCGCCTTCTGTGAGGTATGACGAGTAGCCGGTGTTTCCGCTCAGGTTTGTCCACTGTTTCAGCACCGTGTTGTTGGTGTCGATCAGGGAAACGATGTTGCTGTTCGATTTAGCTATCAGGGTGGCGTAGCCCCATTGTTGAGCATGAACGTGCAGCGTAAACAGCGTCGTGAGCAGAGAAATGAGCTGTATTCTTTTAGTCATGTGCGGGAGATTTTAAAGGCACAATGTAGGGTTAACATCCGCTCCAAGTTTGCCTAAAAAAAGCTTGTAGCTTGCCAAATATCATTTTTTTTCCGCCGGATATCATCGAAAAGCGACCGCTGGTCATTTGTCGTGTAATCATTTTGTGAGAATGCCCAATATTTCGACAATAACATTCTGTTACAGCTCCCGATTTCTCAGCAAAATCACCATTGCAGCATGAATAAATTCAACACAACAACCCACATGGACAACGGCAACTCCGGAAAATCGCCTCTTTTGCCCACTTGCGAATTTGCCCACTTACCTTTTGCGAATTTGCCCTTTTGCAAACTTCCCCATCTGCCTGCTTGCCTCTTCCCCTTTGCCTTTTGCCTTCTCATTTTTGCTCAAAGTTCATCAGCCCAAAGCTGCAACCAGATCAGCTTCAATATCGTCAACTACGAGCCCTGCAAGTATCGGCTGACGTATGTCAATTCGACAGACTGCTATACCGATATCCTCATCACGCTCTCGCAGGGCGATTTTGCGAGCTACAGCGCCAACATGCCCGCCGGCTTTTCGGTGGAGGTATTCGGCCAGTCGCAGTTGCGGATCACCCATGCCAACGGTTTTTTGCCCCTGGGCTCCCAAGCGCCTATGATCTTCACTTTGCCGTTCGGACTGGTGGCCAACGCCGCCATCGCGTACAACGACCAGTGCGGCATGGTGGGTTGCGAAATTTTCCCCGGGCAGCTACTGGAGAGCTGCCCCGACCCGATGGACGCCTCCATCATCGGGGTGAAGTACCGGGAATGCGGGAATTTGCCGTACAGCAGCCAAACCCCCTTGGCGGGCTGGACGATCCAGGCATTCGACAGTTTTGGAAATATTGCCGGAGAGGCTGTGACCGCAGCCGACGGCGCCTACGGTATTTATGACCTGCCAGCAGGGCAGTATATTGTCCGGGAGGTACAGCAGCCCGGATGGACGCCTAAAGTGCCAGCGAGCGGAGAGGTTGTTGTAAGCCTTTCAGCGTCGCAGCAACGCATCGTCAACTATGGGAACTGTCCGCCACCGCCTCCGCCCTGCGATTGCCCCAACGGTACACAACCGGGCGGGAATGTGGTAGTGAACGGAAATTTTTCAGGTTCCGGCGGGTTCACGTCAGGCTATGCGCTGAACAACAGCCCGACCCTCCAACCCGGCCAGTACTGGATCGGCAGCAACCCCAAACAGATCAACCAGGGCTTTGCGGCTTGCGGCGACCACACCACGGGAAGCGGCAACATGATGGTCGTGAACGGCTCCACCAGCCCAAACGTCCCGATCTGGAGCCAGACCTATACCATGGCCGCAAACAGCACCTATAAATTCGAGTACTGGGTCGCCTCCTTGTCTAATGCCTCGCCGGCGCAACTGATCAGCGTCCTCCAGATCAACAATGTCTTGTACGGGCAGAACGAATATGCGCCGGTGACGACCTGCACCTGGGAGAAAAAATGCCGCGTCTGGACCACCAATGCCAGCCCGGCAACCATTACGATCAGCATTTACAACCAGAATATTGCGGGCACGGGGAATGACTTTGCGATAGACGACATCAGTTTCCGCAGGTGTGTCTCGCCGAACGGGATCGTTACCGGCAAGGTGTACCAAACTTGTGATTCGATGGCCTATTTCAACCAGCCGACGCTGGAAGGCCAGATGGTACAACTGATCGACACTATGGGGAACATCCTCTCAGAACAAGTGACCGATGCCAGCGGGGGCTACGTCTTTGCTGATCTGCCTCCCGCCAATTATTATGTCAAGCTGGTACAACAGCCAGGTTGGACTCCAAGCTTTCCGGCTAGTGGACAGGTTTTGATTTCACTGGGCGCACAAGGGCAGAGCCTGGTGCAGCATTTTGGGGCATGCCAATTGCCTACATTGCTGTGCAACTGCCCATTGGGCCAATCGCCCGGGGCCAACCTCGTAACCAATCCCAATTTCAACAGCCCCGGAGGCTTCAACACTGACTTCTCCTTGACCAATGCACCTGTACCCGCCAATGGGGAGTACGCCATATTGGCTACCTGTCATACCTGTCCGGGTTATTGTGGGGACCACACCACCGGCCTGGGCTCTGCATTCGTGGCATTGGGGACTCCTGGAGGGCCGATGCCCGTGTATTGGTCACAGCAAGTTGCTGTCGTGCCGGGCAAAAAATATGTGTTCACGGCTTGGGTAAACAGCGAGCAGTCAAACTTTATGGGCAATGTTTCGATTATGGTGAACGGGTCTGTTGTCGGGCAAATAGTGGCTTTGGGAGATACTGGTTGCAAATGGAAAAAGATTTGTGGGGTATGGGACAACCCCAACCAAACCAGCGTTGTCATTTCGATCACGGGGGCTTTAGTCACGACAGGCGACCGATTGGGTCTGGACGACATCAGTTTCCGTGAATGCTCCAACAGCAATATCGGATGGGTCACGGGTACGATTTACCGCACCTGTAGCAACGAGCCTTATTCCAACCAGCCAGTCCTTGCCAACTGGCCTGTGGTGCTGACCGACACTATGGGAAATGTCATTGCCGAGCAGGTGACCGACGTGGACGGGCGCTACGCGTTTTATGACTTGCCGAAAGGCTGGTACTGGGTCAAGGGGGGATTGGCGGTGCCCGGCTGGACGCCGCGATTCCCGGCCAGCGGGGAATACCTGTTCAACTTGCAAGCCTCTCAACAGTTGGAACGCAATTTCGGCAACTGTCCGGCTTGTTCCTGTGATTCGATTTATATGAATGTCGTGCAATTGCCGGGGAGTTCCGATATGTGTTCTTATGCTATTTATGGCGTCGCTACTGGTGCGCCTTGTTTTAGTTCCATTCATGTCGGCCTAGGATCCGGCGTTTTTTCAGAAGTGATACCCGGCAATGGATGGGAGCTGATTGTGATTGATACGCAGCACATAGAACTTAGGCGCCAATCTCCCTTGAGTGCTTACCCGCCACCTGAGCGGATTGAGCCCGCATCTTTCCAAATCGAGGGTGCATCCATGCATGAGATAACTGTTTCCACGGTGTACAATACTGGTGGTGGGGATGTGACCTGCAGCCGGGCAGTTTCATACCCATGCCCGCCGATGCCCATCCCGCCGCCCTGTTGCCCTTCTGGCAACACCTTTGGCCCGGAGTTGGTAAAAAATGGCGATTTTGAATTGGGGGCACAGGATTTTACAAGCACCTTCAACTATTTCGCGCCAAACGGTCCCTACACTGGGGGCTATTCAGTGCTGAACCAAAGCCAGGTTTCCGCTGTCAGCAGCAAATGGGCTTGTATTGACCACACCTCATATACCCCTACCGGGAAAATGCTCGCTATTCAGTGGCTTGGCCAGGGACATGCTTGGCAGCAGAACATTAATGTGGTTGCAGGCAAGACATATTCCTTCTCTATATGGGTCAACCATCTGGTGATACCAACAATCAATTGGGACGACCCGCAAATCGCGCTTTTTGTCGGGAATATTAATCAGACGCAGAATGTTCAGTTGGGAAGCACTTTTACCCTGCCTCAATCTCCCGACCAGTGGGTTCGCCTTTGCGGAACATGGACATCCAACACCACGGGTCTGGTCAATGTGTTTGTTTTTATGTTCGGTATTGGCTTCAATGACCTCGCCATAGACGATGTGAGCTTTCGGGAGTGCATCCCGCAAACGACTTGCAGCGCCGACATAGGGTTGCAGCACGTCTGTGACGGTAAATACAATTTTACGGCTACTGCCAGTGGCGCTTCGCCTTATATCTACTCTTGGGACTTTGGGGATCCTGCATCAGGGGCAAACAACAGCTCCAATTTGCCAAATCCTACGCACCAGTTCTCAGCCCCCGGCATATATACGGTCACTTTGACTGTCTTTGACGCTGTAGGATGTACGGCTTCTGCTACGATCAGCATCAATGTGCCTACGATTACAAGTCCCCCAACCATCACCGGGAACCCCGGCTTTACGATCTGTCAAGGCCAAAGCACTACCTTGACGGCAAGTGGCGGCCCTTGGGCCAATTGCCTTTGGAGCACTTCGGCATCCGGCAATTCGATAGCCGTTTCTACTTCCGGCACATATTGCGTCACCTGCACCAACGCCCAGGGCTGCACGGCGACCGACTGTAAAACCGTTACGGTGAACCCTCTTCCCCAGGTTTCCATCGCGGGCAACCTTAACATCTGCACCGGGCAAAGCACCACGCTCACCGCTACAGGGGGCGGCAGCTACTTGTGGTCGCCCGGCGGGCAAACCACCGCAGCTATAACCGTGATGCCGTTAGCAACCAACACTTACACCGTTGTCGTGACGGCCAACGGTTGCACCAAATCCGCCACCGCGACGGTAACCGTCGGCCTCACACCAGCCGTTTCCATTTCCCCCTTCAACCCTTCTGTCTGCCAGGGCGGCAGTCAGACGCTCACGGCCAGCGGCACGAACGGCAGCCAATATACCTGGTCGCCGGGCAACCAGACAGGGGCAACCGTTTCAGTGAACACAGCCGTGGCAGGCACCTATACCTACGTTGTTACCGCCAACCTGAACGGCTGCACGGCGACCAGCAATGTTATCGTGACCGTGAAGCCTGTGCCAACGGTGAGCATCAGCGGGCCGACTTCAATTTGTGATGGCGCTACTGCCACTTTTACAGCTTCGTCGCTTCCCGGAAGCTCCTACGTTTGGTCAATCGGCGGATTTACAACGCCAGCCATCACTGTCAACCCGCCAGGCCCTGGCACATATTCTTACACCGTGACGGCAACTTTAAACGGATGTACGGCCACTGCGGCAGCACCGCTGACGGTGAAACCGTTACCGACGGTTATGTTGAGGGGGAACAGCGAAATATGTGAAGGGGATGTAGCCTATTTCCTAGCTGATGCGACAGCGGGAAGCACTTATTTGTGGTCGCCCGGCGGGGAAACCACCGACAATATAGCGGTAAACCAAACAACTCCCGGCACCTACACCTATACCCTTACTGTTTCCCTGAATGGATGCTCGGTAGCGGAAACCAAAACAATAAAGGTGTTGGATTGTGATTGTGACCCCAATGCGGTGATCAAAAACGGGAGTTTTGTTTTGGGTATCAAACCTGGTAGCATCATTTACAACGGCGGTACTGCAGCGTTCTGGAATGGGATAGCCACACCTCAGGTGGTTACAGATGATGGGTACAAGCAACTGGGCTGTATTCAAATGTGGGGCAACCAGGTCGTCGGTGAAGGAATTATTCAACCTGCAAGCATCCAACCTGGATGCACCTATGAAGTTTCCTATGCGGCAAGGGCATTCCCAACGACAGGCCCGCAACCAGTAAGGCTACGGCTGCGCGCAACAGCAGGAAATGGTATCAGTTTCTGGATTAACTACTTTGCCTGTCCCAACAACAATTGCAGCGAGATTGCACTTTCTCCTCCCTTGACCCAAAACTGGCAGCATTATTCAACCACATGGACAGCTCCAACTGGCAAGGCTTTTGACCGTGTCGCAGCAACCGTTTGGAACAACTCCAACGTTAATAGCGCTGCTTTTACCTCCTGGCTCAGGGTGGACAGCATCTGCATCGTCAAAAAAAGCTGCCCGGACGAATGCGTATGCGGGACTTTTGACCATACCGGCTTCGGCTATGAAAAAGGGTCGTTCACCTCGATGCCCTGCGATGCTGGTACTGTCTTTAACTTGCAGTGTGCGCTTCCGGGCCAACGGTTCTGGTTCACGGGCTCCTTTGCGTGTATGGGCAACTCTTGCCCCGCAAGTTCCAATGTGGACTGGGAGCTTTGGCGCGTAGCACCGGGCGCAACTACATTGGTGGACAAGAATACCGTTAGCGCTGGGCCATACTTCGGTATTCCCATGATACCTTCGTATTTTACAGTTGGCGGCACCTATGAAATGCGGCTGAAAGGCAGCTGCGGCGGTGCGGCATGCCCGCCTTGTATCATCAAGTTCACTATGCCCGCATGCCCTGTTTCTTGTGCTTGTACCGACCTTAAAAAAGAAGTTGACAAAGGCTTTTACCGTGTTTACGCGCATAGCAAATGCCGTATGTGCTTCACGCCCACGGCTTTACAGGATTGCGACCAGGTAAGCTGGTTTGTGGAACCTGTTGATACAAACTTTGTCAACCAGGTCGGTGCCACTACCGGTCGGCAATCTTTCTGTTTCGACTTTCCTGGGGGCGGCGCCTACACCGTCACCATGAAAGTTGCCCGCAAGCAGCCCGATGGCACGATGTGCATGGAGACGTTTTCCAAAAATGTGTATTTAAATTGCGGGGACATACCCTTGTGCGAAAGTGAGGTGTTCCTGAACCCGGATTTTGGGGCTGGGGGTACTGGAAGCACGCTATTCGGGGTGCTCGGCGAAGCAGGCTACGCTGAAGACTGGGTTAAAGTGGCAGGTTCTCCTGTAGTAAAAGACACCTCAGACCAAGGGGGCGACGATTGGTGTATGATGCTATTGGGCAACGACGATGTGTATGACGCAATCAGTACCAATGCTTCTTATTGCCTTGAAAAGGATACTGGTACCTTAACTATAAAGGCCAAGCTATGGCGTAACGATGAGCCCCCGCCCAAACAAGAAGGCCTCATGCTGTTTGTCAATCTGGTAAGGGGCAGTGCTCCTATTACCTTCCCCTGCGAAGGTGATGATTGTTACGAGCTTGCCTGCCTGCAATTCCCGGAAGGCTCAGACGACTCGGATTGGATGGAGTTTCAGGTGGACTATGATTTGCGCGATCTGGCCGTTTCCGACACCAATTGCAACAACATTCCCGGTCAGGCCATCAACGTTCGTCCGGTGCTTTATGTGGGCAACCATTTGCACGACGTCCAAGGCGGCTCAGAAACCTATTCCCAGGTACTGCTCGACTATGTTTGCCTGAACGGCAGGGGCATGGTGCCCACCATTTCCGTGCCTCAACGGCCAGCGCTCCGCATTTTCCCCAACCCGAACCTCGGCAGGTTCAGCGTCGAGCTGCCAGCGCCCGCCGTTTCTGGCGCGTCTTTCCAGATCACCGACCTGGCGGGCAGGCTGGTGCTGGTGCAGCGCGCCGAAGTGGGGAACAAGGTGCACTCACTTCGGGTGGAGGGCCTTCCCTGCGGCCTGTATTTCCTAAAGCTTGTCGCGGAAGGGAAGGTGTTGGCGGTGGAGAAGTTTGTGAAACAGTAATTTCTTTTCATACCGCAGCCGCTCCTGGACGCATGGTTTGGGAGCGGCTTTTATACCAGGATTTCAGTGATTTGCAAGATTTGTAGGATTGAAAATATTGATTTTATCTGGGTGAGGATGGTCGCCCTGTAAGCTGCCAGCGGTTTTTGTTCACGGCGCCACAAAGGTTTGGGCTCTCCGAGGCCCGCGCCCAGCAATCTAAGAGGAAAGGCGAGGTTCTCCCGTTTCTTGCCAAATATCATTTTTCCCCAGCCAAATATCACCAAAATGCGACCGCCGGTCATTTGGCCTGCAACTATTGAATTATTTGTCCAATATTGCGGCTACTGTTATGCACTGCAGAATCCCTTTCTTTCATAAATCTACCATTGCGGTATGAAAAAAATCGACACAACAGCCCACAAGAGAAACAGCGCCCTCCGAAACAAACTCCTTTTGCCAGTCTGCAAACTTGCCCATTTGCCTTTTGTAAATTTGCGAATTTGCAAACTTGCAAACTTGCCCTTTGCCAATTTGCTCCTTGCCTTTTGCCTTTTCAGTTTCATACCAGCGGCTTCAGCCCAAAACTGCAACCAGATAACCTTCAATATCGTCAACTACGAGCCCTGCAAGTATCGGCTGACGTATGTCAATTCGACAGACTGCTACACCGACATCCTCATCACGCTCTCACAGGGCGATTTTGCGAGCTACAGCGCCAACATGCCCGCCGGCTTTTCCGTGGAGGTGTTCGGCCAGTCGCAGTTGCGGATCACCCATGCCAACGGTTTTTTGCCCCTGGGGTCTCAAGCGCCGATGATCTTCACTTTGCCGTTCGGGCTAGTGACCAATGCCGCCATTGCTTACAACGACCAGTGCGGCATGGTGGGCTGCGAAATTATCCCCGGGCAGTTGCTGGAGAGCTGCCCCGACCCGATGGACGCCTCCATCATTGGGCTGAAATACCGGGAGTGCAGCAGCTTGCCCTATACCAATCAAGCGACGATTCCCGGCTGGAACATCCAATTGTTCGATGAACTGGGCAACCTGTACGCAGAACAGGCGACGGGGGCGGATGGGCGCTTTGCGTTCTATGACTTGCCGAAAGGGAATTATCTGGTGAAGGAAGTGGCAGTGCCTGGATGGACCCCAAAAGTGCCAGTTAGCGGGGAATACACGGTCAATCTTGCTGCTTCTCAACAGGTTGCGCGGAATTTTGGCAACTGTCCGGGCTGCTCCTGCGATTCTATCCAGGTAGTATTGTACCAGCAGCCAGGCTCAACAGATACAAGCACCTATTCTTTAGTAGTTCAAAACAGCGGCGACTATTGTTTTCCATATTACGAAATAACGGTCGATTCAGGCAGCCTGGTCGGCTGGGCAAATCTGCTGTCTGGCTGGGATGCTCAATTGGTCAGTGCGCAAACCCTGCGCCTTCTGCCGCCAGGCGGCTACCTGCCAGATGGATTGCAGCAATTGGCCACCTTGATGGTTTCAGGCCAGGGCATGCACAAGCTTCGTTCATCGACAATAATTCCTGGCGGCAGCTCTTGCACTTCGAGCTTTTCCTTCCAAAACCCGCCGTCAACGCAAAGCGCTTCATGCTGCCCGGCCGGCTCGGTGCTGGGGCCAGAGTTGGTTGTCAACGGCGACTTTTCTTTGGGGGCTCAAAATGCGTTCAGTACAGATTACAACTATGGTATAGGTAGCCCAAACACTGCTGCGATTTTTTATCCTGGTCAGCTGCAATATCCATTTTTCAACTTCGGGAAAACAGGGTACTCCGACCGATACCTTGGGGTGGACGCGTCGCTAATGGCCAATAAGGCGGCGTGGAAACAGCAAGTGAATGTCACCCCAAATGCCGATTATGTGTTCTGTGCTGCAGTCAACAATTCCTGGTGGCCATTACCGCCTAACCAGCAGGGGGTGGCGATTCCCATGATACGCTTGTGGATCGAAGACAACGTTGGCGCTACGGTTGCCTCCAGTACGCCTTTTGCCCTGAACAACAGCCCGGATGTTTGGGTCAATTTGTCGCTTGACTGGACAACCCCGACGGTGTTGAACGGGCCTTACACATTGAAGATCGGCTCCACAAATTTGTCTCAGAATGGCAACGACTTTTCAATAGATTGCATCAGCTTTCGCGAATGCCGCCCCCCTGCCCCCTGCGACGCCACGATTGCCGTCAACTTCATCGACAATTGCGGCCATTTCCAGGTGAGCACCCTGGCCACAGGCCCTGCCTCCTACAGCTATCAGTGGTGCAGCGGCGAAACCACCCAGTTCCTTGATCAGGTGCGGCCCTGCGGAAGCTACAACTATTGCGTGACCGTCACGTGCATGGACGGCACCCAATCCGCTGCCGCGCTAACTGTCGTCGTGGCCGACAACATCAACCCGACCATTATGTGCCCACCCAACCAAAGCGTTCAGTCTTTCTCTCCCGACTGCGCTATTGCGGTGTACAGCATCCAGAATTACGGCGCGACGGACAACTGCGGTACGCCCTCTGTCGCCTATTCTATTGCGGGGGTTACTACGGGGTCGGGCAGCCCGGATGCCAGCGGCACGGTGTTCAGCCCCGGCAGCTCTACCGTCACCTACACCGCCACCGACTGGTGTGGCAACACGGCCACCTGTACTTTTGAGGTCAATGTAGATTGTCATACCTGCACCTGTTTGGGATTCAGCAACCTTTCGTTCTACAATTTCCTGAACCAGCCCGATATCCCGACCGACTGCGATATGCCGGCAGTTGGCCTTCCATGCATCGCACAGGACGCTTTGTACTGGTTCCAATGGCAGTTGAACTGCTCTGATCCCTTGTGCAATCAAACTGTTAGCTACAGCATCGTTGCCGCTGCGGGCGGGCCGCCCTTGCTCACTGGAACCATCCCGCCTGGTAGCCCGCACTTCCTCAATTTTGGCTATTTGCAGCTGGCTGGCCCCGGCAACTACCAAATCATCCTGACGGGCGTATGCGGAACGGATACCTGTGTCTGTGCCATCAATTTCAGCCTGCCGCCCTGCGGCTGCTGTTCGCCCAACTTCAATGGGTTTATGCAAACGGTAAGCAGCCAGATCAGCCTGAGCCAACAGCCCGGCGCCTGCAAAGCCACGCTCAACATCGGCAACCTGCCCTGCCAGCGCGTGAACTGGATCAATTGGGGCGATCAGACCATCGTACAGGGCCCGTTCCTGTCGGGCGCCATGCCCATGCACACCTACACACAAAGCGGTACCTACACCGTTACGTATTCGGTGACGGAAATCAACCAGATCACGGGCGCGCCCTGTTTTCAAAAAACCGTTTCAGAAACCATCACCGTCACCTGCCCGGCCTGCAACTGCGTGATGAGCAACCTCTCGTTCGACCGCGACGGCAGCCCGCATCCGGTACTATGCGATAATCCGGCGCAAACACCCACTTTCGGCTGCCCGGTTAGCGATGTCACCCTGACAGGTCTGTTCGGCTGTGTGCAGCCCGATGGCACACCCTGTTCCAATTCAGAAATAAAATGGAACCTGTACGGCCCCAACGGATTTGTAAGCAAGGGTACGCTGCCGGGGCCAACACTGGGCATCAATTTCCCTGCTGCCGCCATCGGCGCGCCCGGCACCTATACCGTCTCCTTGCAAATGCTTTGTCCCGGGCAAACAGACAGCTGCTATTGCCAACTCAGTTGGGTACAAAGCAGTTGCGATCCCTGCTGCCAAGGCGATATGGCCGCTTTTTTGGCTGCGGCCATGAACGTGCAGACATTCGGGACGCTCGGCACCTGTACCCTTAGCTATCAGGCCGTGGGCCTCACGGGTTGTATGCAGATCACCTACGACTGGGGCGACAACACCAGCTCCGGGCCTTTTGGCGACAACGTGCCGGTGACGCATACCTACGCGCAATCTGGCATTTACAACGTCTGCTACACCATAGAAGAGGTCAACGCCAATGGTTTTGCTTGCCATAATTTCCAGTCCTGCGAGCCGGTGGACGTTATTTGCAGCGACTGCGTTTGCGGCACATTTTCCAACCTTTTTGCCCGGCCATCGACGGGCGCACCGAGCATCGCCCTTTCCTGTGGCGGTACGTACAACTTCGGCTGCCCCAAAACGGGCTTCGGAATCCCGATCACCGGGAAATTTGAGTGTATGGGTGCAGGTTGTTCGCCGGCAAGCGCTGTTTCCTGGCAGCTGATAAAGCCATCTGGTGGTACAGTAAGCGGCAACGTCGCTGCCAGTCCGTATTTCTACCTGTCCATTTCACCCCTCGACTACGCCATGTCTGGGCAATACACCCTGATATTGACCGGCAACTGCGGCGGCCAGCCTTGCCCGCCCTGCGTGATAAAATTTACGGTTAACTGTCCCGACCCCTGCCCCTGCGACCCGAATCAGTTGGATGCTGACGTGGCAAAGGGCTTCGCTACATCCTGGTGGATAACTTCTTGCAAAACATGTTTTTCGCCCGTTGCGCTCAACGACTGCGACATGGTGTTCTGGTCGGTCAATGGCGGCCCGGTGGTGGCGATGACCACGGGCGCCCAATCATTTTGCTACGTATTTCCTGGCCCCGGGATGCACCTGGTGACCATGATGGTTACCCGGAAAAAGAGCGATGGCACGGTATGCCACACGGCAATCTACCAGAAGTTGGTTAACGTTACCTGTGGCCTGAGGGCCGCTTGCGACAATTCAGTTTTCCCCAACTCCGGGTTTAGCGAGGGCGCAGTTGCCGGCCCCATGAACGACACCGGCGCTGTGACAGGCTGGAGTAGCCTATCCGGCCATCCTTTGGTGACAGAGGGCGTGCCGGGCAGTTTGGACCAATGGGCCATCGGCTTGTCGGGCAACCTCGATTCGACCGACCTGCTGGTATCGCTGGAACCTGTTTGTATAAAAAATGACATCGGGACGATCTCCATGCGCCTCCGGCACTGGGGCGACCCGCATGAAAACCTGAATGGCAAGCACATTAAGGACTGGCATGGCAAACAAAAAAGCTTCGATCTGGGTAATTGTGACGGCTTTGACTGCTTCGAGACGGCCAATATCGACATTTCCTTCCTGGATAGCAACTGGGTTGACATGGAAATCCCCTTTGACCTGAGCGATTGGGTGGTGGACGATACTTGTGGCGGGATAAATGCGTATATGGCCGTTTTTGTCACATCGCCGCTTGGGAGCGAACAGGGCTCCCAGGCAGAAACCCGCACCCGCATACAGCTCGACAACCTTTGTGTGGACGGCGCCATGGTTGGGGTGCATGATTTGCCGTATCGCAACCTGCTGCGCCTTTTACCCAATCCGAACACGGGAATTTTCAACGCCGTATTGCCCGAAGCAGCTTCGCCCGGCATGTTGTTCCGCATTACCGACCCGGCTGGTCGCTTGCTGCTGACGCAAGGTATGGAACCAGGCAGCCAACAACAGGCACTGCGCGTGGCTGCGCTGCCTTCCGGTTTGTATTTCCTGCAGGTGGTAAGGGATGGTAAGGTGCTGGCGGTGGAGCGGATTGTCAGGCAGTAAAATGGAAGCGCTTTGAACAATGGATGCCGCGTCAGAACGAAAGTTTTGGGGCGGCATCGCTCTTTCGCGAAATTACTGTTTTACCAAATATCATTAATTCCCTACCACATATCATTGGATTGCAGCCAACGGTCATTTCTTTGGGTTTGAAGGGGTTGGGCGCGCGTATTTTTACATGAAAGTATGTTGCTGAACACTCATTATTCTTAATGCTCATAACCATGAATAACAACCCTTTTTTTATCAAATGTTTTGCGGCAATCCTGTTGCTGCTTTTTACTGCATACGCGTTGCCTGCCCAAATTGACCCAAAGCAGGTACAAATCGGTGCTGCAAACGATCTTCCGCTCGGGCTGAATCCCTGTCCGGGCTTGACGGCAGCAATCAAAAAAGTAGAGCTCAATGAAGACCCCTGTTGCTACAGGATATCGCTCAGCAATTCCATAGGCGCGGGCAGCAAAACGGTGCCTTACGGTTTTCAGGTAGAGCTCAGAAGCGGGAGCATCACCAAGGTACTGGATACAGCGCCTGGCTGGAGCCAGTCGCCGGCAACCGTGCCGCCCAAGGTCGGGAAAGTATCCTGGCAGTCTGCGTCCCCTGTCCCGGCCGGGCCGCTGAACCTGGCCACGGTATGCATCCAGGTGGACAAGCCAACCTGGATGAAATATACCTGGCTGGACCGCCTGGGAAAAATAATTTGCCAGGACTCTGTTTTGATGAACAGTTGTATTTATGAAAACGAATCTGCTTGCATCAGGCAACTCATTCAAAATGGTGAGTTCGCGTTCAATGGCAACCAGCCGCCTGCTTTTTGGGGGACTGGCTACGGCGCCCCGAAGTTTTTGAACACAAGCGGCGAAGGCTGTTTTGACCCGGGTTATGCAGAACTTTCCGGCAACCAGCTGACCGGTGATGCCGTGGTGCAAAACTTTCCGATTGCCAATAAAATCGTGAAAGGTAAACGGTATGTATTGCAGGTAGCTGTAAAGTTCAAACAAGCGCCTCCCGGCCCAAATTATTGCCGGATTCGGGCAGTGGCCTGGAACACGACAATGGGCTTTGCCGGGTCGCACCCGGCGCCGGGCTCCGATGTGGCCATCATTGGCAGAAGTGGCAGAATCCGGGAATGTGGCACCTGGTCTATTGTAGAATTCCCGGTATGGATCGCCAACAAAGATTTTCGAAACATTGCCCTGAGCGCCTTTACCGATGATAACAGCGTTTCCAAAATCCTGATTGACAATGTTTCCCTTTGTGAAGTTGCCACTGGCGGTGATTGCGAAGAACTGGAGCTCGACGCTTCTGGAAACCCCATTGTGCCCAACTATTTTGGCGGCCTGCCTCCAGGCCTGAGCTGCCCGGTAGAGCCGGAACCGGAGGATTCCTACGACAACGGGTCTTTGTTCGACCTCTACAATGACCTTTACGGTTACGACGGCACCACCAATTGGTACGCCAATGCTTCCGACAAATGTTTTTCATTGGGAGGGTTCATCCCAAAAGAAGTCAACCAATTCAACTGCGACGATAGCCTGAAAGCCCTGGGCATCAAAATTAGCTGCGAGGAACTGCAGAAAAGGTTGGACAACCCCAACCTGACCAAAGTGCCCATCATAAAGTCGTCGAACCTTCCGGTGATCCCCACGCCGCTGAACGGGGCATGCCCCAACGTCTCGCTGCCAAACGCCGTTGAAATGGCATTCAAAGGCCGTGACATCATATTCATCCACGGCTTGCAGCTCGACCACCTTTGCGACCGGGCGAACGGGGTAGCAGGGGCGAAGGCAAATTGGCCCGATCAACCGCAAGAATTCTTTTCTGGTTATTACAATTCAGTCGCTTTAGCCAATTTCATGCCCCATATCCTGCATTATTTGCCCCAAAAGGGCAATATGAACCGCTACCTGGTGGTGAGCTACAACTGTTCCCAAAGCGCGGAAATTGCCGCCCATTGTGTGCTCTCCCAAATACGAGAGGCGATGGATAGCGGCAAGGGTGTGGTGATGCAATCTCCCAACGACCCCAGGGGCACCAGTTGCTTTGGCCGCGAGTATATATTTATCTCACATTCCACGGGCGCGCTGGTGGCCGATATTGCCTTAGCCATCGCCAATATGACCAAAACAAACGCTATGATGAAGACCAAATGGGGCGACATAGGCTTGCTATCCGACCGCTGCAAGGGCAGGGTGTCATTCCGGGGGGCTTTCGGGGGAAGCAATTTGGCCACCCTTTTAGTTGACCTGCAAATTGATGCCGACTTGTCTATGATTGCTTCCCGCATCCTCACCAAAAATATCTGCAACACCAACCTGTCGTATGGTGTGCACCAAAATATGGTGTTGAACAGCGTTTTAGTAGATCTAGTACCCAAGTTGACCAGGTCCCGATGGTCAACATATCTCAAAGCCGTACCAGTGCCTGTCATCGAAATATCAAGCGGGCACCCAACGGAAATAACCCCACCTTTTCTCAAAAAGATAATGCATCCAGGTTTCGATGATGGGGTACTGACAATGGATTGCAGTGGCGGAAATTCTGATTTTATTGCCAGAAACCAGCCATCACGCTATCGGGCTACTAAAAGTGCGCGGGTGTTTGATATGGGGCAGTCATTACTTCGTGCTGTGTTTTATTTCCGCGACCAGGAGATTTCGGTCTCTTCAAAGGAATTTGCAACCGGGGTCACTCCCTATTTATCTCCAACTGGAATGGTACAACCTGTTGACCACGCCTTGGTGCTGCCGAGCCGATATGCCAACCATTATTCATTTCTTCAGTCGTCGTCCGAACACTGGCTTGAGAACAAATATGGGACAGGGAGATATGCGCCAACAAAAGAAGACTTTTCTAATAACTGGGAGGAGCAACTGGTGGTGGAGAACGCCTCCCTTTTCAACAATGGCATCGTCAGCCCGGGGATAGTAGGTGAAATGCGCGAAACCATCAAGGAAAAGGTGATCTATTACCCGGCCCTGCGCATCAAATTTGTGAAAGGCATCCCAAGGCCCATCATCGTTTGGAAAAAGTACTACATCTGGAAAAGGACTTATCACATGATGCGGAACCCGAGTTGGTACGACTACGATTATGCTTATAAGTATCTGTTCCGGAACTGAGCCTTGAGCAGGACAGGTTGATACCCCTACTGTAACCAAAAAGGTTTCTCACGACGACACGACGACACAATGCTCCTGGCCAAAACCAAAACAAACGCCAAAAGCAAACCCATCCCCGTCATGTCGTCATGCCGTCGTGAGAAACCCTTTTTTATGCCTCACCGAAGAACCCACACCCGCCGAATTTCATTTTTCTCCCGCCACTTATCACCCAAAACCCGCCAACCGTCATTTGTTTGTTAGCTTGCCCAACAAAGTGGAAGATATTTGTTGGGCAAGGTGGGGAGCGCGCTCCTTGCTTTGCAGTAGATTGTAGTCCCGAGCTGTCACACTGGAAGGAAATTTTGTTGCAGCTTGGGCTACCTTTATCATGCTATAGTCAACGCAAAGTGGTTGTGAAAATCGTGATCGCATATTCACTTGAAAATCATATGTTTTTAATCACTCAAATCATACAAATCACTTTAATCAGAGTATATCACTCCATCCACATGAATTCAATTCCCAAGCTTTTGCTCGCAGCCGTGCTCTCGCTGGCTGCTTTTTCCGTCGCTGCGCAAATTGACAACGACGATTGCAGCGGCGCCGTGCTGCTCGATCCAAATACTGATTGCGACTTTGACCTCGCTCCAATGGGCACCACTGTAGGCGCCTCGGCTTCGGGCATCGGCAGTTGCTTCCCTGATGCCAACGATGCCTGGTACAGCTTCGTGGCAACGGCGACCGCACACTCCCTCCAGGTTTTCGACGTCTATACCCCCAACATCCCCGGCCATCAGGATTTTTTCTTAGAGGTTTTTTCCGGTGCTTGCGGCGGGCTGCAATTGCAACACCAGTATTGTGTGGAGATGTATTACGGCATCGAAAACATCAGAATCGGAGACCTGGCGCCGGGGAATACGTATTACATCCGTGTTGGCAACCCGGCCCAACGGCCAATTTATTTCCGCATCTGTATGGGCAACTTGGTCAATTCTCCTGCGAACGACGCTTGTGCCGATGCCATCGCGCTTGCTGTGAGCGCCGATGAAACCTGCGCCTCGACAGAAACTGGCACCACGGCGAACGCCAGCAACTCCCCCTTGCCGCCTTGCAACAACTGTTTCCCCAATGAGGACGTGTGGTACACTTTCAAGGCCACCGCTGTCAATCATGTGGTGACCTTGAGCGAGGTGACCGACATTTTCAACCAGCAGCTTTACCGGGTTTTCGTTTCGGCATATTCCGGTGTTTGCGGGGCCCTGGTGTATTCAGGTCGGGAAGCTCAGGTTATCGGCCAAGGCACACTGTACCTGAACAAGCTCAACATCGGCCAAACATATTACTTGCGCGTTTTCGCCGATTTCAACAATCCAAGCTATCCTGTCAATTTCAAAATATGCGTCAATACCCCGCCGCCACCTGCCAACGACAACTGCACGGATGCGCAAACCGTCGCTGCGGAGGCCGACTATTACAATTATACGGCAACTCCCGGCTCCTTGAACGGCGCAACCCCCTCTGGCACGGGTTGTGAGGGCACTGTAGCGAGCGATGTGTGGTACCAGTTCACAGCCACCAGCCCAACGCACCGGATAATGGTCAATGCCAATGCGGCCTTTGGCGCTGAAATGTTTGGCGGCGATTGCAGCAGTTTGCAGTCCCTGGTTTGCAAAACGGGCAACCTCCTGGCGCTCACGGCAACAAACCTGAGCGTTGGGGCTACCTATTACTACCGGGTTTACAACAGCTCACCCACCGAGCTGCTTTTCAATACCTATGTGTTGACCCTCCCGCCGCCGCCGGTCAACGACGACTGCGCCAACGCCGAGCCTCTTGTCTCCAACCCCGATGCCAATACTTGTGATGCGCTCACCGAAGGCAACACGCTTGGCGCCACTTCATCACAGAAAGACTGTGGGGGCGTGGACGACACGCACGACGTTTGGTATTCCTTTGTCGCCGGCAGCGTGTCGCATTTGCTGGCCGTAACCGAAACCAATACTTTGCTCGGAAGTTACGAGCATTTCGGCTATGAAGTATATGGCGGCGACTGTGGCAACTTGAGCAGCCTTGTATGCCGGCAGTATCCCCTGGATTCTTACGACCCAATTTTTTTGGGCAGCTTGGTTCCGGGCGCGACCTATTATCTGCGCATTTTCAGCAAGTTTGGCGACAACCACACATTTTCAATTTGCCTGCAAACCTTGCCGCCTCCGCCCCCGAATATGGATTGCGCCCAGGCGCTTCAGCTGGTTTCCACGCCAGTCCCCGATTGCAGCTTGGCGGTTGCAGGCAATACCGCCGGCGTGGCAGTCGAAACGGCAGCGACATGCTACTACCAATCGGGCAATTCGCTCTGGTATTCCTTCACCGCAATTAATAGTACCCATGTCGTCGAGATCAACGATGTTCAGCAGTACTATTTTAGCAGCGTCGGGTATTGGGTAGAGTTGTACGAAGGCGACGATTGTGGGAACCTGGGTTATGTGGGTTGTTTTATCAATGACAGCAAGTTCTTTTTGAACAACCTGGTTCCAGGGAAAACCTATTACCTCCAATGGATCAGCGGCCTTGCCTCGCGGCATGCTTTCAACCTTTGCCTCAGCCATTTCCCCAAGCCTCAAAACGACGACTGTGCAGATGCGCAAATGCTGTATTCGACGTCTGAACCATTTTGCAACAATGGCACACCGGGCACTACGGCGGGAAGCACCCCAGCGCAAGCAACAGCTTGTTTTGACAGATCAGATGTTTGGTTTTCGGTCATTCCGTCGCAAACCACACTGCGGATACAGGTTAACAACGCAGTTTCCATAGAAAATGGGAATGGCACAAGCCTGATGGCTGAATTGCTGACAGGCGATTGCGGGAACCTTCAATCGGTATATTGCTGGCCGGGCGCAATTCTGTACTCCAGTCTGCTCTACGTTGGCGACCTGGCGCCAGGGCAGCAGTATTTTCTGCGTTTTGCCAGTCCGGACAACAGCCCGGTTTCCTTCAACGTGTGCCTGCTGACACCGCCATTGCCGCCAGACAACGACAATTGTGCGACGCCCGCAGTGCTTGTGCCCGAACCCGGCAGTGCTTGCACAACGGTGACGGGCAACACGAGCCTGGCAAGCCCCTCGCCTAAGCTGCCCTGGGCAAGTTGCTGCAAACCGGGGGGCGACCTGTGGTATGCCTTTACCGCTACCCAGGCAAACCATTCGATATTTTTGACCAATATTCGGGATGCTTCCAACAATTCGCTGCAAACGGCGGTGCTGGAGCTGTATGATGCCTCTTGCCCAGCAGCAAACAGTTTCATGGGCAAATACTCCGTTTACTATGGGAACACTTTGTGGCTCACGAACCTGAGCACAGGGCACACCTATTATCTGCGTATTTACGCCCAGGAAAACCTGGACATCAGTTTTGAACTGTGCATCACAGCGCCCGCGCCCCCCGTCAACGACGAATGTGCGGGAGCGCTGCCCCTGCCCGTCAACGAAGCGCTGGACTGCAGTACCTTGCTTCAGACATCGACAGCAGGGGCCACCCAATCGCAGCCGGGCTGCGGCGCCGGGGCTGCCAACGATATTTGGTACGTGTTTACGGCAAAAACGGAGGCATACCGATTCAAGTTTGACTACGCGTATTCTGTCCCCAATTCGGTTGCTGGCTACGAAATATTTTCTGGCGATTGCGGACAGCTGCTCTCTATGGCATGTGGCCAGTTGGCACCATATCCCGACCCTGTATTGATGCATGGATTTGTGCCGGGAAACAACTATTACCTCCGATTGTACGGCGGTTTGAACGCGGTCATCGACTGGTATGTTTGCACCGTGGCCATCGACGGGCCACTGGCCAACGATGCCTGTGCGGGCGCTGTCGTGTTGCCGGTGAGCCCGGATGTTGCCTGCACGATGCCTGTAGAGGGCACTACCTTGGGTGCAGGCACTTCCCAGCCAAACTGCAACGGCGAGTTGTCCAATGATGTGTGGTACTCCTTCACTGCTGCCAGCCCCAGCCAACTGCTGCGCATCGACCTGGATAGAACCTATTTTTACGGCAATCAATTTATTGGATGCCAGGTCTTTTCCGGCGATTGCAACCAACTCTTGCCGCTGCTTTGTCTTCCTTATGTGTACAAGGTGGAGCATGTGCTGCGGGACCTGGCGCCAGGGCAAACCTATCACATCCAAATATTCAGCTACGGCTTCGATGCCCACGATTTTTCGGTATGCCTGTCGGATTTGCCTGAACCTGCCAACGATGCCTGTACCAAAGCAATCCCGGTGCTGCCCAACCCTGATCTGATTTGCAACACATTTTATTCGGGTACGACAGCCGGTGCAGCTTACCAGCCAAACACCGGAGATCAGGGTGTCTGGTACACTTTCACGGCTGCCCAAGGCACCCATTTTATCCAGTTGCAAAACGTTCAAACCGTTTTCGGCTCGTCGAATTACTTGTACTACCGCTTGTATCATGGCGCGGATTGCGACAACCTGTTTTTTATGGGAAATTTCCAGGCGGGCAGCGATGGCCGGCTCGACAACCTGCAGCCAGGGGAAACCTATTTGATCCAGGTGCTTTCCCTCCATGCAAACGCAGGCTATACGTTCGACTTGTGTATTAAATCCATCCCTTCCGGGCTTCTGAACATCGACTGCGCCTCGGCCATCCAGGTAGTTCCGAACAACGGCCTGGAATGTGATATCGTGACCCATGTCAGCACTGCGGGCGCGCCCTTAACCCTGGGGATGGACCCGGAATGTGGGATCAACTGGTTTTTTTGGGTCAGCGAATCCTGGTATTCTTTTGTCGCCACTTCGCCCAACCACCAGATTGAGCTGAGCAACGTTTCAACCTTGTACGGCAGCGGTGGCTTGTACGTAAAAATCTATGAAAGCGATGCCTGTTTGAACTTGACCAGGATTTACTGCCTCAGCGGGCAAAAGTTTATTGTCTTCAACAACCTGATTCCTGGGTTGACCTATAGCATACAAGTTTTGAGCGATGCCGGCTCGGCGCACGAGTTTGACCTATGCATAAAGACCAAGCCCATACCAGTCAACGACCTTTGTGAAAACGCCGCCACGCTGCCCGTGTCGCCGGGGTCGAACTGCGATGCCTATACTGCCGGCACGACTATCAGCGCGGGGGGCGATGTCTGGTATGCATTCACCGCTACACAAACGGCGCACACGCTATGGGCGGGCCCAGACGCCGTCCAGGTTGGCGTTTTTGAGGCTGATTGCATCAACTTGCAAAACCTTGCGTATCACGAAATCACGGATTCCTTTATCATTGGCGACCTGGTGGTCGGGAAGCAATATCTTGTTCAGGTGCTGGGCAACGACATCGATTTCAATATTTGTGTCAGCACCCCGCCCATGCCCCCGGCCAACGATGCCTGTGCAGGCGCAATCGAGCTTCCCGTATCTCCTGATGGCAACTGCCAGTCAAGAACCAGCGGTACCACCGAGAACGCTACCATATCGACAGACCCCTACCTGTTCATCGGGGCCGGCGTTCCGGCCTATGATGTGTGGTACTCGTTTGTGGCATCGCAGGAAAACCACCTGATCCACATCGACAACGTGGCAAACCCTTCCAGCTTGCTGGTGCTGGACGTTTATTCCGGTATATGTGGCAATTTTGCCCTTGTCGGCTTTATCCCCTTATACAACGGCCCGACCATGCTGTTGACAAACCTGATGCCAGGAGAACGCTACTTTGTGCGGGTATATGACAACAACGGCCACCCGACCACTTTCGACCTTTGTGTCACTAGTATCCCGAAACCTGCCAACGACGAGTGCAGCGCAGCCATTCCCTTGCCGATCAACCCAGTCCTTAACTGCGATGCCACAACAACAGCTTCCAGCCTTGGCGCCACCCAGTCGCACCCCGGCTGCTCGGGCGAAAAGGCCAACGATATCTGGTTTCAGTTCATCCCGGATTCCAAGTCTGTTCACCTAGAAATTGAATCCCAATGGGCAGCTTTCGGCGCAGAAATTCTGGAAGGCGATTGCAATGCGCCAACAGTATTTTTGCCATGTGCCGAAAATGCAAGTACATTGGATATCCATGGGCTTACCCCAGGCAACAGCTATTACCTCCGGCTCTTCACGTTTGCCAACCAGTCCTCAGAATTTACCATTTGCCTCAGCGCGCTGCCGGAACCGCCTTCCAACGACCTTTGCACAGGCGCCGAGCTGATATTGCCCAACAACGGCCTGGATTGCGGGCTGCTTTACCCTGGAACCACGCTCGGCGCCACGAGCGACCTGCTTTCCTGCAATGGCTACGGCAGCAACGATGTGTGGTATCAGTTTGTGGCCACCAGCAATACCCATCTGCTCAGGTTGCGGCCCACGGCTTTCCTGCAAAACGGAACGGGCGACAATTTGGGCATGCAGGTTTTTGAAGGCGACGATTGCGACAACTATAGCCCCCTGTTTTGCCACGAGGGCAGCAACAGTTCGCTCATGGTCCTGGAAAGTTTGGCGATCGGCAATAGGTATTTTGTTCGCGTCTTCAGCGTACAAGGCGCCGCCCACAACTTCACCCTGTGCCTCGCCACTGCCCCGCCTACACCTGCCAATACCGAATGTTCGGGCGCAGTCGCCATCGTGCCCAGCCCTGACATGCAGTGCACAGCGCCTGTAACGGGTACTTTTGCCGGGGTGACGGGTGATTTCTATTTGGGCTGCAACACCGGAACCAGTCTGTGGTATCGTTTTACGGCAACGTCCAACGACCATTATATCCGGCTTCAGGATACCATGCAAAGATATGGCGACCCGTTTCTTACGCTGGAACTGTACACGGGCGACTGCGGAAGTTTGCAATCGGTTGCCTGCACCAGTTATAAGCTGGGCCTGTACGTGTATTACCTCAGCCCCGGCCAGGAATATTATATCCGGGTAGCCGGTGGGCACCAGGCCGGTACCCAATTCGATCTGTGCGTGTTGACCGTCGTGGAGCCCGCCAACGGATCGTGCTACAACGCCCAGTTGCTGGCAGTTTCACCCTCCGGGCACTGCGTGGCCAACGTATCGGGCACTACCTTGGGCGCTCAAGTCGCCAATACGGCCTGCGACTATGGCCCCAGCGTGTTTTATTCGTTCGTCGCCACCAGTACCGACCACCTTATTGGCATTCGCGACAGGGAATCTGTATCCTACAACAACCGGTTTTACCTGGAGGTGTTGGAAGGCCCGTGCAACAATTTTCACCGGATTTATGCTTGCGAATACCCCTTCAGTCCACCTGTGCTGCGCAACCTGACCCCAGGTAAAACCTACATTATCCAACTGACCGCTCATTCCCCGGGTTACCTGAACTTTGGTATTTGCATCGCAACGGCGCAGCCAAGTTTGGTGCTCAACAGCATCTACCCTGAATCAGACGGGTGCAGGCCCGGCAACAACGAGCGCGTGACCGTAAATTTCAGCAATTGGGGGAACGGCCATTTGCCCGACAATTTTGCACAGTTTACCCTGACAGTGAGCGGCGCCAACAACGGTGTCTATGGTCCGGTTTTCAACCCTCAGTTCCTTGATTATTTTTCATACCCCTATTTTTACCCTCCGAACGGCACACTAGATTTTACCGGGGTTGATTTGTCCAACCCAGGTATGAGCCACCTTACCGTTACGGCGACTTATCCCTACGACGATTTTCCGGACCGCAGCCTGAGCGTTGATTTTGCCGGCACACAAACCGTGCAAACCTATTATCCCGATGCCGACGGGGATGGGTTTGGCGACCCATTGAAGCCTTTTGACTATTGTTACCAGAAAGCTGGGTATGTATTAGACAAACAGGACTGCGACGACGAAAACAACCTTGCCAACCCCGGTATGGTGGAGGTTTGCAACGGCTTCGACGACGATTGCAACGGCCTCGCCGATGCAGCAGATCCTGGCTTGACCGAGAATCCGCCACTGGGCATCATTTGCCCCGACAATATTACCCTTTTGACCGACCCAGGGGCCTGCACAGCTCAGGTACAATACCTGGTGAATACCGCGGACAACTGCGGCTTCCAATTGGAACAGACCGAAGGACTGGCTTCCGAAGCTTTGTTTCCGTTTGGTACCACCCTGAACGCTTTCACCGTGCGCGACCCGGCGGGCAACACCGCTACCTGTTCCTTCAGCATTGAGGTGCAAAAAGCTGCGGATCCCAGCCTCGCGTATGCGTACGCGGTCATCGGTTTCAACGACGTGTACATGAAGACCAACACGGTAGAATCGGGTGGGGTAGGGCTGGTTGATGCAGGAAAACAGGCACGGCTCCAAATGGGAAGCACCGTGACAGCGCCCAATACTTTTGTGAATGCTCCTGTGATCGACCTTCAGAGCGGCAGTGCGGTGGCTACATCCTATTTTGGACAGGTAGATGCCGCATCGCTACCGGCCTTTAAGGCAAATAGCACCCCCACCAGCAACAACATAAGCATCCCGAACAACAGCGCGCCTGTCATCTTGACGGGAAGCAGCTATGGAAATGTAATAATCGGCATCAACGCTACGGTGACCTTCTCCGGTGCATCCACCGTGATGATCAAGGAACTGACCCTCAAGGACGGCGCCACCGTATTATTTGACCAAAACACCGAAGTGCTGGTCAACAAAGGCATAACCATCGCCAAAAACGTGGTTTTCAACCCCGGTGACAACAGAAAGGTGCAATGCTTTGCAGGCTTGAACATTACCGTCGATCGCGGCTGTAACATCGCGGCGAATATGTACACACAAAAAGACCTGCGGCTCGAAAAAGCTGCTGAGGCAGCGCCCACCAGGATGACGGGGCTTTTCATCGCAACCAACGTGTATTCGAGGGAATTCGTGGTTTGGAACTGGGATCCCGGCGATTGCCCACAGAACAAGCCCTCGACTGCCCAGGATCGCGTTGCCGAAACTGACTTGTACGGCGCCGACGGTTTGGGCGCCTTGCGGGTTTTCCCGAACCCTGCTTCGGAATACGCCCAGATAGGTTTTGAAATAAAAGCGCCAGGAAGCGTTCTGATCCAGTTGTCGGATGCTTCCGGCAGGGTGGCGCACAGGAGCAAATTTGCTGCTGAGGCGGGGGAGAACCGCTGTCAACTAACCTTAGGCAGCTTGCCGGAAGGCATATACACGGTTCAAGTTGCCGCGCCGGGGCAGTTGATGACAGCCAGGCTTGTGGTGCTGCGGCCCTAACGCCCCATCCCAAAAGCAGAAACGGCCTCCACCAAATCCGTGAAATATGCCTCGTCGCCGCTCAAAAGCACCAGTTCGATGTCCAGTTTCTCACAGATTGTTTTCAGCATGTCGTGCAAGGGGAAGTGGTGGGTCCCCAGCTGCACTGGCACACCCTTGGCGACTTCAAAAAGCGTTAGCAGCCCGTTTTCTATTTTGTTGGGCAATTCGGAAAGCGGGAACATGTCCTGGGTCAGCACGATACCCGAACCGGGATCGATGCCCATCAACATGCAGGGAAACCAGGGCCGCTCTGTTTTTTTCTCCTGGATGCCTTGCATCAGCAGGAAATTGCAGAGCACCAACGCGCTTTGGAGCCGGGGCATAGCGGCCGCTTTTTTCAAAAAGCTCGCAGAAGGCTTCAAGGGCAGGGTCTCTTCAGGTTCCGGGAGGTCTTCATCATCGATTAAGACATCGTCCCAGGCCAAACTGCCATCTGCCTGCTTCTTGGCTGTCCTGACCAGCGTGTAGTCGTGCTCCAGCAATTGTGGGCTGTCTTCATATCGGTAGGCGACCGTCATTGCCTGTTGCAGGCATTGGATGGCAAATGGCAGGTCTTTTTCGTCCAAGAGCCAGGGCACCATGCCGGGCTCGAAAGTTTCGGCAACGATCCATTGGCCTGGCCCTCGAAAAGACATGTTGAGGGATTTGAGGTGCTTTTTTTGTTCTGGAGAAACTTCAGCGGCATCTTCAAATGATATCATCATGCAGTCTTGGCCGAGGGCGCTGTTCAGGAATTCGGGGTTGTTGGGGGCCAGTTCCCCGGTGTCAGACATGTTGTAGTAGCTGTCGAGACCTTTCGCCCCGCGATAGATAGCTAAGGCGCGGTGCTCGCCCAATTCCCCCATGATGCAGCACCAGCCGATTTCCCCGGACTCCGGGTTTTTTACCCCAAATATGTCGGAATCGGAAAACCAGCCCCAGGGTGCGAGGTCGCGGAATTGGGCGGCTACCTTGTAAAATTCTTGCCAAAGGGCATTTGCTTGCGGCTGTTTCATTATAATTTATTGTTGAATCCTGAACATTCGAATTTGAAGCACAAATATCCGGCTAACACCCGTACTTTTGCCCCATTCACAAACTAAAATTCATGCCATGAAAATTTTTCAGATTGCAACCGCGACATTCATCATAGCCGTCGGCATCTTCACAGCCTGCCAGAATGATAACAGCGCTTCCCAAAGCACTACTCCTGCCGGTTCAGAATCGTCAGCCTTGCCGAGCAACTTGCCAGAAGGACAGGGCCTTATGTCGCAAGATGGCGGAGCCCAAACAGTGGTTACGGTGCCTCCCACCGACCAGGCAGCGCTCGCCGAGCCTGCCCAAAACGCTGCCGGCACCTGGCACTACACCTGCCCGAAAGGCTGCGAAGGCGGTGCTGGCTCGGCCATTGCCTGTGCGAAATGCGGCACCATGCTCACACACAACAGCAAATACCACCCTAAAACGGAAGGCGAGGGCGCAAAAGCTGCTCCGGCGCCAACCCAGGCAGCGCCCGCCCAAAAGGCCGAGCCAGCGCAAAATGCGGCCGGAGTTTGGCATTACACCTGCCCCGGTGGCTGTGCCGGCGGCGCTGGTTCAGCTGTAGCTTGCGCAAAATGCGGCAAGACACTGACGCACAACGGCGCTTACCACAATTGAGCAACCGTTACCGAATATCATTTTTTCCCCGCCGACTATCACCAAAAACCAGCCAATCGTCATTTGTCTCAGCTGCCGGAAATGAGAGAGCATACTTTTGGGGATGCTTTCATTTTTAACCCTGTTGCCTCTTGACCCATGTCTGCCTCATTTTACGCAGACCCCAAACTGCAAGAAAAAATCCGAGACCAAATTGCGAGGGGAGACACCTCTGAGGCCCTGCTCCTGCTTTTTGAGAACGGGTATGACCAAGCCATCGGCCTGAAAAATCGGGTGGACCAAGCCCAGGCTCATTTTGAGGCAAAACGCATTGAATATGAGACTTGGTCGAGGTTGTTGAATCAAGTGAATTTTGAGATATTGGCTGTCTTAAACCCCGAAATGCTTGCCGACACAGATTCACCGACCACGAATAGCGCATCGAAAGGCAAACCCTTCCAATTTGGCCCTGTGCCAAAAGCTGCGGTTTTTGCACTGCTCGACCAAAACAAAATACCGGAAGCGCTCGATTTGTGCGAAAATCTGGGCAATGACCAAATCATCTTGAAAGCCAGATACCATGCTGGCAGGAAATACGTTCTTATGGGTCTTGTTTCGTCAGAAACCTGGGCCATGCTGGAAAAGCAAATAAGGTATGCGCTGGAAGCGTTGATAAAAAAAGCCCCGGAATTGGAATTGAGCCGGAAACTTGAAACGGCATCATTAACCGAGGGCAACAAGCCCCAAAATGCCCCAAAAACCATGCTGGAGCGATTCTTGGCGTTCCTACGAGATTAAAAACCAATTACGGGCTGGCCGAAGCAATTTGGTCGGCTCGTTTTTTTGTGCCCATCCCGTAAAAGAGTTTTTTGAAAACGTTCGCCACACATTACATTTACCAGGCGATTTTTCTCCCTTTATGTCTGGTACTTTTCTAAAACGCAGTACAATTGTTGGGCCTGCCCTGGGCAAGGTCAGGCAGCATATTGCCCCACCAGGCATCTTTGGCAAAACAGGATTAAGGAAAATAGCGCGTTTCCTTGTCATAATATTCTGCTTTTTACTTCAGGGATTCCCACTTATAGCCCAACACTTGCTTTGGCGCCAGTATTCCATCAACGAGGGCCTGCCCAGCAACGAAGTGAACTGCCTGCTGCAAGACAAAAGGGGCATTGTCTGGGCTGGCACCTACCAGGGCGTCTGCTATTTCAACGGGCAGCGATTCGTACAGCCAATCGACACGAATGTGCTGGTGGCATCCTCAACATTGAACCTTTGGGAAGACCCTTCGGGCCGTGTCTGGTTCTCGCACCTCCCAAGCTTCCTGTATTATGTTGAAAAAGATACGGTGCGCCCCTATGCACACAACGCCGCCCTGCAAGCTTATCAAAAAAAATTCGGCTACATCGCAGCATTTGCCCTCGACGAATCGGGGGCGATGCGCGTAGCTGTTGACAGGGGAGGCTATGTGTCGATCAACCCGGACGGGTCATTGCTGCCGATGCGCCTGAAAACCCCGAACTTCAGCTTAATGGAGCTGAACGGCTATATGCTGGAGATACAAGATTCGGGTTTGGAAAGCTCACCGGCAGCGGAGAGCAAGAAGTCGGCGCAAAACATTTCCACAGAAGTTTTTTCCTGGGAAAAAGGCAGCCCTGTCTCCTTGGGCAATTTTACCTGGAAAAACATCGAAAAGGGCATCTCTTTCCGCGCCTGGCGCCTCCGCAGCGGCGATTTGCTGCTTTGCCGGCGGCAGACTTTTTTCCTCGTGCGCGACAACCGCTTGATTTGGCAGGGCCAGAAAGACGTATATGTGGAAGACGTGTACCAGGATATTGACGGCGCTATTTTGCTCTGCTCCATCGCAGAAGGCGAAGTGGGATTGTTGCGCTTCCCCACCATGGCGCATTTTCAGCAGAACCAATTTGAAAACCTGCTGCCCGGCCAGGAGGTGATGTCGCTGCTCTGCGACCGCCAGGGCGGCTGGTGGGCAAGCACCCGAAACGCCGGCATATTTTATTGCAAGAACCCTCACCTCGATGTTTACGATACCGTCGACGGGTTGCCATCGGCCAACGTGCAGCGCCTATGTTCAGATGGAACCCATGTTTACGCCGGCTTTCGGCCTTTCGACATATGCCGCATCCCAATATCTGGCGGGGACCTTTCCCTGCTGCCACTGCCGCCCGGCTCCAACTTCAAGGAAATGACGGCTTTGTGGTTCGATCCCCTGAGCGGCAGGCTGTGGTGCGGGGCCGACCTCGCTTTTTGGGAAAAAGGCCGCTGGGCTTTCAGCGACAAATCCTCCCGGCTTTCCTCCAGCCCCGACAACAGCGTGTCTGCCCAATACATAAAGCCCGACCCGGCGGGGAAGCTTGTCTGGGCAAGCTACCGACAGGATTTCGCCGCCGTTGACCGTATTACCGGGTTGGTGGAAAATTATTTTGTAAGCAAGGAGCGTTTGTTCAGCGTCACGCCTGATCCCGGAGGCTTCCTTTGGGTCACCACCCTCGGTGGCCTGAAAATATGGCGCAACGGCATTTATGAACCGACAGCGTTTAGCCACCCCGCCTTGCGCTATCCTTTGCGCGGGCTCGACCTGCTGCCCACATCTGCAGGCGGGGGCTGTATCATACGCTTGAAGGGGGCCGGGCTGCTGATCCGCGACGAAAAAGGCGCGTTCACGCACCTGACAACCCGGGAAGGCCTGCTTTCAAATGTCTATAACAGCCTGTACATTGCCGCAGACGGCAGCATTTTTGCCTGTTCCAATGCGGGGCTGAACAAACTCGTTTACCAACAGAATGGCACTTGGCAGATTGAGGCCATCACGACCAAGCACGGACTGCCTTCAAACCAGGTGAACGATGTCGCCCTGATCGGGGAGCAACTTTGGGTGGCTACCGACAAGGGGCTGGCCCGCTTCCGCCTCAAACGCGAGCCAAGGCCCCAACCTGCCCCGCTGCTCGAATTTTTTGAGGTGAACAACATAGAAGTCCCGTTTCTGGAAAACATAAAGCTGCGGTATAACCAGAACAACATAAGTTTCCAGTATTTCACGCCGCCCATCATCGCAGAAGGGCAGGTCAAATACCGGTACCGCTTGTTGCCGGAGAATGCTGCCTTTGCACTTACAGAGAACCGTCAAGTTAATTTTGTGCGCCTGCAACCCGGGCGCTACACCTTTGAAGTGCAATCGCAGAACGAAGACGGGCTTTGGAGCGAGGCATCGGCCTGGCATTTCGAGATCGGCCCGCCCTGGTGGGCAACCTGGTGGAGCAGGCTGATGATGGCGGCCATGATGGCGCTTGGCATCTGGTTGTTCCTTCGCTACCGCCTCCAAACCGTCAGGTCGGAAGCAGCCATGCGGCAAAAGATTGCCGACCTGCAAACTACGGCCTTGCGCGCTCAGATGAACCCCCATTTCATATTCAACTGCTTAGCCAGCATCCAGAGCTTTATCGCGGAGAACGACGCGAAATCGGCTACCAAATACTTAGCCCGATTTGCCCGCTTGGTGCGCCTGGCCCTGCACGGCTCGCTCGACGGCACCCATTCCTTAGCCGAAGAGCTGGAGATGCTGGAATCCTACCTCGCGCTCGAACAGCTGCGCTTTCGCAACCGCTTCAATTATGAAATAAAGGTTTCCGATGAATTGAATGCGCGCGAAATCCAGTTGCCGCCCATGCTGGCCCAGCCGTTTGTAGAGAACGCCATCATCCACGGCATGAAAAACAGGCAAGGCGGCGGATTGATCGAACTCGGGTACGCCTTGGAGGCAGGCAACTTAGTGGTCACCATCAGCGACAACGGGCCGGGCTTTGAAGCCACACAGCACGACAGCACCGACGAGGGCCACAAATCGGTGGGCATGAGCATTACGCAGCACCGCCTGGAACTATTGTCGGGAGATTCGAAGGCGCGGCATTTCCGGCAGGAGGCGATCTACGACCCCGAGACGGGGAATGTTGCCGGCGCGCGGGTGACGCTGCAGATTCCAGTGCAAATCACGGGATAAAAAAAGCCCGCGAACCAAAGGAACTTGGTACGCGGGCCATAAAGGGCTTTCAACTCGATTTATCCCTTTAACCTTCTTTTTTTGCCATTTGCCCCTTGCCATTTGCCAATTTGCCAATTCCCTACCGCGCCCCAGTCGCCTCCTTCACCAGCAACTGAAACCCGTTGCCGTGAATGTTGACGATCTCGATGGAGGGGTCGGGTGCCAGGTATTTGCGCAATTTGGTCACGAAAACGTCCATGGAACGGGCTGTGAAATAGGTGTCTTCATGCCAGATTTTGGTGAGCGCCTCGGAGCGCGGGGTCACGTCGTTGATGTATTTGCAGAACAGCTTGAGCAGTTCAGCTTCCTTAGGGCTGAGCTTCCAGTTGTTCTCTGCGCCTGGGGCTGCTTCTGTGAACGTAAGGATGCGCAAGGGGTAGTTGAAATGGAACTTGCCTATGGTGAACTCACGCTGGTCGTCGCGGGGATCGGGCGCTTTGTTGCTGCGCTTCAGCACGGCCTGGATGCGGAGCAGCAGCTCTTCCGAGTTGAAGGGCTTGGAAATGTAGTCGTCGGCGCCAATTTTGAATCCATTGAGCACGTCGTCTTTCATGGTTTTGGCGGTCAGGAAGATGATGGGCACTTCCTGGTTGCGCTCGCGCACGTCTTTGGCCAAGGTGAAGCCGTCTTTGCGGGGCATCATGACGTCAAAGACACAGAGATCAAAGTTGTTTTTGCGGAAGGCCTCTAAGCCAGCCACGCCATCGGTGGCGAGTGTCACGTCGTAATCGTGCATTTCAAGGTAGGAGCGCAACACGTCGCCAAAATTTTGATCGTCTTCTACCAGTAGGATTTTGTAGTTAGCACTTGCCATAGAGCGAGTCGGTTCGTGTGATGATTAGAAGATATTGTCAGTAGGGTAAGGGTATTGATTATTCCTTTAACGCAGGTGATGCGATTTGAAGTATGTGGGCGGGCACGGGTAGTCGAAAAATGTTAAAATAGGGACGGTATCCTGTAGCTTTTGCTTCCAACACGCGACAGAAAGGGCTGTTGGTCGAACTAATTTTGAAATATATTTTTGCCTGCGCAACTTCGTTCCCACAATATTGTCAATAGGGGCAGGCCCCTCTCCAATGTTGCCTTCTCGTTCACCAACACACAATAATATAGATCTATGAAAACATCCTCTATCTTGCTAACAGCGGGTTTTATCCTCCTCCCGTTTTGCCTGGCGCCCTTGTTTGCCCAACAACAAAATGACAGCCCTGAAAAGAAAATCACCATCATTAAGCGCACCGTGGAAGCCGATGGAACGGAAGTGACCGAAACCATCGTGAAAAAAGGCAAAGCTGCCGAAAATTTCGACGTGGACAAATTCGTGCAGGAAAACCGCGACGACAAGAACAATTTGGAAGTCATCGTGACCGAAGGCGAAGACCATGAAAACGCCTCTTTTTTCGGGCACGCCATGAAAGGTCTTAACTGGGCGACCAGCTGCGACGACAAAGGGACCTTTCTGGGCGTGGAGGAAGACTCCGACGAAGACGAAAGCCAACCTGGCTTAGTCGTCCAGATCACCCGCGGCTCTGCTGCCGACAAAGCCGGCCTGCGCGACAACGACATGATTCTATCCCTGAACGGGACAAAAACCGACAAATGGTCGGATTTGAGCACCGTCATCCAGGCCTCCAAACCGGGCGACAAGCTGAAAATTGCCTACAGCCGGAATGGGAAAAAAGCCGAAACAGAAGCCGTGCTTACCACCAGGAGCGATGTGAAAATCGATGTGGTACACGCCCCGAAAGGCGTGCTCGGCGTGTTCGACAACGACGACGACAACCGCGACAACGGGGTGGCTGTCACGGTTTCCCAAAACTCGGCGGTCGGAAAAGCCGGGCTTGTCGATGGCGATGCCATCTATCAGCTCAACGACACGCCCATCTCCGATTTTGAAGACATCACCGATTTCATGGCATACACCAAGCCCGGCGAAAAAGTAACGGTCGGCTACATTCATGAAGGCCAAAAGAAAACCGTGGAAGTGGTGCTCGGCGAGCAAAAAGGGCTGATGAAAGTGCAAGACTTCGATTTCCAAATGCCTAAAATCGACCTGAAAGGCTTGGAAAACCTGAAACTGACCGCCCCGATCAACATAGACTACAAAGTAAAGGAGAAGGAAGCCTGTCTCGGCGTGTACAGCAGCAGCCTCGAAGACCGCGGCGCAGCCATCCAGAGCTTCACCAGTGAAAGCGCCGCCCAGGAAGCAGGCATGTTAGAAGGCGATTTGATACTCTCTGTCAACAACGAACTGGTGCACAGCCACGCCGAGCTGTGGGACGAAATCGCGAAGTACAAAACCGGCGACAAAGTACAGGTGGCCTATGAGCGCGAAGGCAAGCCGATGCAAATAGAGGCCACCCTTAAAGCCTGCAAAGACAAGAGCCGCGTGGAAATAATTGAAAAAAACATCAATGGCCAGGAAATGGACCGCCGTTTCTATACCTGGAACTGGGACAATAACGACCAGCGCCGCTTGAAGGAAACCCGCATCATCATCATCCGCAAGGCCGGCGAGGGCGATGGCACCAAAGTTGAATTGGACCCCAACGCCAAGCCCGCGCAAGACCGCAGCCTTGCCCTGCAGTCATTCCGCGCTTACCCCAACCCGAGCCAGGGCCAGATAACCGTCGAGTTTAAAGGGGAACCGGTAGCCACCGTGGTGTCGCTCTTAGACATGTCGGGCCGCCAGCTTTTCCGCGAAGAGCTCAATGCCTTCAGCGGCAGCTACAGCCAGCAATTTGACCTGACGGCTTATGCAAAAGGCACCATTTTGGTGCACGTTCTTCAGGGCGACAAGGTGTTCACCGAGCAGGTGATTGTTAATTAAAAGCAAGTTTGATTCAATATTTGTGGGCGTCGGCGGCATTTTAGCTGTCGGCGCCCATATTTTTTGAGAAAAATCAATTTTCTGGCACGAACTTTTCCCTATTTACCAGGATTTGGGGGGATTTTGAGGATTGATTGGTGTATTGATTTTCAAAATCCCCCCAAATCCTGGTAAACTTTCGCTGCGTGAAAAAATATCGCTTGATACTCTACAAACAAATTGAAGGTCGTTGGCACTACGTGCGGCTGACGGCCCTCGACGCGCAGTTGAGCACCGAAACGGGCACTTGTGGCGAGGTTCCGCAGAACAGCTCCACCAGTCCAATTCCCCCCAAATCCAATCCCGAAGCTTTTATCCGTAAAACGGCAGAATCCTGGGTTCAGGACGGTTATTCAAAGCCCCACCAGCAACAGCTGCACGTGATGACCCTACATTTCCAGATGCGGCGCTGGACGGGCTATCCTGCCGGGGCGCCCTGGTACGACGACTGGACGACTGGCTACCTCGATCCCGTGCTGAAACGCCTGGAAGAGACCTGTAACGGCATCCCGCGCGGCGGCGAGCGTTTCTCCGGCAACTACCTCCAGTATTATGTGGTGTTCAACACCGACCTCGCCCTTGAGGCCGTGGAACAAGTCGCCGCTGCCGCCCCCGTCAAATTTCTGCTCGACATCCACATTGGCCGCCGGGAGAAACAGGTGCAGATACCCATAGACCCCAACGTGCCGGAATACCTGCGCACCCTTTTCCGCATCGTCGAAAAATCGGCCAGGAGCATTGCCAGCGAACTGCCAATCCTGTTCCAGGGCGACCCGTTGCAAACCGAGGTGCTGCCCGAGGACAACACGCGCAAGCGTATTTCTGGCGACCAGGCCCGCAATTTAAGGGCCGAACTGAAGGAGCATTGGAATTTCAACTCCAATTTTTGGAACCCGCTCACCGATGCCGCGCCCCAAGAAGTCGTTTTCCTCAACGGCATGGCCGATGAAAAAAAACAGGCAATCGCCGACCTGCTGGAACAAAAAGTCACCTTGCCATTCTACCTGCTCGACTGCGAAGAAGGCCTGTTCGAGATCGGCAAAGAGGAGATATTCGGCGGCGCCCACGAAGGCATGGTCTTCGATGCCTCGCTCAGCTGGGTCATCTATTTTTCCCACCACTACACCATCACCTTCGGCGGCGACTGGCTGGTGCAGGCCGTGAAAGGTTTGTACGCCGGGGAGCAGGAGAAGCTGAACGCTTGGTAGGTTCCTTCATGAGCTGCCTACTACATAGTGGCGCGTCCGGCACTATAGGTTGTGCAAGAAGGCTTGGCCTTGGCGAACGTTACAAGTTTTTATTTCGTTCAAGTTCAAGCGTTAGACGGGCTTGTGTAAAAAGGTTTAGTCCTGTAAATGTCGCCAAATTTTATTTCAATTTTCTTGGCCAAGTGGCTGTCTCAAAAGTCCAAATTTGAAAAAGTTGGTTTTTGAAGTCCAAATATTCGTTTGCTTTAGGCAGGGCGAAACATGTGTCATCCCGAATTTTCAAAAGGTAAAAAACCATGGATAAGTGCAATATTTGTTTATATTTATTGGTCAGACCACGAAAATCGGTCAGACCAAGCGCCATCGTCTGACCGATTTTCGCGGTCTGACGAATAGGTTTCTACAATTTTGCCCTACAAATGATACCACGGTATTCGGTATTCGAAATCCCTGCCTAAATTCGGGATGACGCATGTTGCACCTTGCTCAATATTGAAACAAAGTTTGGTGCAGTTTTCCGCGGAAATCCTTTTTAACACAAAGCTCAGTGGATTTTCCAAAAAATAATTATAGTCGTGACTATTATCACGAAGTTTACGCCCCCATATCCTACATCTTTGCATTACAATCCACTTAATTCATCATTCATCATTCATCATTCAAAAAAATGTCTTTAAACGCATTGATCAAAAACCTCTTTGGTTCAGAAGGTTCAGAAACGGCAACCGTTGACACCAAAAACAGCAACGAAAACCTGTCGGGCGCCAATTTCAAGAAGCAGCTGGAGGCATCCGAGAACGCTGTGCTGCTGGATGTCAGGACGGCAGGGGAATTTGCACAAGGCAGCATCCCCGGCGCCAAGAACATCGATTTTATGTCGCCCGGCTTTTCCCAAAAAGTTGGAAAATTGGACCGCGATGTCACGTATTACTTGTTTTGCCTAAGCGGCAACCGCAGCGGGCAAGCTTGCAAAATGATGCACAAACAAGGCTTCGACGTGCGCAACCTGTCGGGCGGCATTGGCGCATTTCCCCTTTAGTCAATTATGGACTGCTTTCTTCCACTGATCGGCCTGGTGATCGCTGCTTTGGGCATCGGGATTGTCGGGGTCTGCAACGGCCTCCATACCTATACCCATAAAATGCTGGAAGAACCGAATTTGGCAGCTTCCTGCCTGCGGCAACGGATTTTTTTGATACGGGCGCGCAGCTTGTTGTGGCTGCTGCTTTTGGTATTGCTCGGAGGCGCCATATTTTGTTATCTGGCGGTAAAAAGCACAGGAGAGCAAGCTGTTTCAGAAAAAAGAGCACGGTTGAACCCAGTTTTTGAAAAAGACAAGCTCTGGGGCGCTCCTGACCCTTACTTGGCGGAGACTGACCACGATGCCGAGCTCATCCGGTACGGCCGCGACCTGATTGCCAATACCCAGGATTATTTCGGGGAAAATGGCCTGGTGCGCGCTGGTTCCATAAACGGCATGAACTGCCAGAACTGCCACCTCGATGCCGGCACCAAACCCTTTGGCAACAACTATTTCGCCGTGCAGAGCACATACCCGCAACTGCGCGCACGC
Organism: uncultured Saprospiraceae bacterium; assembly: GCA_964621185.1. GTDB lineage: Bacteria > Bacteroidota > Bacteroidia > Chitinophagales > Saprospiraceae > M3007. The sequence goes on along the minus strand of CAZULM010000011.1, from coordinate 8,015 downwards.
TCGGGCTCCTTGGAAACCATACCCAAGCGGGTGAACGATTGCTTTATGAGGAGCCTAAACGGCCAGCCCATCGACACCACCGGCCGGGAAATGAAAGCCATCATGGCCTATATGCGTTGGCTGGGCAGCGGCGTGCCGAAAGGGGAAAAACCCAAAGGGCAGGGTTTGGTCGAAGTCCCGTATTTAGATCGGGCGGCCCACCCCGTGGAAGGCAGCAAGGTATATGCCGCCAAATGCGCTTCCTGCCACGGAAACCAGGGCCAGGGCCTGCCCATGCCCGAAAGCCCCCGGAGCTACCCGCCGCTTTGGGGCGAGAAAAGCTACAACGAAGCGGCGGGCTTGTTCCGCTTGTCGCGCTTTGCCGGATATGTGAAGGCCAACATGCCGTTCGGCGCCAGCTTCCAGAACCCCCAGCTGAGCGATGCGGAAGCCTGGGATGTGGCGGCTTTCGTGAATTCCCAGCCGCGCCCCAAGCACCCGTTCTTGGATACCGATTGGCCGAATATTGCGAAGAAGCCTTTCGACCACCCGTTTGGGCCGTTCAGCGACACATTCCCCGAGACACAGCACAAATATGGGCCGTTTGGGCCTATTTTGGCGTTCCAGAAGGCGCATAAGTGATTATCATGGAAAAGTACTATCAAATATTTATCGACAACTTTACAGGCTATGCCCGTTACCTCGCCGGCGAGGTGATCAGCCCGCATTGGAGCAGTTATTTTTATTGGCTCATTGCCATCTCAATAGCTGTTTACCTTTTGGAGCTGGCCTTCCCCTGGCGCAAGAACCAGGACAAGATCCGTGAGGATTTTTGGCTCGATGCCTTTTACATGTTCTTCAATTTTTTCTTGTTCGGGCTGGTGGGCTATGCCGCGCTTTCCAACGTAGTTGCCCAGGCATTCAGCGATCTTTTGGCTGCTGCATTCGGAACCCGCAACCTTGTGGCCGTCAACGTGGCAACGCTGCCGCATTGGGCGCAACTGCTCATATTGTTCGTGGTGCGCGACTTCGTGCAGTGGAATACCCACCGGCTGCTGCATTGGTCGCCCCGTCTATGGGAATTTCACAAAGTGCACCACTCGGTGCGAGAGATGGGCTTTGCCGCTCATTTGCGCTACCATTTCATGGAAACTATTGTGTACCGAAGCATAGAATACATTCCCTTGGCGATGATCGGGTTCGGCATTCAGGATTTTATCGTGGTGCACCTGTTCACCATCGTGGTCGGCCACCTGAACCACGCCAACGTGTATTTGCCGCTTGGGCCGTTGAAGTACATTTTCAACAGCCCGCAGATGCATATTTGGCACCATTCCAAGGAATTGCCCAAGGGAAGCAACGGCGTCAACTACGGGCTTACCCTGTCGCTGTGGGACTACTTGTTCGGCACGGTTTGGATGCCCCGCGACGGGCGCGACATAAAGCTCGGTTTCGAGGGGGTGGATGAATACCCGCACGGTTTTTTCAGCCAGATGCTAAGGCCGTTTCGGCGGAAATAAGTTCAAATAATCTCCTCAAATTCCTCGTTTTCCGTTGCTGTGAACCTTCTTCCCAAAACCGCCATCCGCGTTTGGTGCATTTGCCGGAACCCCGCCATCACATCGGCAATCATCCGTTCGTCCACCAAATTTTGTACCGCTTCAAGGTTGGCGAAGCGCTCGTCGTCGCCTAATTTGAAGGTTTGTTCGTACAGCGCGTTTTCAAATTTCACGCTGACGCGGTTGTCCGCCTTGAAGACCGAAATCTTCAAGGCGGGATGTTCTATGCTGCCAATGATCCGCATGACTTATCGCAATAGGTTTATTTCTCCGTGTTTCTTTTTTACGAGGCCGTTGCACTCTGCCACCAGGATATAGACATAGACATCCGAGCTGGCGGGCTGTCCTTTCACCCTGCCGTCCCAGGCCGCATCTTTGCCGAAGCCTTCATATACCTTGATGCCCCAACGGTTATAAACCTCCAGGGAAACCAGCATTTCAGCGCCTTCACGGTCGATGGGCTTGAATGTATCGTTGGCGCCATCGCCGTTGGGCGTGAAGGCATTGGGTATCTCGTTGATGAACTTGTCGATGTCGCAGGTTACCACCCGGTAGCTGACCATGCCCTGGCAGCCGTTCAGGTCCGTAACGACCAGCACAAACGTTGTGGTGCTGTCGGGCGTTGCCACCGGGTTCTGGCAATTGACACAGGAAAGGTGGCTGCCCGGGGGCGACCAACTGTACGCCGCAAAGCCTGCCGGGCCGTTCAAGGTGACCTGCGTTCCCGCTTGCACCACGACAGAATCCTGCGCCTGGATGCTTGGGTTGGCGCGGACTTTGACTGTTACGCAGTGGGTGCTGTCGCAGCCCGTTGAGGAGGGCAGGTTGGCGCATTTCATGCCTTCGGATTTGAAAGTCTGCCCATACACCACGATGCTGTCGCCCTGGCAAATAAACTTTGTCTCCTCTGTCTGCACAGGAGGCACCTTGAGGGTAACAGTCACCGTGCTGTCGCAGCCGTTGCTAGGTGCTGTCAAAGTCTTTGTGTAAACACCTGGAACATCAGTCAATAAGGTCATATCGTCAAAAATATCCACTGGTAATCCGGCGCAAGTCATTTTTTCAAGCGCTTTGTTTGGAGAGGCGTTTACAATGACAGTGGTGGTGCCGGTGCCCGTGCAGCCGCCCGCAAAGGTGACGGTAACCTGATAGACGCCCGTCACCGTTGGCGTGACGACCTGGTTCTGCTGGTTGGGGTTGGTTATTCCCTGCCCGCTCCATTGGTAACTGACACCGCCGGGTGTGCCTTGTAAGGTGACCGATTGCCCTTTACAAATGGTCTGTTCGCTGCTTTCCAGGCCGAAGTCGCCGCCGAACTGAATGTCGAAGCGCCGTTCGATGGTGCAATCGCCCGATTTTTCGATCAATACCAGGGTCACCAGGTCGCCTTGTGCGACGCCGGGGCCGGGAGTATAGGTGGCATGGGCGCAGGTGCTGCAGCTCAACCCATTAGGGGTTTGCCACATATAGGTGTTTCCGGGGATGCTGTCGGTGCCGACGGCAACCGATTGCAGGTCGCACAAGCCGATGCCTTGTGTCGTCACTTGGTTTCCACCGAGCGGGAACACCTTGTCGGCGCAGGCGCAGTTTTCAGCGGCGGGGATCAAGGCAATGAGGTCACAGTAGGCCGAGGCCGGTATGTTCAGGCTGCCCGAAATACCCAAGGTTGCGCCTGGGGTGATGCTGCCGTTTTGGTTGACGGTGGCTACCAGCGGGTCTGTGGGGTCGATGATGCCGTTGCCGTTCGCGTCGTGGTAAAGTTTCACCACGGGGTTGGTGGCGGTGGCCGTGCCGGCGTTTTCTAAGTTGGCGGAGAAGGTGGCTTGCCCACCCGAGGACGTTTGCAATTGGAAGTTGTTCAACTGCAGTTCCGGGTTTTGGGCGTTCAGGTTCAGCAATGCCTCGCTGGTGGCTACGTACACGGGACATGGCGTGTTGCCGCAAATTGCCTGTGTCTTTTCCCGGGTCTGGAGTATGACAAATTTGTCGGCGCAGCCTGCCGGGCTGTCATATCGGATGTTAAAAGTGAAGTTCAGCACGGTATTGGTGCCTAAGTTCGAGGGCAGCGGCAGTTGCAAGTTCAGCCCGTTCACTTTGGGCGGCCCTGCGGGGGCGTTGGCGCCGGGGGTATAGGAGCCGATGACATAAGAAGTGCCGGCTGGCAGGGTGATGTAAATGCTGTCGCCGGCAGAAGGCGGCCCTTCCAGCAGGATGCTGGCCGAGAGCGATACCGTTTGCCCGCAGCCGGTGCCATTGGACGGGTTGGTAAAGTTCAGGTTGGACACGGCGCTGGTGACAGGGTTCACCCCGTTGATGTTGAGCGGGTCGCCGGGTTTGCGCAGCTTGTTGGAGGAGATGCCGCAGGGCTGTACCGCTTCCGCCCCATATACCGGCTGCGCATTGGCCACGGCGCCGCAGTCAGCCCGCACTTTGAACAGTATCCGCATGGCGTTCAGGGGTTCTTGCTCAAAGGAGACCAAGCCGTTCTGCGCCAGCAGCGGCGACACTGCCTGCGGGTTGAACTGCCACACATTGCCCGGCAACTGAACCGGGTCGGGCATGGGCACGGGCACGCCCACGCCGGCGGGGAAAGAAAGCCGCGAGCTTCCCGGCTCCACTCGGATGCCGGCGGGCAGCTTTATTGTAGGCACCACATTGTAGGCCGACCCGTCGTTGGCGTTGGCGATCTCGAATTCAAAATCGGTGGAAGGCGCACAAAGGGGTATTGTCGGCGGCTGTTTGACGATGACTAATTCCAACTCTGGCGGTTGCGGCCTTATTTCGACCGTGCCGGAAAACTCGCCGCAGGTTTTCAACTGGTCGTTGAAAACGGGGTTGCAGGCCCATCCGAAGCGGTATTTCACCGTGAAGGTGGCGCAGCTCACGCTTTTTGCCCGCACCCTGAAAAATGGCTGGTCGAAGGGCGCCAAATCGCCCAATTGATAAATGCCACCCACCTTCGGCACCGGCACTAAGTTGGGCGGGTTCACCCAGAACAGTTCCAGGTCGGCCAGGTTGTTGCCCGATTCTATCACCAACCAGGCGTTCAGCGCCGGCACAGGGGAGTTGTTGCGCAGGGTGAAATTCAGCAGCACATTGTTGGTGGGGATGGAAAGCACGTTGCCGCCGATGTTGAAAAAGTCGATCAAGGGGCTGCCGTTCTGGTAGCCGTTCGGGTTGGCGATGAAATAGTTGACGCTCTGAGGCTTGTGCAGGCACTCGTTGGCGTAGCGCACGCTCAGGTTGGTGCGGCCAAACTTGGTGCCATCGTAGCCGCAGGTGGTGTCGAAGCGGGTGCTGATCTCGAAGGAATAGCCCTCGTCCATCGGGCTGCTGAAATAGCTCGAAAGGTCGAGCCGGATGGAGTCGCCGCCATAGATGGGCGTGAGGGCTTGGTTGGAAAACAGCGGCACATTTTCTTGCAACCGCAGGTAGTTCAGCTTGGTTTCCAACAAGTTGACCGCCGTGGGAAGGCTGTAAGAGTACCCAAAGATGCTTGTCAATGGCCGCACCTCAAAAGGAAACATGTTCTCCCGCGCGATGCGGATTTTGTAGCTGAAGGGCGAGATTTCGGTGGATTCGGTGCAAGGCTCTATCCGTTGCGCTGCCGGAACGATCTCCTCCAAATAGCCGGAGAACTGACGGATGGGCTTTTCCGTGCAGAAATTCTCCAACTCCCAGGAATAGTTCTTGAACACGTCGCAGACCGAGGTCTTGAAATTGACCAAGGGCGGCGTGGACGCGCCTGCCGGGGTGAAATTGTGGGTAAACTTGTAATCCGTTTGCAGGAAAATGGAATCTCCGGCGGTGAGCGCAAAGCCCTGCGGCAGGCAGCCGTTGTTTATTTGCTCTTGAACGATGAACGAATATTGGTCGAACATGCTGGCCACCTGGTCCACAATGGCCGGGGGGCGTATGTTGGGCTGCGCCACGTTGATGATATGCTGGTCGGAGCGGATAAATGGCTGGTTTATCGGGCAGGTGAACACCTGGCCGCCCGCCTTTTTGATGATGACCCGGCCGCCGGCAAACTCGGTGGTGTCGTAGTTCACGAAAAGCCTTTTGGCTTCGAGCAAATCGTAGGCATCGCCGCCCAATTTCGTGAAATCGGACATCAGCGACTCGGTGAAGAGGCGGTAATTGATCGAATTCAAGGTGCCGGCCAGCACTGTCACCTGCAATTGGTTCCGTATGGTATCGCCCGTGATAAATCGGTCGAGCCGGATGCCGGGGGCATTGGCTTTGTTGGCACTGTCGGCCTTTCGGTCGTTGTTGTTGTCCTCAAAATCGCGGTTGACGCGCCAGGAGTCGTAATCCACCGTGATCAACAAATCGCCGCTGCCGCCCCCCAGGCCCCCGCCGCCGCCGCCGCCGCCGTTGCAGCTGTCGTCCACGACAATGGTAAAGTCGTCGCAGGTGGTGATGCCACATTCCGGCGTCACGCTCGCATCCAGCGCGATGGTGGTATAGGTCCTGATTCTCAGCTCACAGCCCTTGCAATCGGACGGGGGAGGATACACCGTGAAATCCATGCCCCTGGGCGGCACGCTGGGGATGCTGGCTTCGCAGGGAAGCCCCATTTCACAATGGTATTTGATGCAAAACTCGTCGCCCACCGAATCCTGGGCAAAGGGCAGGTTGAACATTGCCTGCACGGTGGTGCTTCCGTTGGCGTCGATGTTGGTGGAAAAGCTCAAGGGCGTCTGCCCGCCGAGGTTCAGGCTGCAGTTGGGGTCCCAGTCGAAGCCGTAGGGCAGCTGGATCAATACTTTCAACACGCCCGTATCGACCTGCAGCCGTTTGGATTTTACCCAATAGATCAATTGATAGGTGGAGTCGTCTTCCAGGCAATGCCCGACATCAAAATTTATCCGGGATTCAAGTTTCAAAAAGCTCGTATCGGGGAAATAATCGAGCAGGCCCGTGGTGGACACGTTGGCAGGGCAGGCTTTGTTGTAATGGAACCCAAAACGCATCCTCGGATAGAGGCCCAAGCAGGTGGGCTGGCAGAAATAGGACTTGAACCTGAGCCTGACCGTTGCCCCTGCCGGCACTTGCGGCACCTGGGCGATCACTTCCAGTTTGTACTGTGTGAGCCCGCAACTTCCCAGCGTAGTGGGCACGGAGCCGGCAATGGTGGCAGGCAGCCAGGTAACGCCGTCTATGCTCCACTCAAAGGAATTGACGTCGAAGCCCATGTAAGTCGTGTCGAGGGTAAACAGGTCAACCAGCACGTTTTGGGCGGGCAACTGGCCGTTGTTCTTGATCCTGATCTCTTGAACGGTGCCAGCCTGCCCGCAATTGCTGAGCGGACGGTTGTAGATAGGCTCAAAGCTCAGGTTGGGGTTCTGGTTGGAGGGCAAAATGGTGATAAAAGCCTGGATGCTGTCGTTGCGGCAGGTATTCGCGCCGCAGCCCCAGCCGATGATGATGTCGGAGGTGACGGTATAGGAAGGCACCCCGCAATCGGTGATGGTCACTTTTTCCACCAGGGTGATCTCGCCGTCGCCAAACTCCAGCAGGTTGTCGCCGTCGCCAAAGGCATTGAAATAGCCGCCCGGCACATCTGCGCTGAACAGGGTGGCATTGTCCACCTGGTTGACAGCGCCCACCAGCTCGATGGAGATGCCCGCCTGGTGCTGGTCGCGGTACCTGAGCGACTGGATGGGGCCTTGGCGGGTGTTGCGCAGCTTGATGGTGCGCATGATCACGTCGCCTTTCATGCCCGTGATGGTGGCGGGCGACACGGAAATGATGTTGGCTAAGCCCGTTTCGACGATGTAGTTGTTGCCTGTCAGCTGTTTGGTGCCACCTGTATAGGCCGCGGTGAAAGTATTTGAAAATTGCTGCCCGGAGTTGATCGCATCCACTAAGGCACAGCCGGCGGTCACGCTGAACGTTACAGTAGCAGATGCGCCGCCTGGCAGGTCGGCAAGCGTGAACACCGGCGCGCCCAAATTGGTGATGTTGAACTCGGTGGCGCCCGAAACAGTCCCAGGCACATAAGTAATGCCGTTGGGGAAAACAGCCCCCAGGCGCAGGGTGGTGGCGACCGGGCTGCCCCCGGCATTCTGGATGGTCACGGTCACTTGATCCACGCCGCACACGTACAATCCGGCAGGGTTCTGGGTGGACAAAGCGAGGTTTTGTGCTGAAACGCTGGCGGAAAGGCAAAAGAGACCGCTGAAAAAAGCGAGGCGGAAACGGGTAGCTGTGCTCATTCGGGTGATTTATTTTGTTTTTGGTTAAACGGAAAATTGAGCCGACAATAAGGGTTGGGCGAACAAAAATTGCTTGTTAGGCGCGTCCAATGTAGAAAACCTTTGTGAAAGGGAAAAGGCAAATTTGAAAATTGCCGTGAGTTGGCTTTTATGGGGGGCAAATTTTATCTTTAATGACTATCCGTATATTGTACCCCAAGAGCAATGCGATTGAATGAAATTGAGTGTTAACGTAGTGGTCGGACGGCGAAAAGCC
>CAZULM010000010.1:66334-153353 GCA_964621185.1 uncultured Saprospiraceae bacterium | reverse complement strand
TCCGCATTCCGCATTCCGCATTCCGCATTCCGCATTCCGCATTCCGCATTCCGCAATACCTTTGCCCAATGTCCATCAAAAGAATCCTTCAACTGCTTCGGGTAGAGCATTGGGTGAAGAACTTTTTCCTGTTCATCCCAGCTTTTTTTGCGGCCCGGCTGAGCGAGCCGCTCATTTTGGAGCGGGCGGTGATAGGGTTTATAGCCTTTTCGCTGGTAGCTTCTGCTGTTTATGTGCTGAACGACTTGATAGACGCGCCGCAAGACCGCAACCATCCCGACAAGTGCCGCCGCCCCATTGCCAGCGGTGCTGTGCGGCCGCGGGTAGCCAGGGTGATAATGCTTTTACTGCTCGCACTGGGTAGCCTTACCGCAGCCGTATTGAGCCTGGAGATGCTGCTCTTTACGTTGTTGTATTTTGCCATCAACCTGGCATACTCCATAGAGCTCAAGCATTTTGCCATCATCGATATTTCTTTGATTAGCCTGGGTTTTCTGTTGCGGGTGCTGGCAGGTGGCGCCGTGACGGGCGTTGCGGTGTCCAATTGGCTTATCATCCTCACCTTTTTGCTGGCGTTGATACTCGGCTTGGCCAAGCGCAGGGGCGAGTACGTAGTAGCGATGGGGGAGAGCAATTTCAGGAAAGCACTTGAAGGCTACAACCTGCCTTTCCTTGACATGGCAATGGTGGTTTGTTCCACGGTGTCGGTGGTGGCCTATCTCATGTATTGCTTTTCTCCGGAAGTCACCCTGCGCATCGGGAGCGACAAGATATTCTACACTGCGTTTTTTGTGGTGATCGGGATACTGCGCTATTTGCAGTTGACGTTGGTTTTTGACAAAACGGAGTCGCCCACGCGGGCATTGCTGCGCGACCGGTTCTTGCAGCTCGTGTTGCTTGGCTGGATCGGGTGCTTTGTCTGGTTGCTTTATTTGAAGAAATGGGTTCAGGTGCAGTAGGGTTTCAGGTTTCAGGCATTGTGCATTTGCAGATTCTTTAGTTTTTTGATATGAACAACGTTTCCAACAAATTCATCAAAATTGCGGCGCTGGCAGGGGCAGCTGCCGTGGGCATCGGCGCATTTGGCGCGCATGGCCTCAAACCCCGACTGGACGCATACCAGGTCGCTATTTTTGAGAAAGGGGTGGAGTACCATTTTTTTCACGCCCTGGCCATCTTGTGCGTCGGTATTTTGCTCCAGTTAAATCCGAACAACGTTTGGCTTCGTAGGTCTGCTTGGTTCTTCCTTGCAGGAATTGTGTGTTTTTCAGGCTCGCTTTACCTGCTTGCCTGCCGCGAATTGCTGCCTTTCTCCGTAATTTGGGCTGGCCCTGTCACGCCTTTGGGCGGGTTGAGCTTTTTTGCGGGTTGGGGGCTGCTGTTCTGGTGGGGGAGAAGGGGCTGAACTTTTTGGAACGGTTTTTTCTAAGTCTTGAATTGTGCGAATCCGAAAATCGATAACATCGCTTCTTTTGCTTGGCTGCTGCGCATTTTGTGCCAGCGCTCAGCCTGCCGTGCAGGATTCCAGCAACACGCGCGTTTTCGGCATCCCTTTTTTGTTCTATTCGCCAGATACCCGGTTGGGGGCAGGGGTGCTCGGCATCGCTACCTTCCCAGGAAAGCCATACCGGTCGAGCGTTTCATTCGGGTTTGCCTATACCCAACGGAAACAGTTCTTGCTGTACCTGCCTTACCAGTGGTTCAGCAAAGACCAGCAATGGCGGGCTTATGGGGAGTTAGGCTGGTTCCGGTATGAGTACCAATATTTTGGCATCGGCAACAGCTATGCGAACAGCTTTTCGGAAAATTACACGGCGGAGTACCCGCGTGTGCGTGTCACGGCCACGCACCGCGTGAAAGGCTTGCACTATGCCGGTATCCGTTGGTATGCCGACAATTACCACATTATCAAGACTGATCCTTCAGGAGAGATTGCCGATGGGAATTTGAACGGGGCACATGGCGGCTTGAGCTCTGCCATCGGCGGCGCTTGGCTGTATGACTCCCGCGACAAACAGTTTTTCCCAGGGGCTGGTTGGTTGCTGGAATCCACCCTGACAGGCGAGGGCGATTGGTCTGGCGGCGACTTCAGGTATGCCCGCTTTTCCCTTGACGCAGTGCGCTACCTGACGGTCGGGGAAAGCCACAAAGTTGCCATCAATGTCCTGACTATTTTCAGCTCCCGCGGAATGCCGTTTTTCAGTCTGCCCCAGCTGGGCGGCCCCCGGCGACTGCGCGGCTACCCTGATGGCAAGTTCCGCGACCGCAACCTGCTCCTGGCGCAGGCAGAATGGCGATTTCCCATCTATTGGCGTTTCAAAGGGGTGCTGTTCGGCGGGGCAGGCTCCGTTTATGGCACACCTGGTGAAAGCCTGAAAATACGCCCAAATGCCGGTCTTGGGCTGCGCTTTGAATTTGACCGCAAGCAGCAGCTGCACCTGCGCATCGATTACGGTTTTGGGCTGGGAAAAGGGAACTCAGGCGCTTACCTGACCATTGGCGAAGCATTCTGACAATAACCATGGCACAACATCCAGAGAACACCAAGATTTCTATTGTGGTCCCCACCATCAACGAAGCAGGGAGGATAGGGGAGCTGGTGTCGTATCTGTTGGAACACGGCCAAGGGCATTTGGCGGAAGTCATTGTGGTGGATGCCGGGAGCCACGATGGCACACAGGAGGCCGCTGCAGCCGCCGGGGCAAAAGTGCTGGGCCTGCAGGTGGCATCGCGGGCCAAACAAATGAACGCGGGCGCTGCCATTGCCCAAGGCGATATCCTGTATTTTGTCCACGCCGATTCGATACCGCCCAACACTTTTGCCGCTGATATTTTAGCTGAGGTCCGGTCGGGCAACCCGATGGGCTGCTACCGTTATGTGTTCGACTCTTCCAGTCTATGGTTGAAGTTCAATGCCTGGTTTGTACGCTTCAAATGGCTTTGGTGCCAGGGCGGCGACAAGACTTTCTTTATCCGCAGGGAAATCTTCCAGGAGCTTGGGAGCTACGACGAGTCCTATGTAGTGATGGAAGAATATGATTTTTTAAGGCGGGCCATGCAAAAATACCCATTGCGGATCATCCCCAAAAACGTGGTAGTCTCTGCCAGAAAATACGAAAAAAACAGCTGGCTCCGGGTACAGATAGCCAATATCACGGCTTTTTCGATGTTCCGCTTGGGTATGTCGCCAAGTCGCATCCACAACACTTACAAGCGGTTGTTGTATTAAATCCAACTGCGGGGCGGTTCCGTATGTTCTGAAAAAAGGAATTACCATGAAAAAGACAATATTAATATCGTCCACCGTACTGGCTTGCGCCTTGATCGGGTTTGTGTGCAGCAATTGCCGCGCCATCAAACGCCAGGTCGATTCAAAACCGGTTACCCATGAACATTGGGATGCACTGGTAAAAAAGCACGTCGGTTCGGATGGCTTTGTCGATTACAACGGGTTTATCCAAGACAGCACTACCCTCAACAAATACCTCGAGCTGCTGGAAAGCGCCCATCCGAGCGACAAAAACTGGTCGCGCAACGAACAGATGGCTTACTGGATCAACGCCTACAACGCATACACGGTGCAGCTCATCGTGCGCAACTACCCAGTCAAGAGCATCAAAGACATCAAGCGCGGGCTGGCATTCGTCAATTCTGTGTGGGACATCAAATTCATCGAGATACAAGGCTTTACTTACGACCTGAACAACATCGAGCATAACATCCTGCGCCCGGTGTTCAAGGATGCCCGCATCCACGCCGCCATCAATTGCGCCTCCTACTCCTGCCCTAAGCTCCTCAATGAAGCCTACACAGCAGCTCGGCTCGATTCCCAACTTGACAGCGCGATGCGCAACTTCGTCAACGACCCCCTGCGCAACCGCATAACGGCTGAAAAAGCCGAAATATCAGAGATATTTAAGTGGTTCAGCGGCGATTTCGAGCGGGACGCGGGCTCAGTGCGGACGTTTTTGAACGGATATGCCGAAGTGAAGTTGACGGAGAAGACGGCGATCGGGTATGTTGATTATGTGTGGGCATTGAATGAAAAATAATAAGGAAGGAGCCGCAGTAGAATAAGCACTACGACGAATTAGGGTTAGGTTTTGGGTATAATAGTTCGATTAGCTTGAATTGTTGGATACACAAACTAACCAAAACGGTCTTTTACATTTCTACCCCGATTCGAATGAATCATCCCGAATCTTGCCTATTGCCAAAATGCGGGATGATTCATTTTTTTCTCAAAAACAACAGGGGGAGGCGTGCTTTTCTACTTTTTCAAAAGCAGCTTGGAGAAAGGATGGCCGTCCACCCGGATAACTGCACGGTACGACCCTGCTGGCAGCCCATTAGGCAGCAACAAGTCATAAATGTGCTGCCCTGCTTCCACCGTTATATTGTTAATTAGTCGCCAGCTCAGTGCTCCCCTCAAGTCAAACACTTCAATGAAAATATCCGCCCTTTCAGGCAAAAAGAACTTGATGAAAAGTACGTCGCCGAACGGGTTGGGCCAAGCTAACCAGTCAAAGCCCGACCATCCCGAAATGGGCGAGTCGCGCCAGTGCTCCAAATACAGGCATCCCCCCCAGAAGCAGTAAGCGAAACCGTATCGCCCGCGCAGATTTGGGTGGAAAAATTAGGCTGCCCCTCGATGGTGGCAACCGGCACCGAGTTGACGAAAACCGTTGTCGAGCCGCTTATCGTCCCTGCGCAACCGTTGGCGCTAAGCTCTGTAAGGGCAAATTCCGTCGTGGCCGAAACATCAACCGGGATATAGAAAATCGGCCCCGCTACCTGCACAGGCGGCTGCGGGTTGCCGTTGACCGACCAACCGAGGGTGAACGGCCCGTTGCCCGATAGATTGACTTCGATGGTCGTTTGCGCATCCCCACAAAAACTTTGGCCAACAGGCAGCATCTCGGCAGAAGGTGACGCAATCACTTCGACTGTGGCCTGCCCGCTGACCGTGCCGCTGCACTGGGCATTGTTGACAGCAGTCAATTGGTAGGTAGTGTTTACCGTAGGGCTTACTTCGAGCAAGTACAGGGTGTCGGAGGTAGTGACAGCCACCGGCGCCGAACCATTGGCCTGCCACCAAAAAGTAAAGGGCGGCGACCCGCCAAGCTTGACCAAAAGCTCGGCCGTGCCATCATTGGCGCAGGCTTGCCCACCACCGCTTATATTGGCTGTGACCGGCAAAGGGACGTTTACGGTGACCTGCTCGGTGTCGGTGCAACCGTTGGCAGCGGTGACGGTCACGGTATATGTGGTGGTTTCCAGCGGTTGGGCCTGGGTCGTGGCAGTCGTCGCGCCATTGGGGTGGTGGAGGTAAGTGCTGCCTCCCCCTGCTGTTAAGGTAATCAATTGCCCCGGACAGGTCGAGGTAGGTGAAGCAGTTAGGGTGGCTGCAGGCAGATTTAAGGCGTTGATTGTCTTGTAAGGAGAGGCAGCTGTACAACCCTTCGCGTTGGTCACAGTTACGCGGAAGCTGGTCGTCGAAATAACAGTTTTTATGATAGAAGCGGTCGTTTCGCCACCGGGGCTCCATTTGTAGGTGTAAGAGGAGTCGAATGGAGCAGAAAGGGTAAATGGGGCATTCTTACAAGCAGATGTAAGGTTGCTTGGTTCAATAGAAAAGGGGAGCGGCGACGGCCTGACCTCCACAAAAATGGATCCCACAGCAGTGCAGTTGTATGAATTGGTGACTGTCACATGGAATGTAGAATCTGTCGCTGGTTTCACGATGATGGTTTGGCTGGTTTGGCCAGTGTTCCAAACGAAGTTGGAGCCGCCATAAGCCGTCAGGTTGATACTTTTACCCGAACAAATCGCTGCAGGCGACGGGTTGGTATAAATGGTCACCACTGGCAGCGAAACGTAGACCGTGATGGTGGCCTCGTCTGTGCAGCCGTTTGCCCCAGTGACCGTGACGGAATAGATGGTCGTCGTATCCGGCGAGACGTAGATGGTGTCGTTTGTCTCGCCATTATCCCATTTGTAGCTGACTCCGCCTGAGGCCACCAACATGGATGTCTGGCCTGTGCAAATGGTGGACGGATTGGCTTTGGCCATACCAGACGTCGATTTGACAACCACATAGGCCTTTGCGACAGATCCGCCGCCGACGAGGCCGTCGGTGATGGTCACATTGTAGTAGCGGCTGTAATTTGGGGCCACTTTGATCTGCTTCGTTGTATCGCCGATCTCCCATTTGTAATGGAGGCCGCCAATGGCCGAGGCAGTGATGACCGTCGAGTCTCCTCGGCAAATAGTGTCCGGTTCGGCTACCGCCATCGCTTGCGGAAGCTCGTACCGGTGGTAGCAGTTCGAAGCAATTGCATTTTGGAAAATGCCCGGAGGCAGATTCGGCCCACTGCCGACAAAGGGCACCTTATAGTCGATAGGAACAAGGAAGACACAGATATCGGTTGCCAAATAGTCAGTCCCACCTGTGACGTAATCGGCCGACCAATGGCCGTCATAGTCGATGAGGGCAAAAGGCATACAATAGGTGGGTTTCGAAACCCAGCCCCAATTCGGCACCTTGATATAAATGGCCACCTTGTAAAAACACGGTCTTACCCCGGTCACATGGCCTTGGAGAAATTCCTGAGAATTGATGACGGGCAGGTGGTCGATAAAGACCCCTGGCTGCCCGATGACTGGCGGCCAGGGGCAGTCCCAGCTGGTCGTGTCTGCGTTGGTGATAGGTAGGAACACGCTGTCCATCCCCTGTAGAAGAGTTGTTCATGTTCTGAGAAGGCAGGGTAGCCGGGCCGAAATTGATTACAGAAAGGGGGTTGCCTACAGGTGGCTTTCCGATATTGACGGTTTGGGCAAGCGAAAAATGGGCGGCAACGAGCCATAGGGAGATCGCCAGTTGAAGGGAAGGATGTTTCATAGTCAAGAAGTTTTTTTTAAGAAAATGGTTAGGCAACCAATTCCGCTGATTTTTTTTCAATGACCCATTGGCGGTGCTAAACAAAGTACCGGCTGCTGTACCGACTGACAAATCGACGATGATTGACCTGAAAGAATGGCTTAAAGAAAAGCGCTCCGGCTCGCTCTTCGAAATCGACCTGTTTGTGGCCACGCCCATTGCCGAATTGGAAGCGGGCGACCTCGACAACGAGTCGGAAATTGCCTCATGTCATCCAGATATAATTAATCCAGCGTTTTTATGGAATTGGGGTGGTCTATCCAATCCGGCAAACCTACATATATCGTGTATAATGACCGGAAATTACTGCCTAATATGGTGCGCTATGCCAAAGCGATCGACAATGTGCACATGCAGGATTCGGACAACCCGATCGGGATCAAAGATATACCCACATGGCTCTACTTGAATGAAATTTACCCCAGGTAGATGATGGCAAGAAAAGAGAACCAGAAGCCGAACTGGATCGAATCATTCGCGCTTGAACAGCATATCCATTAAAATCTTCACTCGTTTTTTCCCTTACCTCAAAAAATACAAACAAAAAACCCTTGCAAGTTCTTCACTTACAAGGGCTTGGGTTGTTGCTTCGTAGTCCGTACGGGAATCGACAGCCAACGCAAAGTGGTTGTGAAAACGGCACGTCTGTATTCTGTTGAAAATCAGCCTTTCAGCATCCATCAATCTTTCAAATCCACCCAAATCCAGGTAGAACCCGTGTTTCATCCGTGAAAGGGACGTGTCCTAACCCATCGACTAACATATCTGCCACCATTACTAAATCAAATCAATTTTTCAAACAATATTGATCTGTTGTGAGATTTTTTCCCTAAATTAGCCGCTTCCTTCTTTAACTTCATTTAGTCTGTCAACTATGTCAACCACTATTTCCAAAACCATGAGCAGGGAAGAAATCCAGAAGGTGTTACAAAAGCTACCATCTGGAAAGGTGTTGGCCGCTGTTAAGCACTGCGGTGTTTTAAAACTGCGCGAGGACCCGCTTCTATACCAAAAACGAGTACGTGATGAATGGGACTAAGTTACTTGTGGATACCAATATTGCACTTTATTTGCTAGGCGGTGACCAAACAATTGCTGATTTACTTGACCAAAAGGAAATCTATGTTTCTATAATTACCGAAATGGAATTGCTTGGCTATCCAGCCATTACACTTGATGAACAGGCTAAAATCAGATTATTTCTAAATGATTGTCAATTGGTAGAATTGGGCGCTGCAGTCAAGGAGAGGGCAATTTATATTCGACAAAAATACAATTTGAAGCTTCCCGATGCAATTATTGCTGCAACGGCTCAACATCTCAATTTGGCTTTACTCTCTGCCGATGGGGTATTTTTTCGAGTGGAAGAAATTAATTTTGTTCACTACGCCCTTTAAGGAGGCAGGGCTATTGATTGCTATCGCATCATAAACCATCCCGCCAAAACAAAAAACCCTTGCAAGTTATTCACTTACAAGGGCTTGGGTTATTACTTTCGTAGTCCGTACGGGAATCGAACCCGTGTTTCATCCGTGAAAGGGACGTGTCCTAACCCCTAGACGAACGGACCCTTTTGCTGAAAGCGGGGCAAAGGTAAGGCAATTGCATTCAATGTTCCAAAAAGTTTTTTGCTTTTTTCTTTTCCCCGCTGCAAGATCTACTAATTGACAAATAATAATCTGTAACGCCAGCGTTCTTCCGAACCTGTTTTTGTGATGGAGATGGTGTACTTGCCTGGCCCCAGTTGGCAAATTTAGAAACCATAACTTTTTAATAACGCACTGGCCCGCTTCTCCACTTCCGGATCCACCGCCAACTCCGGCGCATGCTGCGGCTTTTTCCGCGCATCGATCACCAGCGGCCCATGGCAGCCCCAGTGCTTGTGCTCGGTGAAGGATTTTACGCCAAAAATATCGTGGCTGGGGTTGGCGCGGGTAAAGGCTACCCACACAAAATTGTTCAGCGTAGCGGCTGTGAAATGGCTGTCGTCGGTCAAGACGATCAGCGGAATGCCTTGCAGGTCAATAGGTTCCAAATGCCGACAAAGCTGCTCAACTTGTGCCCGGGCTTCGTTTTCAACCTTGAATACGGGCGCTTTCAAAGCCAAAATGCCCGGAAAGCAAAAGGCGGGCGCTTCAAACCCGGGCGGCAATGAAAAGTAAGAGGGTAGGGCAGCGGCTAGTTTCCGGCGCTTCTCCCCGCGGCAGGCAGCCACTACTTTCGAACCGGCATTCCAGCCTGTGCCGGAATAATCCAGTGTATCAATGGTGGTGCGGGTCTGGAAATGCAGGTCGCGGGCCCAATCGACCCGCTCCAGGAAATGCCGGAAAAAATGCGGTATGTCGTGGGTGTCGAGCCTCGGGTCGTCGTCGGAAGCGGCGATGAACAGGAACTTGGCCAGCGATGTCTGCCCGGAGCCGAGTATCCGATTGGCAATGGTGAGTATCTCTTCCGGCACGCGCTCGCGGAATGGCATGTAGCGCTCGTGCCCGATGGCGAGCAGCAAGGGGTGTACGCCCGCCGCGTCCACCGCGTGCAATTCTTTCAGGCCCGGAAACTCCTGCGGGGCCAGCGGGGCAACCAGTTCGTGGATCAGCCAGCCGAAGCTGCTGTCTTCCATCGGCGGGCGCCCTACCACGCTGAAATGCCAGAGCGGGTCTTTGCGGTGCCAAACCTTGTGTACCTTCATCACGGGGAAATCGTGCGTGAGCGAATAGTACCCCAGGTGGTCGCCAAAGGGGCCCTCCGGTTTCTTCAGGTTCTTCAGTATTTCCCCGGTGATGACAAAATCTGCATCGCTGCTCAAAAAATGGCCGTCGCGGTATCCGTAGCGGAACCTGCGCCCTGCCAACATGCCGGCAAACGTGAGCTCGCTCAGCCCCTCCGGCAGCGGCATGATGGCCGAAAAGGCATGGCTGGGCGGCCCGCCCACAAAAATGGAGCAGCGGAAGGGCTTGTCCAACTGGTTGTACCGCGCATGGTGCACCCCGATGCCCCGGTGCAGCTGGTAGTGCAGGCCGATCTCCTCGTTCGTAACATAGTCGTTCCCGGAGAGCTGGATGCGGTACATGCCTAAGTTGCCGTGCATGGGCCCGGGCTGGTCGGGGTCTTGCGTATAAACCTGGGGCATGGTGATGAAGGCCCCGCCGTCCATAGGCCAGCTTTTGATCTGGGGCAATTTGTAGATCGTCGTGCTGCCCCAGGTGACGGGCATGCCGAAGCGGCTTTTCATGGGCAGGGCGGTGAGCGCAGTGAAGGGCGCGCCAAGGTAACGCCCCGGCTTTTTCAAAAAACTGGCAGGGTCTTTTTTCAGCTCGATCACCTTTTTCACCTGTTCCAGGGTATGCCGGAAAAGGAACTCCGTGCGCCTGAAAGTGCCGTAAACATTGCTCACTGCCTGAAAAGGGCTGCCTTTCACCCGCTCGAACAAGATTGCCGGGCCGCCTTGCTCAAATACCTGCCGGTGTATCGCTGCCACTTCTAAGTCGGGATCTACTTCCTCCTTGATGCGCAGCAGCATCCCGTGCTTATCGAGGTCGAGGACGGCGGTGCGGAGGGAGGAGTAGTTGGACATTTTTTGATTTTTTAATTTGACAATGAGGGGCAATACTACCGAATCTCCAGCTTTTCCGGCTTGCTCCACGCCCTTTTGTCGTTGCTGTAGTATAAAAAGGCCTGGCTTGCCGGGGCATCGAAGGCGCCGCTGATATCGGCCCGCAAATCGAGGTTCAATTCCCTGGTCTCGTATGCCTGAAGTGCTGTAAAATGGAAAACAGCAAAACCATCCCACAGTTCATAAAAATCGCAGCGGTGTTCTTCTACCATTTTTTTGAGCTGCCAGGGCTGCAAGCTGGCGCCGGAGGGGATGCCCACCACGAGCATGGGGGACGCTTGCCGCTGGCTGCTGTTGTTCGTCATTGTGGCTGAAAGCCGCACCGTTTCGCCCATGCTCACCGCTTTTTGCGACAGCGAGGTGCTGAGCGAAAGCGGGCAGTCGGGCGCGTCCAGCGGCTGCAGGGAGGCGTATTTCAGGTCCAGGTCGATGGGGACTGGCGCGCTGCCCTCTGAAAATTCTACCCTTACAGCTGGCCGGTCGTTGTGGAAGAACTGTTGCAGGTTGGGCATCTCCAGCTTGCCGAGGTTTTGTGTTGAATACGGGTATTCACCTACTTTTTGGCCGTCCACCATGACGCTGAACCAGCCTTCCTTTGGTGCGCTCATCGAACACTTGGCGTATTCGATCAAGGCTTTCAAGGCCATGACGGTGCTTTGGGTGCTGCCGTAGCCATAGCTGCTTTTCGCTTTGAAAATGTACTGCATCGCCTTTGCCAACAAGGGGCTGTTTTCCCCGGCCTTCATCAGGGCAAGTGCCGAAAGTGCCGTGGTTTCTATGGTGAAACATGCCCCGTAAGCGTGCATGGCAGAATGTCCTTTCCCTGCCCAGGCCCCATCTTCAGCTTGTTTTTCGAGCAGCTTTTTCAAAAGTGCCTGGCCTTGCTGGTTGCGCATTGCTAACATGGCATTGGCCATGAGCGCCCATTGGTAGGGGTCGTCGCTTTGGAGCGCTGCCGTTGCTGCCGCGTTGATCTCCGGTGCGAATTTGCCCCCATAACCGGCTTCCGCCAGGGCATAAGCCATGTAGCAGTCCATCACGGCATCGTTTTGGAAGCCGCGCGCGTCTTTCCCGTTCAGCTTCCAACCGCCGTTCCCGTCGCGGCGGCTGTACAGCCAATCGACCGTTCGGGCGATCATGGCCCTGTCAACGGGGTAAACCTTGGCCATATCCGTGAATTGCAAGAGTCCGTAAGCGGTGAGCACCTCGTGGCCCGGGTCGCGGCCATACCAGTCGAAGCCGCCAGACCTGGATTCGTAGCCGGTCAGTTTTTGATAGCCGGTTTCTAGGTAATTCATGGCTTGCGCTTCTATGGCCGGCGCAGCGCTGCCCTGTCGGCGCAAAAGATCAAGCACCAACAGGTTGGGGTAATTGCTGCTGCTCACCTGCTCGAAGCAGCCGCTGGGCTGCCGCAACATGCGCTCCATCCCGGCCAGCACGTCGCCCAACGGGTTTGGGTAGGCGGTCAAAGTAGCTGAAATGCTGTTGGGTATGGGTTTCACCAGCGCAATGTTGAAGTCGATATTTTGGCCGAAGGCGCCCACCACTTGTCGGGCCGGGAAGCCGGCGCTCAGGGTGCGGATGCTGCCTTCGAACGCGTCCAGAACGATCTCATCGGCTGACAGTTGCAAGCTGATGCGGCGCTCGTCGTTCATGGCTTGTCCGATTTTGAAAGGCACCGCCAGGATTTTTGTTTCGCCTGCTTGCAGCAAAATGCTTTCACCACCCTTTGAGAACAAGCCTGAAATTGGCTGGAAATGGGCCGGTACCTTCATCGTCAGGTTGCCGCCAGTCGGATGCCCAGCGTTGTTGTGGAGGGCGATTTGCAAGTTCAGCTCGTCACCGGAAATAACAGATGGCGGCAATTTTAAGCCGATGGAGAGCGGTTTTTGCACAAAAAACTGCTTTTCGCCATGTGCAGGCTGGCCCGCACCGCTTATGCCCTCCAGCGTTGCCCTGAAATTCGTGATGGCGTCGGAGGCGTAAAACTCCACGCTGGCATTGCCTGATTTGTCCGTCTGGACCTCCGGGTTCCAGTAAATGGTGGGCCTGAAATCGCTGCGCTCCTGCGTGGTGCTTGAAGTGGCATATTTCGGGGCGTAAAATGCCCGCCCTTTGCTAAAATAATGGTAGCGGGTGTTGGAATAGTCTATTTTGAGCGCTCTTTTTCGTTCCGGGGCCGTACTGGCCGCTTTGGAGCGCGGCACTAATTGATCGCTTCTGAACACCTGCCCGGTGCTCATTTCATCTGCTCTGATCATCGGTGCCCGGTACGTGACCACGACGGATTCGGACAGACTCTGGCTTGGCATGCTCCCAGAAACCCTGATGCCATCGACATAATAATCTGTGGCGTTGCTCCGGGAGCCCCGGATGTTCACATTGCCGCCATCCGTGGCGATGACCCCAGCGCTGGTGGCAACTATCGCGTTCACGCTCCTTGTTGGCAGGTTCCGGATTTGATCTGACATTAGGGTTTGCCCGCTGCTGGTCTGGTCTTGCTGAATAAGCGGCACTTGAAAGGCTGTGATCACGACTTCGTTCAAGGCGGAATTTGACAGCACGACTGGATTCAACAGATTTAGCTTCCCGGATTGTACCACCGCGCCTTTGATGTACCTGGTTTGGAATCCGGTGTAGCAGATTTCCAAGTTGTAGTACCCTGGGTCGATCGCAATGCTGAAATTGCCGTCGAGGTTCGTGATGGCGCCCTTGATAAGATCATTGCCGCGCAACACTTTTACTGATGCCCCGATCAATCCTTCTCCCGTGTCATCGACAATTTTGCCCCCAAGGCTTGTCATGCCGTTTATTGCGGGGACTTGCTTGGTTTTGTGCTGGTTAGCAGGAACTGCACCATCGGTCCATAAGATATAGTGGCCATACCCGTTGAGGTAGAATTGTCCTCCTTTGTGCACCTGCAACAGGTAATAGTTGCCCCCGGGGATGTTGTCAAACGAAAAGCGCCCCTCCTTGTCTGTTTTGGTGGAAGGCCCGTTGGGGAGCAGCTGCACTTTTTTCCCTACGGCGGGCTGGTCGTTTTTCCCGTAAACAATGCCACTAATCGCTGCCTGCTCGGCGGCATAGAACAATATCGGATCGTAATTGCCCAGCACTTTTTGCCATTCAAATCGCCGCCAGCCCTGGGTCATCAACAGATAGTCGAGCGCTTGCTCGGATTTTGCTTCTTTTGGGTCAAAATAAAAGTTTGGCTCCTCGATTTTTCCCTTCAGGTCCTGCTCCAGCAACAGGCTGGCCAATATGTTCCCCTGCTTGTCGTCGGCGAAAGTCAACAGGCTTTCGTCGGTCACGCCCAGAGAAAAATTGCCTTGCACCGGCTGTCCCTTATGGTCGGACACCTGGATGTTCAGGGTCACTTTTTCCTTGGGCAAATACTTGTCCTTGTCGGGCCTGATGTCGATTTTCAGTCCCTTGTGGTGGTTCACGAACACTAAGCGCTCGGCAATGGGGGCTTTGTTTTGGTCGAACAGGGTGAAGCGCGCAATGCCCATGGGCAGGTTTCCTATCGGCACCTCCACTAAGCCGGGGTCTTTCCCATTTATATCCAACTCGTTGAAATAGAACATTTTGTCCTGCGATTGACCCATCAAATAGGTCTTTCCCGCCGCACTGCCCTGCACTTGCAAGCGCAAGCCCTCGTGCGTGCGCGAATGCAAGTGCAGCACGTAGCCCGAACGCGCCAGCACGGGCAGGGGAAAGGCTTTTTCCGATACAAAGGGCTTGGTCAATCGGGCCTCGTACTGCCCGCCTTTCGGCAGGAACTCGAAAGCGCCCATGCCGTCGTGGTAGCTGCTGAAAGTGGCGACCTGCCGTCCCTGGCTGTCGTGGATGCTCCCTTCCACGTCGGCGGGCTTTCCGAACTCGTTTACCGCTTTGAAGGCCACCCTGGCGGGCAAGCCGGCCACGGCATCGCCGCCTTCCGGGAAAAATTGCAGGTCGATCTTGTTCAAGACGATGGGGATGGGGCGGGAGATGGCCTCGTTTTGGCCCCCGAATTCCAGTTGCACGTTGAGCAGCCCGTCGGCGCTTTCCAGTTTTTCGGGCATCTGGAAGCGGATATAGGCGCGGCCGTCGGCATCGGTTTTTGCTTCGCCGGTATGGAAATTGTTGCCGCCAACGGCAGCGCTGAATGAAACCTTTTGTTCTGCAATGGGCTGGTTGTCGAGGCTTTGGGCATCGAACCGGGCGATGGCCGTTTCCCCGGCGCCGATGCCTTTCCTTTCAAATTCGAGCTTGAGGTTTATTTTGGGCAGCACCACCTGTTGCAAGGTGATTTGGCGCTCGAAAACATCGTTGAAGTTCAGCATCCAGTTAGAGAATGCCCTGATTTTGTACATGCCGCCGGGCAAGTTAGGCGGGAAGTCGAACTCGCCTGCGGCTATGCCCTGGAGCGCCAGGTATTTTTTTGACTGGATCACGGCGCCTTGCGGGTTCAGGAGCTGCACCTGGAGCATCTGGCTTTGGATAGAGGGCAGCAGGTCGCCCGCGTTGCGGAGGTAAGCGTTGAACCATACCGATTCACCTGGCCTCAGCATCGTGCGGTCGAGGTGGAGGTACAGTTTTTCGGGGGAGGTTTTTTTTCGCAGGGATTCGAGCTTTTGCCTTGTTTCCATGAAAAACGAACTGTCAACAGCCGTGTGCTTTTGGGGGAGCACATGGCTTGGAAAACCGGGGGCCGGGTTTGGCGCAGCCGAAGTCTCAACGGTAAGAGGGGTGTCGTTGCCGTGGAATAGCAGCCATAAGAATAGTGTTATCGGGTAAATCATAGTCGGAGAATTTTCCTGAAAGATGCCCGACTGTTTGGGGTTTTCACAAATATTCCGCGCTGAAAAACACGCTCATTTCGTGGGAGCCTGGGCTACAAGGCTGAACCGCTCCTTTTGTTGTACGACTGAAATGGGGGAAATGGGCAAAAATCGTTCAAGTGCTTGCCCAATAGGCTCCAAAGAGCGCGGCTGAATACCCCAAATACCATTTCCATTCCAGCCAGTCTGCCGTGCGCACCCCGTGTTTTTTTTCGAGCACCCATAGCAGCCCAAGCTTTTCTACCCAAAACGATAGCACCACCGACCAGGCCAAGCCCGGCAAACCCCACCATTGGATAAAGGTGAGCCCCAGTACAACTTTCAGCGCCAGTTCTGCTAAGCTCACTTGAAAAATGGCCTTGGAATCTCCTTTGGCCAACACGATGGAAGCCGGCAGCAGCACCCTGCTGGCCAGGGTCAGCAAGTAGATGTTGAACAGGGGAGCGCTGGCTGCAAAATCCGGGTTGAACACGCGGGGGAAAAGCCAGCCGCTGCTGCAGAGCAACACGATGGTCAGCGGGAACAACAGATGCATCAGGCGCAGCGACTTTGCCCTGGTGGCGGCCAGCCCTTCCGGAAGGGATGTGCTGAGCAGCGGTATCATGGAAGTGCCAAGCGCGGAAACCAGGGCCGTTGCCAACGGGAATTCCCGGGCTCCGTATCGGTAAATGGCAAACACCCCGGCATCCTGAAAATGCCAGCCAACCAGCCAGTTGTCGAACAGCAGCATCAGGTTGCTTGATACGCTGCTCAACATCAACGGGGCGCAGAACAACAGGTAACGAAGGAGCAGTTTAGCGTCGAGCTTGGGCTGGCCGTACCGCAGCGCAAGCCCAAGCGCCCATAAAAATTTCAGGGCACTCAGCCATACCAGAGCCAATACGCCGCCGCCCAACCCATAACCGAGCCAAATCGGCAAGAAAAGCGCTGCCAAATGCAGGGAAAATATCAGGGCGCCCCATATTACGATATGCCAGGGGCGCTGTTGCAACAAGTAGATGTACTCTACCGGGAAGCTGGGCAAGTTGAACAGCAGGTAAACGCAAAAGAGCTTGAAGAAAGGCACCTCAGGCATGCCCGTAAGCGCGGGGGCTACCCATTGCTCGCTCGAATACAGGAGGGTGAACAGCAGCAGGGCAATGCCTGAAAAAAGCAGAAAATTGTTGAAAATGAATACTTTACGCCCTTGTCCATCCAGTTTCGCATAGCTGGGTGCGATTCCCTGCAACAAGCCGTTGACCCAAAAAAAAGTGAAGGTGCTGCCTAAGTACAGCAGCATTTCCCAACTGCCGATCTCATCGGTGCTGAGCCCGCTCTTGGCCAACAGGATGCCCGTGAGCACGGCAGCGCCCAGCCGCATCAATTGGAAGAGCTGGAGGGCGAGAGTGCTGGTCAATTTTATGCCACAAATGTTGGGCCTCTCCGAGGCCGTAGGTTGGTTTGGCAATTTCTACAAATGTTGAGCCTCTCCGAGGCCGTGGGTTGCCTGCCATGAAACACAAATGCCTGTATATCCTTGCAGTTATATTTGCCCAAGCAGCTTCTCCTTCCATTGCTTGAACTCTTCCTCCGTCAGGATGCCCGAGTCGCGCATTTCGGATAGCTTGCGCAGTTTGTTCAGCGTGTTGTCGGTCGCGTCGGCAGCTTGCGTGGCTTCGGCTTTTTTCAGCGCTTCTGCTACCTTTTTCCCTTCTTCCACCTCGGTTTCGTATTTTTTCCTGGCGTATTTGAGGTCAAGGTCTTCCAGGGTGCCGCCGTTGTGGAAATGGTTGGCGACGACCCGGCCAAGCGCCCAGGTGGAGGCTCCGGAAAGTATGGGCATGCTCAGTTCGCCAATGACGGTGCCGACGCCCGGTATGGCCTTCACTAAGCTGGCGCCTAAGCGCGCGGCGCTGCTGCCCACCACTGCCGACACGATGTTCTTCCCCAGCGCGTCCATGAAACTCACTTTGTACACCAGGGCCAGTTGGCGCAGCATGTTCACCTGCACGGCGGTGACGGCCAGCAGGTCGGCGCCCGGGAACGGCAACAGGGCCGCGCCAAGGGAATAGCCCACATGGGATTTGATGACTTCAGATGCTTTGGCTTGTTTTTCTTCTTGGTTCATGGCTCGTTTTAGCGTTTTTTCCTGCTGGTACAGGTCGAAAAGGGTGAGGAGTGGGAGGAATTTTCCGGGAGAAAAAATCTGGAACGACTTCAATTTTTGGAAATTAAAGGTGACGAATGGGGCAAATTTCGGCAAAAAAAAGCAGCGCTGCGCCGGAATTACCGACGAATCGCTGCCAAGAGGCCACCAACTGGCGAAATATGGTTGGTTCTGTGGTTAATTTCAAATGTCACCGATCGCGATAACCAAAGTCGGGCTTGGGCTTTCCTGCGGGCCAGGCTCCTCGGAAATGGCATATTTTACGGCGCCTTCGATGTAGGGCAGCGGCTGCCAACCTGCGGGCGCGTCGAGGCGCACCATGCCCAGGCTGATGGGGTCTTTGCCTGGCACGATGGCCCAGGCCTGGAAATGCTTGCCGGGGTTGGGGACAGGCAGCCCGGAGACATCCAGGGCGCACTCTTTCCGGAGTTTGTTGTTGAATACGGTGATGTGGTAGGTTTTCCCATCTGAAAGGGCAACTGGCTTGGTGTCGGTGTCGCGCAGGAGGCTTGCCATCGGCTCTGTCTGCTCGCGGCGCTTGGCACAATCATCGACCTGCAATTGAAGCTCTTCGGCTTTCTTTTTCAAGGCATCGTGTTCGGTGGAGAGGGTTGTTTTTTGCCAGAAGAAGAGAGCGGCAGCTGCGGCCAGCACTACGGCAAGCCCCTGGTAGGCGCGCAGCGCGGAGCTTGGGGCACTCCCGGGCTTTTGGCCGGCATCGGGTGCGGTTGTCGGTAGTTTGTCGATTTCTTCCAAAATGCGGGCTTTCAATCCTGGCGGAGGTGCAATGGCGTTGGCTATGGCCAACTTTTCCAGGGCTTGCTCTATCTGGGCAAGCTCTGCCCTGACTTCCGGGTACTGTTGTGCCATGCGCTCAACTTCCTGCCTTTCAGCGGCGGTACATTGTCCCGCGGCATAAGCTTCGAGCAAGCCGGATTGTATGAATGACTGGAGGTCCATTTTTTATTTTATGTGGCCGGGATGTTTTAGGCCCTGGCCTTGTTTTACATGATTTGAATTATTCGCTGCGACATGGGTCACATCGACAACAGTAGCAAGCCCAGCGCAGTGGCGATGCCTTCGCCGAACTGGGTGCGCAATTCGGCTATGGCGTAGCGCAAGCGCGTTTTGATGGTGCCAAGGGGGATGCCGGTCTCTTCGGCGGCTTCCTCCTGGGTATAGCCTTTGAAATACACAAGCTCGATCAGCAGGCGGTATTTGTCGTCCAATTTATCCACCGCTTCGCGCAGGCCAAGGGTATCGGGATTCACGGCATCGCCTCCGGGTTTATGTACGAGGTTTTCGATGGAATCGGTTTTTCTCGATTGCTGAAAGTGGGCCGACCTCGTCACGTCGATAGCCGTGTTCCGGGCAATGTTGAGCAGCCAGGTGAACAGCCGCCCCTTTGATGCGTCGTAACTGGAAACGTTGCGCCAGACCTTTACAAAAGTGTCCTGCAATACCTGTTCCGCCAGTTCTCGGGAGTGGACAATGCGCAGCACCACCCCGAAAAGGGCGCCGCCGTAAGCATCGTACAGTTCTCCGATCGCTGCCCGGTCTTGTTGTTGCAATCGGGTAATAAGTTGTTGATTCTCCATTATTTGGTATGCATCCGCCGCATTTGGTAGCGAAATGATCGGGCAAAATTGCACATAATTTCCCAATCGCTTTTCTGCTTTGTCAGAATTGAACAAATGCCCCGCAAAGAAAACACTTTGGTCATATTTTTGAACAAGGATTGGGCAGTTCCCAGCCTTTGTTCTCGCTAAATTTACGAAGTAAGATTTATTTCGGATTTTTGCTGCGCATTTTTCCCTGAAAGTGGAATTTTTTCCCGCAAGCCGCCGTTTTATAAAAACTTTGCGACATACAATGCACAGTACACAAAATGTTTGACTGAACCGCCAAAATGACAAACGAAGTCAAGTTAACCGCGAAACAGGCGCTGAGTTTCAAGATCACGCAAGGATCCGACATCTCTGATTTTTTTACCCAAAAAACCGGGTTGGATTTTATCAACTGGTTCAACGCTAATTGCGCCAACAAAGATGCGTGGGTTGGAAAACACTTAGGGAAGGCGCCCGAAACGAGACAGCGATTCGAGCAGGTTTGGGAGCAATTTCCCTTGATGTTCGGCACAAAAAGCATCAACCTCGCGCAGTTCATCGCGCTTTCCAGTATTTTTATCAACGAGGTTGGGGCAGAAATGCTTCCCTTGACGGAGAAGGTAGGGCGAGCGGGTCACCCTGGCTTGGCTTACCCATTCGACACCATCCCCGGTATTAAAATATCGTACAACCAGCCGCCGAACAAAACGGCCCTGGAACTATTCAACGACCCTTTGTTCATAAAAAAGAAAGGCCGCCTGGCTCTGGCCGCATCCTTGAAAAAAACATCCGATAAGCGCTGGGGAGGCGATGTGTTCCCGCAAGCGGAGTTCACGACCAGTACCGATCCGGAATTGAGCGGCTTCATTCGGGAGGCTGACTTTTTTAAGTTCAGGGGGCGTGGCTTTATACAGACCACCTGGCGCTCCAATTATATCTTGTTGGTCAAGTTCATCCAGACGTACACTGGGAAAGACGCTACGGTGCTGCGCTTTAAGAAGCGATGGGCCGGCCTTGAACCGGATGATGTCGCCACCATCAGCAGCAATGAGGATTGGGACAAATTGTTCCAAGAATCGAACCTGGAAATAGCCTGTGCTGGCATTCGGATGCACAGTCAGGCCTCGGGGAGCTACCTGGATTTGTCCAACGACCTGTTGACGATCACGGGCACTGGGAAGGGCTCTGTTTTCTCTATGGGGCTTAGGATCAGCGGAAGCCGGGCATACGCGACCTTGTTCAGCGAGCGGGTGCTGCAGATCATTGTGGCGTTAAGCAAGACTGTGGTCAGCCCTGTTTTGTAACGGATGCCGTAGCGCGAATTGGCATGGCCTTTTTGAGGGAGAACTACAGGGGCTAAGTAGAAGCAATGCCCCTGTGGTTCTCAAAAGCTGGCGCCTGGCTCAGTACAGGTAATTCAGCGCTGTTACGTCATTGTTGTTGAAGGGCCGGTTGGTGCCGTTGCCGATGCATGCCAGCATCCAGGAGCCAGCATCAGGACCAGTTGCAGTACCGGGGATGTACACAGCGCCCACGCCACCGGAACCTTCGTTGTAGTAGCTGCCGCCGCAGCTGAAGGAGCGGTCCATATAGTCGGTGTGTCGGAACCCGATGCAGTGGCCGATTTCATGTGCCATGATAGAAGCCAGGGTATTGGCGTTCCAGTTGGCATAGGTTGTGTTGAATTTGATGGAGCTGTATGGGTTGCCAGTTGATGTTGGGAACCCGGCAGAGGCAATGTACCCGGCGCCGTTGGGCGCCTTGCTTACCACGATGTTGCCGCCGCTTGTTACACGGCTGAAGGTAATTTGCAGGTTTTGGGAATTGTAGCGCGCAATGGCGGCATCAGTTGCCGTGACAATGCTGGTCGGCAAAGTCGTAGAGACCCGAACCGTGATATTCCTGGGCAAGCCCGTCACCAAGTTGGTGGTGTGGTACTGTTCGTTGTCGGCGATAACAAGCGAATTCAGGTCTATTGGCTTATTGAGGTCTTCGGTGCTCAGAAAAATGTCGTTTTCAACAATATACCCGTCTTCCGTAGGATAAGCCCCGTCGGTGTCAAAGCCCAAGGCAGTAATTTTGGCTTTGATGTCGGCGGGGATGCCTTGGTCGAGGACCGCGGTATCAGGCGCATTTTTGGAACAGGAGTTAAAGGTTGCCGCAAGGAGGAGCAGCGAGGCGAAGGTTAAGAGACGCAATTTCATTGAATAAAAAGTTTGGTTTGATTAACGAAAATGAAATTCTGAAGGCGAAATGTAGATCGTTTTTTACAATTGGATTAAAATAAAATTAAAATTTATGAATTTTTAATTTTATATGGCAAGTGTCCATTTCGTATCAGAATTTCAGAATAAAATTGCATAAAAACCGATCCTTGTTATACCAAGTCAGCTTCCACCTGCCCGGCCATCAGATCCGCCAAATTTTCGCGCTTCCTGATGAGGTGTGCCTTGCCTTTGTAAAGCAATACTTCGGCAGGTCTTGGCCGGGAGTTGAACTGTGACGCCATCGACCAGCCATAGGCGCCGGCGTTGTAAAATCCTATAATGTCGCCCTCCACTACTTCGGCGATCCGACGGTCAACGGCAAAGGTGTCGGTCTCGCAAATATTGCCGACCACGTTGTAAATCCTGGGCTTGAACGTAGGTTCGGTCACGTTCACGATTTTGTGGTATGCCCCGTAAAACATGGGCCTGATGAGGTGGTTGAAGCCCGTGTCCACGCCGACAAAAGCGGTTGAGGTAGTTTGTTTGACCATGGTACATTTGGTGAACAGGTAGCCGGATTCGCTAACCAGAAATTTCCCCGGTTCTACCATCAAAGTAAGCTCCCGGCCGTATTCCTGGCAGAATTCGGCAAAGCGCTTGCTCAGCTTTTCGCCGAGCTCTTCAATGTCGGTTTCTATGTCGTCGGGCTTGTACGGCACTTTGAAGCCACTACCCAGGTCGATGTATTTCAGGTTGGGGAACTTGCTGGCAGCTTCGAAAAGGATTTCCGCGCCCCGAATGAAGATGTCCACGTCGAGGATGTCAGAACCTGTGTGCATGTGCAAGCCTTCGATGGCAAGACCCTGGTTTTCTACGATGCGCAGCACGTGCGGCAACTGGTGGATGCTGATGCCGAACTTGGAGTCGATATGCCCCACGCTGATGTTCTCGTTGCCGCCGCCCATCAGGTGCGGGTTGATGCGCAGGCATATTGGGTGTTCTTTGTGGTGCAAGCCCCAGTTTTCCAACATGGGTATGGCATCGATGTTGATCTTCACCCCCAGCTTGGCAACGGCTTCAAACTCGTCCATGCCGGCAAAATTGGGCGTGTACAGAATGTCTCCCGGGGCAT
The DNA here is from genome assembly GCA_964621185.1 of uncultured Saprospiraceae bacterium. Taxonomy (GTDB): domain Bacteria; phylum Bacteroidota; class Bacteroidia; order Chitinophagales; family Saprospiraceae; genus M3007. The sequence goes on along the minus strand of CAZULM010000010.1, from coordinate 130,882 downwards.
AGCCCGCGTGCAAGCCCAGCTGCACCTCGCCAATGGAGACACAATCGAGCCCTGCCCCGAGCTGGCGGAAGAATTTGAGCACCGTGATGTTGCTCAAGGCCTTGCAGGCATAATGGATTTTAAATTTGGGCCAGGAATAAGCCGCCACCATGCGCTTGTATTGCCGCTCCATCACAGCGGCGTCATACACATAGAGCGGTGTGCCGTAGGTTTTGCAAAGTTCCAGCGGGTCGATGCCGCCATTGAGCCTGTACTTGTTGTCGATGAGTTCCAATAGAAAATGCTGTAAATTGGTGAAATTCTTGAAAGAAAGCACAAAATTAGGGCTTCCTTAGCGCCAAAACCAACTTGCGTCGCATCTTTGACGGAAATAGAACGATTTGCGGAATTTGCCTAAAACCACGACATGACGCACGAGGAACTCCTAAAACGCTTGCGGGATCAAGACCAAAGCGCACAAAAATGGCTGTACGAGCGCTACTCCCCGCTCATGTTCAGCGTGTGCAGGCGCTATCTGTGGTCGCGCGAGGATGCAGAGGAGGCGCTGATAAGCGGTTTTTTCAAGGTTTTTTCCCAAATAGAATCCTATTCCAACACCGGCAGCTTTGAAGGCTGGATGCGCCGCATCATGGTGAACGAATGCTTGATGGCCCTCCGAAAAAACCAACCCCTTACTTTCCCCGGCGACGAGGGCAACATCGCGGAGCAATCGGACAGGTTCAACATCGAGGCCGACATCTCTGCCCGGGAGATACTCGAAGTGCTCGACCAGCTGCCACCCGGCTACCGCACGGTGTTCAACCTCTACGTCCTTGAAGGCTATAAACACCACGAAATCGCCGATGCCCTCGGCATCAGCATCAATACGAGCAAAAGCCAGTTAGTGCTGGCCAAGGAGAAATTGAGGGGCTTGTTAAAAGCAAAAGGATACTGAAACCCGAAACCACCATTTTTTATGCCAGACATATTCGATTTTTTCAAGAACAACGAGTCCAAGCTCCATGAGAAGCCGCCGGAACAGGTTTGGCAAAAACTGGAGAAAAAATTGGAGAAGAGCCGTCGCCGCAAGCGCCGGAAACTCCGGTTTTTGCAATTAGACGTAGTGGCGGTGGTGCTGCTGGTCTTGTTGATGGCAGCGGGGCTGGTATGGTATTTTTCCCGGAAATGAGCCCGTTTGCTACGCGCAAGCTCCTTACCTTGCGCCGGTTTTTCACGTCAACCACCATCCAAAAATGGCAAAATCCGGCAAACGCAACCCCAAACATTTCCAAAAACCTTCCGCTACCAGCAGCGAAACGCCCAAACGGGCTGCTGCTGCCACAAAATCGGCAACCAAGGATTGGTTGGAGCGCCCCGACCCCTCTGAGGGGGAAAGCCCTATGCTCCGGAAAGTCTTCTGGGGCATCGCTGGTGTCGGGCTGCTCGCCCTGATCCTGCTTTCCTTGGGCTCTGGCATCAATGCCGACGACAAGTTCCAGGTGGACTATTCCCAAAAACTGGTAAACTATTACAGCAGCTTCGGCGCCGACACAGCCGCTTTGAACATCCCTGAGGGCAACATGCACCTGTATGGTGGCTTTTTTGAAGTAGTGACGGGCTTTGCGAACAAGGTGCTGGGCTTTGAGCCTACAGACCTTGCCTACCACAACCTGCGCCATGCCTCCAGCGCCGTTTTGGGCTGGGTGGCGATGCTCTGCGCCGCCTTGTTTGCCGGCTTGATTGCCGGGCAGCGCGCCGGCATCCTCACCTTGGTCATCATGCTGGTTTCTCCGCGATTTGTGGGCGATTCCCTCATGAACCCCAAGGATATCCCCTTTGCGGCTGGCTATATGATGGCAATATACAACATGGCTGCCATGTTGGACAAAATGCCCACACCCCGCCGCATAAACCTGGTCGGGCTGGCGGTGGGCCTGGGCATTGCCTTAGGCATCCGTGCCGGAGGCCTGCTTTCGTTCGGCATTTTGGGCATGTTCGCCGGCCTGCACTTTTTGATGAAGAACGGCGGGATGCGCGCGTTTTCGGATTTAAATGCCTTGAAAAAATATGCCATTTTCACCTTAGGCATCGCGGCAGCCGGCTATGCTTTTGCCCTGCTTTTCTGGCCTTATGCCCTGCAAAGCCCGGTGAAGAACCCTTTTGTGGCGCTGTCCAAATTCTCCGACCTGGAAGTAAAGATCAGGGTGCTTTTCGAGGGTGTGAACATGATGTCGGACAAAACCCCCTGGAATTACGCCGTCAAGTGGATAGTCTATACCATCCCTTTGTTGAGCCTGATCGGTTTTGTGGGCGGGCTGGCCTTGTTGCCACGGCTGTTGCGGCGCTATCAGCCGCTTTGGATCGCACTGGCGTTCTTTGCGGCAATTTTCCCGGTGTTCTATGTGGTGTACAAGAATTCGGTCATACACGACGGCTGGCGGCACCTGACCTTCGCCTATCCGCCGCTTTGTGTCGTGGCGGCCTTGTTTTGGAACGAAATGGCGAACATGTTGCCCCAACAAAAGGCCCCCCAATACGGCCTGGCCGGCCTGATCGGGTTGTTGGCCTTGTTGCCGGCTTCCTTTATCGCCGCCAACAGAACCATGCCCTATGTCTATTTCAACGAGATCGTGGGCGGCACTTCCGGGGCCTATGGCAAATTCGAGACCGATTACTGGGGCATCAGCGTGCGGCAAGGGCTTCAATGGATGGAGCAACAAAACATCCTTGGCCCGAACATGCCCGAAACGGTGGTGATCGCCACCAACATGTACTATTCCGCCAAACAGCTCACGGCCAAGTACGGCGACAAGGTTAAAATCAAATACCTCAAATGGGACCGACGCTGCGACGATGCCTGGGACTATGCCCTGTACCCGACCAGATTCATGGATGGCGCCACACTGCAAAAAGGCAAGTGGCCGCCCGACAACACGGTGCACCTGGTCACCGCCGGCGGCGCCCCGATCCTCGCAGTGATAAAAGACTCCGGAAAAAACTGCGCGCTCGGCATGGCGGCAGCCAAGCTCGGCGACTGGGAGAATTCCATCAATTACCTTAAGGCAGAAGTGGCCAACGTGCCAGACAACGACCTGGCCTGGGCCAACCTGGGCCAAGCCTACCTCAACGCCAACATGCTCGACGAAGCCAAAGCCGCCGCCGACAAAGCCATGGAGATATCGCCCGACGATACCCAGGCCAACAACCTGGTAGGGCTGGTTTTCCTGAGCAAGGGCGAGGTGGACAAAGCCAAGGCCCAATTCGAGCTGGCCATCAAGCGGGAGCCGTCAAACGCCACCGCCTGGTATTTCTTAGGCGACATCGCGCGGCGCAGCGGCGACCCGCAGACAGGGCTCAACAACTTGATGAAGGCCATCCAGATCGCGCCGAATTTCAAGCCGGCCTATGAGTTGTCGGCTCAGATTTACGAGTCGATGGGTGACAAGGCAAGAGCCCAGCAGTTCCGGGCGGCAATTGGGCAGTAGGGGAGGGATAGGGCTATTCCCGGCTTTCTTTTTTGGTTTTTTGCCTGAAGACGTAACCGGCGTTCAACCCAACATGCCATTGGAATTTTATTTGATTTACCCAGCCCAATCCCTTGTCATTGCTAATGCCGATCTGCGATGCCCAAGGAAACATAACACCGAGCTCCGGCTCAAATTGCCATCGCTTTATGGAGATATCATAGCCTGCAATCAAGCCTAATTTTAGGAAGCCGAGGTTATAGGTAACATCCCCAATTTGACAGCATGGGTAAAGCACATCCAGGGTTTGAATATCTGTGGACCGCCCCGCCTGCAATTGAAGCAGCCAATAAAATCTGCGATGGGGATTGTTATAGCCGCTGATGGTCATTGGATGGTACTTAAAAGCAACCGAAGCAGCCAATACAAAGGACTTGCTTTTCTCCAATGTATATAATATTTGGCTCGAATCGAAGTACATTACCGGCAACCCTGATGGTGCATTTTGATAGCCCCCATGAAAGCCAATTCGAAGTCCTTTGGTTCGGGTAATATAGGAGGTAAAAGTGAGCTCCGTCATAAAGTCTTGTTTGCCGGAATAGTAAAAAGCAGGTTTCAAGACATTCACGGAAATTGATTTTTGCCCAGTAGCGGAATGGGAACATATTACCAGAACACAAAAAATGAATTTTTTCATGGGCACTCATTGAGTGAATTAGACAAATAAAAATACACTGTTTTAATGAACTTCAAATTTTTTTTCCCCACTTTCCGCAACAGATACCTTTTTGTCCGGTCAAGGCTCAAAAAATACGCTACGGGCGAACAGCCCGCTGCCCTTGGCCTCAACCTCGGCACCGGAGAAGGCGACTACGACCGGATGTTGGCTGGCTATTGCTCAGAACTGATCGGCTGTGACGTCAACGAAGAAGACCTCGCGCACGCCCGCAACTTGAACGCCGGTGTGATGAACCTGCGCTACGAAGCGAACAATGCGCTCGCGTTGAGCTATCCCGACAATTCCTTCGACCTCGTGGTGAGCTGCGAGGTGATCGAGCACGTGGGCAAGCCGGAAAAAATGGTGCAGGAAATGTACCGGGTGATGCAGCCGGGCGGGCTGGCGATCATGACTTTTCCCAGCCGGGAATTCCCGATCACTTACGACCCTGTGAACCGGATTTGGCAGTTGACGCGCAGCGAGGGCAGCCGGGAGTTTGCCATCTCCCAAGGCGCCTATGCTTTTGGCCACGAGTACCTGATCGGGAGCGCCGATTTTAAGCGATGGGCAAGGGATGCCGGCTTTGAAATCCTTGAATTTGAAGGGCTTAGCCGGCACATAGTTGGGCTACTGGAAATGTACTGGACAGGCATCGCCCAAGGTATTTTCAAGAAGAATGCCCGCAACGTGACCGCCGACACGGAAGGCGGGCTAAAAATGCGGCCCAGATCGACAAAGGAGCCGGCCTTGGTGTTTTTGACGGATTTTGTGCTTGCAGTGGATAAGTTCTTGTTTGGCTGGACAAACAGGAGCGTGGGTAAGGGGGTTGTGCTGCGGAAAGGGAAGCAGCAATGAGCGGGGAGGGGCAAACCGTTTTTGATTGACGATTGCAGATTACATGATTGACGATTGTTGAAGCTTAGTATGAACAGTAAGAACGATTGATCTTTGAGCTTGCCAAAAGAAATATCATACTTCTAAAATTGTCCTTTACTTCAACAATCGTCAATCATGTAATCTGCAATCGTCAATTTAATAATTAGAGACCTCAGGCTACTCCGCCGTCTTAAAATCCCAGGTATTCATAAACCCGGTGGTAAAGTTCCCTTCCCTGAAATCCTTGTTCCGCATGAGCTTTTGGTGGAAAGGCACGGTTGTCTTTATCCCTTCGATCACGAACTCGTCAAGGGCGCGCTCCATCTTGAGGATGGCCTCGTCGCGGGTGCGGGCGCGCACGATGAGCTTGGCGATCATAGAATCGTAGTACGGCGGGATGGTGTAGCCGGCATAAACATGCGTATCAACCCGCACACCGTGGCCTTTCGAAGAGTGGAATGAAGTGATTCTGCCAGGGCTTGGCCGGAAATCGTTCATGGGGTCTTCGGCGTTGATGCGGCACTCGATGGCGTGCATTTCCGGGAAATAGTTTTTTCCTGAAATGGGGTGCCCGGCGGCGAGCTTGATCTGCTCTTTTATCAAGTCGAAATCGATGACCTCTTCCGTGACGGTATGCTCCACCTGTATCCGCGTGTTCATTTCCATGAAATAAAAGTTGCGGTGCTTGTCAACTAAGAACTCGATGGTGCCGACACCCTCGTACCCGATGGCAGTGCAGGCTTTGACCGCGGCTTCGCCCATTTTTTCCCGGAGTTCGGGGGTCATAAATGGGGAAGGGCTTTCTTCTACCAGCTTTTGGTGGCGGCGCTGGATGGAGCAATCGCGCTCGGAGAGGTGGCAAGCTTTCCCGAACTGGTCGCCCGCAACCTGAATTTCGATGTGCCGCGGCTCCTCGATGTATTTTTCCATGTAGATGCCGTCGTTGGAGAAGGAGGCCTTGGCTTCCCGCCGGGCGTTGTCCCATTGGCTTTCGAACTCTTCTTCTTTCCAGACGATGCGCATGCCTTTGCCGCCGCCTCCGGCCGTGGCTTTCAAAATGATGGGATAGCCGATCGATTTGGCCAGCTTCATGCCCGTTTTCGCGTCGGGGATCAGGCCTTCGGCGCCTGGCACACAGGGCACCCCAGCTTTTATCATGGTTTCTTTGGCCGTGATCTTGTCGCCCATGGCGCGGATATGGTCGGGGGTAGGGCCGATGAACTTGATGCCGTACTCTTTGCAGACCTCGGCGAACGCGGCGTTTTCCGACAGGAAGCCATAACCTGGGTGTATGGCGTCGGCGTCGGTGATCTCGACGGCGGCCATGATGCGCGGCACGTTCAGGTAGCTCTCGGAAGAGGGTGGTGGGCCGATGCACACCGCCTCGTCGGCAAAGCGCACGTGCAGGCTGTCGCGGTCGGCAGTGGAATAGATGGCCACGGTTTTGATGCCCATTTCTTTGCACGTGCGTATGACGCGCAAGGCAATTTCGCCCCGGTTGGCTATGAGTATTTTTTTAAACATATTATGCAGGATCAACTAAGAAAAGTGGCTGCTCGTATTCGACGGGCGATGCGTCTTCCACGAGCACTTTCACGATTTTACCCTTCACGTCGGACTCGATTTCGTTGAAGAGCTTCATTGCCTCGATGATACAAACAGCTTGTCCGGTATCAACTGAATCGCCGACTTTGACGAGCGGCGGCTTGTCGGGAGAGCTGCTGCGGTAGAAGGTGCCCACCATCGGCGATTTGATGGCGATGAAATTGGCATCTTCGTTGCTGGCGGTCGGCGCCAGGTCAGGTTTGGGCGCTGGTGCTGCCGCAACAGGTGCAGCAGCAGCAGCTGGAGCAGCGATGGCGGGTTGTGCCGGCGCTTGAACCATTACCTGTGCCGGGGCCTCAACTACCGTGACTTGGTTGCGCACGACAAGCTTGAACTCACCTTCTTTCAGGATGAACTCTGAAAGCTTGTGTTTGCTCACCATGCGGATAATCTCTTGTATCTGAGTGAAATCCATAGAATTAGACTGTTTAACTAGGAAAAATCGTTATTTTTTCACGCGCTCCATGTAAGCGCCGGTGGCGGTGTCGATCTTGATGTAGTCGCCTTCGTCGCAGAACAGCGGCACGCGCACTTCAGCGCCCGTTTCGACGGTGGCGGGCTTGAGGGTGTTGGTGGCGGTGTCGCCGCGCAGACCGGGCTCGGTGTACGTGATCTGCAGCACGACGGTCTGAGGGAGCTCTACCGACAAGATCGTGTCTTTTTGGCTGTGGTACAGCACGTCCACGATATCGCCTTCTTTGAGGAACTTGCCGTTTTCGACCATGTCTTCCGGGATGGAAATCTGGTCGAATGTTTCTTGGTTCATCAGGGCATAGCCACCGTCTTCGGGGTAAAGGTATTGAAATTTGCGGCGCTCTACCCGCACTTCTGTGATGGGGTGGCCGCTGTTGAAGGTGTGTTCGATGACGCGCCCGGTGGTGCTGCTCTTGAGCTTGGTCCATACTTTGCCGCTGCCGCGACCAACCTGGAATTTGGAGAAGTCGATCACCCGGAGGATGTCGTTGTTCAGTTCGATGCAAAGGCCGTTGCGGATATCTGCCGTCGTTGCCATGTTTTTTTAATTAGATTTGATGAATAGTAGTTGTTTGCCGAAGGCTTTTTTGGCCTTCGGCAATTGAATGCGGCGCAAAGGTAGCCCGAACTTTGCTTTCAGTGTGAGGGCTGGGCCGTATTTTGATGCTTGTGACCTTGCAACAGCGCCTTGGCTTGCGCCAATTATCACATTGTCACATTTCCGAATTATCAAATTAATAAGCCCATTTAAGGTACAAGGCTCCCCAGGTAAAGCCGCCGCCGAAGGCTGTAAGGATAATGTTGTCGCCTTTTTTCAACCGGTCTTCATACTCCCACAGGCAAAGCGGCAGGGTTCCGGCGGTGGTGTTGCCGTAGCGCTCGATGTTCAACATCACTTTTTCCATAGGCACATGCAGGTGCTCTGCCACAGAGGTGATGATGCGGAGGTTGGCCTGGTGGGGCACCACCCATTGGATGTCTTCCACGGTCATCTTGTTGCGGCGGATCACTTCTTCACAAGCGCTGGTCATGCCTTTTACGGCTTGCACATATACACGCTTGCCGTCTTGCCAGGCATAGTGTTCGCCATTGGCGACGGTTTCGGCGCTGGCTGGGCGCAAAGAGCCCCCGGCTTTCATGTGCAGCAGCTCCCGACCCGACCCATCGCCGCGCAGCACAAAATCCTGGATCCCGTTGCCATCTTTCTTTGCTTCGAGCAATACTGCCCCAGCGCCGTCGCCAAAGATCACACAGGTGTTGCGGTCTTTGTAGTTGATGATAGAGGACATCATGTCGGCGCCCACAACAATTACCTTGCTATAGGTTTCATTCTGGACAAACTGCGCTCCGGTGGCCAATGCGAATAAAAATCCGGAGCAAGCAGCGTTTATGTCGTAGCCAAAAGCGTTTTTCGCGCCCACTTTATCGCATACGGTATTGGCAGTATCGGGGAAAACCATGTCGGCAGTGACCGTGGCGACGATGATCATGTCGATCTCTCCGGGCTTCACGCCGGTCTTTTCGAGCAGGCCCTTCACGGCCTCGGCGCACATGTCGGAAGTGGCCCAGTTGGGGGTGCGCAGGATGCGGCGCTCCTTTATCCCTGTCCGGGTGGTGATCCACTCGTCGTTGGTGTCAACTATCTTTTCTAGGTCGAAATTGCTGAGTTTTGTTTCCGGCACCCAGCCCTGGACGCCGGTGATGGCAGCTCTTATCTTTGTGGACATCTTGTTTTAATGTGATAATTTGATAATTCGATAATTTGATAATTGGGCGGGGCAAAGGTAGTGAAGGTTTGGTAGTTGCTGTTCATCGGATGTTGAGCACGTCGCTCATGCTGAAAACGCCTTGCTTCCCATGGAGCCATTTTGCGGCAGCGATGGCGCCTAAGGCGAAACCTTCGCGCGAGTTGGCGCGGTGCTCGATACTGATGGTATCCACGGTGCTTTTCCAGGTGATTTCATGGGTTCCGGGCACCTCTCCTTCCCTGTTGGCTGTGATGGGGAAAATTCCCGCAGGCATGGATTCGCCAGGCTTTTCGCCCTGGAGTTTGAAGCCGGTAAAGCGGGGGGCGGCCGCCAGGAGTTCGTTTGCCAGGGTAATTGCTGTGCCGCTGGGCGCATCTAATTTGTGGATATGATGGGTTTCGGAAAGGGCTGGCAGGTATTCGCCCCGATGGGCCATCAGCGCTGCCAAGTAGCGGTTGAGGGCGAAGAACAAGTTGACCCCAATGCTGAAATTGGACGCCCATATCAGGGCGCCGCCCATTTTGCGGCAGGCTTCTTGTGCGTTGGGAAGGTCTTCTGACCAGCCAGTTGTGCCGGAAACCACTGGCACACCCGCTTCTATGCATGCCATCACGTTTTCATAGGCCGCCTCCGGGCGTGAGAATTCGATCACGGCATCCGCTTTGCGCAACAGGTCGGCGCTGCGTGCCTGCAGGTTTTCCCGGCTGATGCGCCAAACGATCTCAATTTCCTGGCTTTCGGCAAGCTTTTCGATGGCCTTGCCCATTTTGCCGTAGCCAAGGAGGCCGATTTTCAACATAAGCGCTCTATTTATTGGTTCTTGATCAATCGCAGTGTTTCCAGCACCTGCCCGTTTTGCTCCAGGTGCAGGAAATACAGCCCGCTTGGCAGGTTTTGGCCTATTTGAAGCTGGCCGCTTCGGTCGTTCAGCTGAATGGTTTCCAGTATTTTTCCCGCCGTGTTCAGCACGGTGATGGTGCTCCCGCTTTCAAGGTTGTCGAACGAAATGGTTGCGCTCTCAGAGAAGGGGTTTTCTGCGAACATCTTGGCAGGGTTTGATTTTTTTTGTCCGTTTGGCAGTACGGCGTCCCTCCTGTAAAGTTGCAACAAAACGATGTCGATATCGCTTGCGCCAATTATTGATTTGCCGCTTACAACCCCCACGCCGACACCGGAGGCACTGGCTATGATGTCGTAAACGCCGGGTTTTACCCCTGAAAAAATGTAGTACCCATCTGCATCGGTCATGGTGGAGCTGCTCGTTGATGCACCGTACAGCCAAACAGTTGCGCCTTGCACAGGGTTGCCGTTGGTTTCTCCTGTCACAAAACCGCTGATGGTGATGCTGCCATTGGGGAAGAGTGCGACGTTTAGCACGACTACCTCTCCTTCGGCAAAATAGGCCAATGTTTCATAGTTTTGGTAGCCTGATTTGCTGACCCTCACTTTGAAATACCCGCTTTCAGTTTGCCCTGTTTTGAATTGGCCATCGCTTGAGCTTGTTTCCGTGATGAGCGGGTTGGTGCCCAGCACCTGGATCTGTGCGCTGTTGATCGGGAATCCCGTGATGGCATCGGTTACCTTGCCCTCGAGATAACAGGCGCGGCGGTAATCGGGGGTAATGATGTACAGCTCGCCAGGGCCGTTGCCGGGAGCCCGGATGTTGGAAGCAATAATAGTCCCTGACTTGAAGTACGGATAAACGCCCCAACAGCCCGAAGAGCCGCCGCCTGAACCGGCATAAGTGTCATAGTTCCCGACCTGCACTAAGTTGAATGGCCGCGTCACGTCCACGATCGTGAACCCGTCCTTGTACCAGGAAGTGACCGCCCAATTTTTGTGGATATAGGTATTGTGCACCATGCTGTTGGAACCGGGGTTGCTCTGTATCTTGTCGAGTTCCTTGATGTCGGCAGGGTCGCTCACGTCGAAGGCGGTGAGGTAGGAGTTGTCCACCTCATCGGTGGTGAAAATGGTGCGGCGGTCGCTGGAGGGCCAGGTGTTGTGGGTAAAGGCGCCGGGTGTGGGTTGGGTGGCCAGCAATTCCGGGGCGTTTTTGTCGGCCATGTTCACCATGGCGAATTGCCCGGCGTAGATATGGCCGGAGTACATGGTGTCGTTGTCCACAAAACCGTCGTGGATATAGCCGAGGTTGTCGAATTTGCCCACATAGACAGGGTTGTAGGGGTCTGACTTTAAGTCAAAGATTTTCGCGCCGCCATTAAAGAGGCTGCCGCCCCATGCGTAGAGGAACCCTTTCTTTGTGTCGATGTGGAGGGCGTGAATCCTGTTCAGTTGGCCTGCAATGACCCCGTCGCCGGTGTAAAAATGGGAGGCTAAGTTGGCCGATGGCAGGCTGTCCAATTTCACTATCTGGATGCCCTGCCCGCCTTCGCTGACGATGTAGGCGTAGTTCGAGTACGTTTTTATCTCTTTCCAAAGGTTGTCGGGCCCGGGTATCTGCACGATCTGCTGGGGCAGGTCGGGGTTGCTGATGTCAATGATAACGATGCCTTTGGATGCGCCGACGAGGGCATATTCTTTTCCGTCGCGCCCGGAGTAGCCCCAAACATTGGCCAGTGTTTGGCCAGGAAAGCTGATTTTTGAGCGAAAGGTGGTGTTGAGGTTTTGGGCATTGAGGCTTGAGCAGCAATAAACACCGCAGAGGAAAGAAAGTAATAGACGGTACATGGTATTTTTATTGAAATGCTTGCGAAGCGCCGAAGGTCGCAAGTTTTAAAGGAAAATGCATGTTCTCCGACCTTGTTTTGCCCAAATGGTCAGTACTTGGCATTTTAGAGCTTTACAAATGGCAATAGGGTAGGGCCTCTTCTTGTTTCCACGCGGAGCCAATACATGCCGATGGGCAGGTTGCGCACATCTATGAAGCTGGATGCCCGGCTTTTCTGCAAAATGTTTCCAGAAAACCCCAGTATCGCAAGATCTTCCTCATTTTCAAGCCCTTCAACATAAAGCAGGTCGTGCACGGGGTTGGGGTAGATAGACACGCTTTTTTGCGCTGGGCTTGTTGTTGCAGTGGCGCTTTTAAATGAATAAGCTCCCGCATCTGTCACGCCGGCGCGCAGGCTGAACCCGTTGGGATGGGCATATTCCTGCGCCGGCGACAAGCTGTAACCGCCGCCCATGCCGGCATTGGCGGCGACCCCGATGGCGATGCTGCCCGGATTCAAGTGAAAGTCGTAATCGGCAGCATCCACAAACTTGAAATTGGGGATGGGCGCGTTTCGGTTGCCTGATGTGTCGAGCTGCATGGCTGTGCCAGAAATCAGCGTGCCGGGGCCGGCAAAAATATTGTTGAATACTTTCAATTTTGTGGCGTTTCCGCCGATCTGGACAAAGCTTCCTGCGTTTTTGTTGTTGACAAATGTGTTGTACACCACGTAGAGCTCCGTGTTGGGGTTGCTAAGGCCCTCCATGCCATAGCCTACCAGGTTGTTGTTCTCCGAGTTCAGGTCTTGCACGATAAGGTTTCCCATGATGACGCTCAGCCCGCCGTTGGGCAGGTCGATGTTGCGGCTCGCGGTGCCGTTTTCGTCGCTCAGGCGGTTGCAGTAGATGAAATTGTTGTAGGCGCGGCTTTTCAGCTCATGGCCTGTTTTCGCGTCGTGGGTGTAGTTGTAGCGGAAAACCAGGCTTTTGGCGTGGTTGATGTAGAGGTTGTGGGCCAGGCCGTTGGCGTAGCCGTTGCCCTTGAACTCACAGTGCTCTATGAGAATGTCGCCGCTGGAGATGTCGCCTGCAAGGATGCCGTTCTCGTTGTCGTGGAAGTAGCATCCGCGCACCGTCAGGTTGATGCCTTCGGAGCGGATGCCCGCGCCGTTAAGGTCGGGGCAGGCGGCTTCGGAGAACTCGATGTTTTCCACCGTCACGTCGTTGCCGACGATGACCCAGATCGCCTTGCCGCCATACACGGCGCCGCCCGATTTCAGGTGCGCGAGGCCGCCCACGCCCCGGATGAGGAGGTTGTTGGCCGTCCAGCGCGCCACGTTGCCGGCATAGATTCCGGCATCGATGAGCACGGTGTCGCCGTTTTGAACGAGGCTGGCGACCTGGCTGGGCTTGGTGTAGCTGCGCGAGGGGCCCACGAGCCAGGTTTTGGCATGGCTGAAAGATGGGATGGCAAAGAGGGCGGTGAGCAGGAGCAGGCGTAGGTGCATGGCAGGGAAGCTTGGATTCCCGGCAAAGGTATGTACTTGAAGGCTGCTTGTTTGCTCAATTGACCTTAATCAATTTTAAGGCTCTTAAAACACCGCTTTTTTCCTCCAATTGCAGGAAATAGCTTCCGATTTTCAGTTCCTTCCCAATTTCTAATTTGCCAGATGGCTCGGCAAGCGCTTGGGCTTCAACCAGGCGACCGAGCAAATCATATACCAGCAGGCGACTTCCAGGTTCATTATTGTCATACCGGATGGTCGTGCTGTTATTAAAGGGGTTGGGTTGGATGGTCAATAGCGTTTTCGATGCTGGTTCAATGCTTGGCACCAATTGATCTTCTACTTTGAAGTCATCGATAGCAGCGCGGAAACTGTCATTGTGATTTGCTCCTGGGCCCGCTTTTGCAACAACAATTAATTTCATAGAATTGCCTAAAGGCATGAAATCTGTGACGTCGAATGAAAATAGTTTCCATTCTATACTTTCAGCTGGAAGCGCTGCTACCCGTTTCCGCACAATGCCACTTTGGATATATACGTGGAGTGTGTCTTTATTATTAATGCCGGAATAGTGGATTCCTTTCGCGGCATATTTAAAACTGATTCTAGGATTGAGGTATGGGCTTAAATTCATCGAAGGAGAAGCCAGGAGGGAACTGTCTCGGACATTATTTTGACTAACAACAGAAGTGTTCCCAGTAATAAAACACCAATCTCCAATATCATCGTCCACATCAGTTTCCGGAGCGTTTTGCATTCCTAAAAATACTTGCATGATGGGCTCTCCTTTTACCCAATCAGAAAGTGGATACGCAGCTATGGTTGTCCAGGGATAATTGAAAGCTTCTAAAAATGGATCCTCGTATCCTGGTTCAACCAATATGTTAAATGCCTGTGTGCTATCGATATTGAAGCCATCATAATACTGAAAACGATAGCCCCATTTTCCGATAAAAATGTCATATTTACCAGTATAAATTTGTGGGAAGGAGAAATTTCCCGACAAATCAGTATTCTGACTAATTGTTTGAAATTCTGAAACCAAAAATACTTTAATACCGGCAACGGGATTTCCGGTAGCGGCATCGGTTGTTGATCCAGAGAATGCGACAATAGGAGTGGGCACAAGCTCAACTTCATAATTGTTGACTATGCCACTTTCCATATTCACCTGTATAGTTTTGGTGAAATAGCCAATTTTTGACACCCTCAAGCTGTAGCTGCCTGGTTCAGAGTAGCCCATGGCATATTCGCCAACATTACTGGTCAGTTTTGGTTCGATTGCTATTCCAAGCAACTCCACCGTTGCCCCTGGAACTGGGTTTCCGGTATCTGAATTTCTGACTATCCCTTCAAGATAGGCAGCCTCTTTATATTCAGGAGTAAGGATGAACACCTCTCCTTCGAAATAGTCAGGGGAGTTTCCCGCAATAATATTCCCGGATGGCAAATAGGGATAAACACCCCAACAGCCATCGAAACCGTAATGGTCATTATTTGGGTATGTATCAAACCTCCCGGTTACAACCAGGTTTTTGGGCCTCGTGGTGTTCACTATGACAACTCCAGCCGTGTACCAGGAAGTAATGGCAAAATTCCCGCGTACGAAAGTATTGTGGGGAACACTTTTTATCCCGGGTTCAGGCAGAACTTTGTCCAAAAGCACAATGTCTCCAGGGTTGCTAATATCGTAAGAATTAAGGGGGGCGCCCGAATATTCGTTGGTTACTAACATCGTTTTTTTATCAGGAGAAGGCCAAGTATTGTGCGCGACTCCAGAAGCACTTTCTGTGCTGAGTATCACTGGAGCGCTCTTGTTGTTCATGTCAATGATAGAGATTGAACTTAATTGTGCCCCATACAGGGTGTCGTTGTCGACATAGCCATCATGGAATCCTCCTAATTGATCATAAGTGCCTACATGCTTAGGGTGATAAGGGTCATCTTTCAGGTCATACACTTGCAGTTTCCCAATATTGGTAGAATACAAGTACATAAATCCTTTGGTCTCGTCAATATGAAGGGTGTGTGACTTCCTTAATAGCCCAGCTGTAGCCCCCTCTCCAGTAAAAAGGTAGGAATCCAGGTCGGGAGAAGGTAGCTTGCTCAAGTCAATAATATGAATGCCTGTCAGGCTGTCATAGTTTTGTACATTCTTGGAGACGTAAGCAAAATGACCATAGGTCCTTATCTCGCGACCAAAGCCAGGATTCTCTGGCACCATCAATATTTGAAATGGGGTATCTGGATTGGTAACATCAATGACAATCATCCCTTTTTTGGCGCCAACGAGCGCATATTCTCTGCCACCAGCAGCATAGCCCCAAACTCCATCAACACTTTGCCCCGGAATGTCTATTTTGGAGCGGAATTGGATGTTTTGGGCAAGCAGACATTGCCCTACAAACATAGCCAGTATGAGGATAGGTGTGTCATTTCTAATCATTTTACGAATTAGTTTAAGCTGTCCAGGATGATAAAAAGGCATAGGCCATTGTTTTACGAACCTTGCTTGCACAAAGTTGCAACACCTTCTCCTTGAAATTATGTAACACTTTTTTGCCTCAATTCCACTCCAAAAATGGGCGGCCCTCGCTGCTCTCGCCCAATCAGTCCACCTTTAAAAGCTTAGCTGTGGCGCGATTGCCATTTTCCTGCACCAACTGCAGGACATACGCCCCCTTTGCCAGCCCACTCCCCAATTCAACCCAACCCTCTGGCCCACTCAGATTCCTCGTCTCTACCAGGCGCCCAAAGATGTCAAACACCAACAAGCGGCCCTTGCCCTGCACGCCCATGTACGCGACGCTTGTGCTGTTGTAGAACGGGTTGGGCTGTACAGTAAGTTGGGCCAGATCGACAGGGCTTGGGCTTGACAGCACCTGGTCTGTAACCAAAAAATTGTCGAAGGCGGCCTCGTAGAGGTCGATGGTGGGAAGATTTGGGTTGTCGTAGCAATATACCCTCAGGCGCATGGTAGGGCTCAGCGGTACGAAATCCGTCACGTCGAAGTTGAGTGGGAGCCAGCCGGGGAAGTTCCCTGGGGCAGCCAGCACTAATTTCTCCTCCGTGCCGTTGCTGATGAAGAACTTTATGGAATCGAGCGATTGTTGGAAAATGTTGAAGCTGGAGCACCAGTACTGTGCGCTGATATGCGGGTTGGCGAAAGCGCTCAGGTCCATGACCGGAGAGCGCAGGATGCTGGTGCCGCTCTCCACATCGTCCTCGTCGGGGTTGCCGTTGGCATTGCCCGTCACGTAGCACTGGTCGCCGAGGTCGTCTGGAACGTCGGCATCTGGCGACAGCAAAATGCCAAAGCTGACGCCGATTGGCACGCCGCGCACCCATTTTCCTGTCAGGGAAGTGCCGCTCGCTTCCCAGCCGTAATCAAAGGCGAAGTCGTCCTGGTACCCTTTTTCTAACTGCAGCGTCACCTGTTGACTGGCATCCAGTTCCTGGCCTATTAAGGCCTTGTACAGGTAGCCCCAAGCGCCGGCAACAAAGTCGTATTCCCCAGCCAGGATACCCTGCAGGGCAAAGTTGCCGGATGCATCGGCGGTTGCGTTGTACGAAATGTCGGGCGAGAGGATGCCGACGGATGCGTTTGGCACCGGCAGCCCTGTCGCTGCGTCGATCACTTTGCCGCTTACGGTAAAGGGCGGGCTTTTTTCCAGGGCAAAATCCAAGACTTTCACAAGCCCTGTTTCGAGGTCGGCGGCGCCAAAAGCGGGCAGGTAGCCCAATCTTGAGACCTTAACCTGTACGGCGCCGGGCAAGGCTTGCCCCGTGCCGTAATGGCCGGTGTTGTTGCTGAATTTCAGCGCGTTGGGGTTGCCGACGAGCTCCACCTTCGCATTTGGGATGGGGTTGCCCGTTTGGGCTTCGGTGATATTCCCTTCGAGGTAAGCGGCCCGGGTATAGGTTGGGCTCAGCAGGTACATCTCGCCCGGCGTCATGTTGCCGACGATGAGGTTTCCAGAAGGCAGGAACGGATATACCCCCCAGCAACCTTCAAACTCCTGGCCGTTGCTCTGCGGGTATGTATCGTAGTTGCCAACCTGTACCAGGTTGTCAGGCTTTGTTGCGTCGATAATGGTCACGCCATCGGTGTACCAGGCGGTGATGGCGTGTTTTCCCCGGATATGGGTGTTGTGCCCGATGCTGCCGGTGCTGGGGTTGCTGCGCACCTTGTCGAGAAATTTGATGTCGTCGAGGTTGCTCACGTCGTAAGCGGCGACGAAGGATCCGGGCACTTCATCGGTGGTGAACACGGTTTTACGGTCTTCGGAGAGCCAGGCGTTGTGGGTAAATTTTCCGGGTGTGTTTTGGGTGTTCAGCAGGACGGGGTTGGCTTTGTCTTGCATGTCAACGACAGCGAAAAGGCCATCATAGATATGGCATGCGTACAAAGTGTCGTTGTCCACGTACCCGTCGTGGATGTAGCCCAACTGGTCGTATTTCCCAACGTATTTAGGGTTGAAGGGGTCTTGGTTCAAGTCAAACACGACAGCGCCGCCATTGAAAAGATTGGTGCCGTAGGCGTACAGGAATCCTTTTGTCACGTCGATGTGCAAAGCGTGGATGGTCTGCAAGGTGTCTTTTATGATTCCATCGCCAGTGTAAAAGTGGGAATTGACGTTCGCCATCGGCAGGTTGCTGAGGTCAACGATATTGATGCCCTGCCCGCCCTCCGTCACGGTGTAGGCAAAATGCAAATAGGTCTTTATTTCTTTCCAAAGGCTGTTCGGGCCTGGCACCTGGGTGATTTGCACGGGCACATCGGGGTTGGTGACATCCACGATGATCAGGCCCAAGGAGCCGCCCAAGAGGGCGTATTCCCGTCCATTGTCGGCATAGCCGCACACATTGGCGATGGTTTGGCCGGGGAAGCTCATTTTGGAGCGGAAAACGATGTTCTGGTTTTGGGCGTTCGAGGGCAGGGAGGTTGCGATGTGGAGCAGCAGCAGGGCGGTTTGGACAAATGATTTCATCAGCAAAGCTTTAGATTTGTTTTTTTTGCGGAGGCAAAAGAAGTATAAGGTTCAGGTATTTTGGTGTTATACCATGATTCGCCTGATTTTTGTGATTGAGTATGATTTATTAAACAGATGTTCAATTGATTTCAAAGATCGGCATGCACAAAACCAAGCGGCGCGAGGTATAATTTCGACACAAGATATTTGGTTGTTTTTTCAATACGCGGACTTCACCTCAGCGTTTCGCAGGTTTTTTTTCTGCCACAGGATTGTACAGTGTTTTCTACGCGCTAAATAACACCACTTAGCCACAATTACCCTGTGAATCCTCAGTGAAACTCTGCGAAACCCTGTGGTGAAAAAAAGCTGTGGTGAACAAACCGCTCCCCAGTTAGCCTGCGGGGAAAAACGCGTCTTCCACATGCCGCAATTCCAGCAGCGTCTCGTTGCGCAGCACCAAAGCTACCACATCGAAGCGAATTTCCCATTCATAACCGATAGCTTCCATGTACAACCCGGCGGTATAGGCCATTTTTTTGCGCTTTTTGGTGGTGATGCCGCGCTCAGGGCCACCATAGCTGTCGCTCGACCGGGTTTTCACTTCAATAAAAACAAGGAGCTTGTCATCCGCCCAGGCGATGATGTCGATCTCGCCGCGACCGGCGCGCCAGTTGCGCTCGGCGATGTGCCAGCCTTTTGATTCTAAGTAGGCTGCGGCGAGGTCTTCGCCGGCCTTTCCTTTCTCAATATGTGCAGCAGTGGGGTTTGTGTTCACGGAAATGGCTGTTTTTTTTATGAAGTTATGGGAAAATGCACAAATCCGAGCATTTTTTTTATAATGCTTGTTGAATTTGTGCCATGTTTCCAAAATCTTCTTCATATTGCTGGCAAAAGCCGATCACTTATATATTCATTCAAAAACAAACAGCCAAATGAACGAATTTGACAAGTTTGACAACATCGTGGTGCTCATGCTGGAGAATCGCTCCTTCGACAACCTCTTGGGGTATCTGTACAGAGACGGCGTACCGGCAGGAAAACAATTTGAGGGGCTTCAAAAGGAACAAAGCAACCCTGTTCCGCCCGGCGCGAACGGTTACAACGAGCACCCGACCATCGCAACCTATGCAGGCAATGACAGCGACAAGTACTTGTACAGCCAGCCTTTTCCCGATCCCGGCGAGGAGTACCAGCACGTCAACACCCAGGCCTTCGGGACGATAATCCCCGAATCCAACGAGGGACTCGACGCCTTCCACATGACCAGCCCGTACAATGTGCCGCCTGGGGTGCCGCCAAACGCTGCCCCAGTTGCGCCGCCAAAGCCTTCCATGAGCGGCTTCATCAGGGACTACATCAGCAACTTGCAGTCTTCCTACAATAAACCCGAATCCGAAATCACCTACGATGATTACAAGGTCATCATGCAGTGCTTTACCCCCGAACAGACACCTGTGCTGACTGGCCTGGCAACAAATTTTGCAGTATTTGACCACTGGCACTGCTCCGTGCCGAGCCAAACCTGGTGCAACCGGGCTTTCTGGCATGCAGCTTCGTCTGGTGGAAAGGTGATCAACCCACTGGAAGAGGGCGATGCCATCGGGCACGGGGGATTGAAAGAAGATATTGTCGATATGGACGCCTGGGTGAAAAGCAATTGGGGCAACGACACCCTGTTTTCCAGGATGTGCCGCCCCGGAAAGGGCAGGAAGAAAATTTCCTGGAAGGTTTATACCCCGATCCCTTTTGTCAGCCTGACCGCCATTGTCAACGGCGAGTTCTGCCACCACAGGCATTTCAAGTGCTTTTTCCACGACGCCGCCAAGGGCAAGCTGCCCGCCTATTCCTTTTTGGAGCCCAAATTCACCGGGATCCACGACGACCAGCACCCCAGCGCGGTCAACCACGAGCTGCACCCCGGCACGGTGCTGCTGGGCGAAGAGCTGATCTGGAAAGTATATGAGGCCATCCGGAACAGCCCGCAGCGCGACCAAACGCTGTTCATCATCACCCACGACGAGCATGGCGGCTGCTTCGACCACGTGCCGCCGCCCGCTGCCGTGCGGCCCGACAACAGCCCCGGCCAGTTTGGATTTCCCTTCGACCGTATGGGCGTGCGCGTGCCGATGGTAATGGTCTCTTCCTGGATTCAGCCCAATACCATCATCAATGACACGTTCGACCACACGTCTTTTATCCGGACGGCCTGTGAAAAGTGGGGGATAGAAGGGTTGACAGAGAGGGATAAAAAGGCGCCGGTATTTGTTACCTCCAAGCTTTTTGGCGCACAGAAGCGCAGCGAATGGCCTGAAATTCCGCAGCCATTATCGGCCGAGCAACAAAAATTGGTGGAAACAGTAAACAAACAGTTTGAACTGGGCAAGGTTGACGGCGCCCACCCATTGAAGCAAAGCCTGGCAGATGCGCCGCTGAACGGCCTGCAGCGGTCGATCAAAACCGGCCTGTTGTATTATGAGAAAATGAACAATCTCGGCCAGACAGCCCCTGCTTCCATCCAGACCAACGGCCACCTGGTGGCATTTGCGCGGCAGTTGGAAAAAAAGAACAATACCCTGTTCAGGCGGGTGCGGCGGTTTCTCAAATATCTGTGGTGTGCGTTGTTTTAGGGCACCAATTCCCCAAAAAGGTCAAACTCCTCTGCCCCCGTGATCCGCACCATCGCGAAATCACCTAAGCGGACGTAGTTGCCCTTCACCGGCACCAATACCTCATTGTCCACTTCGGGTGAGTCGGCTTCGGTGCGCCCGACAAAGTATTTGCCTTCCTTGCGGTCGAAGATGGTTTTGAATACCTGCCCGATCTTGGCTTCGTTTTTCTTTTTGGAAATTTCCTGCTGGATGTCCATCAGGCGCTGGGCGCGCTCGGCCTTTACCTCCGCGGGGATATCGTCGGGCATGTCATGCGCGCGCGTGCCTTCCTCATGCGAGTACTGGAACACGCCCACGCGCTCGAACTCCTGTTGGCGCACAAAATCGAGCAGTTCTTCAAATGCCTCCTCCGTTTCGCCGGGATGGCCGACCAGGAAAGTGGTGCGCAGGGCAATCCCCGGCACTTTTTCCCGGATTTTTGCGAGCAATTCCTCCGTTTCGGCACGGGTAATCTGGCGGCGCATGGCTTCCAATACGGCATCGCTGGCATGTTGCAGCGGGATGTCGAGGTATTTGCATATTTCCTTGCGCTCGGCCATGACGTCCAGTATCTCCAGCGGGAATTTGGAGGGATAGGCATAGTGCAGGCGTATCCATTCGATGCCCTCCACGTCGGCCAGGGCATGCAACAGGCGCGGCAGCTCGCGGTTTTTGTAGATGTCGAGGCCGTAATAGGTGAGCTCCTGGGCTATTAGCAGCAATTCTTTGGTGCCGCGTCGGGCCAGGTTTTTGGCCTCTGCCACCAGTTCCTCGATGGGCCTGCTCACGTGCTTGCCGCGCATGAGCGGGATGGCGCAGAAGGAGCAGGTGCGGTTGCAGCCCTCGCTGATCTTGAGGTAGGCGTAATGGGGCAGGGTAGTGATGTCGCGCTCGCCGAGCAGCTCGTACTTGTAGTCAGCTTCCATGCGCGCGAGCAGGGCCGGAATCTCTAAGGTGCCGAAAAAGGCGTCCACTTCGGGGATTTCCTGCTCCAGGTCGTCTTTGTAGCGCTGCGACAGGCAGCCGGTGACGTACAGTTTCTCGATGCCCCCCGCTTTTTTGATTTCCGCGTATTCGACGATGGTGTCGATGCTTTCCTGCTTGGCCAGGTCGATAAAGCCGCAGGTGTTGACGATCACCACATTGGCGTCGCTGTTGTCCTTTTCGTGGGTCACCTCAAAATCATTGCCCCGCAACTGCGTGATGATGTTCTCGCTGTCCACTAAGTTTTTCGAGCAGCCGAGTGTGATCACGTTCACTTTATCCTTTCTTATTGTCTTGGTCTTCATAATGCCGCAAAGGTCATCATTTTGCGAAAAATACAAGCCATTGCTTTGGGCTTGGAGTTGGGGAATCTACTTTTGCAGCGAATTATGCAAAAAGACCTGCTGAACCGCCTCGAAACCGAGCTCCGCGACGTGCTGGAAATTGTTCGGAACCAGATAGCCAATCAATCCGATGAGGCCCTGCAAGCACGCCGCGACTTGAACGCCTGGAACGCCCTGGAGTGCTTCGCGCACGTGAATGTGTTCCTGGATATGTACCTCCCACGGGTGGAGCGCGCCATACACCTTTCCAAAGCCAGGCGCTGGCAGCCAGCCGAAAAGGTACAATACACGATGACCGGCCGGAGGGTAACCAAGAACGCCAGCCTTGCCAACCCCATCCCCCGCAAAACGCCCAAGCGCTATGACTTTGCCCACCAACCAATGGGGAAAGAGGTGATAAAGACATTTTTGATCAACTCCGAACGCCTGCTCCGGAACCTCCAGGCAGCACAGGAAGTGGACATCAACCGGGCCAAGATCGGCTGGGGGCCGTCGGGCTTTTTCAAGCTCACCCTCGGCAACACCCTCGAATACCTGGTGCTCCACGGGCAACGCCACGTCCACCAGGCGAAAAATGCCCTTAAATACTAACCAAAGCCCTGACCAAGCGCCCCATTCCGCATTCCGCACTCCACACTCCGCATTCCAAAATGGCTTCTTCGCTCAAAAATCTCTCCACCTACGACGACAACAGCATCCCCGCTGCCGACGACATGGTTTTTGGCATCGTGGTGGCAGAATGGAACCCGCACATCACGCATGCCCTCTATGAAGGCTGCCTGGAAACACTGTTGAAACACGGCGCCAAGGAAGCGAACATCCACGTGGCACAGGTGCCAGGCTCCTTCGAGCTGCCCGTGGGCGCGCGCATACTGAGCGGCCAGCACACCCTGGATGCCGTGATCTGCCTCGGCTGCGTGATTAAAGGCGAGACAAGCCACGACGAATACATCAACAATGCGGTGGCTGTGGGCCTGACCAACCTGGGCATCACCACCGGCAAGCCCTACATTTTTGGGCTGCTGACCACCAACGACGAGCAGCAGGCGCTCGAGCGGGCGGGAGGCAAGCACGGGAACAAGGGCGTGGAGGCGGCGGTTACGGCCATTCGGATGGCAGCGCTGAAGAAGGGCGGAGCTGGGGGAGGGGAGAAGCGGAAGATTGGGTTTTGAGAAGATCGAATTTTATGGACAAAAAAAATCCCCACCACGCAGCACTTGCGCAACAGGGATATGGTCAGTCAGGGTTGGGTTGCTTGGGGCTATGGTCTGTGGGGTGGGGGGCTATACAGGATGTTTCATTTTTTTGTAATGCAAAGATGGGGGTGAAAGACTGGCCGTACCAATTACACAAAATCGGGTTTTTACCAGCTACCGTTGATCATTGTTTTTTATGGACCTTGATAGTGCGATTGGATAAGTTTTTGACTTTTAATGTTCTAGGGGAGCTTCCGTCGTTGTTGTCGGTGCCTGAGACATAAAAAGTGTCAGCTGCTGCAATAATCATCAATGTTTTTGGATCCGTATCATTGCAAAGTGGCTTGTCCATGCAAGCAATCGTATCGCCGAGGAATATCCGAGCCATCCCCGAGCTAGAAGGGATTGGGGAGGCCTCCAGTTTAATTCCCACCCTTTTTTCTGTACCATCCGCTTGTGTAAGAAAGACTTCAAACCAATCATTTGGCAGCCAAGAGACAATTGCTTCTCCTGATCCTGTGGCGATTGGGTTTGTTGCTGGGCATGGCTGGGTTGATGCAGCTTGGTTCAGCTTTTTTGAAACCACCACGTCAATGGTAATAAGTGGGCCTCCGGGGTTCCCACCAGTATCAAAGACAGACACAAAGTCATCTAGTATGGTTTTGCCAGATGCATTTGAATAAGCAAGCTTTAGGCGAATTGGCCTTTTGGCATTTGCTCCGTAGATGAAATCGAAAGACTCGCCGCTGGCGATTTTGACAGTATCAAGCGGCGTGCCATCTGCATCAGTAGAGAAAATGGTTACACTATCCGCATTATTTACGGCTCCCGGAACGATCGCAAAGCCGCCATCTTCTAAAAATGCGATGATTGGATCAGGTGACTTAGGGCAAGGGCAGCCTTGGAGCAATAAAATGGCGGCAATGCAGATAGCGAAGGAGAAGAAAGCAAGCGTTTTTTTCATGATAACCATTACACTGTATGTTTATTGTGAACAAATGATGGGCAAATGTATGATGGAAAATCCCTGAAAAGTGATTACAATTTTTTGCGATTTTACCAAGATAGGGGAACTGGCCAAGCGTGTGCGACGCCTAGGCCAGTGCATTGGGGAGGCTAATGATTCAACAATTTGAAGTTTGTGGATCGCCTTTTGGGTTTTATAGCATTATTCCCGAAGCAAAAGCACCATCGTCATTTCCAGTAGGCTTCACAAAACTGGCCCCAGAAAACAACCTGCCAATGCCATCACCATTGTCGTCAAAAGGGTGTTCAGAAAGTTGATCGTTATTTTTGGCATACCAATAGGCCTCCCAAACCGTAGTTCCAGGCAGGCTGTCGTAATTGGCAGGCGTTTCTGCAAGTACACTACCATTGTAATTGGCACCGAACAATGCAGCTGTAAACAGATATGAGAAGGCATCGTACTGGTTGGACAATGTAGGATAGGAATATGAATAATCGTATTCGGGAGCTGCCGCAATATTGATACGTAAAACGGAAGTGCCTCCTCCAGTGGTTATAAAATCGCGCAGCATTCCACCGCTGAAACATTGCTCCCCTACGGTGATGATTTGTTTGCATGGAAGCTGGTTGATCATAAAGGCAAATTGTTCGTCGCGCATTATTGTTTGTGGGCTGGGTACCGGTGGGTTGGCCGAAGACTCATTGATGTAATAAAATATGGACTCATCAACCATTGGTGACTCATGGTTTTCATCATTGTTGTTGTCGTTCATGCCGCTTTTCATCGAAGGTGAGCCAAAGGGAGGTATCCTGTACCCTCCGCCGTGATTTGTGGTAAATACAAACAGGTAATTGTCATCAGGGTTGGCATTCATCTTTATGGTCAAACTTTCGATTGCAGCGGAAAGCCCAGTTGCAGAGGCTGGGAAATCCACGATCATGTCATCATTGCCGGCCGGAGCCACCCCATCCTTGTAAACGACCAAGATGTTGTCGTCGGAATAACCATACTTGCATTTTAGGGTGTTGTACATGAACGCCAAATCGTTCCAGTACCTGTTTTTTGCCTGGAATTGGTTTATTCCCCCGCTGTACAACAACGCAAATTTATTCGGGACGGTTGGTACGGTCGGCAGGAAGAGCGAATTGTTCAAATCAACAATTATAGGGTCTGGTCCAGACCCAGATGAAGACGCATTCTCCTCAATAGAGTTGCTTTCTATCACCTTAAGTCCTTCAAGGCGACCACCTTTTCCGATCACAACGGTCCCTTTAATCGTTACCCCGATACCAAAAGCGTGCTGGTAGTTTTTGGAAACGAATGAATCCAGGACGGGATTAGGGACAAGAAGCAGGTATTGGTTTTTCGCCATAGGCGCATTGGTTGTTAGCCAAATGGAGTCATAGACGACCATTCGCATTGGGTCTCCGCTCAAATAACCTTTCAATGTTACCTTTTTACCTATAGGAAGGTTTTCCGGAAATCCGTTTTTTGTTTTCCAACATTGGCATGCCTGAAATTGAAGGGAAATTAAAATAATAACAAAAAAATTTGGGAAGTTTTTCATGTTGTCAAGGGAGTTGGTGTAGGTTTACAAATATTTTTTTTCGCTGTATTTGCCGCCCCAAATATCTGATTTTTTCGGACAATGCCTATCTTTTCTAAACTCAAGCAAGCAATTCAAAATGCACAAAAGTGATTTGGTTGAAATTATCGGGGTTTTGTATCCAGATGAAAGGGAGCAATTGCATTTTTATTTGGAAAAAGAAAAAAACAATATCAAACCTGAGGTTGTTCTGCTAATTCGGTTTATCATTCAATGTCTCAATGCAGGAGAAAGTTCCAAACTTGAAAGAAAGTCTTTGTATTCTGAAGTGTTTCAAGGGCAGACATTGGTGGAAAACAAACTTGAAAAGCACATGTCCTGGGCCTTAATGGTCGTAAGAAAATTTGCTTCCGAATTGGAATCTGTCAAACAACTTACAGATATAAGCAGGATATTAATGCTTCAGAGGTTTTATAACGACCGGGGCTTGGTCATCAAATCGCGGGCAGCTTACAATCAAATGCTGCGTGCCAAGGAAAAACCGGAATTTTGGGACGCGGAGGAATATTATTCCTATTTCTTGTCGGAAAAGGAAGAAAGCATCAGCCAAAGTGCTATAAACCACGGAAAGGGAGATGTTAACATGAAAAACACGATTGCGGCGCTTTCCGAGTATTTTTTTGTTGAGCATTTGTGGCTAATCTGCTTTGTTTTGAACCAAAAACAAATCGTCCCATTTGAAACCCCTCCCTTAAATGAATTATCACCGATCGATCTAAAATCGCCCAAATTCAAATGGTTTTTCGAAAAACCTTTAGGTAAGTTGTTCGAAAAAACTTTATCCTTGCTCCAAAATCGCGGCCAGGCCGATGTCAAGGCACTAAAAACATTTGTGTCTTTGCTCAAGGCAAGTGAAAATATGATATCTAACGCAGCTGTTTCCATGTTCGAAGCCTCAGCCTGCAATCTGGGCATTCACATGGTCAACATGGGGCACCAAGAGTACTTGCCTGTCGTCTTTGAAATTCAAAAAGACCGTTTGCGCTCTGGCCGTAATTACTCTTCAAAAGGATTTATAACAGCTTCTGAGTTTCAAAGTATCCTTACGAACAGCCTACGGCTGAACGAGCTTGATTGGGCGAAAACATTTATTGAAAGCCACAAAAAAAGAATCGTAGGAATCATGCCATCCCAACATTATTATTACTTCGCAATGGCTAACTACTATTACAAGACGAAAGATTACCACGAAGCTCGAAAAATCCTTATGACTTCTGAATATGAAGACCTTCAGTATCGGTATTCTGCCAGGATATTGGAAATTAAGGCGCTCTATGAACAAACAACTTTAGATGGCACCGATTACAGGGTGACTGAATATTTGGAAGACCGGGTTGAGGCAGCAATACTTTTTTTCTTCAGGCTCAAAGGCATGGGGACTGAGAAAAAAAAGATGGCAAAGCGTTTTGCAGACACCCTTAAGCGAATTATTCACGCAAAAAGCAATAAAAACAAAAAACATCTTGCGAAAATTAAAGAGGACATCATAAAGGCTGAAGTTATTGCCGAGCGAAACTGGCTAATCGGTATCATGGATAATATTATTTGGCAGATGGATGCATCACCCAAATAGATGCTTATCGGTACAAGAAAAGCCAATCTAATCCAGCACTTTCGTATCTATTCCATCACCCCTCCCCCTTCAACAACCTGCTCGCCAACTTCCGCGCCTCCTGCTTCGGGCTCCGCCACCAGTGGGCCGATAAAACCGGCACGTACGCGATGCCCTCTTTTTTGAAATAGTTGCGCAGCTTTTCTTCCCATTCGTAGCTGGGCAGCGGGGTTTTGGCCAGCACCCCGTCGAAGGCCAGCACGCTGCTTTGCTCCCCCTCGTTCATGCCCCGGATGAACAGCGGCACGCGCACCCCGGCAGCCAAGGTGGATTTCCGCATTTGAGATTGCTCAAAATATGGGCGCAAGGCCAGCTCAACCTCTTCCGAAAACACCGTCGGCTCAAAGTAGGAGTCCTCGTAGCGCAGCAGCGATTTCATCTTGTTCAACTGCTCTTCTGCCGCGTCGCGCTCGCCGCGCTGCAGGTAGTCGGCAAAGGTGACTAAGTGCGAGAGGATGCAGGTGCCTAAGAAATTTTTGTCGGAAGCCAGCACCGAGTGCAGCCCTTCGGGTATAGAGTGCGCCACATAAAACTTCTGGGTGGCGCGGGTCAGCACCACGTGCAACTGGTTGAAGCCCAGCTGGCTGTTCCAGAAATGCAAGTCGCGGGTAAGGCTGCCGTTGGCATCCGTGACGCCGTGGGTGAGCGATAACAACAGCACTTCCACGTGCTGGCCCTGCAGCTCGGCAAACTGGTAAACCCCCAGGCCGTTTAGGTACAGCTGCTGGATTTTTTCCCAGCCGGCCATTTTCAGCTGCCGGATGCGCAGCAGTTGTGCGGCGATCAAATCGCGCTGCTGCACCGTGGCACAGGCGATGCCCACAACAGGGTAGGTGTGCGTGGGTTTTTGCTCGATCAGGTTGAGCCAGTCGATGATCTGCCGCGCTTCGGCCTCGTTGGTGCCGTTGCGCTCGTCGTAGCGGCCTTCCACGTTCACCACCACGGTGGAGTCAAGGGCGCTCCTGCCGGAAGGTATCCGCTTGAAAGGGGTGCCAAAAGCGATCTTGTTGAAGCGCACCCAGCCCTCCGGCGTGTCCTGGTGCTGGTAGTCGAGGGTAAGGGTAGTCGCCCCGATGCCCTTGCAGAACTCCAGGATATCGTCTTCGGCAAAAGGCGTCATGTCTTGCCGGGAGTCGCCGAATACCACTAAGTGCTTGGCCATTTCGAACAGGTGGTAGCATTCCTGCTTGGAGATGTTGTGGGCCTCATCCACCAAGACAATATCATACACCATCTTGGAAAGCTGCACCACGTCGAGCGCTACTTGCGGCGTGGTAAGCAGCACGGGCAAGGTTTCTGTGAGCGGGCCGATATGCTTGTGGAACAGCTCCTCCGCCTTGTGCGAGGCGGACAGCTTGCGGTTGTCCTTTCCGAACCAGTTTTTGTAATCGCTCGAGAAAGACGATTTCATGCCTTTCAGCGCCTTGTTCTTGCGGTCTTGCCACAGGGTGCTGATCTGTGCCGGAAGCATCAGGTTCAGCTCGCGGATATAGTTCTCGAGGTTTTCGGTGGTCTGTTCGTCCCAAACTAAGTTCGGCCTGAATTCTTTTTGCAACAAATTGTGCAAATACCAGCTTTCGAAGGCTTTCTGCCAGTTGTCGGGCTTGATCTTGCACAGGGCCTGCACCACTTTCTGGGCAGGAGGCTCCAGTGCCAGCCAGTGTTTTTGCCAAATATAAAAATCGTCGAAATCCCGAAGGTAGAACTGCGTGTCCTCCAGCCGCGCGATGACCGACTCCAGAAACTCCTGGCGCTTTGGCACGGTCAGCATTTCGTGCTTCAAAGCCTCCTGGTACAGGCCGGCGCCGTTGAACTCTTCCAGGAACATATCGAGCGAGTGCTCCAGCTCTTTGACCTTCTCCTTGAAATCCAGCTCTGCGTGGATGCTCTTGGCGTTCAGGCGGCGCACGTCTTCCCGGACGATGGACGGTATCCTTCGGTGCCAGAGGCGCATGGCGGCGTCGAAATCCTTGGTCAGCTCGCTGATCTTGCGGATGTTGCGGTTGTCGAAATGGGGCGGGAAATCGAACTCAAAATAGCGCCGCAGGCTGTAGGCGCGGCGCATTTCCTCAAATATGCCCCCGATGCGCTCCTTGGCGGCCACGATCTCCTTGTACTTTTCGCTGAACACCCCGTACAGCTTTTCCGAGTTGGAAATGGGCTTTTCAAAATCGGGGCCGAAACGCGTCACCCCGTCTTCGAGGCTGTCGCGGATGCGCTTCACAAAGCCCGCCAGGTCGAAATAGTACTGTTCGAAATGGTCTTCCAGCGTTTCGGAATAGTCGTTGGTTTGGGAAATGTATTTGTGGTGCAGGGCGGTGGCCTTGCTCAGCAGCGACTTGACTTGCCCTTGTGTCCAGGCCAGTCCTTTTTCGGCGTTGTGCTCGATAAATATTTGGTGGCTCAGGCTGTTCAGGGGGTGCTGCAGGGTAGGGAAGCGGCGGAAAAGCGGCTCTGATGCATAGATCGCTTCTTCGATCTGCTCGTATTCCTCCTTTGAAAAACCGAATTCCTGCGGGTTCAGCTGGCTGAGCAACAGTTCCTTGCCCTCTGAGCGGTTGGCGCGGAGGTATCGGCCTACCGTGTCGCTGAAGCTGTATTCGCCGAACAAGGGGGCGTGCAGGGCTTCCCACGCGCCGTCCAGTTTCCCCTGCTCGCGCTGGGTTTTGTTCAACGTCGTTTTGTAAAGCTCTGGGTCGTAAGTCGATTTGTTTTTGGCATCGGCGCTCATGCGCAGCATGTCGGCCAGCATGAGCTTGTCGCCCTCCAGGTCGCGCAACACAAAGGAAAGCTCGCCCACGCCTTTGTCGAGCAGGAACTTTTGCGCCCTGCGCAAGGCGTTGACGCTCTTGGAGACAACCAGGCATTTTTTGCCGTTGGAAAGCGCATTCATGGCGATGGCCGAGATCAGGTAGGTTTTCCCGGAGCCCGACGAGCCTTCCACCACCGTCAGGGCATTTTGTTGGATGGCGGCCATGACCGATCGCTGCGAAGGGTCGAGGGGAAGCATGGAAAAGGAGTGTCCCCATGCGCTGGAATCTGCGGGCAGGTCGGGCGCGACGCTGGGCGGCTGCGTCAGGGTGGTGCGGGGCAGGGTAGGGAATATGCCCGCCACAGCCGACCAGCACAGGCGGCTGACGCCTTGCAGGGCAATTTCGCCGGCTTGAAAAGGTTGGATGCTGAGGGGAAGCCCGTCTTCTTCCAGCCCAAGCTGCGCGCGGACGCGCTCGCAAAATTCGCCGAAAGCACTGGTGGTAATCTGCTTGCTTTCCGCCAGCGCTTGCGCCAGCGCGGAATAATCGGTATTGTACAAGGCATCTACCAGGTGGAAAAACGGGTAGTTGGGGAGCAGGGCATGGCCCTCGTTGCGGTGCGCCACCCAATTGTCGGCATGTTGCTGGCTGGGCTCCAGGCTGATTTGCCACACGAACAGCGGGGCCGCCAGTTCCTGCCCGCCCACCCGGCCAACAACGAAAGGATAGCCTATGCCCAGGTTTTTGGTGCCAAACACCTTCTCGCGGTTTCGGGCTTCAAAATAGAAATGGTTCAGCCATTCTCCAGCCGGGTGGTTGGCGACGATGGGCAGTTCGAGCATGCGGCCGTCAACGAGCTCGTGGATGGCCCTGATGGCAAAATCGTCGCCCAAGGCGCAGAGGTCGGCTTTGCTGGGCGGCGCGGGCAGGGCGCTGAGCCATTCGAGCGCGCCGCCGCTGTACGCGGCTGAGGTCAAGGAAGTGCCGACGGGGATTGTTGTCTCTGACATATATGCGATGGATTGGGACTTTTAAATGTCTCTTTGGCAGTTGTTTAAGTGCAAAAGAACGGATTTTAAGCGATTTTGAAATGTTTTGTTTTACTCAAACTGAATTCGGAGGCCGGAAGAGCGCAGTAAATTGCAATAATAACAACGGGCTCAATACCTTTACCTGTAATTATTTTCCAAAAATTAGTCAGCTTCTTGCATGAACCAACCTTATCCGCGCCTGATTGCCATACTGCTCACCCTGAGTTTCTTTTGCTTGATTTGGCTCTAT
The DNA here is from genome assembly GCA_964621185.1 of uncultured Saprospiraceae bacterium. Lineage (GTDB taxonomy): Bacteria > Bacteroidota > Bacteroidia > Chitinophagales > Saprospiraceae > M3007. The sequence continues at coordinate 99,476 of CAZULM010000010.1, read as the reverse complement.
ACCCTTGAATTTCCCGTGATCTCCAATACCATTCACGGTGGGCGCTTGGCTGTGGGCTCCATGATCGTTGGCCTTTTGGTGTCGGCAGGCATGATTTGGCGCTTCCGCGAACGGTTCACACCCTGGGACCGGCACCGGCCCGATGTGACCTTTATCGTTGTTTCCAGCATGTTTTTTATGCCCTTGCTGGGAAGTTGGCTCAACCGAGGGCTTGGGGAAACCGAAATGCAGCCATTCAGTTTTGTCGCGGAAACGCCGTATTTCGCTTCCGGCTATGGCATTCTCCAGGGTGAAAAGGTAAAGCCCTCTGGCTATCACCTGCATGTGCTGGACAAGAGCGTCAAACGGCGCTTCAAATACAAAACCCAGCAGTATTTCCCGATCACCAAGCCCGGGGAGGAAATCCTGCTCCCCGTGCGGAAGGGCATATTTGGCGCCAGGGTCATGTTGTTGAAATGAGCGCTCAGTTCAGCCGCAGCTTGGTTCCCTTGGCATAGCAAACCCGGCAACGCGGTTCGTACTGTTCTTTTTCGCCCAACAGCACCACCGAATCGCCTTCAGCCAGTCGGTAGGAATGGCTGGCCAAATTGCCGCAGTGTACACATATTGCGTGCACTTTCGTCACGTATTCCGCCACGGCCATCAAATGCGGGATAGGGCCAAAAGGCACGCCGCGATAGTCCATGTCCAAGCCCGCGATGATGACCCTAATGCCCCTGCTTGCCAGCGTTTGGCAAACTTCCGGCAAGCCATCGTCAAAAAACTGGGCCTCGTCTATGCCCACCACTTCCGTGTTCTCGTCTATGTCCAGGATTTTGGCGGAATTGTCCACCGGCACGGCATGAACCGACGCGGTATCGTGCGAAACAATTGCCTTTTCGTCGTAACGGGTATCGATGCCCGGTTTGAACACCTCTACTTTCATGTTGGCGATCTTGGCGCGTTTCAGCCGTCGGATAAGCTCTTCGGTTTTACCAGAAAACATACAGCCGCAGACAACTTCGATCCAACCGGCGCGCGGCTCGTTAAAATGTGGTTCTAAAAACACGGTGAAAAAGGATTTTATGGTGTGAAAATGGGAGCTGTTTATGCCAAAAATGTAAAATAAGCCAATCTTCTCCCGTTGGATGATGCTGACAAGTAAAAAATTGTGAAATTCGCCGGTGAAAATAGGAACTAGCCACAAACCTTAGCGCAAATGGATTTGCAAAAAGCAAAAATTTACCTCGAAAAACTAAACCGCGATTTTGCCCGAATGGCCAGCGACCCGGAAAACATCATGCGTATCGACGTGGATATCATGGCTTCCTACGTCCGCGACCTGTACGACGCGGTGCTCTCCGATGACCCAGGCCATGCACACAAACACGAAACCGCCACCGTGCGCAAAGCCCGGCCAATTGAGCCGCCACCTCCACCTCCAGCGCCTGCCCCGCCAGTGGTCGCGACAGTTCCCCCGCCACCGCCCGCCCCGGTCGTGGCGCCGGCACCTGCGCCCCCGCCACCGGTTCAGGCGCCGGAGCCCGCGCCGCCAGTCGTGGAAGCCAAGCCGGTCGCAGAACCTGCGCCCCCAGCGAGAAGGCACGAAGTCCCATCCGCAGCCATTGAGGCTTTGTTCGAGGAGAAGGAAGCAAAGGAGCTTTCAGAAAAGCTGGCAGAGCTGCCCATTGCAAACCTGACAAAATCCATTTCCCTCAACGACCGCCTGCTGCTGACCAGCGAACTGTTCGCCGGCGACGGCAAGGCATTCGAGACAACTATTGCTGCTGTCAACGGCATGGGAAACTACGAAGAGGCTCAGGCCTACCTGATCGAGCACTGTGTCGTCCGGTATCACTGGACAGACAAAAAAAAGCTGGAGCCGGCAAAAAACTTCATCAAGCTGGTGCGCCGCCGGTTCAAATAAATGAAAGTATTGGTGATTGGCCAGGGGATTGCCGGCACGATGCTGGCCCACTGTCTGCAAAGCAAAGGCGCTCAGGTGGCGATAGCCGACACAGATTTGCCCGGCAAATCTTCCGAGGTGGCAGCGGGCATCATCAACCCCGTCACGGGCAAGCGTTTCGTAAAGTCATGGCGGCTCGACGATTTTTTCCCAGTGGCAAAGGCAATGTATCAAGCACTGGAAACAGCATTGGGGATCAAAGTTTGGGAGGAGCGCCCGCTCCTCCGGGTGTTGAAAAACGCGGAAGAAGCCAACAACTGGTCGGCCCGTTGTGCTTCGCCCGAGTACGAAGGCTACCTTGCCGAAGCCCCCGATGCCGGCGCTTGGTCGTCCTTGTTGCATCCTGGCTTCCATTTCGGCTATATCGAAAATGCCGCCCGGGTGAATTTCCCCGCCCTGATTTCGGCTTTCCGGGAAAAAGCGCGGGCCGCCGGGCAATTGTTGGAAAAAAACATCGCCTACGACGACACGGAGAAGTTGTTGGGAGCTTATGACAAGATTGTTTATTGCGAGGGTCACCGGGCAATGGACAACCCATTTTTCCCGGCCTTGCCCTGGCAAATGGCTAAAGGCGAATCACTGCTCATCCGCTTCAACGACCCCTGCGCCGCCAAGATCGCCACGACTATAAAGAAGTCCACGCTCGTCACCCCGCTCGGCGACGGCCTTTTCTGGGCCGGCGGCTCCTTCCAGTGGCATTACCCCGACTTGGCGCCCAGCCAGGGAGAAAAGGACTATATCCTTATGCGTTTGAAGGAGCTGTTTGCGGCGGCGTTCGAGGTGCTGGGCCATTCAGCTGGCGTCCGCCCAGCGGTGAAAGACCGCCGCCCGTTTTTGGGGGAAAGCGCGCTGCTTCCGAATGTGTTCATGTTCAATGGTTTAGGCGCCAAGGGCGCTTTGCTTGCACCCTATTGGGCAGCGCATTTGGCCGCGAATATGCTGGATGGCGCGCCGGTCGATGAGCGGGTGTGGGTAGGTAGGATGGTGTAAGGGGGGGCTACTTCCCGGAGGCTATGCTCAGGTTCAATGTTTTGTAGTCTATTTTCCCATCGTTCATTTTCAGGTGCTCTACGATGGCCAGGGCGCGTTCTATGCGCTTGTCGGAGCTTTTCACATTGCCTGCGATGTACAACAGGGTGCGCATTTTCCCGGCCGTGAGCGCGTGGAAAAGCCTGTTCCCTTCAGCATCCTGGGCGAGCACTTCGGCCAGTTCTTCAGGCATAGGGAGCCCATATTTGCTGTCATCTTTGCGCAGGCTCACGTTAAACCGGCTCCCTTCCTTCAATTTCAGTTGCTCCCGGATCTTTTTGTTGACCGTAATGAGGTAGGTGCCATCGCCGCGTGGGAGCATAGCGCACTGGTATTCCACTCTTTCGTTCAGGACACAGATCACCCTGCGGTCTTCCCCGTCTGCCAGGGCATTGTACACAAATTCAGGCACGGCAAAGTGCGCGCCCCAGAGCTTGTTGGTAGATATTTCGAGCGAAGCGGAGAACTGGTAGGTGTCGTTGGTTTCCATAATGGGCAAAAATAAGGCTCCAGATGTTACCCTTAGTTTCCTGGAGTTTTTTTCACCACAGCGTTTTTTTTACGACAGAGTTACACAGAGTTTCACAGAGTTACTTGGTGTATACTTCACGCCGCTTGGTTTTGTGCATGCCGATCTTTGTAATCTATTGAACATCAGTTGAATCAATCATACTCAATCACAAAAATCAGGCGAATCACAGTATAATAGTGGCATAGCTGCATTTTGGGCTTATCCAAACCATTCCAATTATCCAACTATGTGAAACTTTGTGATAAAAAATCCTGTGAAATTCTGTGAAACTCTGAGAAACTCTGTGAAACGCTGTGGTGAAAAAAACGCTGTGGTGAAAAAGCAATGCTGCTCATGCCCCCCTTCTACCCCAAATCTGCATAAATTGCCGCCCGATCCACCCGGTCGGGCAGCGGGCCGAAATGCCCCAGCTTTATTTCGGCCATCTTACGGCCTGCCATAGAACATTCGATCATGCTGCGCCCGTCGAGGCGGGCAGTGAGGTAGCCCGACCAGAAGGCATCACCGGTGCCGGTGATAGAAAGTGCTTCCACAGGCCGGGCTGGCAAGAACAGCCTTTCGTCGGCATCGCCCACCCAACAGCCCTGGTTGCCAAGGGTGAAGCACACTTCGGTAGCGCCCATTTTCAGAAAATGATCGATCACGGTTTCCGGGTTGGGGGTTTCGCCTTCGTACAGGCAAGCCCAGTCTGCATCGCTGATCTTGATGAGTGCTTTCAGCCGGCACAGTTCCGCAACCACGCGCTGGGCCTCTCTTTTTTCCGGCCAGATATTTGGCAGGTAATTGGCGTCGAGGCTGAGCTGGCAACCGGTCTTTTTCGCTTTTTCCGCAGCTTCCATAATGACCGACTGGGCAGGTTGCTTGCTGAGCGCAAAGCAAGTGGTGTGGAAGATGCTGATATCCTCGAACCGCTGGTAGGGAAATTGCCGGATGGAAAACTGGTAATCAGCCCCGCGGTAAGCCTGGAAATTGCCTGGGTCGGCAGCCCGGTTCACCAAAATCAAGGTGCTTGGGTCTTCAACCCTGGACACATAGGTGACGTCAACCCCTATCCGCTCCACAAAATTGCGCAGCACAGCGCCCATCTCGTCGGTGCCGACACAGGCTGCGAGCATGGCCTGGTTGCCCAAACGGGCCATGTTCATGGCCAGATTGGCGGGGCTGCCGCCAGTTATCCGGTAAAATTGGAATGTTCCGTCCAAGGATTCGGCAAATTCTGCCGGGATAAATTCGACGAGGAGCTCGCCGGCTGAAAAAATGTCTATCGGTCTGCGCATATTCAACTAAGTCGCGGTTGCAAGTTGAGGATTGGAGTTAATTGTTCGCTATTAGATTGAATATCAGTCGATTAATTCTTTCTTCGTGTTTTGTAGCAACGCAATTACAAGCTGCAATGATACGGCGCTTTTCCATTCATTGGGAAGGGATTGGTATATTTTAAGATGTTTGTTTGGTGGGCGACACAGAACGGGGCTAAGTTTGACGCGCCTTAATTGCACATCATGGAGCAACAAATTTCGCCGCCCCCCGTAAACCGCGCCAGCCTCGATTGGGCCGACCGCCTGCGCAACATTGCAACCGTCATGGTTATTGCCATCCATGTAGCGGCGCCCATCGCCCACGTGCCCAATGACGTCCATTCTTCCTGGTGGTGGTGGGGCAACTTCTGGAACTCGCTCAGCAGGCCCGGGGTGCCGTTGTTCGTGATGCTCAGCGGCTTCCTGCTGCTTGGGAAGGACTATCCGCTGCCGGTGTTCCTGAAACGGCGCTTTACCAGGGTTTTGATCCCGGCCCTGTTCTGGATGGTGGTGTACTTAGTGTACGGGTTTTTAGCCAACGGCAAGCCGGCCACCGTTCTGGAGGGCTTGCGCGACATCGTGGTCGGCCCGGTGCATTACCATTTGTGGTTCATTTACCTGATCATCGGCCTGTATTTGGTTTACCCGATTTTGCGGCCTTGGGTGAAGACGGCGCAGGAGCAGGACTATATCTATTTCTTTATGATGTGCATGTTCTGTACCTGGGGGTATAAATTTCTGGCGCTGTTCTGGAATCTGCCGATTGGGGTTTATTTCGAATTGTTTACGAACAATGCGGGCCATTTTGTGCTGGGCTATTATTTGGGCACAAAAGCGGCAGCCGATACGGATGGCGGCGATGGGCTGATACGCCATTGGAGGCTGTCGGCACGGCAATTGTTTTACCTGGGCCTGGGCTTGGTTATATTGGGCACGGCAAGCACCAGCATCGCTTCCTATCTGCTCAACATCGGCTTCCAACCAGGCCAACAGTTCGATGTGTTCTATTACGATTACCTCACGCCCAACGTGGGCATTTCGGCTATTGGCTGGTTTTTGGTGGTGCGTTTCGGATTAGACAGACAGGCCTTGCTCGATGTTGAGAAGGAATTTGCTGCTGCGAGCTTCGGCATTTACCTGGCGCACGTGCTGGTGATGGACTGGTGGGGGAAATGTGGCTATTGGCACAGCGCACAGCATCCCTTCAAGGGCATGCCGGTGTTGATCGGGCTGGTCACGTTGATGACCTTTATGGCTGTCATGATCTTGCGCGCCTTGCCTTGGGGGAAAAAGATCACCTGATGTTGCGGCATTGGTTCTTTTTGGGGATTGTGTTTTTTCGCCTGGTGCGTACCTTTTTCCATGCTGTATGGCGTTTCCGCTTTTGCTTTGACAAGCTTCTGGGGCTGCCGAAGCAAACAGTTTTGTCCAATACCGAGACAAGCCGGGTTCGGCATTATTTCTTAGGCACCAGCTATCTGAGTGTCTTGTTCTGTAGTCTGCTTGGGCGGAAAAGGACTGTGCGGGAGCGCCAGCTTTTTTTTGACCTATCGGCCCTCGCTGCCTTTTTCGACGATCTGGTGGACGAACGCCGCAAGAAGTTCAAGGAAATGAATATCATGGCCGCAGTGAATCCGGTCAGGTTCGCCCAATCAACTGACGAACGAGATGTTGCCCTTCATCTATACGACAAATTGCTCCAATCCCTCCCGCCTGAAAACTTGTCGGCATTCCAGGAGAACTTGCAACGCTTGTTTGCGGTGGAGTTAGCGGGCCAACAAAAAGACAGCGAAACCAGTTTCGGGGCCATTGGGCAGCTTACAGCAGAAAAAGGGGGCTGTGCCGTCCTGCTTTTCCGCTGCCTGCTCCAGCCTTTGCCCAGTGAGCAGGAAAAGAAAGCCTGGATGGAATTCGGACACTTGATCCAGCTTTCCGACGATATATTTGACCTGTGGTTCGACCGCCAAAAAAATATCGCCACGCCGGCCACCTTGCTGGCAGAAAGCGGTCGGGTAACAGAGCTGGAGGCACTTTTTGAAGCGCAGTTAGCCCGAAGCTCCAAGGCTTTTTTTAATGTGCCGGCTTCAAGGTGGCGCATTTGGCAAGCACTTGCAGGAGTAAGTTTCCTCTCGGCCATCACCCGGACTTGCTTGCGGCATTACAGGCGATTTGGCGGAAAACAAGGCCAGCTGCCCCTTGGAAACCGCAAGCTGATGGTGGTGGACATGGAAAAATTGCCGAACATATTCAAGGCCATGCGCTTGCTGCTTTTCTCCCGCTAAGGTATAATCAGCAGCAATATCCAACGATGGCAAAATTTTCTTTCAAAACAGAAACTTTTTCAAGTCTTGATCGGTTTTTCATTTTGTGGCCGTTGCCCGCTTGCGCGCTTTTCCCTGTAGTGAAAATAGCCTGAAGCTCCGGCCGGATTTTTCCAGAATATTAATTTGTCTGAACGCCTTATGCTATACCGGTTCTACACCCATTGGCGCGGCTCTTATCAGGGCATCCCCAAAGAGATTTGGTTCTTGTCGATCATCAGCTTAGTCAACCGCTGTGGCTCCATGGTGATCGCCTTTATCATGCTCTACCTGACGCAGGAATTGCAGTTCGGCATCCGCGACGCGGGCTATGCGATGATGTTTTTTGGCGCTGGCAGCCTGGTCGGCTCCTATATTGGCGGCTGGCTCACAGACAAGGTGGGCAGTTTCCCGGTGCAGTTCTGGAGTTTGGTGCTGAACGGGGTGATATTGATCCTGATGCTTCAGGTACATGCTTTTTGGGCCATGTGCGTCACGGTATTTTTCATGGCCTTGATTTCGGAAGTGTTCAGGCCGGCCAACTCGGTGGCCATTGCGACCAATTGTACCCCGGAGACGCGCACCCGGTCTATTTCGCTGTACCGCATGGCCGTGAACCTGGGCTGGGCAGTTGCCCCGGCTTTTGGCGGCCTTTTGGTCGTGCTCGGCTGGCCTTGGCTGTTCTGGGTAGATGGCCTCACCTGCATTGGCGCTGCATTGATGCTGTATGCCTTGATGCCACCCAAACGGCAACAGGAAGAAAGCGAAGGGATGGCGGAAGGCGCTGTGGCGGCAGAACCGGGCAGATCACCGTATCGCGACAAAAAATTCATAGTTTTTGCCGTGCTTACATGCTTGAACGTCATCGTGTTCATGCAGTTTCTTTGGACAATCCCGGTGTATTGGAAAGAGACTTTTGGCTGGAGCGAGACCAAGGTCGGGCTGATGAGCGCGATAAACGGCCTGTTGGTGTTTTTGATAGAAATGCCGCTGATATTTCAGTTGGAGGGCCGGCGGACTACGATGTATTATATCCGGATCGGGTTGTTGCTGTACGCAGCTTCCTACATTTTTTTCCTGCTGCCTGTTGGCTTCACCGTGGCAGCATTATTGTATTTGTTTGCCATTTCCTTTGGCGAAATGTTCGTGATGCCCTTCAGCAGCAATTATGTGTTCGGGCGCTCTGCCGGCTCGTTCCAAGGGCAATATATGGCGCTCTACGGCATTGCCTGGGCTTTGGCAAATACTTTGGCGCCACTGTACGGCACTCAGGTCATAGCAGCCTGGGGATATAACACCCTGTGGGCGCTGATGGCAGTCCAGACATTGCTTGTTTGGGCCGGGTTCTGGTATTTGGAAAACGGTTTGAGCAGGCCCCGTATCGTGTTCTGGCGCAGTGGTGCTGGCCGGGAACCTGAGGGTAGCACGTAGTTTTTTTAACACATAGGCACATAGGGACATAGAACATATTGGTATAGATTGAAACACGTGTTTTTCATACAATCTATGTGTTCTCTGTCCCTATGTGCCTATGTGTTAAAAAAAACTACCTGTCCTAATAATCCCGGCTAGCCCGCAAGTTCAGGAACATCTTGAACCCAAAGTTCACCGATATTACCTTTGCCTGGATGTGGTAGTTGGCATCCATGACCACTTCAAAATTCTTGTACACATCGCGGATATAGAAATACCCCAACTCTGCACCGACCGTGTAGTCGATGCCGTAGCCCGTGTCATCGAGATCAATGCCTGGCTCGGATTTACGGGTATCAAACTGGTACCGCACACCAGCTTTCCCCATAGCGGTATAGGCGGCGCGTTTGGTTTTGGCGCATTGGTCGCCATTGGATCGGTATTTACCCAAGCCGCCTTCGATCAAGGCATACGGCGTAGTGATGACCGAGCTTTCAAAATCGTTGCTTTGGGGGTCGGCAGTCACATGGGCGCCAATCCCGAGCCGCGCAACGCTCCAGTGTGTGCCGACGTTCATGGCCATGCCCAGGCCCAGGCCAAGTCGGTTGGCAACCTGTTCCACATCTGGGGCGGCGACGTAAATAGAGGGTACATCCAGGAAGAGGCGGGATTTTTCTTGTGCCGCAGCACCGAAATGCAGGGAAGCCAACAAAGCGAAGGCGAGTAAAAATTTGTTCATAATGTCAGTATTTTCGTGAAGGATTCAGGCGGCAAGATACGCGACTCCCATTATTCGCTGCCCTATTGCTATTAGTCAATTGGTGGGAATTTTCAGATTGCTTCCCGCACAATGTACGCCAGAATGGGGGAAAGTCTGGCTGAGGCATTACTTTCGCCCCGAAATTTCCAATCTGTTCCCATGGCAAAAAGATCTTCGGCACCTCCAAAGTCAGCAAACCTAAACAAACCGGAAAACAACATCTCTGTCGAAAAATGGCTCCCTTGGGCTCTGGCAGGGCTTTCCTTCCTGCTTTTTGCCACCGGCTTCAAGAACGAGATGCTGTCGATGGACGACCACTCTGCAACCCTGAACAACCCGGCGGTCACGGATTTTGCGCTGTTCAACCAATTCAACCTGGGCATGTTCGCGCCAGTTACTTGGTTGGGCTATGCTATTGCCTATCAAATAGGCGGTGAGAGCAGTGCCGTCTTCCACATATTAAGCGCGTTGGTGCACGCTGTCAACGTGTTTTTGGTTTTCCGCCTTTTCAGGAGCCTGGGCAGCAACCTTGCCGTGGCCGGGTTTATTTCGTTTTTCTTCGCCGTTCACCCCATTCAAGTGGAGTCCGTGGCTTGGATCGCCGGTTTCAGCACACCTATGTTTTCCATGTTCAGCCTGCTGAGCATGCACTATTATGTGAAGCACAGCAAGGATGAAAAGACAGGAAGCAATTTCTGGATTGCACTGGCCATGTTCCTCCTGGCTTGCCTGGCAAAATCTGCTGCCGTGACCCTGCCTTTGACGCTGCTGGTGCTGGATTTGTGGCTGAAACGCCCGCAAAACCAAAAGCTTTACCTGGAAAAAACCCCATTTTTCCTTATTTCCCTGGCATTCGGCATCCTGACGCTGTTTTCCCGCCAGCACGCCGGCCAACTGGACCAGCCTGCGGACTTCAGCCTCTTTGACCGCGGATTGATGGCCTGCCACACCGTTTTGTTCTACTGGAAAAAGATCATCATGCCGACCGGCTTGAGTATATGGTATCCTTTTGTCAAAACGAACGGCGCCTGGGATTGGACCTACTACGCTGCGCCGTTCCTGCTGGCGGGCATATTGTTCGCTGCCTGGCGCAGCCGCCATGCCATGCCGCTGCTTTGGATTGGCCTTTTGTTCTACTTGTCCAACATCGTCCTTTCTCTGCCTTGGGCCACTTTCGGCTCCTTCGAGCTGCGTTCAGACCGCTACAATTACCTTGCTTGTTTGGGTATCTTTGCGATTTTGACTGCCCTGCCGGCGTTTTTCAGCGAGAAAAAACCGACATGGGTGGGCGCTTCCTGGGCCGCCCTGGTCGGCTTTGGCGCGATTTGGCTGCTAACAGCCGGCGCCCGCATTTCTGACTGGAAAAACACGATATCCCTGATTGAAAGCGCCATGGCCACCACTGGCGACAACTTCGGCAAAGCCTACCTCTGGCGCGGCATTATCCTGGCCGACCAGGGCAAGGGCGACGCGGCACTCCAGGACTTCAACAGAGCGCTCAACATCAACCCACAGCTGTACGATGCCTACAAATACAGGGGCAATATCATGGGTTTGCGGAAAAATTACGAGGCCTCTGTAAACGATCTGAGCAAATACATCAAGCAGTTCCCGGAGGCTGCCCCAGAGATTTACAACCGCGGCCTTTCGCTCACAAACCTCAACCAGGATTCTTTGGCTCTTGTTGACTACAACCGCTGCCTGGAACTCGACCCAAAATTCTACCGCGCCTACCGCGCACGGGGGAACACTTACCTTAAGCTTGGGGAGACGGAGAAGGGGAACGCTGATTTAAAGGAATATGAACGGCTGAAGCAGCAATAGGCCGCCCTGCCAAAAAAAGCCAGCCCTGCATTGCGCAGGGCTGGCACATCAAAACAAAACGAAAAACCAACTTTTATTTCAGATATTGTCCGAGCTGATGCCAGGATATTGCCAGGCTGAATGGCTCGAAACTCAATTTCCCTCAATCTTGCTGCGAAGCCGAACGGGAATCTCCATCTGTTTATTGTTGCGAACGATGGTAAGTGTCATCGTTTCGCCAACCTTAGAACGCCCGATCTGCTCCAAAAGTTCAGCAGTGGATGTCACATTTGTGCCATTTGCCTTGGTCACGATGTCGTACTGGAGCAGGCCGGAACGCGCTGCCGAACCTTCCGGGTCTAGATCGATAATGACGGCGCCCTGCGTGAAATTCAATTTCAACTGCTTTGCGATGCTGTTGTCCATTGTCGCCACATTAACCCCAAGATAGGCCCGCTTGTATTCGCCGTACTTGATCAGGTCGTCGGCGATGCGGGTGACGAGGTTAACGGGTATTGCGAAGGAATACCCGGCGAAAACGCCGGTTGGTGTGGCGATGGCAGAGTTGATGCCGATGAGCTTCCCGTTCACGTCAACCAATGCGCCGCCGGAATTTCCGGGGTTTACGGCGGCATCCGTTTGGATGAACGATTCGATTGCCCGGCCTCCTTTGATGATGTCGATATTTCGGCCTTTGGCACTGACGATTCCGGCAGTGACGGTGGAGGTAAGGTCGAAGGGGTTGCCGACTGCGAGTACCCATTCTCCTACCTTTACCAAGTCGGAGTTGCCGATTTCGATGGCAGGGAGGTTCCTGGTGTCAATTTTTATGACAGCCATGTCGGTGCTGGCATCGCGGCCAACCATGCGCGCCTTGAACTCCCGGTTGTCGTGCAAGGTGACCACAAACTCATCGGCGAATTCCACTACGTGGTTGTTGGTCAGGATATAGCCGTCTTCCGAGTAGATCACCCCGGAGCCGGTTCCAGATTTAGGCTGTGGCTGGTATCCGAAACTTTGCCCGAAAAAATACTGGAAAGGGTCGGAATAGCGCTGCTCGCGCTGGCGGTTCAAGGCGGATTCACGGCTTTCTGTGGCCTTAATGTGCACCACTGCGTCCATAGATTTTTCGGCAGCTTTGGTGAAGTCGAATGGGGGAAGGGGGCTGTAATTGACTTGGCGGGCAAAGGCTGGCTGCGGCGATGGCGCAAGCACTTGGGGTTTCTCCGTAAACTTTCCTGCAGCGAAGACGACCATCCCGCCGATGGCGCCTGCGAGCAATGTGGGCCAGATCTTTTGCATAATGCTCAATGGTTGTTGTTTTATTTTGAAAGGATGTTTTAGCTTTAATGACTGCTTTTTAAACGAGAAAGTTGGTTTGTTGCTGATGAAAAAACCTATTTTAACGCTCTGTTAACCTACTTCTTCTCGGTCGGGCATCGTACAAATTTTCAATTAAAACAATCAATTTTCAAACCTGGTTTTCCTTCTAAAGACAAACTGCTATATCTTGCCGACGAACACCTGATATGAGCCGTCTTTCCGTACCGTCTGACAACTTAGAATCGCTGCTCCAGCCCGAAACGCCGCTGGAAAAAACCTTGTTGTCTGTGCCGGCGTTTCGGCAGGGACTGTTGTGGGGCGAACCGCGGTTCGGCCACCCAGAAGGCAAAGTGGCCCTGCACGTCAAAGAAGTGCTCGACAATATTTCAAAGATTCCGAACCTTTCGCCCAAAGACCGCAGCAATTTGCGGTTGATCGCGCTCGCCCACGATGCCTTCAAATACAAGGAAGACAGATCCCGGCCCCGCGACTGGAGCAAGCACCACGGGTTGCTGGCCCGCCGCTTCCTGGAAGTATATACGAGCGAACCTGTGGTTTTGGATGTCGTGGAAACCCATGACGACGCCTATTATTACTGGCTATCCTTGAACCGAGGCGCCGCTCCACGTTCCTTCGAAGCACTGATGGACAAAGTGGGCTATTGTTTGCAGACCTACTATCTCTTTTTCAAATGCGACACTCAGACAGGCGACAAGACACAGGCTCCATTGCGCTGGTTCGAACAAAATGTGCCGGACATCAAGCCGGTTGTCATCAAGCCTTTTTGGCCCTGGGAAAAGCGCTGATCCCTAAAAAACCTTTTTCTTTGACAAGCTGCGTACTTTTGCAGCCAACAGGATAACAACCAAGCATGAAAAAAAGATACCTCGTTACAGCCGCCCTCCCGTATGCCAATGGCCCGCTCCACATAGGCCACCTGGCCGGGGCTTACCTCCCGGCAGATATCTATGTGCGCTACCTTCGGCTGATGGGCCGCGACGTGGTTTTTGTGTGCGGCTCCGACGAGCATGGCGCAGCCATTACGGTGAAAGCGCGGAAAGAAGGGACGACGCCGCGGGCTGTGGTGGACAAATACAACACCATGTTGAAGGAGACTTTTGAAAAAATCGGCATCTCCTTCGATATCTACCACCGGACAACCGAACCGATCCACCACCAGACTTCCCAGGATTTTTTCAGGAAGCTCAACGAAAACAGGGAGTTTATTGAAGAAACCACCGAACAGTATTACGACGAAACGGTAGGCCAATTCTTAGCCGACCGGTACATCACGGGCATCTGCCCCGTGTGCGCCAACCCCGATGCCTACGGCGACCAATGCGAAAAATGCGGCTCCACGCTCAGCCCAACCGAGCTGAAGGAACCTAAATCCATGCTCAGCGGCTCCGTGCCGGTGAAGCGCCCAACCAAGCATTGGTTCCTGCGCCTCGACCAACACGAAGCCTGGCTACGAGAATGGATCAACGCGGGCATGGCTGACGGCCGGCAACTGCACAACCCCGCCGAATGGAAAAACCACGTGTTGGGCCAGTGCAACTCCTGGCTCGACCAGGGCCTGCAGCCCCGCGCCATGACCCGCGACCTCGATTGGGGCGTTGACGTGCCGCCCGAAATACCCGATTCCGCTGGAAAAAAGCTCTACGTCTGGTTAGACGCGCCCATCGGCTACATCTCTGCCACCAAACAGTGGGCCATCGACAACGGCAAAGACTGGGAACCGTACTGGAAAGACCAAGACACGGCCTTGATCCATTTCATCGGAAAGGACAACATCGTGTTCCATTGCCTCATCTTCCCGGCCATCCTGAAAGCGCACGGCGGCTATATCCTGCCCGTCAACGTGCCGGCCAACCAGTTCATGAACTTAGAAGGCCGCAAGTTGTCCACCTCAAAAAACTGGGCTGTCTGGGTGCATGAATACTGTGCCGAATTCGCCGGCCAGGAAGACGCGCTGCGCTACAACATGATCCGAAAAATGCCGGAACAGAGCGACAGTGAATTTACCTGGAAAGGGTTTCAGGAAACCAACAACAACGAACTGGTGAACAACCTCGCCAATTTCGTGAACCGGGTGCTGGTGCTCACCCACAAGTATTACGATGGGAAGGCGCCTGAGATCGACCCGGCGCAAACTTTCAAAAGCGGCTGGGGAACCGATCAAACAGGGACTTATGCGGAAGAATTGGCTGGCATTCAGGCCAAATTGGCGGAAATGTGCCAGGAACTGGAGCGCTTCAACCTGCGCGAAGCCATGCTGCTCGTCATGGAAATATCCAGTGCGGGAAATGCCCTGCTGCAGTTCAACGAGCCCTGGAAAACCGTAAAAACCGACCCGGAACTGGTCAAATCGGTGATGAACTTAGCCCTGCAATACGTGGCGGCGCTCTCGGTGGCCGTGCGGCCCTTCCTGCCTTTCAGCGCAGCCCGCCTGCGCGACATGCTGCAAATGCCTGCCCTGCACGATAACGGCGATCTGGCGCAAGTGCTGGAAGCCTTTTCCCAGGCAAAACCCCTGGTTGAAAGCGGGCATACCATCGGCGCTGCGGAGCACCTTTTTTCCCGCATAACCGACGAGGTGATAGATGCCCAAATCGCTAAACTGACGGCCAACGAACCGACAACAACAGAAGCCCCCGCTGCCGCAAATGCGCCTACTACACCAACAACAATTGCTTACAAACCCATGAAAGAGACAATCCAATACGACGATTTTGCGAAAATGGACATCCGCACCGGCACCATCCTGACGGCGGAAAAAGTAGAAAAATCTAAGAAACTGCTCAAGCTCAGCGTTGACCTGGGTTTCGAACAGCGCACCATTTTGTCGGGAATCGCCGAGCATTTCCAGCCGGAAGAGGTGGTGGGAAAACAGGTCGTCGTCCTGGCCAACCTCGCCCCGCGCGCCATGATGGGCACCGAGTCGCAAGGCATGATCCTGATGGCGGAAGACGCGGCGGGGAAGCTGTGCTTTGTGTCGCCGGATGCCGGGTGGCCGAGCGGGATGGGGGTGCAGTAGGGGAGTTGGCAAGTTGGCAAATTTGCAAATGGGCAAATTTGCAAATGGGCAAGTTGGCGAGGGGCAAAATTGCAAAGTGCAAGTAGCAAGAGGCAAGTTGGCAATTATACCTCACGTCGCTTAGTTTTGTGCATGCCGATCTTAGTGATCAATTGACCATCAGTTGAATCAATCATACTCAATCACAAAAATCAGGCGAATCATAGTATAACTGGTCGAATCATTAACCACTAAACGAAGCGATATGATCAAAAAAATGCTTTCACCTGCCGTTTTTTCCGTTGATATTGCCGCATTGGCGCTTCGGCTGACCTTTTGCGGGCTGATGATCTTCAACCACGCTTTTATCAAGCTGACCATTTTTGGGGAGCGGCCCGAAAGTTTCCCCGACCCGGTGGGCGTGGGGGGCAGCACCTCGTTTTACCTGGTGATTTTTGCAGAAATCGTATGCGCCAGCCTGGTGCTGATCGGGCTTTTCACCCGGCTGGCCCTGGTGCCGCTGTTGGTTACGATGTTGGTGGCCTTGTTCAAAGTGCAATGGGCGAACGAACTGACAGACAAGGAGTTGCCGCTGCTGTACCTGGCCGTTTGGGTGGCGTTGTTGCTGCTGGGGCCGGGGCGCTGGTCGGTGGATTGGCGGATAATTGGGGATAAAGGTTAGCGACAGTTTTTAGGAAGGCAGCCATTTAGCAATTTTCCCTTATACTGTGGTTTTGCCCTCGAAGAGCTTTAATATTTTTAGCATGGGTCAAGCGGCCGTGCACGGGTAGCACCGCGTTCACACGGTCCGGACGAGGGCGTTTACGACCGCCAAAAATGCAGAAAACAATGTATCGGCACAAAATAAAATTCATAGTCCGATCCAGTGTAAATTAAATTTAATAAAATTTGGATTTTGTTTTAAAATATTGTTTCTTTGTGGCGTTAAATCTCAAAATTATTTAGATATGCTCCATCTCGCTGCTTTTGATGCTGCTGGTTTTTAGCGCCTACAAGCCAGTTTGTCAAACCTCCCCTGTCCAATTTTTAAAAGAGGTTGCCGTACAAAATGCGGCCTTCACCGCTTCCGAATCACAAATCTGGAATAATTTTGTTCAAGAAACGCCAGCAGCTAACATTAGGCTTGTTGAGGTTTCGGATGTTCATTCCTTATTGTCAGGCAATGAGCTTACTGTTATGGTGCCAGGCACGGCAGATACGCTCGTAGCCAAGGGCATGTTCCATCAAAATGAAGGAAACACAAACTATACTTGGTGGGGTGAAGTACAGAGCGGTTTGGGTGCTGTCGGAATAACATCCAATGAAATGGGCAAGTTGCTGCAACTTTCATACTCCGGGGGAACTTATGTGTATTACCCCCTTAGCAGCCGGTATAACGCGCAAGTAAAGCTCCAGCCCAACCCCTTGCTCGAAGACGAACCAGAAATAGAAACACCGCCCGATGTCACATTCACGGTTTGCGAGACAGGCTTTTGCAAAGAAGTCTTGACGGTTTTGGTTCTTGTAACAGATGAGGCGGTGGACGAAATTCTCGGCAACTATGAAGACCTTTCACCATTGCAAAAATCCCTTGTGGTGAAACTTTACATAGGATTGGGAGAACTTACCCTGAACATCGCACTGCTAAACGGCGGGCTGGTAGGGAAATCAGCAAGGTTTGTGACGGAGGAGTTTGAGGAATTTCGATTTAATGCTGACCCTAAAATTGATCTGGATATTACAACTTTGTTATATGATATCCCAGATGCCTGGGATCGATGGCATGCAAACCGTGCGGATTTGCTTGTTCTTTTGACTGACTCCAGATATGGCACTTACACTGGGCTTGCCGATGCTGTTGCTCCCGCAGCAATTGTGGCCGTTGGATATATGGGCGCACCCAGGTACAATTTCGTCCATGAGATTGGGCATTTGTTGGGCGCCCGGCACAACCGTGTTTCCAACCAGGGAAATGAGCCTGATGATGCGGGTTGCAATTTTGGCTATAGGTTCCAACATTTTGGTGGAACAGGTTATACGGTCATGGCGAGGATGTATGACGTGGGCGCCTACAGGATTTTGAATTTTTCTGACCCAAGAATAGAATTGATCGGCACCAAAATTGGCACTGACGGGAGCAACAACGCTGGCTACCTCAGCACAAATTTTTGCCCGGTAGCAAACAAATATTACCATGATGCAGAATTGGAAGTTGACATCAGCGGGCCATCTGCCATTTTATGCGGCGGCTCAGGCACCTATTCTGCTTCGATTACTGCACCCGGTAATGGAGTGCCTGGCCAACCGCCTTATACCTACACCTGGATTCGCGGTGAAGTCCCTTTTGTATTCCCAAGCGCACCCGGAAGCGTTTATTTAGGGACTTCCCCTTCCCTGACAATTGAAGCAAGTAGCTTACCACCGGGCAATTATTGGCTCTTCCTCAATATTTGGAGCAGCGACGGTGTCATGGCAAGTGATGTGATCAATTTTTCAAACATCCCTTGTTCCCCGGGCTTCACTGCTTCAGACAACAATGATGATTTGGAGGGATTCAGCAAACAGGGCTTGTCAATCTCGCCCAATCCAGCTTACGATCATCTCACAATACGTTTGGGAAAGTCAGTATTGAACTTCACTGGGAATTTTAATGTCACCGATTTGCTAGGCCAGGTAATGCAATCGGGCACACTACAAACTGGAAAGTTGGATTTGCCCATAAGCCTGCCACCTGGCATTTATTGTCTACATGTTTCAACAGAATCAGGGATTCAAAGCCAAAAATTCATTGTTCAACGTTAAGCCTTCAACCCATGAAAAAATTTATTTTTATAAATATCCTGTTTGTTTTCTGTCTTTTTTCATTCAACTGTAAAAAAGAAGAAGTCACCCCTTCCCACTTGCCAGAATTCGTCCCTGTGTTCAGCCCATGTGACACAAGCTTTGGGTTTGCAGAATCTAATAAACTCACTGCTAATTGGAATGCTGGTGTAAATTGCAGAAGTTACTTTGTGTCTGGAGAAAAGTTTTGGTTGGTTGAATTTACAACATGTTCTGGTGACGGTTCTATAAGAGAAAACTTCTATTTTGGAAGGGTGCCAAACGCTAACCCAATCCAACTATTCCAAATCCATAAAACACAGAATTCTATCCCGAATGGTAGTGTGATCTCTGGTTATTCCACTTTTTCCTCGGATGGGGATGTGCTGGAAGATTTTTATTACACCGACACACTTTCGTCGGGCAATTATCTTAAAATAGAAGAATGGAACAACTTGACCAAACGGGTTTCGGGCAGCTTCCAGGTCTCTTTTGGGATAAAAGAACCCCGCCGGAATCTCCAAAACCCAAAAAAGGTGACTTTCTCCTCCGGGAAGTTTTGGGCGAGGCTGCCGGAGTAGGGTGCAAGCCTTGCGCTAAACCTTCTTCCCCTGCATAGCCGCCCCGATCGTCGCATCCATCGCCCGGTGCGCCAGCGGGCTGGTGTAGGCGTTCAATTCCTCTATGCTTTTCAGGATCAAGTCTTTGTCCTCACCAGCGGCAGCTTTTCGGAGCTTGTCCAGCAGAGCCTTTGTCGCAACCTTTTCATTTTCAGTCAAAATCGCCTCGTTCTGTTGGAGGAACTTGTCGCCCGACAGCAGCAGGTTGTTGGCTTCGTTGCGGGCTTCCAGCAAGCCCCGCGCTGCCATGTCGCCTTTGGCATTTTGGATGCTGTCAAGCAGCATCAGGGCCATTTCTTCTTCCGTGATGCCATAGGTGGGTCGAATCTCCACCTGCGTTTCCAGGCCAGAGCGCAGCTCGCTGGCGCGCACCGTGAGGATACCGTCGGCGTTGAGCATGAACTGGATGTCGATCTTGGGCAGGCCCGCCGGCATGGGCGGGATGCCTTTGAGGATAAATTCGCCTAATTTCCGGTTGTG
Organism: uncultured Saprospiraceae bacterium; assembly: GCA_964621185.1. Taxonomy (GTDB): domain Bacteria; phylum Bacteroidota; class Bacteroidia; order Chitinophagales; family Saprospiraceae; genus M3007. The sequence continues at coordinate 80,137 of CAZULM010000010.1, read as the reverse complement.
CTCCACCAGGTCGCGCTCGCCCTGGTAAACGGCGACCTTGAGGTTTTTCTGGCCATCGACGCTGGTGGTGTACTGGCGGCCGGCCTTGGTGGGTATTTTCGAGTTCCGGGGTATAATGGTGTCCATCAGTCCGCCGACGGTTTCGATGCCCAGCGAGAGCGGGGTCACGTCGAGCAGCAGGATGTCTTGTTGGTTGCCGGCCAGCACATCGGCCTGGATGGCGGCGCCCATCGCCACCACCTCGTCGGGGTTGATGTCGTCGAAAACGGGCTGCTGGAAAAATTCAGACACCATTTTTTTGACCAAAGGGACACGGGTGCTGCCACCCACAAGGATCACTTTGCCGATGTCGCCCACCTTGAGCTTTGCATCGCGCAGGGCGTTTTTGCAACTGTCGATGGTGCGCTCCACAAAAGGCAGGATCAACGATTCGAACGCGGCCCTTGTCAGGCTAATTTTTGCGCCATTCACTTCTCCTTCGAATGTTTCCGCAGTAGAAAGCGCTTTTTTCGCCGACTCGGCGGCAAGCCGTATTGCTTGCCCAAAAGCCTTGTCTTTCGCTAAAACATCTTCATTCAACCCCAGTGTTTTAATCCAATGCCGCATGATGGCGCGGTCGAAATCGTCGCCGCCTAAGTAGGTGTCGCCATTGGTGGACAGCACCTCGAAAATGCCGTCTTGTATTTGCAGGATGGAAATATCGAAAGTGCCGCCGCCGAGGTCGTACACTGCCGTGGCGCCTTGTTGGGTGGGGCTGTAGGCCAAAGCTGCGGCGGTGGGTTCGTTCACGATGCGCAGCACGTCGAGGCCGGCGAGCTTGCCGGCATCGCGGGTGGCCTGGCGTTGGTTGTCGTTAAAGTAGGCGGGCACGGTGATGACGGCCTTGTTGACTTCCGTATTCAATTCAGCCTCGATGCGCGTTTTCAACTCCTTGAGGATCAGGGCGCTGAGCTCGATGGGTGTGAAAAATTTATCTTTTACCCTGATTTTTACCAGGGCATCCACATCGTCGTCGATTATTTGGTAGCCGAAGTATTGAGCCTGGTCAGCAAGGTCTTTGAAAGATTTGCCCATCAGGCGTTTCACCGAAAAAATGGTGTTGGACGGGTCGGAAACCAGCATTTCCCTGGCGGCATCGCCAACGGTGACCGACTGGTTTTCATCGAAATGCAGGACGGAGGGCACCAGGGTGCTGCGCCCGTCTTTTCCTTTTACACAAATGGGCGCCCCGTTTTTTATGTAAGCCACGAGGCTGTTGGTCGTACCCAGGTCAATGCCGACGATTGTTTCTGTCGGTTTTATAATGTTACCGTCTTTCAGGTTGATCGAAAATGTTGCCATGCTGTGCTGCTGCTCCGAAAAATAGGGGGGGTGCTGCTTAATAATTGAACTTGCCCGAAAACGGGCGGCGAAACTAAAACAACACAAGCCGGAATTGGTTGGGAATTTGCAATTCTCGAAGTATTCTTCTGCGAATGGTTCCCAACTTTGGGCAGTTTTGAGCGACCTTCGCACCCGAAAAATGAAATTCTATCCGCTAAAAATATCCGATGTCCGCCGCGAGACCAAAGACTGTGTTTCGATTGCCTTTGAGGTGCCGGAAGACCTGAAAGAGGCTTTCAAGTTTACCCAGGGGCAATACCTTACTTTGCGCACGCACATCGGCGAAGAAGACGTGCGCCGATCCTATTCCTTGTGCAGCAGTCCCCTGGAAGCGAGCTGGCGCGTGGCCATAAAAAAGGTCGATGGCGGCGTGTTCTCCTCATTCTCGAATGAAAAGCTCAAGAAGGGCGACTATCTTGAGGTGGCCCTGCCTGATGGGCGCTTCTTCCCGGCTACCCTGGGCATCGAGCCGGAAGGGAAATACGTGCTTTTTGCCGCCGGTTCGGGCATCACGCCGATCATTTCCATCCTGAAAACCGTGCTTGAGACGGCGCCAAAAAGCGAAGTGACCTTGGTCTATGGCAACAAAAACGCCGCTTCCGTCATTTTCAGGGAGGAGATCGAGGGCTTGAAAAACCGCTATCTGGGGCGTCTGCGCGTCATCCATGTCCTCAGCCGCGAGCGCATGGACACCGAATGGCAACGCGGGCGCATCGACAAGGAGCGGCTGGCGATGATCTTTGAAAAAATGCCGGATATGTTGTCGGCAGACCAGTATTTTGTGTGCGGCCCGGAAGAAATGACCGCCAATGTTCGGGAAAGTTTGGAAAAACACGGCGTTTCCAAATCCAAAATACACTTTGAATTGTTTGGAACGGGGAAGCAGGCTGCAAAAAAGCAGGTGGTTGCCACTCCGGAAACGGTGATAGCCCATGCCGAAATCCGACTGGACGGTGTCCGTTTCGACGTGCCCATCCACGAAGGGCAGGCAGTGCTGGATGCCGCTCTGGCCGCTGGCGCCGATTTGCCATTCGCATGCAAGGGCGGTGTCTGCTGCACCTGCCGCGCCAAGCTCACCGAAGGCGAGGTGGAAATGGAAGTGAATTACGCCCTAGACCCGCATGAGGTGGAAGCAGGCTTCATCCTTGCCTGCCAATCGCACCCCAAAACCCCGGTGATTAAAGTTGATTTTGACGTAAAATAACAACAAACATGAGCACACAGGCAGATTTAGAGCAACGTTTCCAGGCGCGCATCGACGCCGAGCAAAAGATTGAGCCGAAAGACTGGATGCCCGAGGCATACCGGAAAACGCTCATCCGGCAGATCGGCCAGCATGCCCATTCAGAAATCGTCGGCATGTTGCCGGAGGGCAACTGGATCACGCGGGCGCCGAGCCTGCGCCGGAAAGTGGCCCTGCTGGCCAAGGTGCAGGACGAGGCCGGCCACGGGCTGTACCTGTACGCCGCTGCCGAAACCCTGGGCGTCAGCCGCGACCAGATGTACGAAGAGCTGCACTCCGGCAAGGCCAAGTACAGCTCCATTTTCAACTACCCAACGCTTTCCTGGGCCGATATCGGCGCGGTGGGCTGGTTAGTTGACGGCGCCGCCATCATGAACCAGGTGCCGCTCTGCAAATGCAGCTACGGCCCCTACGCCCGCGCCATGGTGCGCGTGTGCAAGGAGGAGAGCTTCCACCAAAGGCAGGGCTTCGAGATCATGATGACCCTGGCACACGGTACGCCCGCCCAGCACAAAATGGCACAGGATGCCCTCAACCGCTGGTGGTGGCCGGCCCTGATGATGTTTGGCCCCAACGACGACGCCTCGCCAAACTCCGCCCAGTCGATGAAATGGAAGATAAAGCGCTACTCCAACGACGACCTGCGGCAAAAGTTCGTGGACGTGATGTACGAGCAAGCCCAGGTATTGGGGCTTACCATCCCCGACCCAGATTTGCGCTGGAACGAAGAGACAGGCCATTGCGATTTTGGTGAAATAGACTGGACGGAATTCAATGAGATACTGCGCGGCAACGGCCCCTGCAACAAGGAGCGGCTCGACGCCCGCAACAAAGCCTGGGACGATGGCGCCTGGGTGCGCGAGGCTGCCACTGCCTTTGCTGAAAAAAGAAAAATGAAAGCCCAGGCCTAAACGCGTATAGTCAACGCAAAGTGGTTGTGCATGCAAAAATGTTGAAATCATTTATACCTCACGCCGCTTGGTTTTGTGCATGCCGATCTTTGTAATCAATTGAACATCAATTGAATCAATCATACGCAATCACAAAAATCAGGCGAATCATAGTATAAAATCAGGCACTTGTTTCACTCAAATCATCCAAAATCACTTTAATCAAAGTATAGTCATGAACGCAGAATTTCCACTTTGGGAGGTATTTATCCGCTCGCACGGCGGCCTCAACCACAAGCACGTGGGCTCGCTCCATGCCGTTGATGCGCAAATGGCGCTCGAAAACGCCCGCGACGTTTATACCCGGCGGCAGGAAGGCGTGTCCATTTGGGTGGTGCCTTCGGAAGCGATCTCAGCCTCCGACCCCGATGATTCCGACCCGTTTTTCGAGCCGGCAAAAGACAAGATTTACCGGCACCCGACTTTTTATGAAGTGCCGGAAAACGTAAAACACATGTAATGCAGCTATACCTTTTACACCTTGCCGACAATGCCCTGATCCTCGGCCACCGATTGTCGGAATGGTGTGGGCACGGGCCAGCCCTGGAAATCGACATGGCCATGACCAATATCGCGCTCGACCTGATCGGGCAGTCGAGGAACCTTTACAGCTATGCCGCCAAACTGGAAGGCCAGGGCAGGACCGAAGACGACCTGGCTTACCTGCGCGATGTTTGGGAGTTCAGGAATGTATTGCTGGTAGAGCAGCCCAACGGCGATTTTGCCCATACCATCGCCCGACACTTTTTGTACGACAGCTACAATTTCTATTTCCAGCAAAAACTTTGCGGAAGCAATGATCCCCAATTAGCCGCCATTGCCGAAAAATCGCTCAAAGAAGTGGCCTACCACCTGCGCTGGACCAGCGAATGGGTAATCCGCCTCGGCGACGGCACCCCGGAGAGCAAAGAACGCATGCAAACAGCCATCAACGAGCTCTGGGCTTTTCGCGGGGAACTGCTCACACCCGCTCCTTATGAAAAGGAAGCCGCTTCTGCAGGCTACGGCGTTGATTTGGAAAGCATAAAAAATGACGTGGAGCATAAAATATTTGACGTGCTGGATCAGGCAACGCTGCTCCGCCCCGAAGACGGCTGGATGCAGTCTGGCGGCAAAACTGGACGCCACAGCGAGCACCTGGGCTATATTTTGGCTGAAATGCAATTTTTACAACGCGCATATCCCAATTCAGCATGGTAACAACAAGCAAAGAAACGGCGGACAACGATGCTGCTACAAAAGCGGCAGAAGACCTGATTGCACAAATATGGGTCTGGCTCGAAAATGTGTGCGACCCGGAAGTCCCCGTGCTTTCTGTGCTTGATCTGGGGGTGGTACGCAGGGTTTCCCTTATTTACCCTGATTTTGAAATCAACAGTGAAACGGACACCAAAAGTGTACCCACCGTCCACCGCCCACCGTCCACCGTCCACCGCCCACCGTCCACCGTAATCACCATCACCCCTACTTACACCGGCTGCCCCGCCATGAACATGATCGCGGCCAACATAAAATTGGAATTGATGGCACAAGGGCTTGAAAACGTGGAAGTTGTAGAAGTGTTGTCGCCCGCCTGGACGACCGATTGGATGCGGGAGTCGGGCAAGAAAAAGCTGCTGGAATACGGCATCGCGCCCCCGCAGCGCCAAGCGCGGATGGACAAGCTGTTGTTTTCCGATACCCCTGTTCCTTGTCCCCAATGCGGTTCTGAAAACACAGAGCGCATTGCTGAATTTGGCTCTACAGCCTGCAAATCGCTGCACCGCTGCCTCGACTGCCGGGAACCGTTCGATTATTTTAAGTGCCATTGAACTTGCTCAAAGCCCGATGATGCCATAAAAATAGCCCTTAAGGGGCATAATCATTAACCCTGGGCACCGCCCAGGTTTGCAAAAATGACAACTGCAGAACAAGTACTTCAAAAAATGCTGTCCAAAGATGCCTTCTCCCAATGGATGGGCTTGGAGGTGATGTCGGTAGGCGCTGGCACCTGCCGCCTGAAGTTCGTGGTAAAGCCTGAAATGCTGAACGGTTTTGGCATCATTCACGGCGGGGCGGTGTTTGCGGCCAGTGATTCTGCCTTTGCGTTCGCCTGTAACTCGCACGGGCGCATCGCAGTTGCATTGGACGTGTCCATTACCTTTACGCGGGCGGCTACGGTTGGAGATACCTTATATGTGGAAGCGCTGGAATTGCATTTAGGGTACAAGACCAGTGTCTATGAAATCAGAACGACGAACGAGGCAGGGGAATTGGTGGCGCTGTTCAAAGGGACAGCATACCGGACATCAAAGAATGTTTTAGCGTGATCTTCACCACAGAGTACACAGAGTTCCGCAGAGGTGTCACATCGTAAAAAACGTAAAGCAAGACGAGGTCGAAAAAAAAATTCTCTGTGATACCTCTGCGGAACTCTGTGTACTCTGTGGTGAAAATTTTAATTTTAAGTTATGACCAACGCATACCTAATAGACGGCCTCCGCACGCCCATCGGCAATTTCGGCGGCACACTTTCCACGATCCGGCCCGACGACATGCTCGCGCTCGTCCTGAAAAAGCTGCTGGAGCGCCACCCGCAGCTCGACCAAAAGCAGATTGATGACGCCATTTTCGGCTGCGCCAACCAGGCCGGCGAAGACAATCGCAACGTGGCCCGTATGGCGACCCTGCTCGCCGGCCTGCCCGTGGAAGTGCCTGCCCAAACCGTCAACAGGCTTTGCGCCTCCGGCCTGGCAGCGGCCATTGACGCAGCCCGCGCCATCCAGACTGGCGATGCGGAACTGATGCTGGCAGGCGGGGTAGAAAGCATGACCCGCGCCCCCTGGGTGATTTCAAAGGTATCGAGCGCCTTTGGCCGCGATGCCCAAATGTTCGACTCTGCCTTTGGCTGGCGCTTCGTGAACCCGCAAATGGAGCAATTATACGGCACCGATGCCATGGGCGAAACCGCCGAAAACCTCGCCGACCGCGATCAGATCAGCCGGGACGACCAGGACGCTTTTGCCTTGTGGTCGCAACAAAAAGCGGCGGCGGCCCAAAAAGCAGGTCGTTTGGCACATGAAATTTGCTCGGTGCCGATACCCCAAAAACGCGGCGAGCCGATCCCTTTTGAGCAAGATGAGTTTATCCGCCCTGATTCCAGCCTGGAAGGGCTCGCCAAGTTGCGCCCCGCTTTCCGCAAGAACGGCACCGTAACCGCCGGCAACGCATCCGGCCTCAACGATGGGGCGGCGGCGTTGCTGCTGGCCTCCGAAAGCGCCCTGAAAACCTGGCAGCTAAAACCCCTGGCGCGCATCGTATCCATGGGCGTGGCCGGCGTTGAACCGCGCATCATGGGCATCGGCCCCGTGGCGGCTACCGAAAAAGCCCTCAAAAGAGCAGGCCTTCAATTAGCCGATATCGATGTGATCGAACTGAACGAAGCGTTTGCGGCGCAGTCGCTCGCCTGCACCCGTGCCTGGGGCTTTTCCGACAACGACCCGCGGATCAACCCGAATGGCGGCGCCATCGCGCTGGGGCACCCCTTGGGTATGAGCGGCTCGCGCATCCTGCTGGCGGCGGCATTGGAGCTACAGCGCAGCGGGAAGCGCTACGCGCTGGCGACCATGTGCATCGGGGTAGGGCAGGGCTATGCGGCCATCATCGAGCGGGTTTAATGCCCGCGCTCCTTTTTCACGGTTTGAATCATTTCGGAAAACTGGCGGGCCAGCTCCATGTACTTGTCCTGTGCTTTCAGGGCAGCTTCATTCGCGGTGGACAAAGCAGTGGAGGCTTGCTCCCACGCGGGCAATGATTTGGCTGCTTCCCCCTGGTCCGCTTTTAAGGTGTTCAATGTTTCGAGCAGGTCGGCGCGTTGCATGACCAGTTCCTTGTATTCCTCATAAGCTGCATTGAACGACTGTTTTAAGCCCTCCAGCTTGTTCTTGGTCGATGGCGATACCGCGCTCAAATCGCCTGCCACACGGATAAGCAGGATGTCGTGATTTTCTTTAAGCGTTTGAATGTCAGGGAATTGGTCGTTGTCGGTATAGGAAGCCGATTCTGTTTTGGTTTCGACGGCGGGTGCAGGACTTGTGTTGTTGCAGGAAAATGCCGACAACAGAAAAACTAAGAGGCAGGTTGCGTACAGGAACTTCATAATGCATGTATTCGGTAAAAATGAGGGGCAAAGGTAAACGCTGATTAAAGTGATTTGTATGATTTGAGTGATTAAAAACATCTGATTTTCAAATGATTATGCGATCACGATTTTCACAACCACTTTGCGTTGATCACAGGACAGCCGGGCAAGCTTCTTGGATTTCCTTCAGGGATGCGCGGCAATAATATATCTTTGCGCCCTTGCCAAATATTTTTGCCATGAAGAACGAACGACCCGGCCCGAAATCAGGCCAGAAACGCTCAGGGAAACCCGAGGAAAAATTTGCCTCAAAGCGGGGAACCAGCGGCGATTTTAGTCCAAAAAAAGGGCCTAAACAGGATAAGCTAGGCGCTTTTAGCCCCCAAACCGGCAGCAAGCGCAGCGCGGCTAAGCCTGGCGATATGCGTTCCAAAAAAACGGACGCTGCGGCAGAACGCGGCGCCACACAGGCATTCCCGCCCAAGCGCTACATCAATGTTTACTTCTCCTTAGGCAGCAATTTGGGCGACCGGCAAGCCAACCTGCGGGCAGCCGTTTTGTTGATCGACAAAAACATCGGCAAAGTGGCCCGCAAGAGCAAAGTATATGAAACCGAGCCATGGGGAGAGCCAGCCCAGGACAAGTTCCTCAACCAGGTCATTATGGCCAATACGACATTGCAGCCCAGGGATTTGTTGGAAATTATCGCCGTGATCGAGAAAGAGTTGGGCCGGGTGAAAAAGGAGAAATGGGGCCCGCGCACCATCGACATCGACATCCTGTTCTACGGGAAGCGGGTCGTCCGCGACAAAGGGCTCGACATCCCGCACCCAGAGCTGCACAAACGGAATTTCGTGCTGGTGCCGCTCCTGGAAATCGCGCCCGACCTGGAGCATCCAGTGCTGAAACAGCCCATCGACGAACTGTACCTCAATTGCAAAGACCCCGGCGAGGTGGTGCAGCTTGATTGACCCTACTTGTTGAACATGAATTTTCCATACCAGTTTATCGCCGTTGAAGGGAACATTGGCGCGGGAAAGACCACCCTATGCCATCGTTTGGCCGAACATTCCGGCTGTGCGCTGCTGTTGGAACAGTTCACCGACAACCCGTTTTTGCCGCCGTTTTACGAGCAACCCGAGCGCTATGCCTTCCCCGTGGAGCTGTTTTTTATGACCGAGCGCCACAAGCAACTGCTGGAGCATTTCGCCCAACCGGATTTCTTCAAGCCGCTCACCGTTGCCGACTATTTTTTCGTAAAAACCCTGCTTTTTGCCAAAAATAACCTCGATGAAGCCGAATTAAGGCTTTTCCAGCGCTTGTTCAATGTGCTGAATTCCACTTTCCCGAAGCCCGACCTGCTGCTTTACCTGCACCGGCCCGTGGATGTGCTGATCAAACAAATAAAAAGCCGTGGGCGCGAGATCGAGCAAAACATCTCAAAGGAATATTTGGAGGAAATACAGCAGGCGTACCTGACGTATTTGAAATTGGAAAAGGATTCGCCCGTGGTGATATTAGAACTGGGCGATGCCGATTTTCAGCGGGATGATGCGGTGTTTCAATCCATTGTGGCCATTATGCAGCAGCCGTTTGAGAAGGGGTTGCATCAGCTGCAATTGTAGGGCGTATTGTTGCTCACGACATCCCCGCGTTCGAAGATGTTCTGAGAAACTCAAGTATGTTGTGTTTGATTGACGATTGCCGAGTACATGATTGACGATTGTTGAAGTGAATGAAGATTTTTGAAGGGCTATTGCTTCGGCGGCTCGATCAACAATCAATCGTTCCTACTTCAGCTCGTCAATCGTCAATCATGTACTCGGCAATCGTCAATCAAACACGGCCATGAATAGCCTCACTTCATCACCAACTTCTTCGCCCCAAACAGCACGACTAAAAGAACCAGCTCGTTTTTCTTCCCTTATTAGCGGGTATCTTCGCACGCGGGGATGTTGTGAGAAACTTTTTTACACAGATTCATGGTTCTCCGCCATTGCAGCCCCTTGCATAAACTTCCACATAGCCACACACATGAGCAGGTGGGCGATGTCAAAATAGGAGCACCAAACGCCAAGGGAGATTTTCAAAATATGCGCCAGCACGGCAGCCACCAGCCATAAAATACCCCACAGCATTTGCAAACTGGCTTTTGAGCGGGTTTTGACCCAAAGCAGGATTTCCAGCGGCAGCACGATCAGCAAAAAACCGAAAGCCGAGTGTATCTCCACCACCGGGAACCAGAGCGTGGTGCTTACAAACCACAGCGCTAAAGTCAATTCGACCATATTGAGGTAGAACAGCCCTTTTGCCCATTTTGCGCCCAGCAATGCCCTGGCTTTCACGATCGACACCTGCTCTAAGGCCGATACAGCAATCATGCCCAGCACCCAGCCCGGCAGCTTGAACGCAAACGGCAAGGCATACAAAAAGGCGTGGCCGACAATGGCCCCGATAACGGTAGAGATGCCGGTGAGCAGGAAGAATATCCGGGAAAGCTTGAGGGCATCGCCCTTTTCAGCGATCTTTCCCAGCTGGTACCAGGCATAAAAGCACACCCAGGACACCAGCAGCCCCGTGAACGCAATCACAGGTTCGCCGAGGCGCAGGCCTCCAATGATGATGTCGGGTTGAAAATTGTGGGTGGGTAGTGTTTCCATGCGGGGGCGAAGGTAGGGGAAAGTAGGGGCTACTAATACACGGCGCCCTTGCTTTAGAAATCTTCAAAAACACATAATTTTTCAAATTTTCCCATTTCCCACATTACATTTGCTATCCATTCCAACATGAAAAGATAAACCCATCGCTGAAAATCAACTATGCCGCTCGCCCAATCCTTGTCCGCCACCCGTACCCTGCTCAACGACCTGCTCGTTGAAGACCTTGCCATGGCGCTCAAAGCCCTGAAAGAACTTTTGCCGGAAGAAGCAGATAAGCACAGCTTGGTGCTAGCCCTGCAGGCACGCTTGCAACTGCTCAATAAGCAGCGCATCACAGGTGTCGTCGATCCCAAAGAATACGGGCAGGGGCTTGCTATTATCCGGGCAGATTTTCAAGCGATGCTGGAAGGCCTTGAAGAAGTTGATTTTGAGCCGCCTTTGGCAAAAGCATCGAAACAACCAGCCAATGCTGCGCGGCAAGGCAGTGTGCTGTACCGCATCCCCCATAAAATGCCCATTCAAAAGGCTACGATTTGTACCGTGCGGGTAGCAGCGGATACGGACGCAATCCTTGAGGACATCGTGCTGGACGATGATGTGCGCCTGCGCGAGCGCGTGGAGGTGTCAGACCGTATGAGTGCGGAACTGATTGATACCGAAGGGAATGTGTTTGAAATAACATCCCTAAACGCCGCACACCAGAAGGTGCGCGACAGCGGCTATACCCAGTGGACTTTTCGGGTGATACCCAAAATAGAAGGGGAACACCAGTTGATGGTCAAGGTTTCCCTGCTCGAATTCGACCCGAATACCAAGGAATACGTGCCACGGGACATCTCCATTCTCGAAACGGTAAACATTGTGACCGAGGCGCTTGCGCCGGCAGATACGGAAGCGCCGCCCTACAAATCAACGGCCCACAGCATTGTGATGGGACCGGCCTTGCAACCGTCCGCTACCATCCGGGTAAACCGCGGCCTGCGCGCCATCGCGCTTTTCCTGGCCTTCCTGATGCTCGGCAGCACGGCGACCTGGGCCGTCACCACACCACCAGAACGCGGTTTGTTTTTTGCCACAATAAAAGCCGAATTGAGCGGAGATGTGGCGCCATTGGTGGAATTTATCCAGGAGTACAAAAACAAGCCAGAGGCGCGACCTTATCTGGACAAAGCCTATTTCCGCAAAGCCGATAAAACAGGCGACCTGGCTGACTTGCGGGAATACCAGCAGGAATTTGCCGATAGCGGGCAGTATAAGATGCAGGTTGTTGAAAAAATACGCAACCTGGAAACAAAAGCTGTCGCCAGCCTCGTGCAACAGCCCGACGAGGAAAATGTGCGGAAATACCTGCAAAATTTCCCGGATGCCGAACTGCTACCCCAGGTAAAACAAGGTGTAGAAACCAACGACCAACTTGCCACGGTGCTGCTGCCCGAGATTGAGGCGGCATACGTGCGCACCCTGCAAGTGCAAAGCTCAGCTCCCAAGGTGGAAGCCTTTTTGCGTGATTTTCCCCAAAGCCAGCGCCTGGCCGAGGTGGCTGTCATAGCTTCCGCCAAGCCCCAGGTGTTGCAGCAGGTGCAGCCAGCGTTGGAACAAGCCATCGTCCAGCGGGTGCAGCGTGCCGATAAGCCCGCCGATGTGGAAAAACTCCTGCCCGCCATCAAAAAAGTTGCGAAACAGGATGCCAGGGCTGAAATTGCCGCCATCGTCTCCAAAAAACAGGGGACAGCCTGGCTGGGGGTACAGCAAGCCACAAAAGAGGCCAGCCAGCAAGCCGACAACCCGCCTGCGCCCGAAACACCCAAAGACAACAGCGCTACCCAAGAAACAGAAAAATCCCCAACTGCACCCATTGCTGTAAACCCTGAAAATAAAACAGCAAGCAATAAAACAGAAATCCCAAAACCTGCTCCTGTGCAGGATGCCGATGCTGACAGCGACGGCATCCCCGACAAAACCGACCAATGCCCCACCCAGTACGGCAGCGCCAAAACCCAGGGCTGCCCCGATGCCGACGATGACGGGGTAGCGGACAAACAAGACAAATGCCCCTACCAGGTCGGCCCTGCCCGCTTCGACGGCTGCCCCGACACCGATGGCGACGGTATTCCCGACAATTTGGACAAATGCCCGAACCAAAAAGGCACAGCTGTTGAAGACGGCTGCCCATTGGTTGACCGCGACGGAGACGGTGTGGCGGATAAGCTGGATAAATGCCCGGATGAATACGGAACTCTTGCTTACCATGGGTGCCCGCCGCCACTCTCGAATGAGAAATTAGGGTTCCGGCCAGACAATATGATACCAATTAAAGGTGGCACATTTCAAATGGGGGCTAGCGATGGCAATAAAAATAAAAAACCGGTTCACAATGTTTCAATAAGTGATTATTTCATTTCTCGTTACGAGATTACTGTGGCAGAATACCTGGTCTTTTGCGACGAGACAAAAAAGCACTATCCTGAATGGATGGAAGAGGGTGTCAAAAGAAAGGAGAAGGCAGGAACTGAGAGTCAATATAAAAACCAAGGAGCAGCACTTACCAGCTCCAACTATCCAATAATTGGCGTTTCTTGGAACGATGCAGTAGCCTACTGTCAATGGTTATCAAAAAAAACAGGAAAGCAATATAGGTTGCCAACAGAAGCTGAATGGGAATATGCTGCACGGGGTGGACATTTAGGCCTTCAAATTGAATTTCTATATTCTGGTAGCAATGATATTGATCCCGTAGCATGGTATTATTCTAATTCAAAAGGCAAAGTACACCCAGTCGGAGAAAAAGCAAAAAATCAACTTGGTCTGTTTGATATGAGTGGCAATGTGTTAGAATGGTGTTCTGATTGGTATGATGCCGAATATTATCAAAAAAGTCATCCATCTAATCCAAAAGGGCCTGTTTCAGGTTCCTATCGCGTTCTCCGTGGGGGTTCTTGGCTCTCATACCCACAGTATTGTCGAATAGCATTCCGAGACTACAGTACTCCAGATAGCCGAAGTGACTACATTGGCTTCCGTATAGCAAGATCGCGTTAATTTTTCGCATTTCATATTCAGGTATCTACAAACTGTTCCTCTCCCCATACGAAAATATTAGCTTAAGAATAAGGGGCAAGGAACTGCAATTCTGTTGTGTGGCATTTCTACCTTTCGCACAAACGGGTACGGTGCTTACGAGCAGGACAGGGGGGCGGGGGTGCGTTTTGGTGGATAGTCGGATCGTGCCACACAACGTCCCAAAAGCCCGGATATGCCCCAAATTTGTCAACATGAAAAATGTTGACAAATTCCCACTCCGCCGAAAAGTCACAACCCTTCGCCAGCACATTTATCCAAAAAAATTTTTATTTTGAAACAAAAAATTTGAAATTTGCAGAAATTTTCCACCGTCCACCGTCCACCGTCCACCGTCCACCGTCCACCGTCCACCGTCCACCGTCCACC
>CAZULM010000010.1:41101-66234 GCA_964621185.1 uncultured Saprospiraceae bacterium | reverse complement strand
GTCACCTTGTCAAAAACACTCGCAAACCAGCCCGCCTCCGGCGAAGAAGTATTGGTGGAGAAAGCTCTCCGCCCTAAAATGCTTGGGGAATTCAGCGGCCAGAACAAGATCGTGGACAACCTCACCATCTTTATCCAGGCAGCCAAACAACGCGGGGAGGCATTAGACCATGTGCTGTTGCACGGCCCGCCCGGACTGGGGAAAACCACCCTCTCGCATATTGTTGCCAATGAGCTAGGCTCGGGACTGAAGATGACCAGCGGCCCGGTGCTGGAAAAGCCCGGCGACCTGGCGGGCCTGCTCACCAACCTGGAGCCCGGCGACGTGCTGTTCATCGACGAGATACACCGCCTGAACACCGTCATCGAAGAATACCTGTACTCGGCGATGGAAGATTACCGCATCGACATCATGATCGATTCGGGCCCCAATGCGCGCAGCATACAGATCACGCTCAACCCTTTCACGCTCATCGGCGCCACCACGCGCATGGGCCTGCTCACGGCGCCCCTGCGCGCGCGATTCGGCATCAATTGCCACCTCGATTATTACGATGTGCCAACGCTGGAAGGCATCCTGCACCGCTCGGCGGCCATCCTGGACATCCCCATTTCCGAATCCGGCGCCAATGAGATTGCCCGCCGCAGCCGCGGCACGCCGCGCATTGCCAACGCCTTGCTGCGCCGAATCCGCGATTTTGCCCAAATCAAGGGAGATGGTTCTGTCAACCAGGAAATAGCCCGCTATGGCCTGGCGGCGCTGGATGTGGACGAATCCGGACTGGATGAAATGGACATTCGCATCCTGACTTCCATCATCCACAAATTCAAGGGCGGGCCAGTCGGCCTCACCACCGTCGCCACGGCCGTGGGCGAAGAGCCCGGCACCATCGAAGAAGTACACGAACCTTTTTTGATCATGGAAGGTTTTATCCAGCGCACGCCCAGGGGAAGGACGGCCACGGAGAAGGCGTACAAGCATATTGGTGCGGTGCCGCCCCGGAGAGAGGGTACTTTGTTTTAATGATTACCGACCTTTAAATTCTGCCTTCCGCTTTTCCACAAACGCTGCAGCCCCTTCCTTAAAATCTTCAGTGGCGCAACATTCCCCAAAGGCACTCACCTCCGCTGAAAAGCCATCCGTTTCTTCGGCAAAATAGGCATTTACCGCCTTGATGATCTTAGAGATGGCAACTGGTGCTTTTGTACCTATTTTTTCCAGCAATTCTTTGGCTTTTGCCACTTCCTCCCCAGCCGGTACCACGTAATTCACCAGTCCGAGCCGGAGCGCTTCGTCGGCCCCGATCATGTCGGCGGTCATCAGCAGTTCGGTGGCTTTGGTTTTGCCAATGTATTGAATCAAGCGTTGGGTGCCGCCGTAGCCGGGTATCAGGCCAAGGTTGACCTCCGGCTGCCCAAAACGCGCTTTTTCCCCCGCTATGCGCAGGTGGCAAGCCATCGCCAGTTCGCAGCCGCCACCGAGGGCAAAGCCGTTCACCGCGGCCACAACCGGCTTTTTAAAATGCTCGATCAGAAAGAAAATATCCTGTCCGCGCTGGGCGAGCTCTTTGCCTTGCTGGGGGCTGAGGCCTTGAAATTCCGTAATGTCGGCACCGGCCACAAAGGCTTTTTCGCCCGCGCCCGTCAGCACCACACCGATCAAGCCTGGGATGGACATGGCTTCTTCCCCAAAGAAATGCGCCAATTCCGACATGGTTTGGCTGTTCAAGGCGTTCAAAGCCTTTTCCCGGCTGATGGTGACGGTGGCGATGCCTTCGGATACGGTGATTTGTAAGATTTCGTATTTCATCATAAATAGGTTTCAGGTTTCAGGGGTTTCAGGTTTCAGGTTCGCGTTGCCCTGGGCAATTTTATAAATGTTGGCGGTGGTCAAAGTAAAATATTGGGAGTGTTCAGATTTATTTTGTCCAAGTTCATCTGGGTGCCAAAAGCAGCGCCAACCTGAAACCTGAAACCCTTGAAACCTGAAACCCGAATTCAATCAACAATAAGCTTTTCGATCTCCTCCGCTTTCCACTGCACGTTCTTGGTCAGGTTGTAGCTGTTCAGCCGGTTGTGGTAAAAGTACAGCACCTGAAAGTTTGTGGCATACAGGTCGCCTTCTTTTGTAAGTTTGATGGGTTTTACGGTGTGGAAGATGCCCAGGTTCCAGACGCCACTTTTCACTATTTCTTCGGCGCTGCCGTGGATTTCGGGGTCGAGGCGGATTTTGCCTTCCTTTTCGAGGCCGAACAGCCGTTGCTGGATTTGCTCGATGAGGTCTTTGATGGCTTTTCTCGGGAAAACGTATTCTTCGGGCGGCAGGCGCAGGATCCCGAAGATGTCGAGCTTGGGGTTTTCCCGCAGCAGCATCTTGAACACGGTGTAGGCGACCAGGTGGCTGCAGAACACCACGTTTTCAGCTTGGTAGCGTTCTACGATGCGGGAGGCTAATATTTTAGTGTACTCCTCTTCCCGCTGCCGGTCTTCGTTGACTTCATTTTTGGAAAAGAAGTATTCTCGGACATCTATTTCGTTGTAGTGCTTGTCAAAGCTGCGGCCATTTGCGTCCACGAAATTGCCCAGCACATCCATGGGCTTGCCTACGCTCAGGGTGATGTCGCTGGATGTAGAGAAAAAGCGCCAGATGAACCGAAACCAGGCCCGGACGCTGGTGCCTTCGTCTTTCAGCCTTATATAGTTTTCTTTGCCTGTTATTTTCAGGTGTTGTTCAATGAGGAATGGCGCTTCCAGCACTGAATTGTAGCAGATCACCATGGGCACGAGGAACACCTTTTTTTCCGAGTTTTCCATGGCCATTGCCCGTTGGGCTTCTACGGCGGTGCCCAGCAGGCCGAGTTTCAGGTCGTCTTCCAGTTCTCCAGATCGGGATCGGGTGCCGCCCGGAAAAAACAGGCTGTTCACCCCGCGCTGTATGCTCAATCGGCTCATGGTTTTGAGGGTTTCTAAGTAGATCGGGTTCTTTTTGCGCCTGTCCACACGGTACGCTCCGAGGCGGTTCATATAGTAGGCCGCTGGGCCGAAATTGTACAGGTTCAATCCTGCCCCGTAAGAAAAGGAGGGCATGCCCATGATCTGGTCCATGGCATAGCCGACCAGGATAGAGTCCAGGTTGCTGCTGTGGGTAGGCACAACCACGACAGTGCCGTGTTTGAACAGTTCCCGCACCGTTTCAACGTCTCCAACAACGTTGAGGCGCTCGTACAGGTTCCTGCGCCCGCGGAACATGGCGCGGAGGCTTTTCCCGACCAGGGCATTGAAAAGACGGTTGAAAAAAGCGGTGAGGAATCGCTGAGCAAACTTGAAAGTGGAGATTTGAAAAGTGCCGACAATTTCCTCGGAATAGCGGTGGATGATCTTTTGCAGGATCTCCTCGCTCACGGCCTTGGCTTCCGGGTCGTCGCGGTCGAGCGATTTTTTGATGAGCTTCTTGCTGATCCTGTTCCAAAAGGAGCGCTCATTGGGCGGGTCCACTTTCCAGGGCGATTCTTTGATGCGGATGCGCTCCTGATAGATGGTCTTTACCAACAGATCGGGCAAATCCTTGCGGTGCTTGCCCGTTATGCGCTTGAAAGTGCTTTCGTCGATTTGCCGGATGAATTCGGGTCGATCCTTGCTCAACAAGTAGATCGGCCAATCCTCAATGCGCTCGATGATGCGCGGGTATATCTTGACTTCTTTTTTCAACCTTATGCCAGGATTTGGGTGGATTTGATGGATTGATGGATGCTTTACCCGCCGCAGCATTTGCGAAGACGGGTGCAAGATTGATTTTCAATGAATTGCAGGCATTCGATTTTCACAACCATTTTGCGTTGGCTATAACTGGAAGTAGGGTCAATGTACGCCATAATGGGATTACCGGGGCGCAAACAAACGCGGGTTTTTTAAGGCAGGGGCGATTAGACGTTGAACCTGAAGTGCATGATGTCGCCATCGGCCACCACGTATTCCTTGCCTTCTACCGACATTTTACCGGCCTCCTTCACTTTGGCTTCCGAGCCAAGCGCCACG
Source organism: uncultured Saprospiraceae bacterium (assembly GCA_964621185.1). Taxonomy (GTDB): domain Bacteria; phylum Bacteroidota; class Bacteroidia; order Chitinophagales; family Saprospiraceae; genus M3007. Next base: position 62,200 of record CAZULM010000010.1, on the reverse strand, counting down.
TAGTCGCTGTACTTGATCACTTCGGCGCGGATAAAGCCTTTTTCAAAATCGCTGTGGATGACCCCGGCGGCCTCCGGGGCTTTTGCGCCCCGCCGAACCGTCCAGGCGCGCACTTCCTTCACACCGGCGGTGAAATAGGTGATGAGGTTGAGCAACTTGTACGCCGAGCGGATGAGGCGGTTGACGCCCGGCTCGCTCAGGCCCATCATTTCGAGGTATTCCTGCCGTTCTTCCAGGGTGTCCATCTCTGCGATCTGGGCTTCGATGCCGGCGCAGATCATGATGACCTCTGCGCCCTCGCCGGCAACGGCTTTTTGGAAATTCTCGGTGTGCTGGTTGCCTTTTTCGATGGCGGCCTCGTCCACGTTGCAGACGTACAGCACCGGCTTTGCGGTGAGCAGCGACAAGTCGCGGGTCACCAGGTTGCGGGCATCGTCGTCCATGTCATTAAGCAGCTCGCGCACCACGCGGCCGGTTTCCAGGTGGGCTTTAACTTTGGTAAGCGTTTCGAGGGCTTTCGCGTCTTCCTTGCTGCCCATGCGGGCGGCGCGGGCGACTTTGTCCATGCGTTTTTCCACGGTTTCCAGGTCTTTGAGGCCCAGTTCCATGTCGATCACCTCTTTGTCGCCAACGGGGTCGATTTTGCCGTCCACGTGCACCACGTTGTCGTCGTCGAAGCAGCGCACCACGTGCACGATGGCATCCACTTCGCGGATGTTTGCCAGGAACTGGTTGCCCAGCCCCTCGCCTTTGCTGGCGCCTTTGATCAGGCCGGCGATGTCCACGATTTCAACGGTGGTGGGCTGGGTGTTCTGCGGCTCGACGATTTCCGAGAGCTTGTCGAGGCGCTCGTCGGGTACGGTGATGATGCCCACGTTGGGGTCTTTGGTAGCGAATGGGTAGTTGGCCGCCAGCGCTTTGGCGTTGGTCAGGGCGTTAAAAAGGGTGGATTTTCCGACGTTGGGCAGGCCAACGATTCCGCATTGAAGTGGCATTTTTCCTTGTTAGTTTGAAAAGCGGGCGCAAAGGTAGGAAAATGGCAGAGGAAAATCGAGTTTGAGCTACTTAAGCCGTCGTTGGAGAAAAATTTCAAATTCGGGTTACATTTTTTCACTTTCAAATTAGGGGTATCCTCTTTAATAATCGCCAAAACAGTTGTATTTGTTTGCCAATACCGCTGTTCTACGGGGGAAAACACATAGTAAAATTTTAAAAACATGTTATACCACGCCAGGTTTTTACCATAGACTTTTGTCCAGTCAGCCGTGAAACAGTCGGTTGAGAACTTTTTTCCTTTTACTTCTTAAATTACACTTACAATGAAAAATTTATTGAAAGTAACCATGGTTTTGGCACTTATCGCCCTCATTCCTTCAATTCAACCATTTGCCAATGCCAGCAACCTGCTTCCAGCAAATGAAGGTCATCCGGAATTGATCACGTTTTATAATGCTGGCCAAACAAATCCAGGAGAAGTCACCATGGTCTGGCAATCTGACTGTGAGGATTACAAAGTTACGATCTATAATTTCACGACGAATACGCCGGTATTGACCCTGTTTCCGGTGGTGGGGAATACATTCACCCAATCCGGACTCACAGTCGGGCACACTTACAGGTTTATTATTACGGATTGTGATTCGACCTATGGCAAAACAATAACAATTACATTTTAGGCAATATTTTAATGCTGACCGGCTTATTGGGGAGCTTCTTCATTAGATTCCATTTGTTTCCTTTTTCGCTCTCCAATAAGCTTCGTCACATATTCAAACCCGATGCCGGCAAGCGCCCAAACCGGAATGCCGATCAATAGCCTTTTCATGGAATATCCCTCCTTTAAGGCGAGCGGGAAGAGCAATTCCATAAAAACATACATAAAGGTGGTGAAAAACAGCCCCCTTTTTAGCCAGTTGTCCTTTTTATGTTTGTTGTTCATGTTGCGCGTTATTTATTTTTTTCGTTTGAATAATTAATTTTTTGTGGAACCCAGATTGGCACTTTTCCCAAAAACAAACTTCATTAAGTATCCCCACCCAAGTCCAAAAAGGGCATAAATCGGTATTCCGAGCAATAAATGCTTCCAGGCGATTCCCTCTGGTTCGCTCAAGGGAAAGACTATTTCAGTAAGAATTAATGTAAAAAGTCCAAAGGATAGTCCATGCAATACCCAACCTCCGTTTTCGTAAGGGTTTGGGGCGCCTTCAAAATATAGGTTGGCAAACCTTTCAGGTTGTTTATTGAGCCAGGCTGCTTTCAGGCTGTTTTTGAACCAACCCCAAATCGGAAAGGTGATTGCCAGAATGATCCAGGATGCCCAATTCATCAGGCAGGGGATAGTTTGGCCACAATTTGGGCAATAAAGCCCGAACCAATTTTTGAAGGCAGTCCCGTTTTGTGTGGACCATGTGCGGTGATCGTGCATTTTGCCACAATGCGGGCAGGGTACGAATAGCCGATCTATTTTAGGCTTGTAGGAAACAATGTCTTCTATGGAGATTTTTGGGATTCTTTGCCCAAAAGCAAGCTCGTTTAGCGCTACTGTGGGATTTAAGATCCAATGCAGGGAGAACCAGTGTTTCCAGGTATAAACCTTGAATTTTTTTGTGTCGAATTCCATGTCAAGCAGTTTTTGTGTAGCAATGTGTATCGGTAAACCGTTCCGTTTACAACCTTGTGCAATTTACAGGGTTTTGTATGAAACACAATGCCTTTAACGGAAAAAATCGACGCAGCGCATGAACCACCTCGCCCACTGTTTCCTTTCTCTCGACGACGAGGATGTGCTCTTAGGCAATTTTATCGGCGATTTTGTGAAGGGGAAGGACTGGCAGCAGTACCCCGAAGCGGTCCAAAGGGGCATTTTGCTGCACCGAAGCATCGATTCGTTTACCGACAAGCACCCAGCCACCGACCAGAGCGTGAAGCGGATCAGGCCCTACGCAGGGCGGTACGCTGCGCCTTTCGTGGATATTTTGTACGACCATTTGCTGGCTATTCACTGGGAAAAATATTCAGTAGAGCCTTTTGACGGCTTTGCGGAAAAAGCCTACGCACGGCTCGAGCGCAGAGCCCCAGAAATGCCGGAAATACTGCAAATGCGTTTGCCTAAAATGCTGGCCGGAAGGTTTTTGCACGGTTACGCCCGGCGTGACGGGCTGGAATGGGTGTTGGGGAAATTCAGCCAGCGCCTGGCGGGGAACTTCGACGCAGGGGCACTTTCTGCACACTTTTTCGCCAATATTGAGGCCTTTTCCAGCGATTTCAACACGTTTTTCCCCGATTTGCTTCAAATGGTAAATGCATCCAAAAACCCTTGAGGCGATCAGCCGAAATTATTTTGTTCGGGCTGCCCAACAATTGCCATTTTTGCACTTTCATCGGTACAAAATCTTAAAACAAACGTATGCGCCCATCACTACTTTTCTGCTTGCTCGCAGCGAGCGCCCTCTTTTCTTGTAAAAATGAGCCTAAAACCGCCAACGCCCCTGTGGTCGTCACCATGTCGGACGCTGTCGGGAAAAAATGCGTCATGGACACGATCTGTGCGGAGGTCTCGCTGTCTTATCCAGTGCTTTCGGGTGGGGGAAATCCCGAGGCCGTCAAGGCAATCAACGATTCCCTGCTCAGTTTTGTGTACATGGTAATCGGCGGCGACCCGGCTTTGCCCTTGCCCCAGGCATTCGACTCGGCTGTCTGGAACTTGTACTATATGTTGCAAGAGCAGGTTGAGATGGCGCCCGAATTTCCGATGGGTTTTTCCAGCGAGCTGAAAAGCACCGTGCTTTTCCAGAACAGCAAGCTTGTATCGGTTGAAATGGCAACCTACTCTTTCACCGGGGGCGCCCACGGGAATTACGGCTCGGCGCTGAACACGTTTTTGCTCTCCAATGGGAAATCTGTGCAACTCACTGATATTGTCCAAGATACGGCTGCACTCCGCCCTTTGCTGGAAAAGGCTTTCGTTGAAGCCAAAGTCGAGGATGGCGGACAAAAATATACCCTGGAAGAGCTTGTTTTCCCGGAAAACCTGCCGCTTTCCATGCCGATGCAATGGTGCGTGGTAAAAGAAGGGCTGCGTGTCACCTACAATCCTTACGAGGTCGCGGCTTATGCGGTGGGCCAAACCGACATCGTGCTCAGCTGGGAACAGCTCGGCAGCTTAGCCGACAGCAAAAAATGGCTCGATTGAACATAGTACCGCTTTTTTGCACAGCGCATGGCTTGTAGTTTGCGTTCTTTGCGGCAAACTGACGACCATGCGCTTTTTATTTTTACTCGCAATTTCGCTTGCTGTTCAATCACTTTGGGGACAAAAAATGTTGCTGTTGGAAAAGGCCAACCGCGCGAAAACCACCAAGATGTACATCGGGGAATCGCTGCGTTTCCGTTTGACCGGGGAAGAAGATTACTGGTATCACCGTACGATTACGGGCATGATACCGGAGACAAATACCATTTTGTTGGATAATTTTCCCGTAAAATTAGACAGCATCGCGATGCTGAAAGTGGAGCGCCCGCGCGTATGGGGCATCCTCGGAGGCTCCTTGCTCACCCTGGGCGCTTCGCTTACCCTGGCCACCACAGTGGGCAAGGTTTTGTATCGAGACGAGAGCGTGAATGCCCCGAAATTGTACAGCATTGCGGTGGTTTCGGGCGCAGCGGGCTGGCTTATGCTGCGGCCCAAAAAGCTGCGGCTGGGAAAAAAACACCGCCTGCGTTTGATTGAGATCAAGTTCCCGGAGCCTTTGATTCCGCCGCCGCCAGCGAATATTAGGAACTAGCGCGTTGAAATTTCCCGGCAGGAACAACATGAGAGTCATCCCGAATTTTTGGGAAATGAATAAGCGAGCTTTTTCGCCTCCATTCGCCGCCTTAATAGCCCTGAAAGGGCGAAATCATCAACATTGGGCAACGCCCAATGCAAAAAAGCCAAACAAATTCGCGCCCTGAAGGTGCTTGCCGATCTTGAAGAAAGTCAAGAAAGCCCCTTCAGGGCGCGAATAGGAGAGCCATCATCACACCGGGCGATGCCCGGTGTTCATGCTGCCCCTTCAGGGTCATAAACGCTCAAATCAGCACTTTTATACAAAAAAATCGGGGTGGCTCATGTTTTGCATGACTCCAGGGTTGAAACCCAACCTGAACCCAATTTTAACGCACGACGGTCACATCCCCCTTCAACAGCAACAAGCGCCCGTCTATCAATTCCACTTCCGCCCACCAAACGAACACGGCGGGGTCAACAACACGGCCGCGGTACATGCCGTCCCAGCCGTTTGACAAGTCGTTGGGACTGAACATCCTGTTCTCGAATACCAAGTCGCCCCAGCGGTCGAAAATTTGCAGCTTGCGGATATTGGCAACCGATTCGTCGCGGGCGAAAATCTGGAAGGTGCTGTTGTCGCCATCGGGGTCTTCCGGCCAGATTACGTTCGGTACATAGATATTGACGTCTCTGTCCACCTTGATGGTCGTGCGGGCAACAGATTTGCAGCCTTCTTTTGTCACGATGGTCACGGTATATTCTGTCGTCTTGAAGGGTGTTGCCGTTGGGTTGAGCTGTTGGATAATGCTTGGCCCGGCAAAGCTCAGCCCGTCCATCGGCTCCCAAATCACCTGATCGATGAGGCTGATGGGGAATGGTGGCGGCACGATAGCTTTCAGTTCCTGATTGTCGCCAAGCTCTATGCTGAAGAACGGCGGGATGGTGACGAGCGGTTGCAAGGGCGGTATAACCGTGATCGGTTGTGTTATCTCGCAGCCGTTGATATCCTGCACAACCAGGTTGAAACTGCCGGGGGCGAGGTCGCCAAATTCATCGAAGGTGAAGAAGGTTTGCCCCCCGTTGATGGAATAGCTGTAAGGGCCGATGCCGCCGTTTACCTGGTTGATCTGTAGCAAGCCTGGCGTGCCGTTGCACAGCGGGTGCATCAGGTCGAAAACCACCCCGGTCGGTACGTTTTGTTCGCGTTGAACGGGGATTTGGCTGGTGCTGGTACAACCGTTTACCGTAGAAGTCACCACAGCCTGGTAAAGCCCTGGCTGGTTTACGACGGGGTTGAAGGTATTGGCGCCAGAGACGATGTTGCCGTTGCTGGTGGTCCAACTGATGGTCGTTTGCGGCGAAGCCGAGCTTTGCAGCGGGAATTGCAGCACCGTGCAAGTCAGCAATTGAGGCGGCTGAACCTGGACGGTGGGCGGCGTGATGTTTTGGGTCACCAGCACGGGCACGGTGGTGGAGCATCCGTTTGCGGTATTGACGATTGCCAAGGAATAATTGCCCGGTTTGTTCACCACGGCGTTCAGGCTGCTGCCGCCGCTCACGATCTGGCCATTGGGTGTGGACCAGGTATAGGCCGGTGCCGGGCCGAAATTTGTCCCGCTGGCGTTCAGGGGCACGGTCAGCACGTTGCAGGTCAGCACTTGCGGCGTGGCAATAGAGAATGCAGGAGGTGTTACGTCTTCTGTCACCACCACGTTATCTGTATTTACACAGCCGTTTTGTGTGTTGAGTACCGTCAACACGTAGGTGCCTGGGTCGCCAACGGTCGGTGTCAGCGTGGTGCCCCCAGAAACGATCTGGCCATTGGTGGTTGTCCAGTTGTAGCTGAAAATGGCGCCGACGCTGGTGCCGTTGCCGTTGAGGCTGTTTGTCGGCGTGTCGCAGTCCAGTCCAACGGTTTGCCCGGCCTCGGCGGTGGGCAATTGAACATCCTCTGGCACGGTGACGCTAGCAGATTGGGTGCAGCCATTGCCGGTATTGGTGATGAGCAGGTTGTACATCCCCGGGTCGTCCACAATCGGCGCCTGTGGGTTTTGCACCGAGACAATGTTGCCGCCCTGGGTCGTCCACGTATAAGTGAAATTCGCCCCAACGCTCGATCCCGTGGTGCTCAAGGGTATTTGGGTGGTGGTGCAGGTCAGAGTCTGCGGGTTGCCGATGATGGCCGTTGGCGGCGTGACGTCGCTGTTTATCACCAACTGGTCGGTACCGGTGCAACCGTTGATGGCATCCGTCACGGTGACCGAGTAGGTGCCGGCTGCGCCGATGGTCGGGTTTGCCGTATTGCCGCCGCCGACGATTTGCCCGCCTGTAGTTCCCCAAACATAGCTGATGCCAGGGGAAGACGAGGAAACGATGGTAGCTTGCAATGGCAGGGAGGTGATGGCGCAGGTAAGGGTGTTGTCCTGCCCGGCATTTACCACCGGCGCCTGGATGTTTTGGCTGATGACGACGCTTGCTGCGGCTGTGCAGTTGTTGTCGGTATTCGTAACAGTGACGCGGTAAGTCCCGGGGGCATTAATAGCGGGGGTTAAGGTGTTTGCCCCGGCTGTAATGCTGCCATTAATCGTTGACCACATATAGGTGAACTGTGGCCCGGTGCTCGATCCTGCCCCGTTCAAAGTTGTATTGGTGAATGTGCAAGTCAGCGTCTGTGGCGGGCCGGCGATGGCGGTCGGCACGTTGGCATCCTGGGTGATGTTAACCTGGTCGTTTGAGGTACATCCGTTTTGGGTATTGGTAATCAACAGGTTGTAATCGCCGTCTTCGTCAACGATCGGTGTGAGGGTGTTGGCGCCGCTCACGATGTTGCCATTGCTGGTCGTCCACAGATAGGTGTAAATAGGGCCCGTGCTTCCGGTTCCTTGCAGGGTTACGGAGGGCATGGTGCAAGTCAGCTCCGAGGTCGGGCCGGCATCTACCGTTGGCGGTGTGAAGTCGGATGTTACGATCGCATCGTCGGTATCAGTGCAGCCGTTTTGTGTGTTGGTGATCAACAGCTGATACGTTCCAGGTTGGTTAATCGTAACAGTAGGCGTGTTGGTGGCAGAGGTGAAATTGCCGCCTGTCGTCGTCCAGGCCAGGGTATATCCCGCGCCAGTAGGGTTGCCTGTACTGCCGAGGCTGCCGCTTGGGTTGAAGCAGTTTATCAGCACATCGGGGCCAGCAAGGGCCACCGGTGGCACGATGTCTTGTGGCACAATGATCGAGGCGTCGTCGGTGCAGCCATTGGCGTTGTTCGTGACCAAAAGGGTGTAGGTTCCCGGAGCATCGACGCCCAATTGAAGGGTGCCTTGCCCGGAGACGATTCCTGGGCCAGACCAAAGGTATGTAAGGTTTCCAACCGATGTGGACATGGAAGCGTCAACGGTGGTCTGCAGGGTAGCGCAGGTAAGCGTGGTGGGCGGGGCGATCACCGCTTGCGGCGCCGTGGCATCGTTCATCACAATGGTGGAAGCGGAAGCGGTACAGCCGTTCGTGGTGTTCATTACGGTCAGCACATAGGTGCCGGCAAGGCTGACCGTTGGTGTCAGCGTAGTGGCGTTGTTGACGATGTTGCCATTGGTCGTTGTCCATTGGTAGGTATAGTTCGGCCCGGTCGCCGAAGCGCTTCCGTCCAGTTGTATGGTAGAAACGGTACAGCTCAGGGTTGTGCTTGGCCCTGCATTTGCCAAAGGTGGCGCAATGTCTTGCTGCACCTGCACGCCGAGCGTGGCCGAGCAATTGTTGTCGAGGTTCACAAGCGAGAGCGTGTACGTTCCAGGGCCGCTGACCACCGGCATGAGCGTGTTCCCGCCACTAACAATAGTCCCGTTTGTAGTTGTCCAGGTAAACTGATAGGTGGGGCCGTTGGAAGAGCCGGAAGCGTCAATGGTCACGGTTTGCACGCTACAGGTCAAAACATTGGGCAATGCTGCATTGACAACTGGAATGTTGACATCGGCGGCCACAGTGGCTGAAGCCGTTGAGGTACAACCATTTGTGGTATTTGTCACGATCAGGGTATAGTCGCCGATAGAAGCTGCTGTCGCGTTCGCACCATTGGTAGGCCCTGTGAGGGTTCCATTGATGGATGTCCATTGGTAGCTGAAATTAGGCCCGGAACTGCTCCCGGCACTCAACAATGGGACGGTGCTTTGGGTGCAGGTCAGTTCGTCGGGTGGCGAGATTTGCGCGACAGGGGCGAGCGTGTCTTGCCCGATGGTGACGCTTGCCGTGCTGGTGCAGCTGTTCAAGGGGTTGGTCACCGTGAGCGTGTAGGTGCCGGGCAGCGATACGTTTGGCAACCAGGTGGAGTCGCCTGAAACGATATTGCCGTTGTTTGTCGTCCAAACGGGCAGCAGGGTGCTGTCTGCTGGCAGCACCAAGGGGCCGATGTTCAGGTTCGTGAACGCACAAGTCAGCGTGTCGGCCGGGCCGGCATCGGCTCCTGGCGGCATGGTGTTCTGTGCGACGACTACCGTGTCTTTTGTGACACAGCCTGTTGTGGCATTGGTAATGGTCAGGATATAAGTGCCTGGCTGGTTTATGATTGGCGTAAGGGTCGAATCCCCGGAAACAAAATTGCCGCCTATGGTTGTCCAGTTGAGCGGGAAATTAGGCCCAGAGGAAGAGGCACTGCCGTCTAAAGGCGCCAACAATATGCTACAGGTAAGCAAATCGGGCGGCGCTATCACGGTGGTGGGCACCGCGGCCAGATTGACGACCACGGTGGTAGCGGTGGCGCACACGCCGGTGCCGCTGACGGTGACCGAATAGGTGCCTGTGTTGGTGATGTTTATGGAACTGGTACTTTGGCCGGTTGACCACGAGTAGGCCGGGAACGTTCCGCCGACAGCGGTCAAGGTGGCCGAGCCGCCCGGGCACAGGGGTGTGTTGCTTATCTGTATGTTGGGCGGCACCAATGCCGTGACGGTTGTGGTTGTCGTTCCTGTACAGCCGTAGATATTGGTGACGGTCACGGTGTAGGTTCCCGCCTGGTTCACGATATTGGTGATTCCGGTTGCGCCGTTAGACCAACTGTAACTGGAAAACCCGCCCAAAACACGGAGCGTGTCCAGTTGCCCGGGGCATATCGTCGGGCTGGAAACAGTGATGGAAAAGGGATCTACCCCGCCATTCTGGACGCCAAAATAGCCGACGCCGGTACAACCATGCGAGTCGGTCGCTGTCACTTCGTAAATACCTGGGTCCGTTACGATGAGCGGGTTGCCCACGCCCCCATTGTTCCACTGAAAGTTGAAATACGGGCCTTGTACCACCAACGTAGAAGTATCTCCTTCCGGGCAAATCCTGTTCTGTCCTACAATTTGAGGCACAAAAGGCGGTATCAGCGGGATGTTGATCATATCGGTGAAGGGGCACCCGAATGCGTCGGTGACTGTCAGGGAATAAATGCCAGGCTGGCTGATCTCGAAGGGAGACAGTTGGTCGTTATCGGGGCTCCATTGGAAGGAGTTGAATGGGCTGTACCCTTGGGTGTTCACGGTAAGCGTCACGATCTCGAAAGGGCAGATTGCCGGAGGGCCAATAATGTCGATCGGCCCCGCAAAAAACGAGTTGTCGATCGTGATGAAGTTGTTCTGGTGCACGGGTTCGCAACCGATGCCCGTAACGTCCCAGCTCCAGGTGCCGGGTGGCGTGACGATGATCTTATGGGCCGTGACCCCAGTGGACCAAGGAACGGTAACCGGCACGGAAACACCGGTGAAAGTATAGTCGATCCATGCCTCCAGGGCCACCATTTTTGTGACGCAGTTGGTGTCGGTGTGGATGTTGCACTCGAGGTGGCCCAAGGGCCCCAAGCCGCGCCGCCCGAGCGAATCCGGGTCGCTGGGGCCGCCAGGCTCTCCTGCGGCACGGGAAAAGCCGATGCAAGGAAGGGCCAGCAATGTTAACAGGAGCACAGTTAAAAAGGGGAACTTCGTGTAGATTTTTGTCATGGTGGGCAATGTTGATAATTGTCTTAACATTCAAGAGATGCGGTGGACTGGCAATTCGCTTATTGGTTGCTGCGAGAAAAGATTAAATATTGCACGATCCTGAAGCAAAGAAATATAGTAGTGGCAAATTTATCAACTTTAAGGATAGAAGCGGACAATTTTCGGCCTCTCGATTTCCTTTTTTGACAATTGTTGAGAAGTTTCCCTGACAGATGCAACACTTTTTTTATTTGAAACACCAAATATAGTATCAGATAAATCCGTTACTTGCGGAACTTTTTAAGTGTATGCCTGATTTATTCAGCAGATTAACCTAAAATTATCGATTATGAAGCTATTTGCCCCATTGCTGCTGCTCGCTTGCAGCCTTGCGTTTTCCCCGCTTTTCAGCCAAAAAATAATTTCCCCAAAAGAAATCCTTGCCCAGCCAGTGGAAGAAATCCCCTTTTTCGACACCTCAGGTTTCGGATCGTTTGAGCTGGCAATCCGATTCAACTATGGCAGCCCGCGCATCCTCAACCCCAAGGACTACAAAGCCATCGAGTCTTACGGAAAAATCTCCGTGGAGTATATTTATTCCAAGTTCACCCATTCTCAACCCAACCAAAAAGCGTTGGACAGGGAGCGCTTTGCTGCGCTGCAAAAGCTTGCCCCCGATCTGTTCAAAGACCCCGGCATCCGCTGGGACATCACTGTGCAGACAGAAGCCAACACCCCTGAAAGCGCCCGAACCCTTTTCCACGGTTTTGTCATCCGCTACCAGCCTCCCGTAACCGAAGAGCGCAAGGAAGAGATCAAAACTGAGCTCGATGCGGTGGTTGACTGTGCCAAGAAACGCCCGCCCGCAGATGCCGCCAAGTACCCAGGCGGCCCGGACGCGCTGAAAACCTGGCTGGAGGCCAACGTCAAATTCCCAAAAGACGAGTTGAAGGCAAAAGGAAGCAGCAAATCGGCCCTGGTGGAGTTTCAAATCGACAACGATTCCGGGAAACCGACCAACATCCGGGTGAGCAAAGGGGCTTCCGACAAGCACAACGAGCACATCAAAGCCGTCATGGGCAACCTTTCCGGCTGGGCCAAAGGCAACGCCCTGGTTGAGTTTTCCCTGCTACTCCAGTTTACGATGGGTGAAGATGGCAAAGCCAGCGTTGAAAGCCACCCCTTGCGCGGCTACAACCCAAATGATTGCAAAGGGCTGAAATCCGACTCCCTCGTGATGAAGGTAATGGAACGCAACAAAGACTGGAAAAAAATGCTGGTCGTGGAAGACGTCACCGGAAGCATGATGCCCTATATCGCCGACCTGCTGCTCTGGAACGCGCTGAAAGGCAACCTGCAAAATACCAGCCATTTCGTTTTCTTCAACGACGGCGATTCAAAAACCACTTATGACAAAGTGATCGGAAGTACAGGCGGGATTTACCATGCCAAGCCCAAGAACATTGAAGTGCTGGAAGAAACCATGATATCCGCCATTGCCGCCGGCGATGGCGACGATACGCCCGAAAATGACATCGAAGCCATTTTGGCGGGCATCAAAGCCTGCCCGGAATGTGAAGAGGTGATACTGATTTCCGATAACAACGCCACCCCGCGCGACATAGAACTGGTGCCACAGATAACCAAGCCCGTCCGCGTAATCCTTTGCGGTGTAAAATATTACCCCAATCCGGCACACCTGTACATCGCCTGGAAGACAAAAGGCAGCTTGCATACCATCAAAGAAGACATCACCAAGCTCAAAGAAATGAAAGAAGGTGAAACCATCACCATAATGGGGCGCTCCTACAAGATTTTGAACGGGAAATTCGTGACGCTGGGGCGGATGTGATTTTTTTTCGGGTTTCAGGTTTCGGGTTGTTGTTGAAAAAGCATTTCAATAATTGCCAAAATATTGTAACTGAAACCAGAAACCCGAAACCAGAATCCCTAAAAAAGCACAATTTTCCCCTGAACACCCCCGTTCACCCGCAACAAATAAAGACCGGGCGAGTTGCGCTCCAGGTCTATTTGCCAGGAGTTATGGCCTTTGCTGGCGAAAGAACTGTTCTTGTACCTGGTTTTTCCCTGCAGATCGATGATTTCAATTAAGTAGTCCTGATCTTGGCTGCAGTAGGTGCTGACGGAAAACGGGCCTTTTGCAGGGTTAGGGCTGATATAGAATTCATCAAATGGAAGGTAGCTGGTTTTTTCCCTGGAGTCCCAGATTAGCGCTAGCAGGTGGGTGCCGCCCGTTGCATCGTAGGATTCTGGGCGCAGCGCCGAATGGGTGTTGATATGCAACAAATCGGAGAGCCTTCCTGCTTTTTTTGCCGTGATTTCCAGGGCCAAAATAGGGCGCCCGGCTTCAAGCAGTTGGCCCTGCGGGTTTTCCCAGGATATCCGGAACACCCCGTTCGGCGATTTGCCCAAGTGGTAATTTTGCGCGCCAAACCCCGCAAGGTTTGGGGCAGATATGCTGGTGATGCTCAAGTAATTTTCGTCGAAAGAAAATGTGCCTTGCATGCCAAGCATGTCCATCGCTTGCGCCGCGTTCAGGAACACAAAAGCGGTCTCACCTGCCAGCATGGCCCGATCTTCGCCCTCCATTTTCCAGGCTTCGCGCGCTTCGGGCATGGGGCCCAGCTCATTGCACACGCCGGCAGTAACGTCGCCTGTTTTTGTCCCGACAAATGCCGCACAATCGCCGTTCATCGCGCTGGCGGAATCCGGGGCGAACCTGTATGACCCACAGGGCAGCTCCTGGTTGATGCCCAGGATCACTTTTCGGGCAGCCACGATATCGAAAGTCGTGATGGAGCCGCTGCAGTTAACATCGGCGGCCAAGCGCTGCCAAGCGCATTTGAGGGCTTCAATGCCCAATATATGTTTGGAAATCAGCACAAGGTCGTAGGTGGTAAGGCCGTTCAAGGGGTTGTCGTCCTTGGCAGGTTTGATGGTGTAGGTTTTGTTGGCTAATGAAGCGACCGTGGAAAGGGTATAGTTGCCGTTGGCCATTATGGTCGTATCGAAAGCCCCCGCCGTCACCTGCAAGGCCACGTCGCTCAAGTTGTTGTTGAATGGGTCTTTCAAGCTGCAATAGGTTGGCACGAAAGGTGGCGGAAGCAATTCCTCTATTTTTTGGCTCACTTTGGCGATGGTGGCAGAGGCCGAATTGCCCCTTATGTCGAAATGCACCTCGCCTGTATTGGGCGCAATGACGATGAAGGTGGGCGTGCCCAAAAACGGCCCGAACTGCCCGCTGGTGTAAGGCTGCAGCGCGGCAATGCTGCCGCCGTCGGAACCTGCAGCGGGCATGGTAAGCCCTTTGCTGGCTTTGTATGAGGCCACGCTCGTGTTGATATCGCCCGTTTGGGTGCTTAGCAGAATGAATTCCACCTTGCCGGGATGTGCGGCCTGCATCTGGGTGTAAAGGTTTTGCAGCAAGGGCGCATGGGTGGCGCAAGGCGGGCAAGCGATGAAAAAAGCCTCGATGACAACGACCTTCCCCTGGCTGATAAAGTTCTGGTACAGTTGGATGGTCTGGTTGTCGGAGGTGGTGACGGTAAAGTTGGGCGCGGGACTGGCAAAAGCGCTGAAGCAAGCGAAAACGCAGGCGAGGAGGAGTAAATTTTTCATGAATAAATCGGATTTGTGACCCGAAAGTTAAGGCTTATGGTCGAATTGCCGGAAATTTTACAGCAAAATTGCCGCGTACCTTACTTTTGCACCATGAGAATTGCCGCATTTGTCTTTGTTGCTGCGTTGTTGTTCGGGTTCGGTCTCCCGGACCCCGAAACGCCCGAATCCTTGGGCGAAAGGTTGTTTTCTGACCCGATTTTGTCGCTCGACAGCACAATAAGCTGTGCCAGCTGCCACATCCCCGAATTTGCATTTTGCGACACAGCCTTGTTCAGCCGCGGCGTGGGCGGCACGCTTGGCCGCCGAAATTCACCAGGCATCACCAACATGAGCGCAAGGCCTTATTTTTTCTACGACGGTCGCGCGGCAACGCTGGAGCAACAGGTGCTTATGCCCATCCAGGATACCCTGGAGATGCACGCCACCCTGACATTGGTCACCTATAGGCTGCGCGAAAACAAGGGCTACGACACGGCATTCAAAACTGTATTCGGCGCTCCTGCCAGCCCGCAGACCCTGGCCGCCGCCCTGGCAGCATTTGTCCGCAGCCTGGAAACCTCCAATTCCCCTTTCGACCGCTGGATGGCAAAAATGCCCAACGGCATGAGCGAGGCCGCCGTGCGCGGGCGCGAGGTTTTTATGGTAAAAGGGAAATGCTTCGACTGCCACTTCTCGCCCGACTTCACCGGCGACGAGTTCCGGAATGTCGGGCTATACACCGGCCGCCGCAACCTGGCCGACCGCGGACGATTCGATATCACGGGCGACAGCAGCGACCTGGGGAAATTCAAGGTGCCGGGCTTGCGCAATGTGGCCCTCACCGCGCCATACATGCACAACGGCATGTTCAACACCCTCGAAGAAGTCATAGAATTTTACGACCAGCCCAACCAGACCGTGCCCGGCGGCCTTAACCGCGACAGCCTGCTCAACGAGCCATTGAACCTCAGCTTTGAAGAAAAAGCCGACCTCAAGCAATTTCTGGAGGCGCTGACTGACGACCGTTTTTTGAAACGCCATTAGCCCCATCCCGCCATCTCAGCCCTTAAAGGGCGGAATCACCTGCATCGGGCGCCGCCCGATGGGCATAATTACAGCGGCAATGGCCTTATCCCCTTTCCATCCATAAATTCCGCAGGGATACTCGCCATGATCTCCGATTTCAGCGCCGCGATCAAGTCGCTTTTCAAGTAATTCCGGTGTGTTGCCAGGCTGACTTCGCGCACCGGCGCCGGCGCTTTGAACGGAAAAACATGTAGTTTTTGGGATTCGGGGAGGGTTTCTACTGCCATGGCGGGAATAATGGTTATGCCTTGCCCGGTGCCGACCAAGCGCATCAGGGCCTCCAGGCTGCCGCTTTGGTAATGCAGCCTGCTGTCGGAACGCCGTTGCAGCTCGCAAAGGTTCATGATCTGGGAGCGCAGGCAGTGGCCCTCTTCTAACAGCAACAGTTCGTCCGGTTCCAGGTCCTCCGGCAGTAAAAAGTGTTTTTTATAGCTATGGGATGAATAGACCAGCAGCGGCTCATAGAACAGGCGGGTCTCTTGGATGGCCGAATCGCCCAATGGGCTGACCAAGATCCCCACGTCCAGTTGGCTCTTCTTCAAGCGTTTTACGATGGACGTCGTGACATACTCTGAAACAGAAAGCTGTATGTCGGGGTATTTTTCCAAAAATGCGTTGATAAACCGGTGCACAAGGTAAGGCGCCAAGGTCGGGATAATCCCTACCCTTAATTCACCGCTGAGCGACGACTTTTGCTGCCTCACCAGGTCGAACAGGCGTTCTTGCTCCCGCAATACGTTCCGGGCTTGTTCAATGATCAGTTCCCCAACAGCAGTCGGCACTACCGGTTGTTTGCTGCGGTCAAATATTTTGACCCCCAGTTCGTCTTCCAGGTTTTGGATCATCATGCTCAAGGTCGGTTGGGTCACAAAACAGCCGGCAGCGGCCTTGCCGAAATGCCGGTGCTGCTCAACGGCGAGCACATATTTGAGTTGCTGGAAGTTCATTGTATGTATCTATGGAAAACTGAAAGGAATCGTTATTGTCAATGGCAAATGTATGCGCTGTGGATGATCTTTTTCCCCGCATGACTTGTTTATACCTGAACAAATCGGGAAATTATGGAAAACAAATCTCAAAACTGGAACGTCCTCACGCCCGAGGAGACAAAAGTCATTGCCGAAAAAGGCACAGAAAGGGCTTTTACAGGAGAATACTGGAATTTCAAGGCCGCTGGCACCTATATATGCCGGCGCTGCAACGCCCCTTTGTACAAATCTGCCGACAAGTTCGACAGCGGCTGCGGCTGGCCATCTTTCGACGACGAGCTTCCCGGCGCCGTCGTCCGGCACACGGACAATTCTTTCGGCATGAAGCGCACCGAAATCGTGTGCGCCAACTGCGAAGGGCACCTCGGCCACGTGTTTGAAGGGGAGCGCATGACGGCAAAGAACACGCGGCACTGCGTGAATTCGTTGTCTATACGGTTTGTGCCTGAAAAGGCTGCGGAATAGAAAACTTGAATGATAAACCAACTTAGCGTCAGCAACAAAGCATGAAATTACTTCGCGACTACGCACAGTACAATCTTTGGGCCAACACTCAAACTGTCAACTGGCTAAAAACCAAGCCATTAAATATGATGGAACAGGAGGTGCCCTCCAGCTTCCCCAATATAAAACTGACCCTTCTGCATATCTGGGGCGCGGAAAACGTATGGCTGGAGCGTCTGCACGGCATCTCTGCAACGACCTTTTTATCGCTGACCTTTCAGGGGTCAACAGAAGACGTGTTCGAAGGGATTTTGCAGCAGTCGGCAGCTTTTAACGAATACGTGCAGTCGCTTGGCGCGGAAAAATTTGAAGAAGCCTGCGATTTCCGCCTGTTTAACGGCACGGAAGACCGCCGCCAGCGCGCCGAGATGATCCACCATTGCATGAACCACAGCAGCTACCACCGTGGGCAAATTGTGACCATTGCGCGAAACCTTGGCATCACCGACCCTCCTGCAACAGATTTTATCAAGTACCTTCGCGTCAAATAATTCCTTGTGCCTGCTATGTCGAACACATTGACACCCAGTATTGCCCAATTGCCCGACTTCTCGCCCGATTCGCGGGTTTGGGCTTATGTCTGCAACCGAAACCTTTCAGATGCCGAGGCAGATGCCGTGCAACAGGAATTGGACGCATTTTGCCGCGCCTGGACGGCCCACAACCAGGCATTGCTTGCCACAGCTGAAGTATTCCAAAACCGCTTTGTTTTCCTGATGGTCGATGAAACCCGTGCAGGCGCGAGCGGCTGCTCCATAGACAAGTCTGTCCATTTCTTGGAAAAGCTCGGCGATGCCCTCAAGGTCGATTTTTTTGAGCGGATGCGCTTCGCCTGGGTCGGCGACGATGGCCGTCTGACGTTTGCCGACCAGAAAGCGCTTGCAGAGGCGGTGAAAAGCCAACAAATAACCGATAGTACCTTGATGGCCAACACGCTGGTGCAAAGCAAGCGCGACCTCTCAGAAAAGTGGCTCCAGCCGTTTGCCAAAAGTTGGCACAGAAGAATCGCTGCGGCAAATTGAGGAAGAATACCAGGATTTGGGTGGATTTGATGGATTGATGGATGCTTAAAATTTGATTTTCAATAGATTGCAAACATCCAATTTTCACAACCACTTTGCGTTGGCTATACATACCTTTGCCCTGCTAAAAGCAAATTTTATTCACCCATTTATTCGATAATTGATGAAAGTCGCAGTCGTCGGCGCTACGGGACTCGTAGGCTCAAAAATGTTGCAAGTGCTCGCAGAGCGCAATTTCCCCGTTTCAGAACTGTTGCTTGTCGCCAGCGAACGCTCGGTCGGCAAAACACTGACGTTTAAAGGCAAAGACATCAAGCTTATTGGGATGGCAGAGGCGGTGGGCCAAAAGCCCGATGTGGCCATTTTCTCGGCTGGCGGCAGCGTTTCCAAGGAATGGGCGCCGCGCTTCGCGGAAAACGGAACGGTCGTGATCGACAACTCTTCCGCCTGGCGCATGGACCCCGACAAAAAGCTCGTCGTGCCGGAAGTCAACGCAGATGTGCTCACAGAAAACGACAAGATCATCGCCAACCCGAACTGCTCTACCATCCAGATGGTTGTCGCACTCAAGCCCTTGCACGAAGCTTACAAGGTAAAGCGGGTGGTCGTAAGCACCTACCAAAGCGTTACCGGCACGGGCGTAAAAGCGGTTGACCAATTGATGAACGAG
This sequence comes from uncultured Saprospiraceae bacterium, assembly GCA_964621185.1. Lineage (GTDB taxonomy): Bacteria > Bacteroidota > Bacteroidia > Chitinophagales > Saprospiraceae > M3007. The sequence continues at coordinate 43,601 of CAZULM010000010.1, read as the reverse complement.
CGTGCGGGCAAGCCGGGCGAGCGCGCCTACCCCTACCAGATCGACCTTAACCTGCTGCCACACATCGACGTTTTTATGGAAAACGGCTATACCAAAGAGGAGATGAAGATGGTGCTGGAAACCAAAAAGATCATGGGCGACGAGGGCATCCGCGTAACGGCCACAACCGTGCGCGTACCGGTGACCGGCGGGCACTCGGAGTCTGTAAACGTGGAGTTTGAGCGCGACTTCGACCTCGATCATGTGCGCAAACTGCTCGAAAGCGCCCCCGGCGTAGTGCTTGTCGATGACCCTGCTAATTTGCAGTACCCTATGCCCCTGATGGCGCACGACAAAGACGATGTTTTCGTAGGCCGCCTCCGCCGCGACGAGAGCAACCCCAACACCTTGAACATGTGGGTGGTGAGCGACAATTTGCGCAAAGGCGCCGCTACCAATGCCGTCCAAATTGCCGAATACCTGCTCGAAGCGGGTATTTTGAAGCAAAAATTGCAAAAAGCCGCTGTTTCGGTATAGTTTTGCGGCCGCATTCAATTGACAAGGCAAAAAAGAGAATTGCCTTTCTGCAGCCATAACGGATTTTAGTTATGGTCAACGCAAAGTGGTCTTGGATGTATGAACGTTGGAATCACTTTTGAATCGAGCGTTTGTTTCACTCAAATCATTCAAAATCACTTTAATCATAGCATAACAGTCAACAGTTTGAAATGAAGAACAAGATCGTACTTTGGGGAACCAACGAAGCAGACGAAAAAGTGCTCATCGCATTGGAACTTCAAGCAGCAGCGAGCAAAGTAATGCTCTACACCTTTACAGAAGAAATGGCATCAGAAGAGTTCGTGTCCAAGATGATGGGCGAATGGCGCGATGGCAACGAAGTCGAATTCCCCGAAGGGCATACAGCCAAAGAACGCCCCCTCAGCGTTACAGAAGGCCTGCTCCCCGATGGCCTCAAAGTGGAGCATGGCGGCGACTTGATTCAGCGGGCTCAGACGGAATGGCATTTCGCGGTGCTATCTACCAAGCTGCACCAGGTGTATAAGCAAGAATTGGAAGAATTCAAAGAAAAAGTGGCGCAGCTCAGCGCTTATGACAACAAGCTTTGGGACAGCTTGAAATCTTTCTGGGACAAAGTACAAGGCCAGTCGCGCGAGCGCAACCTGTTCCGTGAGCATGCCGACCATTTGCGCGACAACATCAACCTGCTTTTCGAAGAGCTTAAGGCAATGCGCAAAAAAATGCAAAAAGAGTTCGTAGAGGCTTCTGCGGGTGTTGCCAGCGACTTCAATAAGGCGCTCGACGATATTGATGCGCGCATCGCTGCCGGCGGCTCGAAGCTCGGCAGCGTGTTCGAAGAGCTCAAACAGATGCAGCGCAGATACCGCGATGCGCGCATGAGCAACGAACACCGCAACCAAATCTGGAACCGTATCGACAAAGCGTTTAAAAAGGCAAAAGAGCGGAAATTTGGCCCGGAAGCGAACGAAGGCTCGGTTACAGACCGGCACGACCGCCGGTTGAGCGGATTGGGCGCAGCGGTAAAGCGCATGGAAGAGAGCATCCTCCGCGACGAGGAAGAGCTTGAATTCCAAAACAAAAAAGTGAACCGCTCCGAAGGCCAGTTGGAAGCCCAAATCCGCACCGCAAAGATAAAGATGATCGAAGAGCGCGTTGTTTCTAAGCGGGAAAAGCTCGAAGACATGCGCCGCACCATACTGGACATTGAAAAGCAAGCAAATGCCGCCAAAAACCGGGAGGCCAAACGAGTCGAGAAAATAGAGGAAAAAAAGAAAATTGCCGCTGCAAAGGAGGCCGTGAAGTCTGAAATCGCTGCAGAGATCAAATCCAAGGCCCAAGAGGCTCCCCCAGCAAAAGAAGACAGCCTTTTTGAAGCTGCCGCGACCCTGCTGGGCGACGTGCTGGTAGATGCCATCGATACCGCAAAAGCGGTTGCCAGCGTGGTGGCCGACAAAGCGGAAGAAGCCTTCGACAAAGCATCCGACAAGGCCGAAGAAGCCTTTGAAAAGGCCACTGATAAAGGCGAAGAGACCCTGGACAAGGCCAAAGTGGTGGCCAGCATGTTTGCCGACAAGGCCGAAGCCGCCATCGACAAAGCCACTGATAAAGGTGAGGAAGCCCTCGAAAAGGCCAAAGCAATGGCCAGCAAAATGGCGGCAAAAGCAAGCGAGGCACTTGAAAAAGTGGAAGATGCCATAGACAAGGCAGCCGATCAGGGCGAAGGCGCCCTGGGCAAAGCCAAAGCCGTGGCAAGCCTGGTGGCCGACAAGGCATCTGAAGTGTTGGAAAAAGCAGAAGAAGCCATCGAGTCCTATAAAGCAAAAAAAGAGGCAGAAGCAACGGCTGAAACCGCCGAAGCGGACGGCATCATCATCGAGGACATCGTGCACAAAAGCGCTTCGACGCTCGAATCCACTGCCGACACATCCGCCGAAGCGGACGGCATCATCATCGAGGACATCGTGCACAAAAGCGCTTCGAC
>CAZULM010000010.1:3738-41001 GCA_964621185.1 uncultured Saprospiraceae bacterium | reverse complement strand
GCTCGAATCCACTGCCGACACATCCGCTGAAAAGGACGGCATCATCATCGAGGACATCGTGCACAAGGCAGCCGGGGAGGCATCGCTCGTTGCCGACGATTCGGAAGCCGAGGTCGAAGCGCCTAAAAAGACGGCAAAGAAGAAAGATGCTTAAAAGCCAGGCGTTTTGAGAGAAATAATGCAGCCGCCCGGAACGCTTTGGCCTTTCGGGCGGTTTCATTTTGAAATATTTCATGATGCGCACACCGCTTTTGCCCAACAAAAGCGTTAATCAAAAACCAATTAATATGACACTGGAAGAAAAGATAGCAAAGGACCTCGTAACCGCCATGAAAGCGAAAGACGAGGTGTCGCTGCGCGGCATCCGCGCCATCAAAGCCGCCATCACCCTTTTGAAAACAGACGGCAGCGGTAACACAATTGACGAAACAAAGGAAGTATTGCTCCTCCAAAAGCTGGTCAAGACCCGGCAAGAGTCGCTGGACATCTACGAAAAAAACGACCGCCCACAATTGGCTGCCATCGAAAGGGAAGAGATCGAGGTCATAAAACGCTACTTGCCCGCCATGATGGAAGGCGCCGAACTGGAGGCCGCCATCCAAAAGATCATTGCCGAAACCGGCGCCAGCTCCGCCAAAGACATGGGCAAGGTGATGGGCGCCGCCAACAAGCAACTGGCCGGCAAGGCCGAAGGCCGTGCCATCTCCGAAATCGTCAAAAAACTGCTTTCCTAGCGCATCGTTCGTAAAATTTCACTTTGCGCGCATTGCCAAATTATCCAATTCCCTGATTAACAAATTAAAAAAATGGTTCTCCGAGCAGAAAATATCATTAAAACCTACGGCAAGCGCACCGTAGTCAAAGGTGTTTCCTTCGATGTGAAACAGGGGGAGATCGTAGGGCTACTCGGCCCAAACGGCGCAGGGAAAACCACTTCCTTTTACATGACGGTGGGCTTTATCCAGCCCACGGATGGCAGTGTATTCTTAGATGAGGAAGAAATTACCAGCCTGCCTATGTACCGCAGGGCCCAGAAAGGCATCGGCTACCTGCCGCAGGAGCCTAGCGTGTTCCGCAAGCTTTCGGTGGAAGACAATATCCGCGCCGTGCTGGAAATGACCAAGCTGAGCAAGGCCGAACAGTCAGAAAAACTGGAATCCCTGCTCGACGAGTTCAACCTCAACCGGGTGCGCAAAGGAATGGGCGACACGCTTTCTGGCGGTGAGCGCCGGCGCACCGAGATTGCACGTTCCTTAGCCTCCGACCCAAAGTTTATCCTGCTCGACGAGCCATTTGCAGGCATCGACCCCATTGCGGTGGAAGACATCCAGTATATCGTCGCCAAGCTGAAAACCAAGAACATCGGTATTCTCATAACCGACCACAACGTGCAAGAAACCTTGAGCATCACCGACCGTGCCTATCTGATGTTCGAAGGCAGCATCCTGAAAGCCGGCACGGCTGAGGAGCTCGCGGCTGATGAAATGGTGCGGAAAGTATATCTCGGCAAAAACTTTGAGCTGCGGCGGAAGGTGATTGATGTTTGAACAAGTTTGCAAATGGGCAAGTTGGCAAATGGGCAAGGGGCAAAGGGGTAAAGCGGGCGCTAGCCCGATTATCTATGTGAACTATGTGCGCTATGTGGTAAAAAATTTGAAAGGGCACACATTTTTTTCGTACCGACCACAGAGTTTTTCACCACAGAGTTGCGCAGAGTTTCACAGAGTTTCCACAGAGTAAAAGCGGCTTCGCCGCATTTTTTAGTGGTGAAAAACCCTCTGTGAAACCCTGCGCAACTCTGTGGTGAAAAAACTGCGCAAACCATTGATTACAAACACTTAGCTCAATTCCTGAGAAGAAATGACACAAAAATGTGTACCCTTTCAAAGTAAAAAAACTGCGTGGCAAAAAAAACTGCGTCGCAAGGATCAAACCAGAAAAATTCTTGGTTGTTTTTCAAAAACCATTCATTGACACATTTACTCGAATGAAGTTATTTCTAATCACCTGCTTTTTATTAATCATTTCCTATGCCCATGTTTTTGGGCAGAACCCAGTGCCCGACAAGCCCCGCATCATTGTCGGCATCGTTGTGGATCAGATGCGCTACGACTTCCTCTACCGCTACGCGTCGAGCTATGGCGAAGGCGGTTTCAAGCGATTGCTGGCTGAAGGGTTTTCCTGTGAAAACGCCCGTTTCAACTACTTGCCAACCTATACCGGGCCTGGCCACGCGGCTATATACACAGGCGCGACGCCATCTGTCAACGGCATTATCGCCAACGAATGGTGGGACACGGCGCTCCAAAAAGACCGCTATGTGACCTCCGACCCTCGCTATATGGCCGTCGGTGGCACAAAAGGCAAGGTGGGGCAACATTCGCCTGCGGTATTGCTCTCCTCTACCATTACCGATGAGTTGAGGCTTTCCAACAATTTCCGCTCCAAAGTAGTCGGTGTATGCCTCAAAGACCGGGGGAGCATACTGCCAGCAGGGCATATCCCCAATGCCTGCTATTGGTTCGACGACGAGAGCGGCAATTGGATTACGTCCACATATTACCCCGATTCCATCCAACTGCCCGCCTGGGTGCGCGATTTCAACGACCGCCGCCTGCCGGAGTCATACCTGAAAGGCCGTTGGGAGAAACTGGAAGGGAAAGATTATTCCCAAAGCTTCGACAATTGGAAAGGCCATGAGGACAGCAAGTATTTCCCGTATTTTCCGGGCGACCTGCCCTACGACCTGGCCGCCATCCGGCAAAAGACCAACAGCCTGACCGTGCTGCGATTCACGCCTTTCGGCAATTCCCTTACCCTCGATTTTGCCTTGGAAGCCATTGAAAAAATGGGGCTTGGCGCCGACGAGTGGACCGATTTTTTGTGCCTGAGCTTTTCCGCAACCGACTATATCGGGCATCAGTTCGGCATCCATTCCGAAGAGACCCAGGATGCGTACCTGCGGCTCGACCGCGATATTGCCCGCTTGCTGGGCTATTTGGACCAGAAATTCGGGAAAGACAACGCCTTAGTTTTCCTAACAGCCGACCACGGCGCAGCCGAAACCCCGGAGCATTTGATAAAGATACGGATGCCCGGCGGCGTGTTCGAGGAGGCGAGCTTGGAGGACAGGTTGGAAAAAGCGCTGGCAGCCCACTTCGGCATGACGGTTAATTTTATCAGCTCCAGCAACAACCAGCAGCTGTGGCTGAATTGGGCTGCAATTGACGACTATGAATTGGATCCGAACGAGATCGCGCATGTCATCGGCGATTACCTTCGCGTGCAACCAGGGGTATATGACGTGTTCACGCGGGAACAGCTGGAGCTGTTGCCCCCGGAATACCCGTTCGTGGCAGAACTGCGCCGCGGCATCCACCCCAAACGCTCAGGCGACATCCTGTTCCAGCTTGACCCCGCCTGGCATGCCGACGACAAACTGTTCAAAGAAGGCGGCACAACCCATGGATCAGGTTATCCCTACGACACGCATGTGCCGCTGCTGTGGCATGGCTGGAAGGTGCCGCACGGGGAAACCTTCGAACCTGTGAGCATTACGGACATTGCGCCTACCTTGGCAGCGATGCTGCGGATCATGGAGCCGAATGGGGCCACCGGGAAAGTGATTTTGCCGTTGATGCGGAAATAGGATAAATTGGAATATCACTATCTTTACCCATCCAAATATTTCCTTCATACCAAAAAAACAACCAATGGCAGCCAGGAAAGTTAACAAAACAACCTTGAAATACGGAGGCGAAGAGCTCAGTATCTCCAAGAGCAAGACCCAGGCCGCGGTGCGCTACAACCCGGCCCTGAAAAAAAAGTCGCGGCGCGCCCAACAGAACGAGCAGGTAAAGGATTTTGAGATCGTCACCGCGAAAAGGGGGCTGGATTCCAAGCTCGACAAACTGCGCGAACAGCCCGATGTCTCGGTCGGCACCCACGTGTGGATCGTGAATGAGGAAGACGACAACGGACTGATCCCTACCGGCAACCTGTACGTCGAATTCGAGCCGGGCACCGATTATGACAAGCAAATGGCCGTGCTTCAGGAGTACTGCCTCAACATCCGGCAGGTTATCGGCCCCGAAGCATACCGCTTGAGCACAACGCCCGATTCTCCCAACCCGGTAAAATGCGCCATGCTGCTGCAAAAAAACAAGCTGGTCAGCGTTGCGGAGCCTGAATTCATGGCCAAACCCGTTGCTGGCAGCTTCTCGCCGCCAACTGGCAAGTTTATAAGCACCCAATGGCACCATGAGAACACGGGCGGGCAGATACCCATCATCGACATCAACAACGCCGTGTTCGGCGCCGGCCATTTCAAGCGCGGCGCCGATGCCAAAGTAAAACAAGCCTGGTCGATCCTGAACAGCCTGGGTTCTCCCAACATCAAGATCGCTGTCATTGACACGGGCTTCGACACCGACCACCCGATTCTGCGTGGCGACGGCACAAAGATCCGCAACACTTTCAACGCGGTGAACCGGGGCGCCGACGTTTCCCCCTGGTTCCAGGCCAACGACGGCTCCTGGGGCGTTTACAGCCACGGCACCTCCTGCGCCGCCGTCGCCGCCGGCGCCATCGATTTTCAAGGAGTGCTGGGGGCAGCGCCCAACGCCCGTATCATCCCCATCAAACTGGAATTCCTTACTGACGACGCCATCGTTGCCGCTTTTAACCACGCCCTGCTGAATGGCGCAGACATCATTTCGTGCAGCCTGGGCTTCCCAAAGCCGGTCCCGCTTTCAACTTATGTCAGCAACACGATCAGCAAGGTGATTCGGGACGGCCGCAACGGGAAAGGCATCCCGGTCTTCATTGCCGCAGGCAATGCCAACCCGGCTTCCAACAACTTGCCCCGCCAGGTGAGCGATTTTGCAGCCCACCCGGATGTCATCTGCGTCACGGCCAGCAACAGCCTCGACGAATCTTCCAGCTACACATTTTATGGCCCCAATGCCTTCCTGTGCGCGCCTTCCAACGGCAACGACGGGGTAGGGGTCACGACGGCAACGGTGCGGGTAAGCGATGATGGCGGCGCATTGGTGCATACCTTTACCAGCCGCTTCGGCGGCACCTCCAGCGCCGCGCCGCTAACTGCTGGCGCCTGCGCCCTGATGCTCAGTGCCAATCCGGGCCTCACGCTGGCGCAGATCAAGGATATTTTGCGGCGCTCGGTCGATAAAATTGGCAGCGGCTACGATGCCGGCGGGCGCTCGCAACGCCTCGGTTACGGGCGCTTGAACGCGGCAAGGGCGGTGCAAATGGCAAAGGACATGCAGGGCAGCAGCAGCAGCGACCCTTGGAATCCCGGTGGCAATACGGGGAGCAGCGGCACGGGAACAGGAACAAGCGACAGCGGAAGCAACACCCAGCCGCCAACCAACGAGACGTTGAAAGGCAAAGTCATTTCCAGGTTCCTCAACGTGCGCTCCGGCCCTTCTACATCCAACCCACAGGTAGGCCGCCTGAACCGGGGCGCGATTGTGGACCTCTTCGAGAAAGTCTCCGGCTTTTGGAGGATCGGCCAGTTCCGCTACGTGAGCGCCGATTACATCCAGGTGCTGGCTTCAAACAATACCCCCGCGCCCAATCTTGGCCGTTCCGGAAAGGTTACATCTTCCTACCTCAACGTGCGCTCCGGGCCAAGCACCGCTTATGCCAAAGTGGGCAAGTTGGACCAAGGGCAGGTTGTCCCTATTTTTGAAACCAGCAGCAATGGCTGGCACCGAATCGGCGACCGGCGCTGGGTGATCGGCTCGAACATCCAGGAAGTATAAGACGCCTAAGCCTTACCACAACAATGAAGCAAGACAAAATACTCATCATCGGCGCCGGCGGCCAGATCGGCTCGGTGCTGACCAATGCCCTCCGCAAAAATTTTGGCGCCAACAATGTGATCGCCTCCGACCTGCGGCCACTGGAGGCACAGGATGGGCCTGCGGAAACCCTCAATGCCCTGCATGCCCGCGAACTGGCAGGGCTGGTCAACAAGCACAAAATCACACAGATTTATCACCTGGCGGCCATTCTGAGCGCCACGGGCGAGAAAAACCCGTTGAAAGCCTGGGACATCAACATGCACAGCCTGTTCAACGTGCTGGAAGTGGCGCGGAAAAAGAAGCTGCACAAGGTGTATTTCCCTTCGAGCATTGCCGTGTTCGGCCAGGAAGCAGCCCGGGAAAACACCCCGCAATTTGAAGTATTGATCCCCGCAACAGTTTATGGCATCAGCAAAGTGGCGGGCGAGAACTGGGCCAACTACTACTACCAGCGCTACGGCCTCGACGTGCGCTCCATCCGCTATCCCGGCATCATCGGCTACGAAAGCCTGCCCGGCGGCGGCACCACCGATTATGCTGTGGATATTTACCACTACGCCGTGCAGTCGAAACCGTTTGAGTGCTTTTTGAAGGCCGACACGCCATTGCCCATGCTGTACATGCCCGACGCTATCCGCGGCACCTTAGAACTGATGGAAGCGTCCGCCGAAAAGATAAAGGTGCGCACGAGCTACAACCTCTCCGGTATGAGCTTCACGCCGGCCGAGATAGCTGCCAGCATCAAAAAAATGGTGCCGCATTTTGAGATCAGCTATGCACCCGATTTCAGGCAGGCGATTGCAGAATCCTGGCCAGGCTCCATTGACGATTCAGCGGCACGGGAGGACTGGGGCTGGAAACCGGAATACGACCTGGATGCCATGACACGGGATATGCTGTTGAATTTGCGGAAGCAGTTGCATGGCTGAAAGCATCCTGTTTTTCCATTGAGCATTCAGAGCATCCGCCGTCGAGCCGCTCCCATTGTCAAATTATCAAATTCACAACAGAGCCGCCCCAAACACCCCGGCGCTGTCCCCCAGTTTCGGCTTCAAAAATAGCGTGTCGATGCGGGTGTTGAACAGGTGTTTTTTGGCCTCTTCCACCCCGTCGGAATAAAGCCGGTCGATGTTGCCGACCCCGCCGCCGATGACCACCACGTCGGGGTCCATGATGTTGATGACCACGGCGATGGCTTTGCCGAAAAAGTGGATGAGGCGATCCATGGTTTGCAGGGCGAAGGCATCGCTGCCGTTTTCGGCCATCGCCACGATTTCGCGGAGCGGGAGCTTTTTACCAGACACGCTGGCGTAGTACCGCTCCAAGGCAGGGCCTGAGATGACGGTTTCCACACAGCCCACCTTGCCGCAATAACATTTACCCCCGCTTTCGTCCAAGAAATTGTGCCCCCATTCGCCGCCGATGCCTTGTTTCCCGTTCCACACCTTTTCGCGTATGACCCAGCCGCCGCCCACGCCGGTGCCCATGATGACACCAAAAACCACTTCTGGCGCGGGGTTAAGGGTAGCCGGCTCGCCCAGGAGGGCTTCCGCCACGGCGAAGCAGTTGGCGTCGTTGGCCAATTTTACGGGAATGCCGAGCTTGGCTTCAAGGTCTTTGTTGAAGGGCCGGCCGATAAGTGCGGTGGTGTTGGCGTTTTTGATAAAGCCCGTGTTTGGGTCGAGTGTGCCAGGGTGGCCGATGCCCAAAGCAGTTGGCCGCCTGCCCGATTCTTTGGACATCAATTCGACCAGTTTTACCACTTGGCTTACGATATGGTCATAGCCTAAGTGCGCTTCCGTGGGGATGCGCATCCGGTGCAATGGGTTCGGGTTTTGTCTGTTTTCGAGAATGGCAGCTTCCATTTTGGTGCCGCCGAGGTCAATTCCCCACATGATATTTACGGTTGACGGTTGACGGTTGACGGTTGACGGTGGACCTTCATTCTCCACTGTTCACCAGTATTTAACTATCTTTGTGGCTGCAAATTAATGCAATTCTTTAATACGGTTGACGGTTGACGGTTTGCAAAGCATTTTGGTTCCTACAGTTTGGGTGTTTCAGCTGCTTTGACCAGAAGAGGCATTACCAAGTGTGCTGGAAAAAATATTATCCAGAGTACAAACGTTGCGCAAACCGTCCACACCGTCCACCGTCCACCGTCCACCGTCAATGTCATCTTCTGAAAAAATAGACGCGCAGCAAGCGCCTAAGCCCGTGGGGCTGTACCCGCACGCCCGGAAAGTGGGGAACCTTTTATTTTTGTCGGGCATAGGACCGCGCAACCCCGACGACGACAGCGTGCCCGGGCTTTCGCGTTCATCGGCGGGCAACTACACCGCGTTTGACTTCGAGGCACAGGTACATTCGGTGTTCGACAACGTGCGGCGGGTGTTGGAGGCCAGCGGCGCCAGATGGGAAGATCTGGTGGACGTTACCGTGTTTTTGGTGGACATGGAGCGCGATTTCCATACATACAACCAGCTTTGGGCGGAGTATTTCAAGGAGAATGCGCCGTGCCGGACGACGGTGGGCATCGAAAGCCTTCCTACGCCGATCGCGATCGAGTTGAAGTGTATCGCGGTAATTCAGTAATTGTTACATAGCACTGTGCCTAAGAGCCTGATTTAACACCCCCCTTTCGCGCCGCCGAACCACTTGGACGGGTGTGATTCCCATTTGATATAGATTTAGGCCAAAAATAATTTAAGAATATGGAAACCACATACACAAAAGCAGCAGACGGAACTGTCACCATCACAACGACCTTTAACGGCCGCCCGGTTGTGGTTGCCAACGAGCGTTACACGAGCCGCAGGGCGGAATAAAAACGTATCAAACGATCTTCGGGCCTGTTAAAGTAGCGCGCCAGGCCGAATGGTCTTTGAACCCCGTTTGCTGGCGCGATAGGGTTTGTTTTGGTTAACCCATTTGCGATCTTTCGTGTAATTTTGAGCCATAAACCGAGGGGAGATTATGCTTGTTTAGTCAGATGAGACCCTGCGCATTTTTTGAAGCCGCTCGCTTTAGCTTTATATGTAAAGCCGGAAGGGACTGCAAACTGACTACGGGACGAAAACCAGGCGGAAGCCAAAGCTGACGGTGCGGCGGTTGGGGTTGACCTTAGCTCGGAACGTCACCTGGCAGCCCTCTGGGGGGGCAGTCCAGCTCCCGCCGTGGGCAATGCGGGTAGAACCCTCCTGAAACCAATCTTGGCACCATTCCCACACATTCCCACTCATATCAAAAAAGCCCAATTCGTTCTTCTTTTTTTGCCCAACTGAGTGGGTACGGCTATTTGCGTTATCATTGAACCAGCCCACATCTGCCAGTTCATCGCTGCCGCTGAATTTAAACCCCTGCGATTTATTTCCGCCCCGCGCAGCAAATTCCCACTCGGTTTCAGTAGGCAGACGATAGCCTTTTGCAGCGGAATCTATTGACACGTCGTAATCAATTCCCCTAGGACTTGCCGTTGGGTTGTTCAATGTGTATACTTTATCCTTCCCATACAGATCGCTTAGCCAATTAAGGTAAAAAGCAGCGTCGTACCAGTTTACAAATACAGCTGGGTTGTCTCCGGCATATTCCCACGATGGCGGATTGATATGGTAGTTTTTTGCATGGGAAAATACGGCGTATTGCCAATAAGTGATCTCTTTTTCGCTCATTTTGAAACGATCTACTTTGATTTGAACAGAATCCTCTCCTAACAAAGTGCCGCCTTCCACCAAGATGCTTCGTGGGTAGTAACGTGCTTCAAGTGAATCGATGAATCTGGCTGGTACTGTTTTTCGGAGATGGCTGCGCAATCGTGCCTGAATATTCGGGGTCGTTGCCGTAAAGCCGGAGGGCTTGAGCAGGTTCAAAAATGCAATGGCTGCTTCGGCTGAATCAGCTTCGGTATAGAAATAGGCCATTTCCCATACCCGTTTTTCAACTTCGCGCCGCCGGGCTTTTAGGTTTAGGGCAGTCCGGCATTTGGGGTAAGTGGCATCGTATTCCAGCTTGTAAATGTTTCGGTCGATGTCGGGTAGCACGATGGTCAATGCCTGGTCGGCAGTGATTTCCAGTTTTCGCAAGGCTTCGTCCGTGTTTTTGTTGGCCAGAAGGGTTCTGAGTACATTGTCGTTTGCGATTTGACGCTGCTCTTTGGCAACGGCGGCGCTGTCCAAGGCTTCCTTTTTGGCCATTTCAGCCTTTTCGCTGGCATCCAGCGCTTTTTTCCTTGCATCGTCTGCTTCAACGGATTTCCATACTGCTGCGCCTAAGCCGATGATGGCCAACAAAGCGACAAAAACCGCGATGCGTGTGCGTTGGCGGGAGCGTCTCTGCGCTTGCTCCGCCGTTGTGCGCAGGCTGCGCTCTTGTGCTGCCTGCTGCTGCGCCGCTGCCAGTTTTTCTTCATTCTGCCGCTGGATGCGTTGAGCCTCCTCCTCCCAATACCTCCTGCTCCCTTCCACCCATCCCCTTTCCTCCTCCGCCAATTCAAGCTTGCCCAAGTAAGGCTCCATAAACAACAACTGCTTTTCCGAAAACACCTCCCGCTTGTCCGCTTCCATAAGCATCTGCGTCCGTATCATCTGCGCCGCTTTTTGCAGGGCGATGTCTTCGGCGTCCTGGTAGGTGGCGATCTGGCGGGCCAATGAGTCGTGGGCCACTTCGTAGCGCTGTTCCTTTTCGTCGAAGCGAAGGATGCGGCTGTTCTGGAATGCCTGCAGGCTGCGGGCGATGAGGGCGTGCTCCAGCTCGGGCAGGCGGGCGTGGAGCTGGGCGGCGGAGAGGGGGTCTTTGGTGCCGTCGAGGGTGACGAAGGGGGCGAGCAGCTTCTTTACGGTGTCGGGCGGCACGCCGAGCTCCAGGGCGTTGGCCTGCACCTGGTCGTCGAGGAAGTTGCGCAGCACATCGCCGATGTCGCCCATCTTCTGGAGCGCGGCCAGGCTTAGCTCGGCGCTTGCCTGCCGGGAGCGGTCGCCGGTGACTTTCAGGTACAGCTTGTCGAGGAACACCTGGAGGTAGGGCAGCTCTATGCTCAGCACGTGCTCGCGCTCTTTCAGTTTGTCAAAAATGCCCTGGCCGATGGCCGTTTCCGCGCCCGCTTGCAGGTGTACGTTGCTGTAGGGCAGCTGGCTGATGCCGCGCACCACCGTCTGCACTTTTTCGAGGTTCATCGGCTCGATGCGGAGCTTTTTGCGCAGCAGTTCCGGCACGGTACGCTCGAATTCATAAAGGTAGCCCAGGTATTCCTCCCGGATGCTGAGCAGCACTTTTACGGGCTGTTCGAGACGGAGGATCTCCCGCACGGTTTCGGCGAAACGGTTTTGCTCGGCCTTGCTGCCGAGGATGTACAGTTCTTCAAATTGGTCAAAAATCAGGAAAACGGGCTTAAAATGCCGCAGGTAGAGGTTGCGCAGCCGCTGGGCCACGGGCGATTCCAGGGCCGCAGCTGGTGTATCGGCGGCATCGCTGAGCCAGTCGAGGTTTTCGCCCGCAGGGACGGCATCATCGGTTTCACCGGCTTTTGCAAGCGCTTTTTCCAGCGATTCGTTGATGTTGTCGCCCCGGCGGATGGGGATAGCCAGCCATTCGTAGGGCTGGAATTTGGCGGCCAGCCCGCATTGGATGAGGCTGGTTTTGCCGGTGCCGGAAGCGCCATAGACCAATATCAGGTCGGTTTGAAAAACCATCTCGTACAGGGCTTCCACTTCTTCGTCGCGGCCAAAGAATATGTCGCGGTCGTCGCGGGAATAGGCGTCGAGGAACTTGAACGGGTATCTCGTTTGCGTGGCCATGGTTCCGGGGGTTTAGAGCTTGTCGAACAAAGCGGTTTCGTGGCCCAGCACCGATTCCCGCGCCGCGTGGAAGCTGTCCACCACGCAGTCGAGGTTGAGGGCTTTGAGCAGTTCGGGGTTCATCATCAGCTCGTCGAGCTTAGTCTGCGCTGTGTGCACGCCCTGTTTTTCAATGCGGACGATGCTGTTGTCGCCTAAGAACCGGTATTCCAGGGCGCGGGCATCGTTGAGGTCGCGGGCGCTGTAAAAGCATATCCGGGCGCCCTGCTCGAAGGTGAGGGCGTTGTAATCGATGACGAAGGGGAAGAGGTTGATGCCGTTCTGGTAGTCGTCGCCGCGGTACAGCAGCACGGAGGGCGTTTGCTCGCCCAACGCTATCCAGCGGCCTTTTTCCGCGTCTTCGCTGTATTTCACGTCGATGCCCAGCGCCACGTAGCGGTGCAGGTATTCGGGCTGGCCGTTGCGCATCTGCCGGTACGATATTTTTTTGATGGATGCCATGCGGTACTGGGTCAGGAAGGCGAAATGCTGCATGAGCCGTGCGAGCTGGGTTTCGGCCTGGGCGCTGTCGCCGCCGCCCACCGCTTTTTCCAGGGCGGCACAGGCTTCCTGGAGCGGGCTGCCTTCTGCAAATTGGGGCGCCATATCCTGCATCTTTTCCCCGAACGGAAATGCCATTTTCTGCTCCTGAAACAAAGCGTACAGCGTTTTCAGCAGGGCAAACTGCGCATCGAGGCGATGCTCTAAGTGGGCTTCGAAAAACGCGTTCAGTGTCTGCTGGGCTGTAGGTTCCAGTTCCCGGGGGGTGGTTTTGGCCGCGTCCCACCAAACGGAGAGCAGGGTGTAGTTCACGATGTCGAAGCTGCGCCGGGCGATGTCGAGGCATTTGTCGGCATAGTGGCGCTCTTTTGCCGCCGGTGCCATGTCCTCGTGCTCGCCGATGTTGACGAGCTTGCGCAGTTGCTTGCCGATTTCGCCGACGAAGTTTTGGAAAACGAAATGCTGCACCTTGCGGCGGTTTTCGGGGTGCTCGAGCCAGGAGAAGTCCTGGCAGAGCTTTTCGGCCTTGTCGTTGTCGCCGCGCATGGCTTCCACTAAGGCTTTGGTGAGTATCTTGTTGTATTCCCGTTTCGGCGGGCTGTCGGCGGGCGGCGGCGTGTTGTAGATGATGTTTCCAATGTGCACGTTCCCGCCCGCTGATATTTGGGTGGCGTTCAACACGATCTCGCAGGCGATGGAGACGGCATTGGCCATTTCGGCGCGGCGGGCAGGCTTTGCGCCCTGGGTTTCAATCTCGCGCAGGAGCTCGATCAGCCCGGTGCGGATCTGGTTTTGGGTCTTGTCAGCCTCCGAAAAGTCTATCACGCCGTGGCGTATCTGTTCCCGCACGGCGTTGAACCGGGCTGTTTGCAGGATAACTTCGTCTAATTGCGGGGAGTTTTCCAGGAAAACACGCATGCTTTCCATGGCCGGCTTCAACTCATTGTGGGCGATAAGGTCGCGGATATGGCCAAAAAATTGGGAGGTTTCCATGATTGGCGGATTGAAATTTGGGGGAAGGTACGATAAAAATTGATTTGGGTGCGCCATACAAATGTTAGGCATCTTTGCCGAAGAGTCAGTGTAAAGTGCGCGAAAAGCGCTCAAGCCGCAGCATTTCGTTGTCCTTTCCCCTTTATTCGTGAACGGATGCTTGCGAGCAGGAAAAGGAGTGGAGCGTTTTTTATAGCCCACGCAAAGTGGTTGTGAAAATTGAAAGTAGCCCCAGCGGGCCACCAACGTCTGTAGCCTGCTTGGTTTTGTGCATGTCGATCTTTGTAATCAATTGAAAATCAGTTGAATCAATCAAACTCAATCACAAAAATCAGGCGAATCATAGTATAGCATCCATCAATCTTTCAAATCCACCCAAATCCGGGTATAATTTCCAATGTCCAACATGGAATGCCCAATTTCCAAATAAGGCAGCGCTTGGTCATTGGAGCGTAATAGCGCCCTCTTCCGAGCCACCGTACCACCTGGACATTGGATATTCCATGTTGGACATTGGACATTAAAATTCATCATTCATCATTCATCAACAATGCCATATAAAACCCATCAAACCCCTCATCCTGCGGCAGAATCCGCCGTTCCTCCAGCAGCTTGAAGCTTTGCCCGGCCTCGCTTTGCAAAAAGCCCGCCACCTGTTCCTGGTTTTCCGAGGGCAATATGCTGCAGGTGGCGTACACCATCCTGCCGCCGGGCTTAACGATCGGGCTGTACCCGCGCAGCAGTTCTTGTTGGGTTTGGAGCAGCTGCTCGATGTTTTCGGGTTGCAGTTTCCACTTGGAGTCGGGGTTGCGGCGCAGCACGCCGAGGCCGCTGCAGGGCACGTCGAGCAGGAGGCGGTCGGCAGAGCCGGCCAGGCGCTTGATTACCTTGCTGTTCTCTATGGGCCGGGTGTCGATGTTTGACGCGCCGGCGCGGCGCGCGCGCAGGCGCAGAGCATCGAGTTTCCATTCGTGGGTGTCGAGGGCGATGATGCTGCCTTTGTTTTGCATCAGGGCGGCTAAGTGCAGGGTTTTGCCGCCCGCGCCCGCGCAGGCGTCCACCACCCGCATGCCGGGGGCTGGGGCAAGCAGCGGCGCGACCAGTTGGCTGCTGTAATCCTGCACTTCGAAGCCGCCGTCCTTGAACGCCTGTGACTTGAACACGTTCTGGCGGCGCTTGAGCACCAGGGCATCGCCTTGGCCGAGGGGGGTAGTATCGATATTTTCAGCGGCCAGGGCTTTTTGCAGGGATTGGCGGTCGGTTTTCAGGGTATTGCAGCGCAGCACGACCTGAGCAGGCTGGTTCAGGGCGGCGAGGGTGGCATCCCAGACCTCCGGGAGCGCCCGCTGGCAATATTCGTCGAGCCAGTCGGGGATGCTCTCGCGGATGGCCCGCTGTTGACGCAGTTTTTCGTGCTTGGCGCGTATTTCCTGAACGTCAAGGCCGTTGAACTCGATGATTTTGGGCAGCTCGCCTGGTTCTTTCACGGCGAAATGGATGCCGGAGAGCTGCCAGAAATCGAAATGGGTGACAGGGTTGCGGCCAAGTATTTCGGCGTATAGTCGGTAATAGCGCACTATTTCATAAGTCGATTCAGCGATGAACGACCTGTCGCGACTGCCAGCTTTCTTGTTGTTGCGCAAAATATGCTCGATCACCTTGTCGGCATGGCGGTTCTCGATAAAAGTGGCGTGGAGAGCTTCCACCACGGCTCGCACGAGCATGGGGTGGAGGCGTATCGTCTTGGAATCTTGCATTGCGTAAATATATCGGTTTGAGGTCAAAAAGTACAGGCACAAAAAAAAGTCCCCCTCCGAGCTTTCCCGGAGAAGGACGTCATCAAAACACGCTTCATTTTAAACCTTTATCTTTGAGCCCGAACAAGCAGGCATCTTTTCGGATCGGATACAATGCGGTGATTGTATCGTTGGATACTGGTGCAAAGGTATCTTTTCTTTACAAAAAGCAATGTTTGTATTTTGTTTTTTTTGAAATTTTTTCCCTTGATGGTGTTAACGATCTGATTTTCAAATGCTTAACACTTGTAGTACATTTGGGGGTAACTGGCCTTTAAGCAAGAAAATTACCCCACCTATTCCAAGAAGGGGAGAAATATTGACTACTTATGCAATTTTCAATAATTTGATATAACAATTTTTTCAAATTTTATGGATTCAATTTTGCTTAGAAATGCCCGCGTGGTGAACCGCGGCGCTATACGGGAAAACGACATTTTGATCAAAAACGGGCGGATCGAAAAGGTCCAACCCTCCATTTCCGGGGCCGCAGCTGTTGAAATCGATGTCAGGGGCCGCTATGTCTTTCCGGGTATCATCGACGACCAGGTGCACTTCCGCGAGCCGGGGCTCACGCACAAGGCAACGATCGCCAGCGAGAGCAGGGCGGGCGTTGCGGGCGGGGTAACGTCGTTTATGGAAATGCCCAACGTGGTGCCGCCGGCTGTCACCCAGGACTTGCTGGAAGAAAAATACCAGACAGGGGCTCGAACATCCTTAGCCAACTATTCCTTTTTCATGGGCGCCACCAACGACAACCTGGAAGAGGTGCTGAAAACGGATGCCCAGCGCGTTTGCGGCATCAAGATATTCATGGGCAGCAGCACCGGGAATATGCTGGTGGACAACCAAAAAGCCTTGGAAGGCATTTTTTCCCAATCGCCCATGCTGATCGCCACGCACTGCGAAGACGAGGCGACGGTGCGTGCTAACCTTGAACGCTTCAAATCCCGCTACGGCGACGGGCTCCGCGCCGAGCACCACCCCCTGATCCGCGATGTGGACGCTTGTTTGCTCTCCTCCTCCAGGGCCGTGGAAATGGCCAAAAAGTTCGGCACGCGCCTGCACATCCTGCACATCAGCACTAAAGACGAGCTGGCATTGTTCGACAACAGCACCCCCTTGCCGCAAAAAAAGATCACCGCCGAGGTATGCGTGCACCACCTTCGTTTTTGTGCCGACGATTACGCCCGCTACGGCAACCTGATCAAGTGCAACCCCGCCATAAAAGCCGCCGAGCACCGCGATGCCCTGCTGCCCGCCCTGCTCGACGACAGGCTCGACATCGTGGCTACCGACCATGCGCCACATACCTGGGAAGAAAAATCACAGCCTTACCTAAATGCCCCTTCCGGCGTGCCGCTGCTCCAGCACACACTCAACGTGATGCTGGAATTCTACCACAAGGGCAAAATCTCCATAGAAAAGATCGCCGAAAAAATGTGCCACGCGCCCGCCACCTGTTTTAATATGAAGGAGCGCGGCTTTATCGACGAAGGCTGTTGGGCCGACCTCGCCATCGTCGATATCGACCACGAATGGGAAGTACAAAAGGAAAACGTGCTGTACAAATGCGGCTGGTCGCCCTTTGAAGGCCATAGGTTCCGGGGCAAGGTGCTGTCCACCATCGTCAGCGGGCATTTGGCCTGGCATGATGGGAAATTCAACGAGGGGAAAATGGGAGAGCGCCTGGTGTTTGAGCCAAGGTAGTGGAGCCATTATCCCAAATCCGCGAAAAACTTCCGCACCTCCGTCGCGTCCTTCGGCTTGATACGCCCGGAAAGGATCAAGCGCAGCTCGCGACGGCGTGCGGCGCTTTCATACAGCTGTTGCTCGTCGTTGGCCAAAGGCAGTACGGGCGGCACGGGTATGGGGTTCTTTTTCTCGTCGTCGAGCGCCACAAACGTGAAATAGGCGTGGTTGCAGCGCCTGGGATTCTGCCCTTTAACGTCGCTTGCAAACACCTCTACATACACTTCTACCGAGGTGTTGAAAGCGCGGGTGACAGATGCCTCCAGCGTAATCACATCGCCCAAGCTGATCGGGTTTTGAAAGGATATATGATCTACCGCTGCCGTGACCACATACGCTTCCGTATGCCGCCCGGCACATATCGCACTCACGATGTCCATCCAGCGCATCAGGTAACCGCCCATCAGGTTGCCCATCGGGTTGGTGTCGTTGGGCATGATGAGCTCGGTCATTACAGTTTTGCTTTCGGAGACTTTTTTAGGGGGAAGAGAAGGTTTTTCCATGAATGGATGTAAGACGTTTAATGAATAAATTTCAAACTACAGCGAACAGACATTGGCGCCCCGCTGGGGCTACAGACATTGGCGCCCCGCTGGGGCTACGGACATTGGCGCCCCTCTGGGGCTACGGACATTGGCGCCCCGCTGGGGCTACAGACATTGGCGCCCCTCTGGGGCTACGGACATTGGCGCCCCGCTGGGGCTACAGACATTGGCGCCCCTCTGGGGCTACGGACATTGGCGCCCCGCTGGGGCTATGTGAACGATGTGCGCTATGTGTTAAAAACCAAGCATTTTGTTGAAATCACACGGTTTCGGTGCGTAGTTGGCGGCTTGTCGCCCAGTGGTAGGCCCCAAACAAGGCGCTAGAAAAAAACAGGTCGCCCAAAACGGTATTGCCCAAAAACGGTATCCCGGCAGCATAACAGGCCATCAGCCCTGTGGCATCTTTGGGGTACATCAAGCCCGTTGCCCAAACACAGTAATTGGTGACGAGGAAAAACACCGCTGATGACATCAAACTGGCTGCAACAACGCGACCAGGGGAGGTTTTTTGCCGCAACAGCGCCCAGCCAATGAGCATGACCAAGCCAAAAGCAGCGTAGATCCACCAGGACGTGACCAGCGTGAACGACGTGTAGTATTGGCTGTAAATCAGGTTGTTCAGTACTAGGTCACTCAGGAAAAGCGCGGCAAAAGGCGCCGCCAAAGCCAGCCACCGGCGGTTGAAGGCAGCCGCGCCAAACAGGCCAATGGCCGCAATGGGCGAAAAATTGTGCGGCGGGTAGGGCAAAAAGTTCAGCGCAAGCCGGGTGAGGGTGGCCAATAATATCAATGCGAGGGCAAGACGAAGTTTCATGTTGTACGCTTTTGTTCAATATGGCGGCAAAGGTACGGCGAACAGCCCGCCCAAGGCGCCGTTTTTCCAAAAAACACGCCCTGGAAAATTTCGATGGCGTATTATTGCGCTATTGATGAACAATTAATGCGATAAAATGATCAAACAAAAGCTATTAGCCCTCAATTTCCTGTTACTTTTTTCCTTGGTGCTGCAAGCCCAGCCGGAGCGCTGGCAACAACGCGCCGACTACTACATCAACGTCGATATGGATGCCGATAAGCACCAATACCGCGGCGACATGCGACTCGAATATACCAACAACAGCCCGGATGTGCTGACCAATGCCTTTTTCCACCTCTACTTCAACGCCTTCCAGCCCAACAGCATGATGGACGTGCGCTCCCGTACCATCGAAGACGCCGACGGCAGGGTAGGCGAGCGGATTTCGAAGCTCGGCCCGGATGAAATCGGTTACATTAAAGTCAAATCTTTGAAGGTCAATGGCAAGCCCGTGAAATTCCTCGAAAACGAGACGATTTTGGAAGTCACCTTGAACGAGCCAATACTGCCGGGCGCCATCGCCGATTTTGAGCTGGAATGGGACGCCCAGGTGCCGCTCCAGATCCGCCGCAGCGGGCGCGACAACCGCGAGGGCGTGGAGTTCACCATGACCCAGTGGTTTCCCAAGCTCTGCGAATACGACTACCAGGGCTGGCACGCCAACCCCTACATCGCCCGCGAGTTCTACGGGGTTTGGGGCGATTTTGATGTGAAGATTGCCATCGACCGGAATTACGTGGTGGCGGCGGGCGGCTACATCCAGAACCCGCAGGAGGTGGGCTATGGCTACGAGGCGCCTGGTTCCACCCTCAACAAACTGGCAGCCGGAAAATTAGTCTGGCATTTCAAAACCCCTAACGTGCACGACTTCGCCTGGGCCGCCGACCCCGATTTCACCCACACCAGCATCCGCGCCGACGACGGCTCCATCATGCGCTTCTTCTGGCAAAAGGACAAAGGCTACGACGAGCAATGGGAAAAACTGCCGGCCATCATGAACCGCGCCCGTACCATCATGAACGAGCGCTTCGGCAAATACCCCTACAACGAATACGCCTTCATCCAGGGCGGCGACGGCGGCATGGAATACCCGCTGGCCACCATGATCACAGGCAACCGGCCCTTGAACTCCCTCGTTGGGGTTTCGGTGCACGAGCAACTGCACTCCTGGTACCAAATGGTGCTGGGCAGCAACGAGAGCCTGTACGCCTGGATGGACGAGGGCTTTACCTCCTTTGCCGAGAACATCGTGGAAAACGAGCTCGCCCGCGAAGGGCTGATGCCGGGCAGAACAGCCACCGACAACCCCCAACTGGGCAACAACATGGCCTACACCCGCCTGGCCACCAGCGGCAAGGAAGAGCCCCTGACCACACATGCCGACCATTTCAACACCAATTTCGCCTATTCCATGGCCGCTTATGTGAAAGGCTGCGTGTTCCTCACCCAGATGGAATACATCATCGGCAAGCCAGCCTTCGACCGCGGGCTGCTCACCTATTTCAAAACCTGGCGCTTCAAACACCCCAATGCCAACGACGTTACACGCGTGTTTGAAAAGGAAAGCGGACTGGAGCTCGATTGGTACAAGGAAGACTGGGTGAACACCACCAACACCATCGACTATGGCGTGAAATCGGTGGAGTCGGAGGGCCGCAAAAACACCAAAGTAGTGGTCGAGCGCATCGGGCGCATGGCCATGCCCTTGGACATCATGGTCACTTACAGCAACGGCGACCAGGAGCTGTTCTACGCGCCACTGGAAAGCATGCGCGGCGAGAAGCCTGCCGAGGGCAAAACCGAGCGCACCATCCTGCCCGATCACCGCTGGGTGGACCCTACCTACGAATTTGAAATCCCGTCCAAATTGAGCAAAGTCGCCAAAATAGAGATTGACCCCAGCCGCCGCATGGCCGACATCGATTTAGCCAACAACGTTTGGGAAGCAAAATGAACAAAGTCAGGGTTGACAAATGGCTGTGGAGCGTCCGGATTTTCAAAAGCCGGACGCTCGCCACAGATGCCTGCAAGGGCGGCAAGGTGAAAGTGGAAGCTGTTTCTGTAAAGCCTTCCCACCAAATTGGGGTGGGCGACATTGTCACGGTAAAAAAAGACGGCTTCAATTTCCAGTTCAAGGCTCTCAACCTGATCGAAAAGCGGGTGGGCGCGCCCATCGCTGTCACCTGTTATGAAGACGTGACGCCACAGGGAGAGCGCACGAAATACTTGGAATGGTTCCAAAATTCGGCACCGACAAGTGAAAAGCGGGAAAAAGGGGTGGGCAGGCCGACCAAAAAGGAGCGCCGGGAAATGGATTCGTTCAAGGATGGGTATGATTGGGAGGATGATGATTGACGCCTCCTACATCAACCCGAAAATCTTCGCATACTTCAGCATCTCCCCGGGGTTGCTGATCTTCAGTTTCCCGGTCATCATGGCCATCATCGGGTTCAAGTCTTTGGAAAGCAGCTTCTTGAGCGTCTCGGCGCTGGCAGTTACCTTGCATTCGGCATCGCCGTTGAGGCCCTCGGAAACGTCTAATTTGCCGTCGTCCAATTTAACGGTATAGGTGCCGGAATCGGCAATGTCGAAATGGAACAAGGTGCTGAGGCCTTCTATGGCTTCGGGCTTTACTTTGGCGGGGAGGGAGAAAAGGAATTCTTTTACGTCGGTCATGTTTTGTTTTTGATGTATTTGAAAACAGGTAACGCGGATAGTACCCTTTTGTTCGCTTGTACGTTCAGTGCACATGACGTGGACGTTTTCTTACGAGCAGGACAAGTAAGGGCGAAGTTAACCTTGAAATGCTCTGCCAAACGAAGTTTGGCGGTACTTTAAGGGTGCGCAGCCACCCAAACCTCGCCGTCTTCAAACACTTCTTTTTTCCAAATCGGCACGGTCTCTTTCAAGGTATCGATGGCAAATCGGCAAGCCTGGAACGCTGCGTCGCGGTGGGCTGCCGAAACGGCGATGATGACGGCAACGTCGCCAATGGCCAGTTTCCCGACGCGGTGGTGGATGGCGATGGCATGCACCGGCCACTGCTCCCGCGCTTTTGCGGCTATTTTCTCCATTTCCCGGATCGCCATGGGCTGGTACGCTTCAAATTCGAGGTGCAGCACTGCTTTCCCTTTGGTGGCATTGCGCACCGTGCCGATAAAAACGTCGGTGCCGCCGCTTTCGGGGGTGCCGACGCTTTCGATACAGGACACTATGTTTAAAGGTAAATCGGAAAGTAGGATACTCATGGGTTTGCCATTCGTCAACCAAACCAAAAGAAATCAGGCAATCACAGCGGCCGGAGCCTGCTTGTACTTCCCCTTGCTCTTCCGAATATTCACCGCCACCACTTTATACTCCGGACACATGGCCTCGGTATCGTGCACATCAGAAGTAATGATGTTGATGAGGACTTCCGGGAAGTGGAACGTGGTGCTCAAAATACCCGGCCGCACCTCATCGGTAATCTTTGCCTTTATGTCAATTTTCCCGCGGGCGGATGTGACACATACCATATCACCTTCTTCGATAAAATGGCGGGCGGCGTCTTCCGGGTGGATGAGCAGCACGTCTTCGGTGAGGATGTCCACGTTTCGGGTGCGGCGGGTCATGGTGCCGCAGTTGTAATGCTCCAGTTCGCGGTTGGTGGTGATGATGTAGGGGAATTCCATGCCGTTTTTCTCAATTTCCTTGCTTTCTTTGAAATCGAAGTAGTGGAACTTCCCTTTCCCGCGGCGGAAGGTTTCGGTGTGCAGTATTTCGGTGTCGGTGCCGTCGGGCAGCACCGGCCATTGCTTGCCGTTGTCGCCCAGCTCGTCCCAGCGCACGCCGGCGAAGAAAGGCACGATCTGGGAGATTTCCTCGAGCATGGTTTTGGGATCGTAGTCCGGCTGCGGGTATCCCATGCGGTTCATGATGTCCACCACGATTTGTCCGTCGGGCTTGGTACCGGGCAATGGCTCCACCACTTTTTGAACCCTTTGTATCCGGCGCTCGCCATTTGTATAGGTGCCGCTTTTTTCTAAGAAGGAAGCGCCGGGGAGGATTACGGTGGCGTATTTGGCCGTTTCGGTGATGAAAAGCTCTTGCACTACCAACAGTTCCAGGTTATTCATGGCGGCGATCACCTTGTTGGTGTTCGGGTCGGTCTGCACCACGTCTTCGCCCATAAGCCACAGTGCCTTGAGGTCGCCCTTGATGGAAGCGTCGAACATTTCAGGAATCTTGAAACCCTTGCCTAACGGTACTTTGGCGTTGTAAAATGCCTCAAAACGTTTGTTGATCTCCGGGTCGTAGGCGTTCAGGTAGCCGGCGCCCTGGTGGGGCTGGCAGCCCATATCGGCGGCGCCCTGCACGTTGTTCTGTCCGCGAAGCGGGTTCACGCCAACGCCCGGGCGGCCGATATTGCCTGTAATCATGGCCAGGTCGGAAATAAGCATCACGGTGAAAGTGCCTTGGGAGTGCTCCGTAACACCCAGCCCGTGGAACGACATGGCGTTTGGCGCAGTGGCATAAGCCAAGGCTGCCTTGCGCACCAGTTCCCGGTCAACACCGGTGATCGCTTCCATCTCTGCCATATCGAGCTTCAATATTTCAGCCTTAAACTCATCGTAGCCTTCTGTGCGGGCTTGGATAAATGCTTTGTCCTCCACTTGTTCGGTCATGATGTAGTACAGCATCATATTCAGCAGCGCCACGTTGGTGCCGGGCTTCAGCTGCAAGTGGTAGGTGGCGTATTTCGCCAGTTCGATGCGGCGCGGGTCGATGACGATGGTGGTTTTGCCTTTTATGGCGTGCTGTTTCAGCTTGGCGCCCGTGACGGGGTGCGCGTCCGTTGGGTTGGCGCCAATAACCAGGATACAATCGGTGTATTTCAGGTCTTCGATGGAATTGGTGGCAGCGCCGGTGCCGAATGCCCGCTGCATGCCAAGCGCAGTGGGCGAATGGCACACCCGTGCGCAACAGTCGATGTTGTTGGTGCCGATGACCGCGCGGATGAATTTCTGCATCAAGTAGTTTTCTTCGTTGGTGCACCGGGCGGAGGAGATGCCGGCAATGGCGTCGGGGCCGTGCTTGGCGCGGATATCGAGCAGTTTTTCGGCGATAAAATCATAAGCCTCGTCCCAGGTAGCGGGTTCCAGCTGGCCGTTCCGGCGTATGAGCGGGGTCCTGATGCGGTCTGGGTGGTCGTAGAAGGAGAAGGCGAAGCGGCCTTTCAGACAAGTATGCCCTTGGTTTACTTCGGCGTTGTAGGGTGCTTGGATGGACTTTACCTTATCGTTCACAACGGCAACTTCTAAGTTGCAGCCCACGCCGCAGTAGGTGCAGACAGTGCGCACCTTTTTGTCCACAGCCACCGATTTTGATTCAAAAATATCCGAGATGGCAGACGTGGGGCAGGCTTGGGCGCAAGCGCCACAGCTCACGCAATCGGATTCAAAAAAGCTCTTTTCAAAGCCTTTCACAATATGGCTGTCGAAACCGCGGCCTGCCATGCTGAGCACAAACTCTCCCTGTACCTCGTCGCAGGCGCGCACACAGCGGAAGCAGTTGATGCACTTCGAAAAGTCGGAAGTCATGTAGGGATGGCTCAGGTCCTTGGGCTTGTCGAGGTGGTTTTTGCCTTCCGGGTAGCGCACGTCGCGGATGCCCACGCGGGCGGCGACGGTCTGCAGTTCGCAGTTGTTGTTCACCTCGCAGGTGAGGCAGTCCAGCGGGTGGTCGGTCAGCACCAGTTCGATGATGTTGCGCCGCAATTTTTTGATGCGGGCGCTGTCGGTGTAGATGTATGAATTGGGCATCACGGGCGTATGGCAGGACGCCTGGGCTTTGGCCGGGCCGTTTTGCACCAGCGCAACATCCACACTGCATACCCGGCAGGAGCCGAAGGGGTCGAGGTTGGGGGCATCGCAGAGGGTAGGCACCAGCGATTCGCCCAGGTGCCGCCGCACAAACTTGAGGATGGTTTCCCCTGGTTTGACGATGTAGGGCTTGTCGTTGATGTGGGCAATGGTCGCGCCGGCGGCGATGGCCGCGCGGATGTCGTCTATATTTGCATTCGTGCTCATGACGCGTTATTTTTTAAAGTAAGGCCGAAGTTCCGGCTCAAAATATTGCAAAGCGTTTTTGACAGGCAAAGGCAAGCCGCCGCCCAGGGCGCACAAGGAGCCTATTTCCAGGGTTTCTAAGAGGTCGTCCAGCAAGACGCGGTCTATTTTGTAGTCGCTGGTTTGAGCCTTGTTCAACATTTCTGCGCCCCGGGTAGAACCTAAGCGGCAGGGGAAACACTTTCCGCAGCTTTCATGGGCGGTAAAGGCAAACAAGTGTTCAAGGTATTTTATGATCGGAAAATCCTCCGGGATACAAACCACAGAGGCATGGCCCAGCAGGAAGCCTTCTTTGGCAAAAGAATCAAAATCGACGGTAAGGGCCTCAATTTTGTGGGCCGGCACCAGGCCGCCCAAAGGCCCGCCGATGTGCATGGCTTTCACGGGTTGACAGAAACCGCCGCCTAATTCATGCACCACGGTGCTCAGGGGAGTGCCCATATCTACCTCGTAAATGCCGGGGCGCTTGAAAAATCCGTCCAGCGAAATAAGCTTTGTGCCGGTCGATTTTGCGGTGCCGATGGCCGCGAAGGCTTTGCCGCCTTGCTGCATGATGTAGGGCACATTGGCCAGCGTCTCCACGTTGTTCACCACGGTTGGCTTGTTGAATAAGCCTTGCTGGGTAGGGTAGGGCGGCCGCACCCGCACTTCCGGCCGCTGGCCTTCGAGTGAGGACAACAGGGCCGTTTCTTCCCCGCAGATGTAAGCGCCCTGCGCTTCAACCACTTTGAAATCGAAAGAAAAGCCCGAACCTGCGATGTTTTTCCCGATCAGGCCCGATTTGCGCAAGGCCTCCACCGCATCGTTGATGATGGCGACCGATTCCGGGTATTCGCCCCGGATATAGACAACGCCCCATTCGGCGCCGGCGAGGTAGCCTGCGATCATCATGCCCATCAGCAGGGCGTGGGGCCTTTGCTCCATGATATACCGGTCGGAATACGCGCCCGGGTCGCCTTCGTCGGCATTGCAGACAATGAACTTGGTTTTTCCGGCGGCTTGTTTGCAGGAGTCTAATTTGAAAGCCATGGAAAAACCCGCGCCGCCGCGCCCGCGGAGGCCGGAGTCTTTCAGTTCGGCCAGCAGCTCTTCGCGGGATTTTTTCAGGCAGTTTTGAAAAATCTGGTAGTATTCCGTGACATCCGGATAAGGGGTGGTCAGCACGGCTGCGCCCGTTGCGCCCACGTGGTAATGGTCGGGAATGGCATTTTTGTCGCGCTTGATGGCTTCAATTTGATCCACCGCATGGCCGGAGTAGTTGTTGCGCCCGTAGTAAAAAGCGCTGTTTTCATGGCAGCGGCCCAGGCAGGTCATGGTGCCCATTTCGGAGGCGGTGAAATGGTTGGCGAGTTTGGCCTCCAGTTTTCCCTGGGTGCCGGCGGTCATGCAGGCGCTGCCGTTGCACACGTACACTTTTTTGCCCTGGTTTTCCGGCCGCAAAAAATCATAAAAGGAAACCGCGCCATAAACGTTGGCTTTGCCCACGAGGAATTCCTCCGTCAGCCGCTCCATTTCTTCCAGCGACGGTGTGCCCGTTTTTTTCGCTGCAATGCCCAAGTCCTCGAATAGATTGTTGGCAAGACCCCTTCGGCCCGATAGTTCGCTTAAATTTTTTGACATGTGGTGAAATGATATTTGGCAGGTAGAAATATGGGTAAAGTTACGGCAAGCTTAGAAATATTACCAGTTATCTTGAAAGGACTTTTTGTTGGGCATTGGCTGAACAGGTATTTTTTCGGAAAAAAAGCAGCTTAGCCGCCGCTGACGGGAGGGATGATGGCGACTTCATCGCCGTTGGAGAGTACGGTAGGGGTTTGGGCATATTCGGCGTTTACTGCCAGTTGGAAGGATGCCAGCGCTGCAAGCCGGGGGTATTTGCCCTCCAGCATGCCTTTCAAGGTAGTTGTGTCGCTGTGTTCGGGCAATTCCAGTTCAAAGGATTTTGCGCCACAGATTTCGCGGGCAATGCCGAAGGTTAGGATGTTTATTTTCATGGTATAGTGTCGAATTGTATTGCTTTTGCCGAAGGTGAATGCAGGATGTGAGTGTAGAAAATTAGAGTGCCACGCAGATTTTTAGAAGATACTCAATGAACCATTTTGGCATTTAAGGATATTTATGAACTGCAAAATGCTAGAAACCATTGCAATTATTTTTGAATTTAGTTAAAATTTGTCTTGAATTTATTCAAGGAAAAAAATGTCGTACTTTTGTTTAATCATTTCACCAAATATATTGATATTATGAAAAATTATTACCCCCCCCCCTCTGTTTTCGAGTATTAACGCATTTTTATTGCTATTTTTTCTAACAATACCAAATAAAATTCTTTCACAAAGTGCATTTTTTACAAGCTTTCAACCAAACCAGATCGCAATGACTGCTGCGGAAAGTGCTAGATACCTTGCCCTTAAAGACTCCTCGAATAATTTGCTGACTGAAATTGTATCCACAGGAGATATTAAATATTAC
This sequence comes from uncultured Saprospiraceae bacterium, assembly GCA_964621185.1. Taxonomy (GTDB): domain Bacteria; phylum Bacteroidota; class Bacteroidia; order Chitinophagales; family Saprospiraceae; genus M3007. The sequence goes on along the minus strand of CAZULM010000010.1, from coordinate 14,320 downwards.
CAAACAAATGACACCTTGGTTTTTCAAATTCCAGGCGGTAATGATACTTTGATTGCTGTTGCCTCTAAGGTAGTTCAAAATTCTTCATCCGATTTTTCTTGGTACGGCTCATTAATACCTTTTCAAGGGTATATGGCGCTTCATTACAAGGACAACCAAGTTTTTGGGTTTGTTCAATCAGGTACAAGTTATTACGAATTGCTACCAATGAATGGAACATATCAGTATTTGGTTAAGCGGAATACAGAAACGCAAGTCGGGTGCGGAACACCATCGGAGTCTCTTGCCCCGACTAACCCTCCAATTGACCCTGAATGTAATATGCCTGGAGGGTTCGACCCATACAACACATGCCCTGCTGTGGTTACGGTGCTCTTGGTAATCACGAATGAGGCAAAAACTTGGATACTTCAAAACTATGGAAGCATTGCTGCATTTGCTCATGAAGGAGAAGGGCTTGTAAACCAGGCTTTATTGAACAGCGATATTCCAAATAAAGTAGTAAAGCTCAGATGGATTGAGCGAAATTATTCTCTGCTGCTTTCATCGCCAGCTGACATTGTTTTAGACTTACAACAACTGGATGATTTACTAGAGTTTGATCGGAACGCCGAGTTAGCAGATGTGGCCTTTTTGGTTACTAACCAAGAATATGGAAATGTAGAAGGAGCTGTTTTTGAAATTGGGGTGAATAAAGATAACGCATATGGTATTATCGAAGCTCCGTATTTTAATGGAGCCTATACCTTCCCACACGAATTAGGTCACATATTTGGTTGCCGTCATAATTGGTACCGCAATTTGGGTAATGATGATACAAACGTGATCGCACATGCTTATAGACATTTTTTCTTACCTCAAATTATTGATTATGAAGATGTCAATGAAATAAGTTCTTGGCGTTCATTGCTTGCCATAGGTGTATATTCCAGTACCATCTATATCCTTCAAGATGAGGATGAAGTCCCATTTGCGGTTCAAATAACGAATAGTGCTCAGATACTACACTATTCCAACCCAGATGTTAATTTTGGGCAGGTGCCTACCGGAAACAGTTGTGCCAACAATGCAGCACAAATTAGAAATGGGGCTTGTGAAGTTGCTGATTTTTTTGATTCTCAGGAATTGTCAGTCTTCATTAGCAACTCGAATAGTCCTTGCGGTTCTTTGGAATATACGGCAATGATTGTAGAGCCAAGTACCGGTTTACAAGGGACACCGCCCTATACTGTAAGTTGGTCTTGGAGTTCAAACGGAAATTTCGGTAACAATACAGAAACTTTTCTTGGCACGGGTCAAGTTCTCACCTTGACAAACCATCCCCGCTGTCCAGTTTATTGGCTTAAATGTACAGTCACCTCTGCAGATGAAATTGTTGTCACCGCCATTAAAAAAATAGTAATGGCTTGGACGTGCTGTACAGACATCCCTGATCCTGAAGACGATGAGTTGGGCCGGGCAATACCCAAAAGGAATAACATTGAAATCTATGCTTATCCAAATCCTGGCGGGACAAATGGTATCTTTTTAAATACAACCATGTCCACTACAGAACAAATTGATTACAAAATTTCTAACACAAGTGGTAAAATAATACAAAAAGGTAACCTGATGTTAGATGGGGGTAAGGCATGGATAGATACCAGGGCTTTGGAGCCAGGATTTTATTTCCTAAATGCTATTTCTGCTACTGGAGACCAGAGTTGTATTAAATTGTGTATCACTAAATGACGAATTTCATGAAAACCGTGACTATATTTTTTATTGCATCCCTTTTGATGTGCTTGCCAACGTGCAAAAAAAATGACACACCAATTGTGGATGGACCTATTGATCCGATAGACACCATCGTTTCTCCACCAATTGATTCACATATAATCGGTTTGGGAAAAGGGTTTGTGTTAAAGAATGGCCAACCTTGGAATGTGCCCTTTAACACTTGGTTTTTTCATTCAGATAGTGCATTCGTGCTTGATGCAGGTGCTACCTATTCAAATGGCGTTCGAGACGTTTTTAGAATAAGTGATATTCCATGCAAGCCAGGAAAATACAATTTTGAATTCTGGCCCGCCCCAACGTCACTCTACCCAAATTTAGTGCCACATGCCTCGTATGGAATGATTTATGATATTGATCAGCCTATTGGCAGTTTTTTTCTGGATACGTTAAAAAATGACCAGTTTATTGAAGTAATAGCGTATGACAGTTTGACCAACATTGTGGAAGGTAGGTTCCAGATATTTACCAAAAAGAAACCAAATTCTGGGTGGCAACCTGCTGGTGTTGTTGTTCCAGACAGCATCGCATTTACGAAAGGTAAATTCAGGATTCAAGTGAAGTGGTTCTGACCTCGTCGTAAAAAACTTAAATGTTCAAATATAGATGCTTCCACAATACCTCCACCCCCGCCACCAGCACCAGCACCGCCGTCACCCGCCGGATCAACACAGGGCTGAAAAAACGGAAGCTGAACCGAAGCCCCAGTTGCCCGCCGACCAATACCGCCAGCACCAGCGAACCGATAAACGGCCAGTTCAAAGGTACTGAATTGGATAAAAGCTGCCCAAAAATCCCCGACAGCGAGTTGACCAGGATAAAGAAACTGGCCGTAGCCGCGATTTTCCGGGAAGCATCCCAGTGCAGGAAATGCAGTACGGGCGACAAAAAAATGCCGCCGCCAATGCCTACCAGTCCGGACAACAACCCAATACCACCGCCAATACAAGCATCCCTGACAGGTTTTGCCGTTTCCGCTTCGCTGGCATCGGGCCTTTGTTTTTCGGGATGCGCCCACAACAGCACCGCCGCCGCCACGAGGGAAATGCCGAGCAACAGAAAAAAAGTGGACTCGTGTATGCGCGCCCGCGCACCTATGAAAGCCAGCGGTACGCTTGCCAGCACTAAGGGCAGTACCTTGAGCCAATGGATTTGCTTTTTTTGGACATACAGCAGCGCGCTCCCGAGCACGACCACCACATTGCAGATCAGGGCCGTCAGCCTGATTTCAGGGTAGGGGATGGCTGCCAGGGCGAGTATGGCCAAATAACTCGAGCCGCCGCCAAAGCCGACCGACGCGTAAACGAAAGCAATAAAGGCAAAAGCAAGTACAAGCATGAAGGGAGCATGGGTTTAGCGCGGCAATTTATCGCGTTATTATCGAGGAAGCGGGGTCTTTGGCGTGTTTGGTCGGAAAAATTAGAAACATTGTCGTTTCAATCCATGGAAAACCCGGATATGAACCGTAGTTTCGACCGAAAATCAAACTTCTCATTCATTCAAAACGAAAATTTATGGACACGATCGACAATTCCAATGCCCCTACACCTGCCCCAATCTGGGATACCGTATTGCGCTACGGCGCCTATAACGGTGGCATCGCCATCGCCATTTCTTTGCTTGTCTATTTGATGGACGTAAATGTGATGAGCTTCAGTGGGATGTTCCTCATCTACGGGTCAATGTTGGCCATCGGGTTCGTCATGGTGTACCTAGCCATCAAGCACCAGCGCGACGAATTGGACGGCGGCATCATCAGCTACGGCAAGGCTTTGAGCATCGGGCTGTTGGTGACCATCGTCGCCACCTTTATTTCCAGCATCTGGAACTACGTCCTGATCAACTTTATCGACCCTGAATACGTGGCCAAATTGCAAGAGCAATTTATGCAAACCTGGGGTGAAAATATGCCCCAGGAAGCCCTGGAGCAGTCACTGGAAGGCTTTGAAAAAGCTGGGGATATGGTCACGATACTTAAAAACGCCGTTGTTGGCGGCACCATTTTCGGCCTGATCACCGGCCTGATCGTGGCAGCCTTTACGAAGCGCGACCCCAAGCCCGATTTCCTGCGTTGAGGAATTAGCCTGTCCGGTTTTCAATGTGTTCGCTACTTTTGCCAAAAAACAAGCGATATGTTGTCCAATACCGGCGTTCGATATGGCCTCCTGGGCGGGGCGGTAGTGGTGTTTTACTTTGTGCTGCTGTATATTGTCAAAACCGATCTCTTTCTCAGTCCATTGTTGCAGTGGGGCAGCCTCGGGTTTTACCTGGTGTTTATGTGGCAGGCTTGCAAGCTGGATTGTGCTGCCAATGGCGCGGCACGGGATTTCAGGGAAGTGCTGCGTACACCTTTTATTGTCTTTCTGTTGATAAACCTCTGTTATTGGGTGTTTTACTACGCCCTGCACCTGTTCGACCCAAGTTTGGTGCAAACGGAAATGATGATGGAAATGAAGGGGATACAGGCGCAGATTGACGGCGGGGTAGGGGATCCGCAACAGGCCAATATGCTGCGCGAGCGGCTTGGCGACCTGGAAAAGACCCTGCAATCGCCGCCAGCCCAGCCATTGGGGCCCATTGTCACCAGGATGTTTGTCGGCGCGCTGGGCGGCTTTGGCCTTGCTGCCGCTGTGGCCGCCATTGTCCGTTCAAAAGACTAATTTCCCCCGACATGGAAATCGAAGAAACAGGGCCAAGCCCGGCAGAAAAGATCAGAAAATGGATCAGAATACTGAGCGTCTCGCGCATCCTGCGCTGGACGCTCATTTTGTTGTCGCTCTGGTGGCTGGTGGCCAATGCCCATGAAGACCTGTCGCCAGAATACCTCAGCGCCAAATATTCAACGCCGGACTCAAAGTACATCGAAGTTGGAAGCATGATGGCACATTGTCAGCTGAGTGGAAAGGGGCAGCCGCTGGTGTTGCTGCACGATGCCCAAAGCTCCTTGCATACCTGGTCGGTTTGGGCCGACAAGCTCGCTGAAAAATACCAGGTCATCAGCGTAGATTTGCCGGGCTTCGGCCTCACCGGGCCACACCCAAGGGGAAGCTACAGCGCGTTCATGTACGTGGATTTTTTGGACAGCCTGACAAAAAAGCTGGGCTTTTCTAAATTCTGCCTTGCCGGCAACGGCTTGGGCGGCCAGATCGCCTGGCAATACGCTGCCGAAAAGCCCGCCAGGATCGACAAGCTCATTTTGCTGGCCCCGGGAGGTTTCGAGGAAAAAAGGAATTCCTTTGTGAACATGATGGCAAGCACGCCTGTGCTGAACCGTGTGCTTTGGCGCATCAGCCCCAAGTCGATCATCCACATTTTTTTGGAGGAAGTTTACGCCGACGATTCCTTAGTCACCGATTCCCTTGTGGACAGGCATTTTGAGATGTTCTTGAGGGCGGGCAACAGAAAAGCCTATACAGACCGGGCTTCTGTGCGCGACAACCGGCCCCCAGTTTTGGAGTTGATAAAAAAAATAACCGCACCAACATTGATATTGTGGGGCGCTGAGGATGCCCGTATATCCCCGGAATTCGCCTATGAATTTCACCAGCGCATCAAAACGAGCGATCTCAGGATTTACCCCAACACGGGGCATTGGCCCCAGGAAGAGAACCCGCTGAAAACCGCGGAGGACGTGCGGGCTTTTTTGGAAGGGAGGTTTTGACCGGGCATGAAAAAAGGCTGGTCGGGGGAGACGATCAGCCTTTGGATTGGCAAACGGATCGCGCATTACCGGCGCGTTGCGGCAGAAATGTAGTCTGCCAGGTACGGGAAAGCCCTTGCCAAAAGAATGGAGGAGATTGTAACAATTAAAATCAGCATAGTGTGTGTTGAATGAAAATGTAGAACAATAAACCTTGAATCCCGAAACAGTTGATTGTTTCGAGAATCAGGCCAAAGGTTGCAATACTTTCTTTAATTTCAAATTTTTGCAGGTTAAATCTTCGCAATTATTGATTTTTCCTAAAGTGCGAACTTTTTTCCGTCTTCTTGAAGTACCTTTGTGCCAGATTTTCCCCTCTACTGCAGACTCCCTCATCTCTAAAAAGTTCTCAGAGTATGGTTTTCAACAACATCCTCGAAACGATTGGCAAGACCCCGCTCATTCGTCTCAACAACATTGTAATGCACATACCCGCCACGGTTTATGCCAAGGTGGAGGCGTTCAACCCAGGGCTGAGCGCCAAGGATCGCATCGCGTTGCATATGATTGAACGGGCCGAACGCCTGGGCAAGCTCAAACCGGGCGGCACGGTCGTGGATGCTACCAGCGGCAATACCGGCTTCAGCCTTGCCATGGTCGCCGCCATCAAGGGATACAAATGCGTGCTCACCGTCACCAGCAAAATTTCTGAAGACAAGCTGAACAACCTGCGTGCTATGGGGGCAGAAGTGATCCTTTGCCCGCAAGAGGCAAAACCAAAAGACCCGAACTCCTACTACAAGATGGCAGAGAAGCTGGCATCTGAAATCCCCGGCGCCTATTACATCAATCAAAACTTCAACCCGGAGAACGGCGAGGCCCACTATCTGAGCACTGGCCCGGAGATATGGGAGCAAACCCAGGGTCGCGTCACCTGGCTTATCGGCAGCACCAGCACCGGCGGTACCGTTTCCGGCACGGGCCGCTACCTCCGGGAACAAAACCCCGATTTGAAGATCATCGGGGTAGATGCCTACGGCTCGGTCTTGAAAAAATACCACGAGACGGGCATTTACGACGAAAAAGAAAGCTACCCATACCGCATTGAAGGCACCGGGAAAAACATCATCCCGGCCAATATGGACTTTGAGCTCATCGACAAATTTGTAAAGGTGACCGACAAAGACAGCGCCTTGCGCGCCCGCGAACTGGCCCGCATGGAAGGCATGATGGTTGGGTATTCCAGCGGTGCGGCCCTACAGGCATTAGAGCTTATTCAGGACGAATTGACCGAAAACGACGTGGTCGTGCTGCTCTTCTCCGACCATGGCTCCAAATATGTGACCAAGTTCTTCTCCGACAAATGGATGGTAGAACAAGGGTTTATGGAAGCAGAGAACACGCTGGAAAAAATTGGGTAGGTAATCATTTAAAGCCTCAAAACACAACAGGTGTTTTTAATGCCTTACTAACATTTTTCAAGATAAATGGATTTATTCGATCGTATTTTAAAACAGGCGGGACCTTTGGGCAAATATGCCGAAGTGGCCGAAGGGTACTACATGTTCCCGCAACTGGAAGGGGAACTGGGCAACCGCATGACATTCAAAGGCAAGGAAATGGTGTGTTGGAGCATCAACAACTATCTCGGCCTTGCCAACCACCCCGAAGTGCGCAAAGCAGACGCTGAAGGAGCAGCCCGTTGGGGCCTTGCCTATCCAATGGGCGCGCGCATGATGTCGGGCGAAACCAGCCTGCACCAAAAACTGGAAACAGGCCTGGCCAATTACGTCGGCAAAGAAGCCGGCCTTTTGGTGAACTATGGCTACCAAGGCGTACTGTCTGCCATCGATACCCTGCTGAGCCGGCACGATGTGGTCGTTTACGATGCAGAAAGCCATGCCTGCATCGTGGATGCCGTGCGCATGCACATGGGCAAGCGATTCGCGTTTACCCACAACGACATGGACAGCCTCAAAAAATGCCTCGACCGCGCCAAACGCCTCACCGACGGCACCGAAGGCGGCATCCTGGTGATTACGGAAGGCGTGTTCGGCATGCGCGGCGACCAGGGCAAATTGCGCGAAATATGCGCCATGAAAGAACATTACGGTTTCCGCCTCTTTATCGACGATGCCCATGGATTTGGGATGTTGGGTAAAAACGGCGCAGGCGCCGCCGAGGAACAAGGCGTTTCGGAAGATATCGACGTGTATTTCAGCACCTTCGCCAAAAGTATGGCACTGATCGGCGGCTTTATCGCGGCCCGCCCGGAAATCATCCAGTTCCTCAAATACAACATGCGCTCCCAGATTTTTGCCAAATCACTGCCCATGCCCCTGGTAGAAGGACTGCACAAGCGCTTCGAACTGCTGCGCACCCATCCGGAACTGCGGGAAAAACTTTGGCACAACGTTCGGCTGCTGCAAGGCGGCCTCAAGGAACGCGGCTTCGACATCGGCGATACCAACACTTGCGTTACGCCCGTGTACATGCACGGAGAAGTGGAGGAAGCGATGGCGCTCGTTAAAGACATGCGCGAAAACCACGGCGTTTTCTGCTCCATCGTGGTGTACCCGGTAATCCCGAAAGGCATGATCATCCTGCGCCTGATACCTACTTCGGAACATACCGAAGAAGACATTCAGATCACGCTGGACGCCTTCTCCGCAGTGCGTGAAAAAATGGAGGCCGGCATTTACAAACAGTTTGTACCCGAAGTGCTCGTCTGATCGGCTAAATTTTTTACCCATTTCCACCATTAACGCCGATCTTGGGATTATCCAGGGTCGGCGTTATACATTTTATTGATATAAAACTATGGAACTAACAATAATCCTGACATTCATCATCGGCTATCTCGCCATCGCCTTTGAACATCCCATCAAAATTGACAAAGCAGCCAGCGCGATGCTCACAGGCACTATTTGTTGGGCCATTTACATCATGCACCAACCCGACAAGCATGAAGTCACCCACCAGCTGATGGAACATCTGGGCGATATTTCAGGCATTTTGTTCTTCCTGCTGGGCGCCATGACCATCGTGGAGCTTATCGATGCGCATGATGGTTTTCAGATCATTACAGACAGGATAAAGACAGAAAACCCCGTAAAACTGCTCTGGATGATCGGTATCCTGACTTTTTTCCTGTCGGCCATACTGGACAACCTCACCACCACCATTGTGATGGTATCCTTGATGCGGAAAATAATTGCGGAAAGGGAAATGCGGCTGTTCTTCATTGGGGTAGTGGTTATTGCCGCCAATGCCGGCGGCGCCTGGTCGCCCATGGGCGACGTCACCACGACCATGCTCTGGATCGGCGGGCAGATAACGGTGCTCAACATCATTTTGCAAGTATTTCTGGCATCCGTTTTTTGCATGGTGGTGCCCCTGGTTTATATTTCTTTTCGGATAAAAGGGACGATAAAGCCGCCAAAAATCAGGGCAACAGCCTCAAACTCCACCCCATTTGAGCGCAATGCCGTATTTGGCATAGGTATTGGGTCGCTGTTGTTTGTGCCGGTTTTCAAAACCATCACCCACCTGCCGCCTTTCATGGCCATTTTGTTTGGCCTGGGGGTCATGTGGGTGCTGACCGAGATGATTCACAGCAGAAAGGATACAGCTGAAAAAGGCAAACTCACTGTTGGCCATGCCCTCCAGAAAATAGACACGCCCAGCATCCTTTTCTTTCTCGGGATATTGCTCAGCATCGCGGCGCTGCAATCGACCGGACAATTGCGCTTGCTAGCCAATGCACTAACGGAATTGCTGGGCAACGAATCGGCCATCGTTATGACCATTGGCTTGCTCTCTTCGGTGGTGGACAATGTGCCGCTGGTGGCAGCAGCCCAGGGCATGTACACCATGGCAGAATTTCCGCAAGACAGTTATTTCTGGTCATTTTTGGCCTACGCCACCGGGACAGGCGGCAGCGCCCTTATCATCGGGTCGGCAGCCGGCGTGGCGGCGATGGGCATGGAGAAAATCGACTTTATTTGGTATTTAAAGCGCATTTCCCTGCTGGCGGTGCTGGGCTATTTCTCGGGTTGTGCGGTGTATATGCTGCAATACAATCTGTGCCATTAAGGATACGGCAAACAAGCCGATCGTGCCGCATCGGGCAGCAGCTCAAAGATCACAGATCCAGGAAATGCCCCATCAGGTTCTTTTTGGTTTCCAGGTAATCGCGGCTGTCGGCTTGCGGGGCGATCACAATGGGGATGCGGCCCTGGACTTTAATCGGCGAGCGCCGCATGGCCTCCACTTTGGCGGGGTTGTTCGTGATAAGCTCTATTTCCCGAATGCCCAAATCAAGCAAGATGCATACCGCTGCATCGTACTGGCGGGCATCCACATCAAATCCGAGGTGGGTGTTCGCTTCGGCGGTGTTCAGGCCCACATCCTGGAGCTTGTAGGCTTTCAGTTTGTTGATGAGGCCAATGCCGCGCCCTTCCTGCCGCAGGTAAATGACGACCCCCCCCTTTTCGGCTGCAATGCGCAGGGAGGCTTCTAATTGCTCCCCGCAATCGCAGCGGCGCGAGCCAAAAACGTCGCCCGTCATACATTCTGAATGGATTCTGACCGGAACGGGTTTGCTTGGGTCAAACCCTTCGGCCAGCAAAGCGATATGGGGCATACGGTCCGATGCTTTGTCGGAATATGCCAGCATGGTAAATAGGCCGTGTTGAGAGGGGATGGGCGCTTCGGCTTGTCGTTGCATACGCGAAAAAACAACGTAATGGCCTTACTGTTTGCTTTTTGGGAAAAGTTTTTGCAATAAATCTGTTGGCCAGAAGTCGGCCATGGAGAGAAAGTACTCCACAAACACCACTTTCAAGCGGCGGCTGGCACTGGAAACGGCGATGACCATTGCGTTTCGTCCATCTTCTTTTGCGGGCTGCACGAGGTCCAATTTCCAGTCTTCGGTATCGGCAGACGACGCCTCGGGTTGTTCAAAAAAATTGTGCTCATCTGCAATATGGTAGCCTTCCGCGGCCAACTGTTCGAGCGCACTGCTGAGTGCGACAGGCTTTTTCGATTGCTTCATTTACTATGATTAAAGTGATTTTGGATGATTTGAGTGAAAAAAAAGCTTGATTGCATACTATGATTAAAGTGATTTTGGATGATTTGAGTGAAAAAAAAGCTTGATTGCAT
>CAZULM010000010.1:0-3638 GCA_964621185.1 uncultured Saprospiraceae bacterium | reverse complement strand
ACTATGATTAAAGTGATTTTGGATGATTTGAGTAGTTAAAAATATCTGATTTTCAAATGATTATGCGATCACGGTTTTTACCGCCAATTTGCGTTGACTATAATTGGGCTAAACTCTTGAACGAAGGTCTGGCAAAAAACGCGGCCAAAGGATGAAATATTTTGCAACTGTCCAGCCACTCACCCTGGCAGCACACTTTCCTTAACCTTGGTTGTCCTTCTGTAAGAATCCGTCCAAGCAAAGTGCGCTGAAAGTACAAATGTGGCAACATTTCGGCATCCTTTTCCCTTTTTGCGTGGACGGATTCTTACAGAAGGACAACCAAGGAAACTGGGAAACCGCGGCCCTGGTTGGCTGGATGGTTACAATATACCTCACGCCGCGTGGTTTTGTACATGCCGATCTTTGTAATCAATTGAGCACCACTTGAATCAAGCATACTCAATCACAAAAATCAAGCGAATCATAGTATAATTGCTGAATTTCGAAAAAAGGTCTCCTAATTTTGCCTGGGAAACGATGGGCCGGATTTTGTTGTCAGAATTTTTTGGGTTTTTGTGCCAAAACTGCGTTTCTTGCCCTTTGTCCAGAGTCCAGTTTTTACCTTAAAAAAAATTAGCTTGAATTTCTTTGCCCGCATACTCCGACGTTGGTACCGAACCGTCCCGCAGGATGCTTTTGGCAGGCTGCAATGGGGGCTGTATTTCAGGCGATTGCTGCTCAAACTGACCTTGTGGTTTTTCGGCCTCAGCATCGGCATGACGCTGTTGTACGCATTTTTGCCCGTGCCGCTCACCCCATTGATGCTCAAGCGCTGCTGGGAACAATCCTGGGATTCAAGCCGCGATGTGCGCCTGCGCCACGATTGGGTTTCTTTCCAGGAGCTTTCCCCGCACCTGCAACTGGCCGTGGTGTGTGCCGAAGACCAGGATTTTCTGGAACATGAAGGCTTCGATTTTGAGGCGATAGAAAAAGCCTACAAATTCAACAAAACCCACAAGCGCAAAAAAGGAGCCAGCACCATCAGCCAGCAAACTGCCAAAAACGTGTTCCTCTGGCCCACCCGGTCCTGGCTGCGCAAAGGCTTTGAAGTGTACTTTACGTTCCTGATCGAAACCGTCTGGAGCAAAGAGCGCATCATGACGGCCTACCTCAACAGCATCGAATTTGGAGACGGCATCTACGGCGCCGAAGCAGCGGCCCGGCATTTTTTCGGAAAAGCCGCCAAAGATATCAACCGCCAGGAAGCGGCACTGCTGGCCTCCGTGCTGCCCAACCCCCTGGTTTACAAGGTGGACAACCCCTCCGCCGATGTGCGCAAGCGCCAACAATGGGTGCTTGGCCAAATGCGGATGTGGGGCGGGAAAATTGATTATGAGGAGCCGAATACGCCGAAAAAGGTGAAATAATAATATGTCTAAAAAGAAAAAAATACAAGCGCCGGCGAACCGGGAAACCGGCAAGCAGGAACAGAAAATGCAGGCAACACCTTCGCCGGCACAGGCTGAAAGGAATGGTTTTGCCTTTTTTGACAATGCCTGGCTGCCGGTGCTGGTGCTGCTCGCTGCCACGGCCGCAGTGTATTACGGCTCCTTAGGCAATGATTTTGTGGCATTTGATGACGACAAATCCATCTGGTACAATCAAAACCTGAAAAACCCGAGCTTCAAGGGCATTTTTGGCGAGCAGCTCGTAGGCATGTACGTGCCCATGACCAGCCTGTTGTACACTTTTATCTATCAGGTATTTGGGGAAAAAGCGGGCGCTTTCCACGTGGCGGGTTTGCTCGTACACCTGTTGAACGTGGTGCTGGCCTATCGGCTGCTGTTGCGCATCCAGCACCGAACCTGGGCTGCTTTTTTTGTGGCGCTCCTGTTTGGCGTGCACCCGATGCTGGCCGAAGCGGTGAGCTGGGTGTCGGCGCTGAGTACCTTGATGTTTTCCTGTTTTTACCTGGTCACTTTGCATGTTTTTTGGTCGTACCTGGAAGGCAAAGGGAACAGGTATTATTGGCTGGCCTTGCTGACCTTCCTACTGGCAGGGATGTCAAAATCGGCGGCAGCCACCTTGCCCCTGATGCTGGTGGCGCTGGATTGGTGGCGCAATGGGAAGCTCAGTTTCTCCACTTTTGCCAACAAATGGCCTTTCTTCCTGCTCAGCATTGCCCTGATCGTGCTGACCTTTCTCACCCGCTCGGCAGAAGGCCACAATGTGGGCGGAATGGCGTCCTTCTCTCCGGTGGACCGCGTTTTTATGATCAGCCAGACCTTGTTTTTTTACCCGGTGAAATTGCTGTTTCCCTTCGGATTCAGCATTTTATACCCCTTCACGAAAATTGACGGCGCCTGGCGGGCCGATTACTACCTTGCGCTGCCGGCGCTGGCGCTACTGGCCTGGTGGGTCATCAAAAACTGGGACAGGCAGCGGGAAGCCATCCTGGGCCTGGGCATGTACGTGCTGCCCCTGTGCCTGATGCTGCCCATCGTGTCGGTGGGCACGGCAGAGATGCGCAACGACCGCTATGCCTACCTGCCCAGCCTGGGCATTTTTCTGCTGCTCATGCTGTTGGTGGAAAAAATCAAATGGCCAGTTGTCCGCTATGGCTTGTTGTCGGGCGTTGCCGTGTTTTTTGCAGTACAGACCATGAGACAGTCGATGGTGTGGAAAGACGGCACAGCGCTGTTCAAAAATTGCGTGGACAAAACCCCCGATGCCGCGCTTTGCCAGTGCAATTTGGGCTACAGCGAATTGTTGGCCACAAAATTTGAAAAAAGCATTGCCCATTACTCCAAGGCGCTGGAACTCGACAAAACCTACGTGGAAGCCTACAACGGTCGCGGGCAGGCATACCTGAACGTCAACAAGATACCCGAGGCGCTCGACGATTTTACCAAAGCCATCGAAGCGGGCATCGTGACGCCAAAGCTCTTTTTCAACCGGGGCAAATGCTTAGCCATACTCAGCCGCTTCACCGAAGCCCTGCCCGACCTTAGCCGAAGCCTCGAACTGGAACCCAAAGCGCCCGAAACCTGGTATTTCAGGGCCTTTGCCAACGACCGCAGCGGAAACCCCGCCCAGGCCATCAGCGATTACAGCAAGGCCATCGAACTGAACCCCAATTATGTGGAAGCATTGGTGAACCGCGGCCTGCTGCATTACAACGATAAAAATTTCAAGGAGTCCCTGGCAGACTACACAGCTGCCCTGAACATTGCAGCGCCCGGGTTAAAGCCCATGATCCTGACCAACCGCGCCAACAGCTATTACAGCACAGGTGCATTCAAGGAAGCGCTTGCGGACGTGGATCAGGCGCTAGCGCTCGATCCAAATTATGAGCGGGCGAAGCAGTCGCGGGCGGTGATAGGGGGGAGGGTGTTGGGGGGCGGGGAGTAGTTTGTTCTGGCGGCATTTGGTACATGGCTATTTTGCCATTTTCATTGGAAACGCAGGCGGTTCTAAAGTTGAGGGATAGTGTCACAATAAAATTTAAAATATAATTGTAATAATATTATATGTATAATGTATTGATTATAATTTCATTACCCCCCCCCCTGTGCACCAAAAGTTTTTAAATATAATAAAATTGTAACTATCCAGCCGCCTTTGGCGGCGAAGAAAAGTCTGGTGAACTGAAAGAA
>CAZULM010000009.1:37612-154452 GCA_964621185.1 uncultured Saprospiraceae bacterium | reverse complement strand
AGATCGGTGCCGACGACCCGCCCGTTTTGGTAATCGAGAAAACGGCTGGAATAGTTGGAGCTGAGGTTGGCAAAGGCAGAAAGGGTGGGATAATACCCAGATTTGGCTATGTACACCGACTCTTCGGCGCTTTTCAGGCGGTAATCGACAGCGCTGATGCCCGGCTGGGTGCCGAGGGCCTTTTCGTACAGTGGCGGGAGGGTAACAGCGTCCGGGTTGGCATCGGCGGGGATCAGCGCGCCGGGCTGTTCGATCACGAGATCGTAATCAGGCTCCAATTGCAGGTATTGTTTCAAGGTGAGGAAGCCCAGGTCAACGGTGTTTTGGGCTTGCACCACCATCTGCTCGTCGCGGGCGATTTGGGCCAGGAGGTTGAATTTGTCGGCAGACGGCACGGTGCCCGCGTCGATCAGCTTTTGGGTAACGTCGAGCTGCACCCTGCTCTGGGCCAGGCGTTTGTTGGCATTGTCCAACTGTTCCTCCGACAGCAGGATGTTGAGATAGGCCGATGCGATGAGCAGGCCCAGGTCGTTAATCGTGCGCTGTGCTTCGGCAGTGGCGGCCTTGAGGTCCCAGCCCGCTTGTTTGATGCCGTGATTGATAAGCCCTCCGGAGAACAGGTTGACGCCGGCACTCATGCTCAGGCTGTTGAAGGCCGTGGCTTGGGTGCTGAAGGAGTTGGTCGTCGGGTCGATGGTACGGCCAAACTGTTCGCCCAGGTTCACGTTGGCGCCCAGGTTCGGCAGGCGCGATGCTTTGGCCTGTTTTTCTGAAATTAGCGCCGTGCGCACGTTCGCGAGCGCCTGTTTGATGGTTATGTTGTTGTCTTGCGCATATTTGATGCAGCGTTCAAGCGACCACACTTCCTGCGCTTGGGCGCTGGCGGCAAAGAAGAAAAGGAAGAGGAGAGGGTAAATTTTCATAGTTTGAAACATCTGTAGCGTAAAGGTTTATTCCTGTGGAGGCTGTCAATTCAGCAGCCACAAGGTTACGCCACGCCGTATTCAAGCCATGAAAAAATTATATAAAAGGTAAAAATTGGCAGATCAATACGCCAATTGCAGCACTTGTTGCCCTTCGAGGAAAACGCCGGAGCTGACCTTTACAAGAATTTTTGTGCCTTCCTCGGTGATGATCGATTCGCCGCTGATCGGCCGGGAATTGTACTTCAGCACAGCGTTCGCTGCTTCGTACAAGGTGGCGTGCACTTCGGCCTCGCTGTGGCTCGACCCCACGATCTCCATTTCTTTCAAGCCAAAATCCGACATCCCGAACGTGTAGCCGCCAGCGTTGCCGGGCCTGCCAAAATACACCCAGCAATAAACCGGCAAGGTTTGGTGGTCGAGCATGTTGTGCGCTGCGGACACATAGAAGCCTTTGGAAACCAACAGGTATTGCCTGCCCATGTACACGCCGCTGGAATGGGTGCTTTCCAGGATTGCCGCAGCTACCTTGCTGAACAGCTGGTGCAATTCCAGCGATTTGCTGGCCTGACCCATCACCGAGATGACCACCTGCGATTGGTGGCGCAGGGCTTCTTCGGAAGCGGTAGTCCAGAGCCAGGAAAGCTGGGCGGCGGCGCGGATTTCGATCGGGTCGGCAGCATAGTTCAGCTGTGCGATCATCACCGTGGCGCCAGCGGCGGCGAACACGATGGTCTTTTCCGAGATATTGACGGAATCTGCCTTCACTTTCCAGTCAGTTTTCAGGGTGGCGATCAGGGCTTTGGCATCCAGCGCCGCTTTGTCGTTCACCATGACGATGCCGGAGACGACGTGTTGGGACTTTTGGGTTTGGGCGCTGAGGGCGGTATGCAAGGAAAGGAAAAGGGCAAGTGGGGCAAGGATGCGCAAGGGCGAAAATGACATGACAGATGTTTAGGTAGTGCAAAAATGGGTAAACGCTGAAATTTGGGATTTGATGTGCAAAGCAAAGGATGTAGGAAACCAAACCTATTCAAGTCTCATAGTAAAAGTGTGGGGCAAAATGAAAAAAACAATAGGTACAAAGCAAAAACATCTGTATTTTTGCTGAAAAATCGACATATGCAGTCAGTTAAGAGTCTAACAAATTTACAGATAGAGTTGCTAAAAATTTTCTCCTATCCGCTCAAAGAAGAGCAAGTAAAAGATATTAAAGCAATTCTTTCCCAGTACTTCTCCGAGCAAGCTACTTCGGAAATGGATAAGCTATGGGATGATAGAGGCTGGTCAAATGAAACAATGAAAAATTGGGCAAAAGAACACAGAGAAACAGAAGCTAAACCATGATGCGTGTGGTTTTAGATACTAATGTCTTGTTGGTTTCCATTGCCAGCAAGTCTGATTACCGCCCTGAGGGACGATGCGAGACGGCTCTGGGAAAACTTCCTTTTTATCGAACGATCCAAGCTTTTAGACAATCAAGGCAAACGTGCCAACCGTTTTTTTTGGCGCTTACAATCTGGTGCAGAGCTTGATTATGTAGAAGAATTTGAAGGCAAATTGGCTGGATATGAGTTCAAATTTGCACAAAAGAACGCCAAAGCCCCTTTAGCATGGCTTGAAACTTACCCTGAGGCTACCTTTGAAACCATTCACAAAGGGAACTGGCTTCCGTTTTTATTGGACAGTGACTAACAATGCGCGAATTTCACTACCCAAACATCATCTAAAGCCCTAACTTTGGCTTTTAAACAAAAATTGCCGCAGCATTGCCCATGAAAAAATTCTTTACCACTTCGTCCATCACCCTGTTGCTCCTCACGCTTTTTGCTTTCCCTGCCTGCGACAAAAAAGCCGCTGTCGATCCGGAGCAGTTGAAAAAAGAAGCGCTCGAACAATATGCAAACATCGTGTTGGCGAATTACGAAGACACCTACAACACCGCCAACGCCCTTAAGCTCGCCATCGACGCGTTTCTCGCCGCACCGACAGACGCGGGCTTCCAAGCCTGTAAGAACGCCTGGCTCAACGCCCGCATTTCTTATGGCCAATCGGAAGCTTTCCGTTTCTATGGCGGCCCCATTGATGGCGTTGACGGCCCGGAAGGCCTGATAAACGCCTGGCCAATGGACGAAGCCTTCGTCGATTACGTTGCCGGGAACCCCAATGCGGGCATCATCAACAACCCAGGGCAATATCCCAATATCAACAAACAGCTCCTCATCAGCCTGAACGAGCTGTTCTCCGAAGTGTCCATTTTCTCGGGCTACCATGCCGCAGAGTTCCTGCTCTGGGGGCAGGATTTGAGCAATACCGGCCCTGGCGCAAGGCCATATACCGATTACGTCACCGGCCCGGGCGGCACGGCAGCCAACCAGGACCGCCGCCGGCTTTACCTGCAGGTGGTGATAGACCTTTTGCTCGAACACTTAGCCGAGGTGCGCGACCAATGGACACCCACGGGCAACTACCGGCAAGAATTCCTGAACACATACGAAGCCAAAAAATCGATCGGCCTGATCTTTTCAGGCCTGGCAGAATTCGCGAAAGGGGAGGTTGGCGGCGAGCGCATGTTCGTGGCGTTGGACTTGCAGGACCAAGAGCACGAACACTCCTGCTTTTCCGACAACACGGTCACTGACCTGAAAATGAACCTGTTGGGCATAAAGAACGTGTATTTTGGCAACTATATCCGAAGCAACGGAAGTGTCGTGACCGGCGCCAGCTTTTCCGCAGTAGCACAACACCTGGCGCCCGAAAAAGCGGATGCGCTGGTACTGGCCTTTGCCAACGCAGAATTGAAAATGAACGCCATCCCTTCTCCGTTCGACCAGGCAATACTGAACAACGAAACCGCCATTACGGAAGCCATTGATGCCATGAGGAACCTGAGCGACCAACTGGTTGAAGTGGGCATTGCCATCGGTGGCGAGTTTTAAGCTGCTCAACCGCTTGCGATGCGTTTTTTTCTGACGATACTTACCTGTTACTCCTTGGCGCTTTTTTCTTGCAGAGAAAGCGACAGCCCGCCTGTTGCCATGACGGAGGCCGAGGATCTGTACACCGGGGGGAGCTTGGCCACTACATTTGATTTCGGGGAAAATGCCTTCGGCATACAGGCAAAGGGCATGAGCGCAGCGCAAGACGGCCAGTTCGTCGTCGGCAACTCGTTCTTTCGCTCCAATTGGGTGACGGCGCCAAGCTCTGTGACGACCTTGGATGGCCTGGGGCCCATCTTCAACGCCATTTCCTGCGGCAGCTGCCATTTCAAGGACGGCCGGGCAAAGCCGCCAGAAACACCGGGCGAGCCTTTGCGCGGACTGCTGTTCCGCCTGAGCGTACCAGGAGCAGACCCACACGGCAGCCCGCTCGGCGACCCGGTATATGGCGGGCAGTTCCAGGAAAAATCCATCCTCAACGTGCTGCATGAAGGCGACGTTTCGGTGCAGTACGCGGAAATGGCCGGGCTATATGACGATGGCAACAGCTACTCGCTACGCCAACCAAACTATTCTTTTCACAACCTCAACTATGGCGCCTTTGCACCAGGCTGGATGCACTCGCCGCGCATCGCGCAGCAATTGCCCGGCTTAGGGCTTCTGGAAATGGTGCCCGAAACCGATATTCTATCGCATGCCGACGAGCACGACAGCAACGGCGACGGTATTTCCGGGCGACCCAATTTCGTCTGGAATGTGGAGACCCAAAGCAGCACGCTGGGCCGATTTGGCTGGAAAGCCAACCAGCCCAACCTGAAACAGCAGGCAGCTGCAGCTTTCAACGGCGACATCGGCATAACCAGCAACCTGTTCCCGCAAGACCACCTCAGCCCGACGCAATTGCAACAATACCCCGACCTGCCCAACGGCGGCGCCCCCGAGCTGTCCGACGACTTCCTCCAGAAAGTGGTCACATACCTCCAGGCCCTGTCGGTGCCGGCGCGGCGCAACCACGATGCGCCGGACGTGCTGCGGGGAAAATTTGTTTTTTCCGAAATCAAGTGCGCAACATGCCACCGGCCACAACTGAACACGGGCAACAACGGCGACATCAGCGCCTTGAAAGGGCAGAAAATATGGCCCTACACCGACCTGCTGCTGCACGACATGGGCAGCGGCCTGGCTGATGGCCGGCCCGATTTTTTGGCCTCCGGCCTCGAATGGCGCACCCCGCCGCTGTGGGGAATCGGCCTCGTTCCGGTGGTGAACGGGCACAGCTACCTGTTGCACGACGGGCGGGCCAGGAACGTCGAGGAAGCTATCCTTTGGCATGGGGGCGAAGCGGAAAAATCGAAGGAGGCTTTTAAAAAGCTTGAAAAATCAGACCGCGATGCTTTAATTTTGTTCGTGAACAGCCTTTGAAAATGGACTATTTTATGAAAAAAACACTACTTTTCTTGTTGGGGCTGCAATTGTTTGCCAGCACTGTGACTGCACAGAAAATCTTCCATGCCCGCATCGAAAAAACGGATGTGTCGCTCCGCGGCGCTCCGGCGGTATTGGGCCAAATAACCATGACCGCCCCGACGGCGGGCAAGGTTTTGGTGCGGTTCGACGGCGACTGCATTTCGGATGCGGGCGACCGCATCGTGCTGGCGGCGAGCAATACGACAAATTTGGGCGGCAACGACAGCAGCGTCGTGGTAAAAAAAATCCCTACCTACCTCAGCAGCTGCCTTTTTTCCCATACCAGGGTGTACAACGTGCCCGCGGGCGAACACACTTTTTTTGCGCTTGGCCTTAACACACAGGAAATGGCCGGCAATGGCATCGCTTCCGTTTACGGGAGCCTCACCGTTGAATGGTTCCCGGAAGCGCCCGGCGAGGCTTTTGTGCGGCACAAGCCCATTGTAAAAACCAACTTCAACGTAGAAGGCGCGCCCGTCATCCTGGCAGAACAACAGATTACGGTGCCGGCAGCAGGCACAGTGGTCGTCCGCTTCGACGGCTACAGCGTATCCACCGATGGCGACCTGCTCTTCTTTGCGGCGAGCAACACCCCGAGCTGGGGCAATTACGATGCCAGCGCAAGCATGGAGATTGCCACCATCGACTACAACAAAAACCTGTTCGTGCACGTGCGGAGCTACCCCGTAAGCCCGGGCACGCATACCTATTACGCCGTTATCGAAAACTATTATGAGATATACGGCAACGGCATCGCATCGGTTTTTGGCGGCCTCACAGTGGAATATTATCCCGCAACAGCCCCCATAAAAACGGCTTTTCAGGGCATCTCCCAATTGGGCGTCAATATCCGGAACAATCCCTTCACCATGGGCACTGTGACCGTGAGCGCGCCCACAAGCGGCAAAGTCTTGTTGAACTTCACCGGCACCTGCATCGCAAGCTTCGGCGATTACATCCGGATGGCCGCCAGCGACACGCCGAACTGGGGCAACAACGACTGGGGCCTGGGCTTCAAGCCCTTCAACTCCGACCGGAACAGGACGCCCTTTTCGCATACCAGGGTGTATGATGTAGGGCCTGGCGAGCACACGTTTTACGGCGTGGCGCAGAATGTGCAGCAGTTCTTCGGTTCAGGGCTGGCCGTTTTTTACGGCAGCCTGAGGGCGACGTATTTCCCCAACGAGGCCATCGCCACAAAGGAGCCGGGCAGCACGTTCCAATTTGCGGTGATGCCCAACCCGGCATCTGATTTCCTCGACTTGAAACTGGAAGAAAAGCTGATCTCCTGGAGCATTGTTGATGAAAATGGCGCCGTGTTGCAGCGGGGCCAACCCAATGGTTTTTGGGAGCAGCTCAGGATAGACCTTACGGGCATACCAGCTGGCGTATATTTCATTCGCTTGCAGGGGGAAAAAGGAGTCTCGACAAAATCGTTTGTGCGGATTTGAATTTGGGAAGGGTCTCGTGTAACTCTTTCCCGCAGTGGTGCGTCTCCCCCATATTTGCACCTTTTATCTGATTTAGCTATGAAACAACTTCTCCTATCCATTGCCATGCTCGCCCTGGCAAGCAACGCCAGCTTTTCTCAAGGCACCCCGCTCCAGAATTTTATCGACAAGTACAAAAATGAATCGGCCTTCTCCTACGCCTTCCTGAGCAAAGACATGTTCGATGTCGCCGTAAAACAGGGTGTGGAAGAATCTGACTTGAAAAAACTGCACAACGTGGTGCGCAACATCGGCAGCCTCAGCATCCTGGTTGCCGACAGCACCCGAACAGCCGGAGCCTTGTACAAAGAGGCTTTGAGCGCGGTCCCGGAACAAGATTTCGACCCGCTTCTGACCGTTAAGGACGGCAAAGACCGGGTAAGGATATGGGTGCGGGAAGAAGCTGCCGTGCTGCGCGACCTGGTGCTGCTGGTCGGCACCGCCGAGGAATTTGTGCTGGTATGCTTTTCTGGCAACCTGGAACTGAACAACCTGACTGAGCTTTTGGGCCTTTTTGACGCCAATTCCGCAGGTCAACTGGCCAAAACTTCCAAGGCCCTGTCCGCCGATTTCAACATTAGCCCCAACCCGAACAGCGGGACTTTCACTCTAAGCTTCGAAGCGCCGGGTGATGCAGCAAGCCAACTGACCGTATTGGATCAAAACGGGCGGCAGCTCTCGGTGCTCAATTTGAGCGGGTCGCCTTCCCAAAAGGTTTCTGTGCTGGATTTGCCGACGGGGATTTATTGGGCGCAACTGAAAACCCAACAAGGAAAGGTAGGTGTAAAACAGTTGCAGGTTGTGAAAATGCCGTAAGGGCTACCCCTCTCTCCAAACCACCTTCTGCCCCTTGTCGATATAGGCCCATTTCCCATCCAAAACCGTCAGCGCCATGCCGTTCCGAAACGGCGTGGCGCCGTCATACGTGGCGGGGATCACGATCTGGCCATCGGTGTTGATGTAGCCCCATTTCCCGTTGGAGCGCACCTGGGCAAGCCCTTCCGAGAACACACCGGCATCTTCAAATTTGGGCATGATGGCCAGTTTGCCCGATTTGTCCACGTAGCCATAAGCGCCGTTTATCTCCACTAAGGCCAGCCCCTCGCCAAAATCGCCGGCCAAGTCGAACATCGGTTCGATGGCAAGGGCGCCGTCTTCCTGGCTCAGGAAGCCGTATTTCCCATCGCGGAAAGCAAGGGCCATGCCGTCGAAAAAATCGCCCTGGACATGGCCTTTGACAAATTCAAACTGCGGAGCCACGGTTTCCTGGCCCAGGCGGTTCACCAAGCCCCATCGGCCATCCTGCACCACCACCGCGACGTTGCCCTGAAAAGAAAAGGCGGCATCCCAGTGTGGCTCTATGGCGAACTTCCCCGTTGGGTTTATAAACCCCCAGAGGCCGTTCACACCAGCGGGCGCGAGGCCATCGCTGAAGTTGCCGCTCCCGGTGAACACTGGCTTTATGACATACTTGCCGTTTTTGTCGATAAAACCAGCGCTTCCTTCCAGCTTAACAGCGGCCATGCCCTGGTTGAAATCGCCCGCTTCGTCGAAATGCGCCGGGATGAGCTCCTTGCCTTTTGTATCGATAAAACCCCATGCGTTCACAACTTGCACCCTTGCCAGCCCTTCGTGGAAAATGCCCACCGAGCGGTAAAGCCGGCGAACGTACAGTCGCCCGACAGCGTCGAGCAGGGCGCGCTGCCCATTGAGTTGGGCAGTGGTAAAGCCGTCGTAAAAGTCATCGACCTCCAAAAACTGCGGCTCGATCACAACGGCGCCTTCCGCGTCGATAAACCCGTAATAACCGTTTTCCCGAATCTTGAAAAGTGGTTGATGCATTGTATGTCCTTCGGCTTGGCGCTGTTTTTATTCGAGGGCGAAGGTAACAAGAGTTGGAGACTGCAGGGAGAATGTTGCGGGTTGGTAGCAATTGAAAGGGTAAAATTGCAAACACCTATTCGTCAGACCGCGAAACAAGAGTCATCCCAAATTTTCAAAGGCAAACCTTTTGACACAGCCCCAAGAGCCATCGTCTGACCGCTTTTCGCGGTCTGACGAATAGGTTTTTACAATTTTGCCCTACAAATAACACCTCGGTATTCGTTATTCTAAATGCCTGTCAAAATTTGGAATGACCCATGTTTCGTGGTATGGCCAATAAGTTAAACAAATCCTGCGCTTTTCCAGAGATTTTTATCTGTTCAAAAAATTCGGGATGGCTCAATTCTTACCCTCGATACCTTTTGCGCAAATACCACCAGAGCAGCCCCGAAACTAACCCGATCACCAACACCCACCAATACCTCCAGCTTCCCTGTTCCAGCGCCCCCATATCACCATAAGCCGTCACGGCAGCCCAATACACCGGATTTGCCTCGGCATGAGGGTGAGTGGCCAAGAATTTGAGCTTTGCTGCGCGCAGGGCTTCGTCTTTGCGGCTGCCGTTTTTTATTTCCTGGAAAAACAGCCGCATGAGCGCTGCATTGCTGGCATCATCGACGCTCCAAAGCGTGGCCGCCACGCTGCGGGCGCCCGCCTGAAAAAAACCTTTGGCCAAGCTGAGCACCCCTTGCCCAAACCGGTAGGCGCCCACGCTGGTTTCGCAGGCGCTGAGTACCACCAGGTCGGCCGGTATGGATTGTGCGTAAAGATCCCGGGTGTATAAAAACGGGCTGACCGTGCTGTCGCCCACCGTGCTGAAGGCAATGTATGACATGTCCCCCACCGTGCTGCTGGCCTTGCCGTGCATAGCCAACAGCAAGATACGGTATTGGCCGGCCAATTCGGAAAAGGCAGGCATGGTGGCAGCTTTCCCCGACAACAATTTGCCCCCATACATATCGGCGACCGCCTTAGCCTCCTGGCTGTTGTTTTCCAATGGGCGCAGCCCATAGCGATCCGGGGCATATTCCGGCGCGACGGCAAGCAGGTTGTTACGATGCTTTTTGGGCTTCGCCTGCAGGAGCGCTAATTGTTGTGTGGCCGAATAGGCATAGCTGATGCAATGCTCGCGGATCAGGTAATGATGGGTTTTGAACTGATTCGGTTCAGCGGGGCGTTCGCGCAGCAAACATTCGAAAGGCATATAAGCCAGCGTTCCATCTGGCACAATGATCAAGTTTTGGGGCAATTGGACGGCATTTCGAACCGGAGAAAAAACAGCTTGGTACAATTGGGCAGCTTGGTCAACAAAGGCTTGCGCGAGGCCCGCCGCTGCGCTGTCGCCGGCACTGGGGTAGGCTTGCAGGCTGTGCCGCAAAGACGTGACCCAGGCATCCAGCGGGAAATCGAGCGCCAGGCGCAGGCACTGAAAATCTGAACCGGTGGCAACAAAAACATACATCGCACTGTCAATGACAAAGTATTCGATCAATGCCTGGGCCTGGCCCAACAGCTCGTGCCGCACTTCTTTGACCGTCGCCGTTTTGCGGTCGTATTTAAGCTGGTAATAAGCCGGGTACTTGGCCTCGATGGCCCGCAACAGCGCTGTAAGTGCTTGCCTTGCATCAGCGACGGCCGTTTCGGCGGCTTGCTTCGCTGCATTGTCGGAAGGCTGCTTCATGGCCAGCAAAGCTTTCTCCTTGCTGTTGAGGATCGCCCGCAAGCCGCGTTCCTGTTCCAAAACGGAATCCGGGATGCCGACAGCTTGTTCTGCCTGTTCTTTCCGCAGGTGTTCCAACAGTTGCATGCCCTTGTTGCGCTCGGCTAAGGAAAATGCCTGTTCCAACAGCCCGGGCTCTCGGTTTATTTCCCACAAACGGTAACAGGCTTCCAGGGCGAGGGCGTTGGCGGGAAACTGCAATTCTAACCAGCGCTGCCGGGCGCCGGGGCTGCTGAGGAGGTCGCGGAGGCTGTCGGACAAGTGCCGGGACTGCTCAAAAACGGCGATAGACTGCCGGAGCAAGCCGGTGTCCCGGTGTAGCGCCCCCCGCTTGCCGAGCAAGCCCCCCCAGCCATCCAGCACTTCGGCTGCTGTGATCGGGTCGGCGTTTTTTGCGATGGCCAAGGCTGTTTGGAACACCCTGGCCGCTTCTGGAAAGCGGTTTAGCCCGTCTAAGGCAAGGGCCTTGTTTTTCAGGTAAACGGTGCGTTCCGGGTCGGCGTCATGTTGGCGCGCGTCAAGGCTTTCCAATGCTTTCTGAAAATAGGACAGGGCTTGGGCCGCTTGCTTGCTTTCAAGATAGGCATTGCCCAGGTTATTGTACACCAAGGCCAGGTTTGAGCCAGCTGAAAGGTTTTTCCCCTGCAAAACCTTCAACGCATTTTGATAGGCCGACAAGGCCATCGCATAATTTTTGGTGCCAGAATAGCAGTTTCCCAGGTTGTTGTACAGGCCACCCAGTGTCGGGTGCCACAGGCCAAGCGCCGCTTCCAGCAAGGGGGCTGCGGCCAGGTGATGCTCCAGGGCGCGGCCAAAATCGCCCTCATACTGATAGCACAGCCCGATTTTATGCCACAAGGTAGCAATAGCAGCAGTGCCTTCCCCATGGTGTTGTTTTTGGATATGGTATGCCTGTTTGAAAAAATCCAGGGCGGTTATGTAATCGCCGTTGTCGAGGTACAAGTCGGCAAGGTTTTCAATGGCGCTGGCGATGCCCGGGTGCTGGTCGCCGAAATGGCGGCGGCGGATTTCGATGGCACGGCGGTAATGCCGAATGGCCTCATCGCGCCTGCCCAGGGTCGCATACACGTTGCCGAGGTTGTTGTGCACCTGGGCTGTTTTTGGGTGCCAGCCGCCGAAAGCCCGTTCGCGGATGTCGAGGGCTTGTTCAAAGTAGGCCAGCGCTCCGGCGTGATCGCCCATCAGGTACAAGCAATTGCCTAAGTTGTTGTAGCTCGTTGCCAAGTCGGGGTGGCTTTTATCGAGCAGCTGAAGCCGGATATTAAGGGCTTTTTGCTGCAATTTCGCGGCTGCGGCATAGTCGCCAAGGCCGACCATGCAGTTGCCTAAGTTGTTGTAGCCGTCTGCCACGCGCTCGTGCGCGGGTCCGAGCGCAGCTTCGCGGATGTTCAGGGCTTGTTGGTAGAAGGAAATGGCCTGGCGGTAGTCGGTTTTTTTGTAAAAATACTCGCCCAAACGGTTCATGGCTTCGGCGGTGTTCAAGTGTCCGGGACCAGATTTTCCCTTGTATATGGCCAAAGCAGCCATGTATTGCTGATAAGCGGCTTCCCAGGCTCCCGTTTCCAAAAAGACATCGCCCATGAACAGCAGGCATGCCGCCGCGTCGGGCGATTGGGGCGCGCAATGTTGCAAGGCTTCCTGCCCCTTTTGCAACGCCAGCTCGTATCGCGCCGAATCGAGCAGTGTTTTGGCCGCTGCCAACCGGCCTGTGCGGCCGCCATCAACGGTGGTCTGCCCACTGCTGATAAGCAGGAGGAGGAACAAGGCTGAAATAAAGCAGAGTTGGCGCATGATGGATCAAAGGTACGAACCCCACCCTATAGCAATGGTTGGTTGATTGGTCGATTGGTGATTAGCGCACAACTTCGGTACATTTGCCTTTGGGTACATTTCTCCAACTCAAGACACATCTATGAAAATCGACAATTGGACCGACACACAATTCCTCGAAGCCATTACAGACGGCGGCGCGAAACGGGAAGCGGCCCTGCGCGGCATTTACGGCGACAACGAACTGAAACGCAAGGTCATCGCTTATGTGCGCAACCGGCAGGGCAATGCCGACGACGGGCAGGACATGTTCCACGAAGGCATCATCGTGCTCGACCGCAATATCCGGGAAGGCAAGTTCCGGGGGGAAGCGCCGCTGAAAGGCTACCTGTACTCGATCTGCCGCTTTTTGTGGATGAACCAATTGCGGAAAAACGCCCATACCACCCAAGGCGCCGAAATCGCCTTAGCCAACGAACCAGACGAATTCACCCCGGAAATAACCCTGATCGCGCAGGAGCGAAAAAACCTGCTAAACGATCTGTTGGGCCAGCTCAGCGAACGCTGCCAACGCATCCTCGAACTTTGGAAACTCTCCTATTCGATGGAAGAAATAGCAGAAAAGCTGGGGTTTTCAAGTCCCGACATGGCCCGCAAGGCAAAATACCGCTGCCACCTGAGCCTGATGGAACTCGTGCAGCAAAACCCGGAAATGCAAAAAAGTCTAAAATACTGAACACATGGATACAAGCCTTTACATAGAACGCATCGAGCGGTATGAAACCGGCGCGATGAACACGGCAGAGCGCAGCGCCTTCGAAGCCGAACTGGCCGGCAACGCCGAGCTGCGGCAGGCACAGGCGCTGTACCGGCAAGCCAACGAGGTGATAGAACAAGGGATAGAAAACAAGCTGCGGCACCAATTGAACGATTGGGCAGCCGAAAGCGCCAGAACCACCGCCAAGGTTGTTCCCATGCGCAGCACCTGGATGCGCATGGCCATAGCAGCCAGCGTGGCCTTGCTGATCGGCTGGTTCGGCTGGCAATGGATGGGCAGCCAATATACAGACCAGGCGCTGTACGCCGGGTATTACGAAAAGCCGAGCGATTCCATGTTCCGGGCTGGCGGCGCGGGCGATGCGCATCCGCTGCAAACAGGTTACGATGCCATGAAAGACAATGATTTGGTGGCTGCGGCGGCATTTTTCAGTGATATTCCTGCTGAAAGCGACTATTACTCAGAAGCGCAGTACTATTTGGGGCATGCCAACTTGGGGTTGAAAAACTATGATGCTGCCATAAGCGCGTTCAGGCAGTGCAGCAGCCGGTCGGGCTCAAAATTCAAGGAGCAGGCGGAATGGAATTTGTTGTTGGCTTATGTGGTTTCTGGCAAGGCCGAGGCTCCAGCATTCAGGGCATTGCTGGATGAGGCAGCGAATAACCCTGCCCACTCGTATAATCTCAAAGCAAAGGAATTGAAAGAAGATTTGGGTTCATATTGGAGATAACCATAAATACGAAAAATATTTGCTATGCCGAAGAAACATTACCTCCTCTCCTGGTTCATTTTATTCGGCGCTTGCATCGCCCCTTCGCTAACTACGCTTGAAATTATTGAACCTCACCATCAGGCCAAGGTTTACCTGAAAAAACCTACAGCAGGACACATCGTAAAGTGCTTGCTTCCACGCCGGGCAGATAAAATACGACATGCGGTTGATGACAATCAGATACCCAAGCAGTCAAAGGCCGGGTTTGGGTGGGGATTGATCTCCATTGCGAGTTTGGCGTTGGGGGTTTTGACGATTTATGGTATAATAGGCCTGTCAATCCTTACACTTATCGGGATTATTCTGGGATACCTCAATTCGATCAAAGCGCTGCGCAATATTCGGAAGAGCGAAGATCCAAAGGGCTTCAGGAAATACAGAAAAAAAGCGATTTGGGGAATAGTTCTTTCAACGATCAGCCTGCTGAGTTTAATTGCGATCGGAATTACAGCCAGTATCTTCCTCATTTAGCGGTGCAAGCGCCAACCAAAGGTTGGCGGCACTAGCGCCCCCCCGCCAACAAATACAGCACCGCCATGCGCACCGCCACCCCGTTCTGCACCTGGTCGAGGATGATGTTGTGCGGGCTGTCGGCGGCATCGGAGGAAAGCTCCACGCCGCGGTTGATGGGCCCTGGGTGCATGAGCACGATAGGGCGCTCGAGCTCGTCGAGCATCTGGCGGGTGATGCCGAAATATTGGTGGTACTCGCGCAGGCTTGGGAAGTACTTGATGTCTTGCCGTTCGAGCTGGATGCGCAGCACGTTGGCCACGTCGCACCAGCGGAGGGTGTCGCGCACGTCGTGGCTCACTTCCACGCCTAAATCGGCGTAATGCTTGGGGATAAGCGTAGGCGGGCCGCAGACCCGCACTTTCGCACCCAGCTTTTGCAGGCAAAAAACATTGCTCAAGGCTACGCGGCTGTGCAATATATCGCCGATGATGGCGATTTTCTTGCCTGCCACATCGCCTAATTTTTCCCGGATGGAAAACGCGTCGAGCAGGGCCTGGGTGGGGTGCTCGTGGGTGCCGTCGCCGGCGTTGATGATGTTGGCGGGGATGCGCGAGGCTAAGTAAACACAGGCGCCGGGCGCTGGGTGGCGCATCACCACCATATCGACTTTCATGGCCAGGATGTTGTTCACGGTGTCGAGCAGGGTCTCGCCCTTGCTGACGCTGCTGCTGCTGGCAGTAAAGTTGACAATATCGGCGCTCAGGCGGCGCTCGGCCAGTTCGAACGACACGCGGGTTCGGGTGCTGCTCTCAAAAAAGAGGTTGGCCACCGTCACGTCGCGCAGGCTCGGCACTTTTTTGATGGGGCGGTTGATAACTTCCTTGAAATTGTCGGCAGTCTCGAAGATGCGCTGGATGTCATCTTCTGTGATGTCTTTGATGCCGATCAGGTGTCGCGTGGAGAACTGTTTCACGGGAGCAAAGTTAGTGGATATATACTATGATTCGCCTGATTGTTGTGATTGAGTATGATTGATTCAACTGATGTTCAATTGATTACAAAGATCGGCATACACAAAACCAAGCGGCGTGAGGCATAACGAACAACTATAACGGATTTGCCGCTGCCCGATAAATCACCGTTGCCGCCACCTGCCCCACCTTGCGCAGCATTTCCGGGTCGATGATGCTCAGGTTGTCGAAATGCGTGTGGTGGTGGTCGCCGAAACTTGTCGCCTTGGGCATCCCGATGATGTCAACGGTGGGGATGCCGGTGGCGCGCATGACGAAGTAGTGGTCGTCGGTGATGGGGCCTGTGGGGGTGGGCACGAAAATATCGCCGTATCCCAGTTCGGCGGCGATGCCCCAGACTTTGCTCACAATTTCTGGCGCCTTGTTCATCGAATGGCCTTCCCTGGGGAACTTGGCCCCGCTGGCGCCCACCATGTCGAACAAGATGCCGAATTTAGCCTTATAGCCCGCTTTGTGCAGGTTCTGGCCCCAGTATTGGGAGCCCAGGCACCAGGTTTCGTCAGTATTGGCCGGGTTTTGTTTCATAATGCTCCCCCCCGATTCGGGGTTTCGGTCAACGCCCAGGTCTTCCGCGTCGAAGCAGATAAAATCGATGCCGTACTCCACCGGGTTTTGCTGCAACAGGCGGGCGAGCTCCAGCAGCACCCCTACCCCACTCGCCCCATCATCGGCGCCGAGTATGGGCTTGTCTTTGTCTTTGGTATCTTTATCAGCAACGTGCCGGCTGTCCCAGTGGGCGCAAAGCAGGATGCGGTTGCTTAGTTCGGGCTTGTACTGGCCAATGATGTTCATCGCGTCGAGCGTTCCTATGGTGGTTTTGGCTTTGAAAGGTTGCTCGATCACGGTGAGGCCATAGCGCTTGAACTCGCTGGAAATCCAGGCCCCACAGGCTTTGTGGGCGGGGGAGCCCGGCACACGGGAGCCAAAATCGACTTGTTTTTTCACCTTTGCGAAGGCGGTATCTCCCATAAAGGTCGGGACAGGGACTTTTGGAGCCGGCGGTGTTGTCACCACCACAGGGTTGTCACCATTGGGCAACAGTTTGGGAAGCATGTAGGCGATAACAGAAAGCAGCATCACAGCGATAAGCCCGTAGGCCATTTTTTGACGGGAACTTGATTTTGACATTGTTGTATGTTTTGTACTCTGATTAAAGTGATTTGTATGATTTGAGTGATTACAAACATCTGATTTTCACATGATTATGCGATCACTATTTTCACCACCACTTTGCGTTGACTATATTACCACTTAGATTTTTTTACCACGTTGTTTTTTTACAACATAGCCCACCTAGTTCACATAGCAGATCCGGCTTACGCCCTCTTACAAACTCGCCCTTTGCCTTTTGCCCTTTGCAAACTCGCCCTTTGCAAACTCGCCCTTTGCAAACTCGCAAACTTCCCTACTTCTGCGCCCGCGCCACCAGCCAAAGGGCGATTGCCGCAAAGATCAGGTTTGGTATCCACATCCCGAGCATGACGGGCACTGAACCGCTGGAGGCGAAGGAAACGGCGAATTTGGAGAGCAGGATAAACCCAGCGCCGATGCCGATGCCCAGCGCCAGGTGAAGCCCCATGCCCCCGCGCACCTTCCTGCCGGCAACTGCCAACCCGATGATAGTCAGGATGATGTTGGTGGCAGCATCTGCCGTGCGGCGGTGCCTTTCGATGTCGTAGCTTCGGGAGTTGGCCAGCCCCCGCTCCCGGTCGCGCTGGATGACCGCTTCGAGCTGCGGCGTGGTCATTTCCTGGTTTTGGTTGTTGAAATACACAAAATCCTGGGGCGAAATATTGATGGCCGAGTCGATGGGCGTGGTGGAACGGGTATAGGTTTCGCGCAAGCCATCAAAGGTGCGCACCGACCACTGGGAGAGCTGCCAGGTATTGGCTTCAGGCTTCCAGGTCGCATTTTCTGCCTCCAGGATGCTGAGCACCTTGCTGCGTTCAAATTTTTCTACCCGGAGGCCGGTCATGGTAGCATTGGTTTTGTTGTAGAGCTTGACGAACACCTTGGTATCGGGCGCTGTCAGGAAATGCGCGTTGTTTGTCTTTCCCTTGTCCTGGTCGGTCCACACGTAGGTATGCTCGAACCACAACTTCCATTTGTTGAACAACGGGGCGATGTAGTGGTTGATGGAAAGGTGGAAGGCGGCGATCACGCAACCCGCGATCAGGTAGGGGCGCAAGATGCGCTTGAAACTGACCCCGGCGTTCAAAATGGCCAGTATTTCGGAATTGAAAGCCATCCTTGAGGTGAAGAATACCACGCCGACTAAGGTGTACAAGGGCATCAACAAAGAAGTCATGTGGAACATAAAGCCCACGTAATAGGCCAACACGTCTTTTTTCGTGCAAGGCTTTTCGATGATAGCCTGCACCTTGTCGCTGAAATCGATGGCGCAGGAGATCATGGTAAATATCAGCATCGAGAAAACTACCGTGGAAAGGAATTTCTTGATGATGTAGGCGTCGAGGACTTTAAGGTTCATGGCGTGGCGCATTCCCGTAGAAACGCGGCAAGGTACGGATAAGTTGCCCCTGCTTGGGTGCCTGGCCTACAATTGGTTCACACGCCGCAACAGCGCCTCTTTGAACGATGGCCCGACGGGTATCTTTTCCCCGTTGCCCAACGCCACCGTGCCGCCTTCCTTGCTGTCGTACGACCTGACAAAATCGAGGTTCACGATATGGGAGTTGTGCACGCGCACGAATTGGCTTGCTGGCAGCGCCCTGCTGAACCAGCCGAGGTTTTTCGACACAGCCAACATCTTTTGCGGGCCGTTCATGTACACCTTGGTTAGCCAGGAGTCGGCCTCGCAGCGGATAATGTCCTTGGTCCACACCAGGTCGATCCCCCCTTCCCTGGGCAGCGGCAGGCGCGTATTTTCTGCCGTTTTTGAATTGGCGGCAGCTTTCATTTGCAGCTGTTCGCCAACTTTTTTGATTGCCAGCACGGTTTGGTCAATCTGCACGGGTTTTTCCAAAAAATAGCAAACCGGGCGGTGCTGGTTCATGGCGTGCAGGGCAAATTCCGTATGCGAACTGAGAAAGACCAGTTCAAAATCCATGAACGAAACGGCTTCCAGCACTTCGAAGCCGGCCCTCGGCTCGCCCATCAGCCGGATGTCGAGGAACACCAGGTCGGGGTGCTGCAGCAATATGGCCTCTATTGCTTCCGCTTTGTTGCCGGCGCTGGCCACTACGCTCACTTCGGGGCAGTATTTCTCCAGCAGTTTCTGCATGCCTTCCAGTTGGTCGGGCTCGTCTTCAATGATGATGGTGCGTATCATTTCGGTTGGTTTGTAGGCGTGAGGGACGGGTTTTCGAGCAGGAGCGGTAGGAAGAGCACAACGGTGACCCCACCGCCCGGCGTTTCCGAAACGGCCATCCGGATGTCGAGCTTGTACAGGTTGTTTAGGAGTTGGATGCGTTCCCGCACGTTTGGCAGGCCGATATGGTCGGCAGCTTCGCTCACGTCGGGCTTGAGCCCAACCCCAGTGTCGGCGACGGTGCATTTCATGGACTGCCCTTGTTTTTCCCAGCGGATGGAAAGCCGGCGCGGCGGGCCTGGCTTGGGCAGCAGGCCGTGCTCTACTGCATTCTCGGCGATGGGTTGCACCAGCATGGCGGGCACAAAATATTGGCCTTCCTCAAGTTGAGGCTCTACGTAGAAATCCGTTTCAAATTTTTCCCGCCAGCGCTTTTGCTGGATGCCCAAGTAGAGTTCCATGATTTTTGACTCGTCTTGCAGGGTATAAAAGTCGGTACGGGTGCCGGCCAGTATTTTTTCCATCAAATTAGCCAACTGGCCCAGGTACAGGTTGGCCTCCCGCACATCGTCGCTCAGTATTTTGGCGTTGGAGCGCCCCAGCACGTTTTTTACGAAATGGTGGTTGAGCTGGTTGCGCAGGGCCTCTAAGCTCTTCAATTGCATTTTTATGCGCAAATCTTGTTCTATCCGCGCCTTGCGCGACAAATAACTGCGCCACCAGGCCCATAACATGCCCAAAATTGCCACAACAACCAACCCTTTGAACCAACGCGATTGCCACCACCAGCCCGCGATGTGCAGCCGCATCGTCGCTTCCTTGCTGCCCCGGATGCCGAACCTGTTGGTGGATTTCACCCGAAACAGATAATCGCCAGCCGGGATACGCGAAAAAATCGCTTCGGGCTCTGTGGTGGCATGCCAGTCGGTATCGAAACCTTCCAGCGTGTACCAAAATGTATCGATCCTGGGAAACCCGAAATCGAGGTTGGAAAACTCGAACTCTAAAAAATTCTCGTCGGGCGCAAGTTTCAGAGCCCCACCCGGGGCAACGTACCGCCAGCTTCCGGCAACCAACACCCCGGTGATGGCCACCGGGGCATCGTAGCGCGGGCGCGACTGCGCCAGGCTGTCGGGATGGAACCACAACAGGCCCGCATCACCGCCGTATATCAAGCCGTTATTATCCTGGAACCAGGCGCCGGAATTAAAGCCTGGCCAGGGGAGGCCGTCTATGGGGTCAAACTCTGTAAATATGCCTTTTTCTGGCTCGAAAAGGGTGAGGCCATTTGACGAGAAAATCCATAGCCGGGTCTTGCTGTCTTCCACAATACCGTAAACTGTGTGGTGCGGGAACCCTTCCGGGGTCATAAAATTGGCGACGAACCGGTTTTCAGGGATGTTGTAGATGCCAAGCCCCTGGCCCATGAAGCCCACGTACAGGCTGTCGCCGCGTCGGTGCAGGGCCATCACGTTGTGCTGGATAAAATCGGTAGGCACCGTCCACAAGCTGCCATTGCTGCGGTTCAGGCGGTGGATTTTCTTTTCGTACCCGCCAAACCATATATTGTCGCCGTCTTCTTCCACCGTTTGGACAAAACGGAAAATCCGGTATTCCCCGCTGTCCACCAGCACGGGAGGGTTTTGCCGAAACTTGCCCGTGGAAGGCTCGTAAATGGCCGATTTGTTGTAGGCCGCCAAAAAAACGCTGCCGTCTTTCAACAAGAAACATTCCTGGTACGGCTCCCCGTCGGGCGCGCGAAGGGGGGTGACTTTACCTGTTTTTTTGTTCAGGCGGCTGATGCCTTTTGGCACACAATTGAACCACATCTCATCTTTCCCTGCAGGCGCCAGGAAAATCACTTTGTTGCTCAACAGGCCGTCGGAAGCAGCCGTGTAGTGCTTTTTTTCCCGAAACGCGGCATCGAGCCAGTAAACGCCGCTGTCGTAGGTGCCGAGCCAGTAGTCGCCGCTCCCTGGCTCGCGGTAAATGGACATGATATGAGCTGGCATCGCTGCCGGCTCCCAGGTGCGGAATTTGGGGGGCGACTCGGTGAGGAGCATCGCCTGGCTGGGCCCTGCCTGGTTTTTTGGGATGGCCCAATGCACATTTTGCCGGTCGTGGAACATGGCCTGGGCACCGACCATCTGGAATGTACCTGCGTCGCTGTCTATATCTTGAAGGATTTGACAAGCGCCAGTAGCTACCTCGAAGACTGCCAGTTTGGCTCCGGCAATCCATACCCTGTTTTTCCGATCGACCGTTACGTTTGGGTTGCGCCAGTTTTTTACCTCCGGGATTTTGTCGAACAGCGCGAGGTTCTCCAGCGATTTCCCAAAATACAGCAGCCCGATGCTGTCAAGCGCCCAGTAGATCCCGGAGCGGTCTTTGGCTACGAGGTCGTGGATATGGCCGTTTTTCGCGCCTCCTGGCCAGCGGAGCGGCTCGGCGATGCCAATATTGTCAGACAACGGACGGATCACATAGGAACCTTTGGCATTGATGACGCGCAGCCCCAGTTCGTCCTCGGCTATGCGCGCGATGCGGTCGGTCATGGGCTTGCCGTCGGGCATACGGATAAAATAGGGGCTCGCCTTGCCCGTGACGCGGTTGTAGCGCGTGGCGTTGCCGTGCGCGGGGTCGCGGTCGTAGGTGTCGGCCCAGATATTGCCTTTGCTGTCTTCAAAGATGGGGAAGGCGATGTCGTCGAATTTTGTGTCCGACGTTGCGATGGGCTCGAGCAGACGGCGCCGGCGGTCGAGGCGGGCCAGGCCGTTGCGCAGGCCCACCCACAGCACGTCGTGTTGGTCGATGTACAGGGAGGTGACGTACTGGGGCTGCGGTTTTTTAAAGCGGCTGTTGTCGATCCGGAATAGCGTGGTGCGGAAGCCGTCGAAGGCGTAAACGCCATCAACGTGCGCCCAATAAATCATCCCGGCGCGGTCTTGTGCGATGTCGAAGCCGATGATGGTAAATGGCAGTTGCATGGTGCCAGCCCGGGTCTGGTTGAACCGCGCCACCTGGGCTGCCATTTTGGGAATTGCCAAAAAGCAGAGAATAATTGCTGCAAAAGTTGCTTTCATCCGGGTACAAAATTAGGCCATCACGGGCGAGCGCCACAAATAAATATAGGTTGGCAAGGCTGCTGCGTTGGCTGGATACGGCAGTCGGTTGGTTGGGGCGATTTGGGTAGTTCAGGCCAAGGCATATTTGTAAAAATTTGGCATCTGATGTGTCGATTTCACCTAAAAATGTCGAACAACATGAAAAACAACTCCCAGCTCCCTGCCCTGCTCGGCCAGCCTTTCTGGAAAGGCATTTTTTACATGACCGCCATCGTGGCGCTTTCTGCCAACCTGCTCGTCAGCTGCTTCAAAGACCCTTACCCTCGGAAGGAATGCCAGGCTTGCGAAGAGACCATCGATTGCTGCTGCGGGCTCACCTGCCGCGATTTCATCATTCAAGGCGGCAGCTTGAACGGGCTGCCGGTGAAGCGCTGTGCTTCGGCCAGCACGACGACTTGCCCGAATTGATGTGGGGTGGTTTATACCAGGATTCCAGTGATTTGCAAGATTTTCAGGATAGATCAATTTGATTATCAATGATTTAATTTTCGATATTTTCGCAAACCACTTTCTTTTTGGTTTACCTTTTTGAGGTTCTTCGATTCATTGGTAAACGCCTGGTTGATCCAGGGTATGTTTTTCACTTAGAGCAAACTTGTCAGGCAATGAAATGGATTTCTTCAGCGGCACTGTTGCCCAAAATTGGGGCGAGTTTATTGGCAATTATGGCAATAGGTTTTTCGGCAAATGCGCAAAATGCCCCAAAAGCCTCCCAAAAAACCATCATCGTCCTGCCCGTATCGGTGCGCTTTGAAAGCATCGCAACCGAGCAGGCTTATCCAGAGAACCGCTATCAGGGTTCTGGCCTCCAGGCGGAGGTGGCGGGCGCGGCAATGGGCAACATACACAAAGCAGGCGGGAGGGCCATGTTGGCCGATTCCGTCCAGGGCTTTGCCGCAGCGCTGGCGCCCATCGGCGCCCGCCTGCCGGAGCTGTTCCGCAAGTCGCCGCCGGCCGACCTGCTCGACTCGCTGGCAGCTTTGGCAAAAACCTATGGGGCTGCGGGCATTTTGGCCTTCGATGTTCTGGGAAGGGTCGGCCAGGACGGCAGCCTCAACCCCTTTGAAACCGGCTGGGACCATGCCACCCATATTTGCCGGCTCCGCGCCGCCATTTTCCAGCCATCCGCGCCACAGCGTTACTGGCAGAACGATGCCGTGGGCCGTTTCCTCCCACGGCCCAACAGCAAAAGGTTCGCGGGCTTGACAGCAGAACTCTTTGCGCCGCTCAAGCTGCCATGACAATGCTTCGGCGCTATTTACCCATCAGGATTGCAAACAAAAGCGCGTGTACTGCAGCAGCGCATCAAGAGCCGGCACGTACTCGCCTAAAACCAACATTCACGATTATGAAAAAGATCACCAAACTTGCCACGCTGGCTTGCCTCGCAATGGCTTTCATGCAAAGCTGTGTGCCGCAGATCAAGCCTAACGTCTGGGCGGCGGAATTGTATGCCGCCAACAAGCCCACCATCCACATCCTTCCCTTGGTGGACAACCGTCCGGATACCACCGAATCGGGCAATTTCAACCGCTGGGCCACCAACACCAGTTCCAGGTTGCTGCAAAAGAAAGGGTACAAGACTGTAGTGGTGAAGCAGCGCTCGGGACTGGAAGACGACCAGCTCCGCGGGCTGCGCGACACGGTGGTGACCCCTGCGGAAAAGCAGTTGGTAGCAGCACTCGGCCCTTCCAATGCTGAATGGCTGTTCCTGCCCGTGCTACAGGATTACCACCGCAAGATCGTACTGGGATGCAAAGCCACCACCGACGTCAGCGGGTACTTGTTCGAGAAAAAAACGGGCAAGACCGTACTGTGGCACAAGACACAGGGCGAAGGGAGCGCTGGCCTGTTGCTTTGCCCATTGGCGGGGCAAATGGCCATCGAAACGGGGTTCTCGAACGTATGCTACGCTTTCCCAAAAAACCCCGCGCCCAAAAAATGATTTTCACACACAACACCCAAAACGCAATAATTAAACAACTATGAAAAAGCAACTTTCCCTCTTTGCACTGGCGCTATGCCTCGCCGCCACCCTGGCCGCCCAAACATCCGACGGCGCCCTCACCCCATCCACCTGCAGGCCCATCACCGTGAAATTTCTGGGCTTCAAAGACGAATACGGCAACCGGCTTGGCCGCTCCGAGGTCGGCGACATGCTCGACTGCATCAACGACAAAAAGACATCTGACGGGTACAAGCTCGGCAAAGGGCTCGATTGGGTAGGGGCGGGCATAATGACTGGGGGCTCTATCTTGGTGCTGGCTTCCTCCACCAGCAACAGCTATGAGTACACCGACGAGCAATTAAAACTGGGTGCCGCAGGGCTGATCATGATGGGCATCGGGCTGACGGTCCAAATCGGCGGCATTGCCATCAAAAAAAGCGCCGTGAGGCGCTACAACAAGATCGCGGCGGGCGGGATGGCCGCTGAGGGCTTTGCCTCGAGCCCTGGCGCGGCGGCGGCGGCTGGCGACAAGTTCTTCGGCATTTCGTTTGGGAAGACCTTTTTTAAACAGGGCGTTGACTTTCCAAAGAGATTGTATATCGAAGGCATTTTGTTCGACGACAATGCAGAGGTTGTCAATGCGGGCAATTATTTCAACCTGTATTGGGAGAGCAGCATTTCAGAGCGGTTTCAAAGCCGTGCCGAGTTCAACTGGGCGCAGCGGGGCTTCGGCATCTCCATGCGCGGCGACAACAACTCCTACAATGCCAATACCAAATCCCGCTATTTGCAAAATTTCTTAGAAATAGCCTGGCTCGGACAATTCGTGGCCAACACCGCTCGCCCAAAAGTCCTGCTCGCAGCAGGGCCTGGCCTTGGGTTCCTGACCGGCGCAAAGGTGAAGGCCAGGGCAACGGTAAAGGACAAGCAAACGGGCGAAACGGAATCGGCCTCCAGCTCGACAAAAATAGACATGGAAGAATCCAGCTTC
Source organism: uncultured Saprospiraceae bacterium (assembly GCA_964621185.1). Classification (GTDB taxonomy): domain Bacteria; phylum Bacteroidota; class Bacteroidia; order Chitinophagales; family Saprospiraceae; genus M3007. The sequence goes on along the minus strand of CAZULM010000009.1, from coordinate 129,869 downwards.
GGCGACCGCATCGATTTTGGGCTGCACTTAGGCGTGGGCAGCCGCTGGCCCCTGGGCCCTGGGCAGGTCTGTCTCGACATCCGGTATTTTCTCGGCTTGAAAAATTTCAATGACAGTTATGAAGACGCGCCCAAAGCCCGCAACCGGGGGTGGATGTTGGGGCTGGGGTATGGGATGCCGTTTTGAGGGGGGAAAAAACTTGGATAATGCTCGAGGCTTTTTATACAAAAAAAAACACATTAAATGAAACTCAAGTTTTTGCTCATCTGGCTAGCCTGCATTTCTATTGGCAGATTTCAAGCAACGGGACAAATCATTAAGCCCGCCAACTATTGTTCATGTCAGTCGGACACGACTTTTTCAAACACACAAATCCGGTGGTTTAGGGTAAACAATGTGGCGGTAGGCGACTCGGTGGCGGTAAGGCTAAAAAGCCGTTCTAGCATGTCACTTTGTGTCAAAATTTACCCTAATGGAAATATTAACGCGCCCATTACATTCTGCCAATCCAACACATTCCTGCTGAACAAAATAATTGCTATCCCCGCTGGAGTTAATTTTCTTAATATCAGCGTTCAGTCCAACAACAATTATTTTGGGATTTATGAAATCGCCATCGATAAGGTTAACAATTCACCGTGCGCCAAATGCATTCAATGTGACATAAACGTGTTTGATACAATACTGTGCCCGCCTCAGTTAAAATCTTATAAGTTTGGCGTCCAAGCGGGTACCATTGTTGATGTGAATGCCTACGCATTCAGCAACAATGGAGCGCCATGCCTTGAGTTGCGTGATTCTGTAGGGAATATACTCATAAAATCGGCTTGCAATTCTTCACAAAACAAGGGCTTTCAATATCAATTCCTTAATTCGGGCTGTTATTATCTATATTGCAACACCAAGGATTTCCATTATCCGAGCAATTTTCGGGTAACATTAAACGTATTTCCAGGCTCTGGAAGCTGCAACAGCCCAGTATATTGCCCGAACTGCAATATCCCTGAAATCTGCAACAATGGGCTAGACGATGATCTCGATGGCTTGATCGATTGTGCAGATTCAGACTGTACCCCTAATGCCAGCATCGAAGGGGATACATTTGTTTGTGCGGGCTATGGGATTCCCTTAGTTGCAAAGCCTGCCGGGATGCTGTATAAATGGTTTAATGGCGCTACCACTGCAAATACTTATGTGTATCCCCAAACAACGACACAATACTGGGTGCAGGTCAAAAAACCAGGAGGCTGCAGCGATACTGCTTATACGACCGTACTTGTCATTCAACAGCCGTCGGTGGAAATAACAGGGAACACAAGTTTCTGCGAGGGCGGCAACACCACTTTGACTGCCAAGCCAGATAATATGAAATATGTCTGGAATAATGGTTCCAGCACCCAATCTATCCAAATTGACAGCGCAGGGTTTTACCATGTTACGGTAACCGACAATTATGGATGTTCTGCATTTACAGGGAAAAATGTTTCTGAAATTACAAATCCGGTTGCGTCTATTTCAGGCAATAGCAATTTTTGCCCAGGAGGAATCACGACTTTGACCGCTTCTCCGGCCTTTGGGGTCACCTGGCTTTGGAGTACAGGCGCAACTTCTTCCAGTATTGCTGTAAATGCTTCTGGAATATATACCGTAACGGTAACAAAACAAAATACCATCTGTACCGGCAGTGCTAGCAAAACCGTTGTCGAACATCCATCAGTTACGGCAAACATATTATCGATCCCTTTGAACGGATTGGTGTGCAAGGGAGATACCCTAATACTGCAAGGTACTACCAATGCTGTCAATGCCGCATTTCATTGGAATGGCCCAATTGGATTCAATTCCAATGCCCAAACCGTCACAATACCCAATATCGGAACCAACCAGGCGGGTGTTTACAACCTTACAGTAACCAATACCGGTACATTTTGCACAAAAACTGCTACTCAGGCTATCAGTGTCAGTTCCCCCCAAATATTTAACGTAACGGGTGGCGGCCAATTCTGCGAAGGCGAGGCCGGGCTACCGGTTGGGTTGAATGGCTCAAAAATTGGGGTCAACTATACCCTCTTTCGCAGCGGAATTAATGTTATCACGGTACCAGGAACTGGCCTTTCCATTCCTTTTGGCAATCAAACAGCTTCCGGCATCTACAGCGTTATCGCAACAGATACTGCTACTGGCTGTACGGCAACTATGTCTGGGATCGCAGAAATTACGGTGCTGATATCACCGCAAATTTTTAATGTCACTGGCGGAGGGAGCATTTGTATTGGAAATCCAGGCCCCGAAATTGGTTTGGACGGCTCCCAAACCGTGGTGCAATACCAACTCAAAAGAAATGGGTTCAATATCGGTGCGCCGAAAAGCGGGACTGGCGGCCCAATTTCTTTCGGCTCCCAGAGCCTATCAGGCAACTATACGATCGTGGCCAATAATGCCAACCCTCAATGCGCAAGAACCATGAATGGGAATGCCGTGGTAGATTTATTACAATTGCCTATTCAGTTCAATGTGACGGGTGGCGGCAACTATTGTCTGGGCAATGGTGGCCTGCCAGTGGGATTAAGTGGTTCAGAACTTGGAGTGACCTATCAGCTTTATTACAATGGTGAAATTTCAGGTAAAACATTAGTTGGATCAGGCTCTCCTTTGTCTTTTGGAATACAATCAGCAACAGGCATTTATAGTATAGTTGCTACAAACCCTAACACAGGTTGCAGCAATTCCATGCCTAACATCGTAACCATTCAGTTAATTCCCAATCCGATTGTTAACATCTCCGGCCCCAATCATCTGTGTTTAGGTGAATTTGCAACCTTGGCTGCTACCGGCGGGATCGAGTATCAATGGAGCACGGGAGGGAATGCTCCTACGATACCAATTTCTCCAACAAGTGATACTACTTATTTTGTTACTGTGACAAATTCCCAAGGTTGCACTGCCAGCGATTCGATAAAGATTGAGGTCACGGTTGTCACCGCAACAACCAATCCACTTATGCTGGTCCAGCTAGGCTCTTCCTTTTCCTTGAACGTTGAAACCAATATCGGGAACCAATTTCAATGGACGGGGCCAAATGGTTTCAGCGCAGCTGAAAAAGAACCGCAAATTACAAATGCCAGCTCCTCACATGCAGGATTATATTCCGTTACGGTTAGAGATTCAATCACAGGATGCTCATCAACAGGTAGCATTTTGGTGGAAGTAACTGTATCTACAGTTGAGCCATTAAGCTATTGGGGTATTACAATCCTTCCCAACCCAAATGCAGGTTCCTTTGAGATTCAAATAAAGGAAGGTGAAGGCAAACCATTAATGTTCTCCTTGTATAGCCAATATGGCGCCCATATTGAAACATTCAAGGTGGAAGCAGATTCAAAAATATGCGATTTCCCAAGCTTGCCCTCCGGAAAATATTTGCTTTGGGTGAGCAATGGGGATAAGGCCGGCAATATTTGGTTGGCGATAACGCGCTGATTCACCCCCGCCCCAACCCCAACTTCACCTGCTCCACCCGCCTGCTGTCTGCCGCCACCACCGTCAGCAAAAACTTGCCCCATGAAACCTCAGCGCCGACAGGCGGTATGTCGCCGCGCAGCTCGAGCACGAGCCCGGCTAAGGTGTCGGAGTTGCCGCGCACGGCATCAAAGGTGTTGACAGGCAGTCCTGTAATACGGCACACGTCGTTGAGCAGGGCCTGGCCTTCGAAAAGGTAGGTATGGGCATCTATTTTCCGATAGCGGACATCGCTGTCCTCGTCGAACTCGTCGCGGATGTCGCCGATCACCTCTTCGAGTATGTCTTCTAAGGTGACGATGCCGGCTGTACCGCCGTATTCGTCAACCACGATGGCCATGTGCATCTTTTCCTGCTTGAACTCCCGCAGCAGCTCGCTGCAGCGCTTGCTCTCCGGTATCAGCAGGTGGTTGGTGCGGATGAGGGTCTGCCACTCGAAGTCGGCGGGCTTGTTGAGGTGCGACACCAGGTCTTTCACGTACAGGATGCCCACCACGTTGTCGAGGTCGTCGTCGATGACCGGCAAGCGGGAAAACTCGGCCTCGCGCACGGTTTGCAGCAGTTCCGGGAAGCTTGTCTTGAAATCGACGGCAACCACTTTGGAGCGGGGCTGCATCACTTGTTTCACGGTGACGTCGCCGAATTGCACGATGCTCTTGAGCAGTTCCATTTCCCGTTTTTCGCTGGCGCCGGCGGGGAGCATATCTGGCTCATTGGGAATGCCGGGAATGCCGCGTTCTTTTTCCGCCTTTTTTTCTTTGTGGATAAACGGGCCGAAGAGTGCTTTCCAAAAGGCAATGAAAAGCCCCAGCCTTTGCAGCAGGAACGTGATGCGGCCGCTCTTGCCTTTCAGGAAATCGACCTTTTGCAGGCCCCAGAGGATGGCCGCGATGGTCGCGCTGAGCAGCGCAGCCACCAGCCCCCAAACTACCCAGCCCGAAACCTGGTGATTTTCCGAAAACTGGAACTGCGAGGTTTTGACCGTCGCGTTCCCCAAAAGCCAGTGGACGGTGCCAACGGCGAGCATCAAGGCCAGCAATACCCGTGCAAGCAGCAGGGCGGCCAAGCTCGAGCGCAGGGTTTCGGCCATGCGCACCGCCCGCTTGGCGGCAGGCTCCTCCACCCCGCGCAACGCCTCCAGGTCGTGGCCGGAAAGCCGCACCAGGGCTTGTTCTGAAAGCGACACGAGCAAGAAAAGGAATAATCCGAGGAGGAATAGGGACATTATAAAAAGCGCAAAAAAGAAGCCGTCGCACAGGGCTGATGCCCCCGGCGACGGCTTCGTCATGTTTTAGAAGGGCAGGTCGTCGCCTTCAGCCGCGGGCGGGGGCGTGTCGGCGCCTACGGGCATGGGCTCGCTGTTGCGGGTGCTGGAGCCGTTTGCAGCCAGGTCCACTGTTGGGAATCTGCTGTCGCCAGAGCCTTCAAGCTTCTCTAAGATGCGGAAAGTGTTGGCCACGATGTCGGTGATGTTGCGCTCCTGGCCATCTTTGTCCGTGTACTTGCGGTAGGAGATCTTGCCTTCTACATAGACAAACGTGCCTTTTTTGAGCTGGGTTGAGGCCCGTTCGGCCAAGTCGCGCCAAACGACCACGTTGTGCCATTCGGTCTGTTTTTGCCAGTTGCCGTCTTTGTCTTTGTAGTTCTCATTGGTGGCAAGCGAGAACCGGCCGACAGCCGTCCCGCTTTCCAGGTGGCGCACCTCCGGGTCTCCGCCCAGGTTGCCGATAAGGGTTACTTTGTTAATCATGGTAATGTAAAGTTTTGAAACGTGAAAAAAAATTGATGCGTTCGCTTCCCGGTTTTTAAAGAAAGCAATGTAAAGTTAAACATTTTTTTCCAAAAAACGCAATACCAGACGCGGAAAGGCAAATTTTTTTTTCACGGCGTTATAGGCTGTTTTGAAACTGCTTTCGAACAGTTCGTTGTCGAAAAATTCGGGCTTCGTTTCCAAAGGCAAATGTAATTCGATAAATGCGGCCGACACCAATTGATGGGTGAGTATCTGCCTGAAATGTGGAGAACTTTTTCCGAAAACCACACCCTTGGGCAGGCCATCGGGGTAAAAACGCTGCAAAAGGGATGCTGGCTCCATTGCTGCGGCACTTTCCACTTCCAGCATGGGAAATTCATAAAGCCCCCGCCAGATATCGCGCCCGGCTCTTTTCCGCAAATAGGTGTCGGCCCCCTGTCTGGGCACCACATAAAGGAAATACCGCGCTTTTTTTTCCAGTTTTTTAACCCGAATTGGGAGCTCCCCTACCCTGCCTTCCCGAAAAGCCCGGCACTCGGGGCTCAAAGGACAGTTGCTGCAGCCGGGCTGGGCGGGCGTACAGCACAATGCCCCGAAATCCATCATGGCCTGGTTGAAGTCGCCTGGCCGCTGTTTGTCGAGCAGGCTTTCGGCCAGCGCCGCGAACTGTTTTTTGGCCTCCGGCAAATCCGTCGGCGTTTCGATGGCAAAAAAGCGCGACAGAACGCGGTAAACATTGCCATCGAGCACGGCGTGCGGCAGGTTGTAGGCAAAGGAGGCAATGGCCGCCGCCGTGTAGTCGCCCACGCCCTTCAAGGCCCGTATGCCTTCGTAGGTGGCGGGGAAAACGCCGCCCAGGTCGTGAGCGATGTATTTGGCTGCCGCGTGCAGGTTGCGCGCGCGGGTGTAGTAGCCCAGCCCCTCCCAAAGCTTCAGCACCCCGTCTTCCGGCGCTGCGGCAAGTGCCTGCACCGTGGGGTATGCCGCCACAAACCTTTCGAAATAGGGCCAGCCTTGCTCCACCCTGGTCTGTTGCAGAATAATTTCGGACAGCCAAACTTTGTACGGATCCTTTTCCCCTTTCCAGGGCATGGGCCGCGGGTTGGCGGCGGCCCAGGCAAACAAGGCATCGCGAAAAAAACGGGAATGCATCATTGAATTGGGTTTCAGGTTTCAGGTTTCAGGTTTACGGCATTGGTTGTGGCTTTGAAACGCTGTTCCAAATTATCAAAAGATGCCGCAAACCAGAAACCTGAAACCCGAAACCCTAATAAGTATCCACAAGCGCTTTCAAATCTTTCAAATACCGCAGCTTTACCGGCTCCCGCAGTTTTTGGTTGGTGCGGGTATGGAACTTGTGGGCGCTGAGGAAGCCCACCTGGAGGCGGTTCCAGGACTGCTCGTCGTGGAGGATATGGTATGCCTGGAGTTCCTGGAACAGGGAATTGCCGATCTTGAAAAAATCCTGGCGGCCTAAGTAGTCGAGGTCGGCGTCGCAGAGTATCTCTTCGAGCAGGTTTTTGGGCGATTGGGGTATCTTGGTGGCCATGATCATGCCGCAGATGGTTTCGATGTCGCTTTTGCCGTACCCGAAATTGGGCAAAATGTCGCGTACCATGATGCAGCCCTCCGCTTCGTGACCGGCGTGCTTGTTCTTCACAAAGCCGGCATCGTGGAAGAGGGCCGCCGTTTTCACTAATTTCAGGTCGTGCCCCTTAACCCCTTCGCTCGCGCAGATTTCCGTCGCCATCTTGAGCACGTCTAAGGTATGGTGGATGCCGTGGTATCCGAGCTGGTCTGACAGCTCGGCGCGGAGTTTGGACAGGATGAATTGTTTGGCAGCGCGGTAATCCATGTTGCTTCTATCGGGCATCGGTACGCAGGGTGAACGCCGGCGCATGAGATTTGTTGGAAGTGCAGGCCAAAATTGCGGCTTTTCTCAAAATTAAACGGGATATGGAAAAATAATTTCCCCCATGGACCAATATTATGCCGCTTTTGCGCGGAAGCCTGCCGGGAACCTGCTACTTTTTCATAGTTTTGCGTCTAAACTTCGTGGCCGGCGAAATCGGGCACAATCTTGAAAAAAAATCATTTCTTACAAAAAAAAACAACCTATTGATTATGAATTTGATGGACATCCTTCAGAACCAAGTTTCCGACGACATGATCGGCCAGCTCAGCGACCACATCGGCGCCGCGCCCGAACAGACGGCCCAGGCCACAAACGGCATCTTCGCCACGTTGATCGGAGGCTTGGCCAACAACGCATCCAATGAAGGAGGCCTTTCTGCCCTCAGCGCCGCGCTCGACCGCGACCACGACGGCAGCATACTCGACGACGTGCTCGGCATGTTGGGCGGCATGATGCAAGGAGGTAACGCCCAGGCATCTGGCGCGACCAATGGCATGGGTATTCTCGGCCATATCCTGGGCGAGAAGCAGGAAACCGCCGCTGCGCAAATCGGCCAGTCCTCTGGCCTGAGCGCCAGCCAGGTGATGAAGCTCATGCCCATTCTTGCGCCAATCGTGATGAGCGTGCTCGGCAAAACAAAAAAGACGGGCGGCCTCGACCTCGGCGGCCTCGCCGGCGTGCTGATGGGCTCTGCCCAAAGCGCCCAGCAACAGCCCGGCATGGGCGATTTGATCGGCTCGGTGCTGGGCCAGGTGCTCGGCGGCGGCCAGCCGCAAGCGCAGACGCAACCACAAGGTGGCGGCGGCTTGCTCGGCGGCCTGCTTGGCGGGCTGTTCGGGAAAAAATAGTTTTTTCTGGCTGATGTGAATGTCAAGCGCCATCCTGGGGTTCCGGGGTGGCGCTTGTGGTTTTTGGGGGAAATGGGGATGGAATATTCCATGCCGCTAAGGACTTGATGTAGATTCAAGTATTAAGCCTCGCGGCAACTTGAGGCTGAGTAGCTGCCTAATAAGGTCATTTTGCACAAGCCAATGGCTATAAGCCAACGGCCAACGGCGCAAAGCACCTTTTGCCCATGCACGACTATTTCCGCCGCACAAATGCGCAAGAACAAGCAACCGCACTCTACCTTTGCCTACCCTAACCCAAGACAAGCATTTTTGAATAATTATCACATTATCAAATTATTCAAATTATCACATTCACCATTCTGCATGAAAAGAATTTTACTCCTTCACATACTCTCGCTGTGCGCGGGCCTGGCCACGGCCCAAGACCAGAGCCGCATCAGCGGCGGCCTGCAGTCGAACGGCAACTTTTTTATCGCCGACGAAAAGCGGGTGGGTTCGGGAATCCCGCAGTACGACTACCAGAAATTCGGCGCGGAAAGCTGGCTCAACCTTAATTATTCCAATTGGGGCTTCGACATGGGCCTGCGCTTCGACTTGTTCAACAACTCCAACCTGCTCAACCCCACCAACTCCTACACCGACCAGGGCATTGGCCGCTGGTTTGTGCACAAAAACGTGGGCAAGCTCGAACTGGAAGGCGGCTATATCTACGACCAGATTGGCGCAGGCATTATCTACCGCGCCTACGAAGAACGCGCCCTGATGATCGACAACGCGCTCTTTGGCATCAAAGTAGGGTACCACCTCAACGATAACTGGAAAATCAAAGGCTTTACCGGACGCCAGAAGCAACAATTCGACTTGTACAACACCGTCATCCGCGGGGCAAGCCTCGAAGGCTTCATTAAGCCTGATTCCACATCGAATTTCACCCTGGCCCCCGGCATCGGCGTCATTGGCCGCACCTACAGCGCCGGTACCGTTGACCAAATCGTGAATACCATTTCCACTTACACCCCGCAAGACAGCACCGGCGCGCAGTACAACACGTATGCAGGCACCCTGTACAACACCCTGACGGCGGGCAATTTTATCTGGTACGTAGAAGGCGCCGTAAAGTCGTACGACGTCATCAACGACCCCAATGTTTTTACGGCCAGGGGCGACCAGGGCAAAATCGAAAACCGCAAAGGCTACTCGGTGTACAGCAGCATTGCTTATTCCCAAAAAGGCCTTGGCGTCACGCTCGAACTCAAGCGCACCAACAATTTTTCCTTCCGCCAAACCCCTTTCAACATCGGTGTGCAAGGCCCCATCAACTTCCTGCCACCCATGGCCAAGCAGAACACCTACCGCCTCACCACGCGCTTTGCGCCCGCCACGCAGGAGATTGACGAGCAGGCCATACAGATTGACGTAAATTACAAAGTGAACAAAAAGCTGTCGCTGGGCTTGAATTTTTCCGACATACAGTTCCCCGACGGCACAGAGCTTTACCGGGAATTGACACCCGAGTTCATCTGGAAACAAAAGCGCAAATGGCAATTTATTGGCGGCGTTCAATTGCTAAAATACAATATCTTTGTGTATCAGGGGAAGGACAGCTATGTGAATGCCATCACGCCCTTTGCGGAGTACCTGTACAAATTCAGCTCCCGCAAATCCCTGCGCATCGAAGCCCAGTACCTCAATACGGAAGACGAATTCGGGTCCTGGATAAACGCCGTCGTGGAGCTTGGCCTTGCGCCGCATTGGCTGATCACCGTATCGGACATGTACAAATTGAAACACCAAGATACCGAAGGGCTTTCGCAAGAGAAGTTGAAATACGATGAGCTGCACTTCCCAACGGTTCAGCTCGCGTACACCCACAAAGCCAACCGCATTGGCTTGTCGTGGGTGAAACAGGTGGAAGGCATCAACTGCGCCGGTGGTATTTGCCGTTATGAACCGGCGTTTTCTGGCGTGAAATTGCAAATTAATTCTTCGTTTTAAGAACAGGCCTTAATGCCGCAAAATTTATACTATTATGAAACGAATTCTCCCATTCCTAGGCATCGCAGCGCTCGCGTTTTTGGGCTGCAAAGAAAAAGAACTCAGCATCCCCGAGCTTTCTGTCGGCAAGCGGAAGGTGTTGATTGAGGAGATGACGGGGGTCAAATGCACCGCATGCCCGGGCGGCGCGAGGGTGCTGAACACCCTGCAGAACACTTATGGCAAAGACAACCTGATCGTCGTGTCCATCCATGCTGCGCCAAGTTTTTCCGACCCTTACACCGGCCCCGATGGCAGCAAATATGATTTCCGCACCACAAATGGCAAACTGATGGCCGATTTTATAGGGCCATTTATCGGGGTGCCTTGTGCATCCATTGCCCGGTATTTGTCGCCCACCTTCACCTTGTCGCGTTTTGTGGTGCCCAGTTCTAGCTGGTCTGGCCTCGTGGCTTCCGAATTTACGAAAGATTACGGCCTGGGCCTTTTTGTGAAAAGCACATACAATGCCGCCACCCGCGACCTGGACATACTCGTTAACATCGCCCCTGAAAATACAATCGCTGGGAACAACCGGCTCACGGTGGTCATCACCCAGGACAGCATCATCGACCTGCAAAATGACAATGGTACGCTTATCAAGGACTATGTGCACCGGCATGTGCTGCGCGATGTCGTCACACAGCCCACCGGCAACGATATCCCTGAACCGCTGACAGCGGGCGCCCTGATCAGCAAGAACTTCAGCTACCGCCTCCCTGCGGAATGGGATGCGAAGCATTGCAGCGTGGTAGCTTATGTGCACCAGCCCGGGCCAGATGAGAAGATCGTGTTGCAGGCAGCAGAGGAACATGTGGTGAAGTGAGGGGCCACACTACTCACCAAACAATGGAAAGCCCTTCAGAGGCATACAATTTGAGGTTTTCGTCTTTGCTAATAATACTGAAATTTTGACTTTTTGCAAGCCAGAGCAACATTCGGTCAAATGGATCCTTATGGTACTTTGCTTCCAGGAAATGGTAAGTCGAGCAGGTATCTGGATCGATTGAAAGCACTTCAAAGTCCATTTTTTGGCAAAGAATGGGAAAATCCTCAGGGCTGATGCTGCCCAATTGCAGCTTACCGATGGAATGTTTGAGCGAGATTTCCCAAAATGAGATGGCGCTGACCAAGATATGGCAAGAAGAGTCTTCAATCAGTTCTTTGGCTCTTTTGGAAAGCTTTTTCGAGTCGGCAATGGCCCAGATCAAGGTATGGGTGTCCAGTAAATAATTCATAGGCCAAGAAACTCCTCTTCCGTTATCTTGAAATCATCGGAAAATGTAACCGTTGCTTTTCCGTCCAACAACCCAACAGGGCGCTTTTTGCCAGCTCGTGAGGAGCGCGGCACCAAATAGGCTACTATTTCCTTCTTTTTACCATAGGCAATAGCAATATTCTCCCCGGAGCGTACCATTTCCAGGATGTCTGAAAAGTTGCTTTTGAATTCTCCAACAGTGTAGGTGCGCATATTTTTTGAACAAAGGTAAGCCTTGTTTGACAAGTTGTCAAGCAAAAACACTGCTCACTTTTACAGGTTAGGAAAATAGCGAATACCGGGCTCAAAGAAGTACCTTTGAAACCGGTATTCGGGCACGCTATTCATTTTCCTTCCTATTATGGAGCAACCGAACTATATAGCAGGCATACTTGAAGGCGACGGCGCCGTTTTGCGGCACTTGTACCATCAGCAATACCCCTTCCTGCTTCGCTTGGTTCGCGATTATGGCGGTGCTGAATCCGACATCAAAGATGTTTTTCAGGATGCCGTGCTGCTTGTTTTCCAAAAAGCACAACAACCTGATTTTCAACTCACCAGCAAGTTCAGCACCTACTTTTTTGGCATTTGCCGCCACCTGTGGCTCAATATGCGCACAAAAAAAGCTGCCACCGCAGAGGTCACCTTATCAGAGGATGCCAAATATATACCAGACAGCGATCTGCTGGCCGACGACTTGTTGCATGTAGAACAGGGCAACTTGTTCTGGAATGCTTTTCAACAATTGGGCGCCGATTGCCAGCAGGTGCTGGAATATTTTTTTCAAAAATTATCGATGGAAACCATCGCGCAAAAGATGGGATATGGCAGTGAGGGGTATGCCAAACGGCGAAAAAGCCAGTGTAAAAACCGCCTGATCGAATTGATCCAAAACGCCCCGGAATACCAGGAGTTGATCCGATAAACGGCTTAAAGAATATTGCCTGATGACGACGCAACAGCTAAACGAACTGATTGAACAGTATCTGGACGGCGACTTGTCCGGATCTGCGCTGCAGGCTTTTGAGCAACGCCTCGAAACCGATGCCGATTTGCGCGCGCAATTGGAGCTCCAGCGCCGACTGCAAAAACACCTTGGCAACCCTTCCGAATTGCGCTTGCGCAGGGCCTTGAACGATATGTGGTCAGAAGTGTCCGATGAGATAGCTGAAACGGGCAGCAGAAAAACTTTGCGCTTCCAACTATTGCGCCCATACCTTGCCGTTGCTGCCTCTATTACCCTCATTATCGCTGCCTGGTGGTGGATGCAGCCTTCATCAAAGCTGCCACAAGACCAATCTGCAGCAATTGAACAGAAGACCCCGATACAGGAACCAGCAGCGCCCATTGAACGGCCGGCATCGCCTGAAGAAACCAAAGCCAGGCGCCCAATTGCCAGGATGAACCCTGCTGACTTCAAGCCAAACCCTGCCCTGGAACTGCGCATCGGCCATATCAGGGGCGCCGGGGAACTTGAACTGAGCAGCCCTGCCCAGGACAGCACCGTAAAGTCGAAATCAGGCAATTTCAGCCTGGCATTTCGCGGCCTGTGGAACCTCGATACCCTGATCGACACCCAATCCCTGCGGCTTTTCGTGTATTCCAATCGACCTGAAGCTTGGGAAAAGAAACTGCCGCGTGCCGATTTCCCCTTTCCGCTGCAACCAGACGGTGAAGGGAAATACAGGGTAGATTTCAACCAGCAGCTAAGCCTCAAACCCGGGCTTTATTACCTGCTCGTTGGGCAGCAGCGCGGCACATCTGTAGCAGAAGGGTATCGGACGCTATGGGTAGGGAGAATTAATGTGATAATTTGATAATAATCCGAATATCGGCCGCCGCAACCATGACTCAAATATTCTATTGATTATGCGGTATTTATCTGGTTTTTTGTTTTTGGTTTATTCGGCTGTTTCTTTTGGCCAGGTAGCAAATTTGCCCACAAATCGGCAGGTAGACAGTTTGGTTGGTATTTCCAGGAAATTAGCGGACGAACAGCGGTTTGAGGAAGCGCTTGCCCTGTTGGATACGCTGGAAACCGTGATATTGACCGCTTTTGGCAAGGAAAGTGTTGCCTACGCTGCTTGCCAGTTTAACAAAGGCCGGGCTTATTTCATGTCTGGCGATTATATGAAAGCAAACCGCTGTTACATTGAAGCCGTCATCTATCGGGAGAAAGCGCAAGGCAGGGAAAACAAGGAATTTGCCCGGTACATCAACAACCTTGGGGTGTTGAACAAAGAGCTGGGCAAATACGATGCGGCTGAAAACTACTACCTTGAAGCCAGGGCAATCCAAAAAAGGGTTTTGGGCATCGAATCGCCCGATTATGCCAAGGTGTCGAACAATTTGGGCGTGCTTTATTGTCTGATGGGACGCTTCGAGGCCGCTGAAAATATCCTGATTGAGGTGAAAAACCTCCGGGAGCATGCCAGTCAGCAATCGCCGTTGGACTATGCGGCCAGCTTGAACAACCTGGCGGCCCTATACTACAACCTCGGGCGATTCCAAGCCGCTGAACCGCTTTACCAAAATGCCAAAGCTATTCGCGAAATGGAACTCGGAAAAGACCATCCCTTGTATGCCGGAAGTTTGAACAACCTCGGTTTGTTGTATTGCGAGATGAACCAATACGAAAAAGCCGAACCGTTTTTTCTGGAAGCCAAAAAAAATTGGGGCAGGGTTTACGGCACGGATAACCTCCAATATGCCGAAGCGCTGAACAATCTTGGCCAATTGTACAAACGAACCCGGCGCTACCCACAGGCAGAATCCTGCCTTCTGGAGGCGAAAGCCGTCCGTGAAAAAATTCTGGGGCGGCGGCATCCCGATTATCTGGCCAGTATGAACAACCTGGCGGCATTGTACATCCAAATGGGCCGTCTGGAATCTGCCCGGCCGCTTTATCTTGATGCTAATGCCGCTACCAACGATCTGCTTGCAAATGCCTCGAAGTTTTTATCGGGTACAGAGCTTGACGCTTACATTCAACTGTACAAAAAAGATCTTGAGTGCTTTTACGCTTTTTCCTGGCAAGTCAGCAAGGCGGATACTATTTTGTCGAACAGTTGCTACGACAATGCTTTATTCTACAAAGGCCTGCAACTCAACATCAATGCGTATATCGAGAAGATAGCTGCTGCCGACTCGAGCGCTGCCTCCTTAAACGAACTGTTGCGCGCTTACCGGCGGCGGCTGGCCAAAGAATATGCCCGGCCAAAGGCGCAACAACAACATACGGAAGACCTGGAATCTCTGGCCAACTCGGTTGAAAAGGAACTGGCGCGAAGGGTGGCGGGTTTTGGGGAGGCCATTCGGAAAACGCGGTGGCAAGAAGTGCAGGAGGCCTTGCAGCCCGGCGAAGTGGCCATCGAATTTATTCATTTCAATTATTACAATCCCAACCCTACGGACAGCATCCTTTATGCCGCACTGGCGCTCAGGTACGGCGATACAGCGCCTAAAATGGTACCCTTGTTCGAAGCCAAACAACTATCCAAACTGCTGCCCCAAAGCAACGACATGGAGCGCATCGACGAATTTTATAAATCTTCCACGGGGCAAACCATTTACGGCCTGGTTTGGAGGCCTTTGGAACCCTTGCTGGAAGGCGCGAACAAGGTGTTTTGTGCGCCTTCAGGCCTGCTTTATCGCCTCAACCTGGGGGCTATCCCGACAAATGACCGAAGCACTTTTTCCGACAAACATCTGTTGATCGTGCTGGGCAGTACCCGCCAATTGGCGCAGGGGCAGCAACCTTTGCTGAACGATGACAGGAGTGCCGTGCTTTTTGGCGGTATCCAATACGATTCCAGCGCATCTGCGCCATATCCGCTACAGGCAGGGCTTAACCGGGGTATGGATACCGACAGTCCGGATGAAAGCCTTTGGGGAGGGCCAAAAAGCTGGAAATATTTGCCGGCCACCATGTTGGAGGTGGAAAGCATTTCAGGGATTCTTCGAGAAAACAGTATCCGCGTACAAATAAAGACAGGAATTGCCGCCACAGAAGAAACATTTCATGCCCTGGGCAGAGAAAACCCCTCTCCCCGTATTTTGCACCTGGCAACCCATGGCTATTTTTTCCCCGATCCTAAAGAACAGATAACAGACAAACCCTTGTCCATCGACAACCAGGACCTAATATTCAGGGTATCAGAGGATCCGATGATCCGGGCTGGACTGATACTGGCGGGTGCAAACCAGGCCTGGGTCAGCCATGAACCGCCCGCAAACGGCGAAGATGGCATCCTGACCGCTTATGAAATCAGTCAGCAAAACCTGTCGAACACCGCGCTTGTTGTCCTTTCTGCCTGTGAAACCGGATTGGGCCAGATCAAAGGCAACGAAGGGATTTATGGCCTGCAGCGCGCATTCAAAATTGCGGGGGCAAAATACATGATCATGAGCCTGTGGCAGGTCAGCGACAAGGCTACGGGCGAATTGATGGTGGAATTTTACCGGTATTATCTGGAGCGCAAATTGGCCCTGCCCGAAGCTTTTCGAGCGGCACAACAGGCTATGCGCAGCAAGTATCCCGACAGCCCTTATGCCTGGGCTGGGTTTATTCTGGTAGAGTGAGCGGCAACATGGCGCATCCGCAGTGATCAAGACCTTTTCAGCACCACTACCCTTTCCGATTCCCCTTTCACTGCCCCGTCAACCAGCAGGTAATAAACCCCTGCTGGTAATTGCGCCAGGTTGAACCGCCAAAGCGTTTCCCCGGAATCCACCTCATGCGGGGAGAGCAGCGTCGTTTTTTGTCCCCATTGGTTCAGCAGCGAGATTTCGAGCAGCGCGGCATTTTCCTGGAAAATTTGTACTTCCAGTTCATTTTGGAAAGGGTTGGGCCGTGTTTTCGCCAGGAAAACAGGCCGCACCTCCAGGCTGCGCACGGCTGAATAAGTTTCCTTTCCGTCGAAGTCAATTTGCCTCAGCCGGAAATAGTGGGTGCCGGGAGCGAGCTCGCGCACTTCGTAGGCATAGTCGCTTCGTTGGGCGGAATTGCCCTGGCCAGCCACGAAGCCTATGGGGACATATTCCAATATATCCGCGCTGTTTTTGTGCGCCTGCTGAATTTCAAAGCCCTTGTTGTCCTTTTCGCTGGCGGTAGCCCAGTTCAGCAAGGCCGTAGTTTTGTCCTTCAGCCCGGCATCGAAGCCCAGCAGTTCCACCGGAAGCGCCAGGGTAATGGTGAAGTTCACGTTGGATATATCGTAAAAAATATTGTTCATCCCCGCTATTCTGATGCGGCAGGTGGTGGACGGGATGTTCGGCACCGTGATGGCCTGGCTGCCGTCGTTTGGGGTGCTGGCCAAGATAATGGTGGGGTAGGTATAGCCACCGTCGGTGGAGAGCGAGATTTCCACGTTGTTGCAGCTTACGGGGGCGCCGGTGGTGCCGTTCACGTTCCAGGTCACGGTCTGGGTAGAATTGCCGGCCCAGGAAACGGCTGTGTTCGGCGCGGTGACTTGGAAAGGGCCAGAGGATGCAACTGTTACTACCATATTATCCTCATGGGTACAGCCTGCCCCGCCGTAGTTGTCGCGCACGGAAAGGCGGAAGTTAAATGTGCGCGCCACACTGGACAATACTTCCCAGGTGGGGCTAACATTGTTGATCACATCGGTCAGGTTGGGCAGATAGCGCTGCGGGTCGGCGGTAGGGGTCAACGACCGGAAATTGGGGCCTACGGTACTTGTGGACACGGGCGGCTGAGTAGAGCTTTGGTTGTCGTACTGCTCCCAGCAATAGGTGAGGGAATTGCCGTCGGCATCAGTGCCAGTGCCCGTCAGCACGAATGGCGTGGACTTGGGTATGGCGTAATCGGCGCCGGCATTGGCCACGGGCTTGGTGTTCCCTGTAACGACCTCGGTGTCGCAGGTATGTCCGCTACCCGTCACAAAGGTTCCTGTCTGTTGCAGCGACCGGGCATGAAAATACGCATCGCTGTTGTTTTGCACATTCTGGCCGCCACAAATGCCCGCATAAGCCATTATAGTAGAACCACTTCCAGGCTCATAAGCCGACGACGAAGAGCCGTTGCCGGAACAAGAACCGGCAGTACCGTTGAAAGTGTGGGAACCGTTGAATTGATGCCCTATCTCGTGGGCTACATAGTCGATGTCGAAAGGGTCGCCGATGGGAGAGGAGCCGCCTGTGACACCCCTTGCTTTGGTGGTATTGTTGCACACACAGGCAAGGGTGGCCACGCCGCCGCCGCCGGTGCTGAAAACGTGCCCAATATCGTAGTTGGCGCTCCCGATCACGTTGTCGCAAGTCGTCTGGTTTTGGCCTAACATGGCACTCCCATTGTTATTGGAATAGGGGTCGGTGGCGCCATCGAGGTAGATAATGTTGTCGTTGTTGGAAACCAATATCATGGTAATGGCGAAGTCGATTTCATAAACGCCGTTTACCCTGTTGACGCTGGTATTGATGGCTGCGGCGGCCAGTGCCGTGGTGCCCCCGTGAAAAGCCGCATACTCGCCTGTGCAAGCCATCGCCAGCGCGTATTGCCGCAATTTGCAATCGCCTTGAAAATCGGGATCCGGTTGTATTTCTTCGGGCGCCTGGCTATTGTCTTTCACCTGGCAGTCCCAGGTTTTATTGGCGGGGAGCGCGTAATCTTTTCTAAAATAAACGGTATAAAAATCCCGGTCTCCAAAGCTGTACGGGTCGATAAACCAATCGCCTTTTTTGCTCCGCAACACCTGAGCGTGGAACCCATGCGGGGTGAGGTCGCACTTCAGTACGGCAGTCGGGTCGTCTATCCCGGTGCCCGTATAGCATCGGATATCCGGGTGCTGGGCTTGCAAATCGGGCATCATCGTGGGCGATTCGGTGAGCAGGAACCGGCTGCTGCGGCCATCGGGCGTGGGCAGTTCGATGGCCAGGGTATTGCCCGTTGCTTCGGGGCTGAAACGCAGGGGGGCAGCGGCGAGCAGGTCTTGCAAGGCATTAAGATCAAATGTTACCGTCCTGTAGGTTTGCGGGACGATGCGGCGTTCACCACTGGTGTGAATAGAAGATTCTGCCACATCGTGCCAGAGGTTTTGTGCGCCCAGGAGTAATGGAAAGAAAATGGCAAAAGACAGTAAATACTTCATCATAGAGATCAATGTTGTGCATAATAAAACAACATTTCAAGGATGTTTCACCTTGAAATGAAAAGATTAAATGGCCCAAATGGAGTGCTTGAATGATCAAAAGTAATTCAATTTGTGGATTTCATGCATAAACATATGTCATTATTTCAATTAGCTGGAACGTATTTGCGCCCTGAAGGGGCTTCCTTGCCTTTCTTCAAGGCCGGGAAGCCCCTTCAGGGTGCGCTTTATTCATTGGGCGTTGCCCCATGTTAATGATGCCGCCCTTTCAGGGCTTTTAGGGCGGAGAACGTGGTAAAAAGGCCTGTTATAGTCAACGCAAAGTGGTTATTAATGACGAAATGCTACAATCATTTTGGAATCAAGCATTTGTTTCACTCAAATGTTGGCATTACCGCGCCTCAACGCACCATTTCACCGTTTTTGCAGCTTCTTTTCCGGATATTTGAACCAGATAAACTCCCGGCAAAAATGTCGCGGACGACAACTCCAACAGGTGTTCGCCCTGTTGAAGTTCTTTGGCCGCGCGTTCGATCAACTGGCCGTTCAGGGCCCATACCTTGATTTGCAGGGTTTGTGGTTCTGCTAACTTGACGCGAATTTGCGCTTTATCGCCCATAGAAGTCGGATTTGGAAACAGGGAAATGGCCATTCCCTGCAAATCAGACGTGCTGGGCGAAGCCGAAGGTTCTGTCACCATTTGCTGCGATTCCTTGCCCGGGTTGCTGCCAGGCGCCTGCTCTTTTCGGTACACCCCGCCGCAGCCATCGTTCACTGCCCGAAATATGCAACCAATTGGCGCCACAAAGCCGGGCATGAGCCGGATTTGGATACCGGCATCGTACATCACCGAATTGCCGGCCATAATGGCCGCGTTTGAAACGAGGTAGTCGTCGGTTTCATAAAACAGGGGGCGGGCAACCAGCGGTACCTGAACGGAAAGGTTCAGGTTGATGGGGCATGAATTGCTGGGGTACAGAAAGTTTATGGCTTCTACGTCGCCCTGGCTGTATTCAGTGGCAAAGCCAAATGCCTGCCCACCATTGGCCACAATGGTTGTAGCGCCGTTGATGCCAAATGCGGTTGACCAATAGTGCATCACAGAAGCGAAATCATAGGGGCCAATGTCCATGGCATTGCTGTTCTCTTTCTCGAAATTGTGGCTTTGGCCATCCTGGATATTGCTCCAGATTATGGTGACAAAATTATCCCGGTCTTCCCGCGACTGCTCATGGTAAAGGCCCAGGGCATGGCCGATTTCATGGACGATGCCCGTAAAGCCCTTGCAGCCGTCGTTCAATTTGATGGTTTGGGTGCCGCCCTTTCGACCCACGTAGGACTCGCACACGCTGGAGGGCTCAAAACGGATACAATCGCCCGACCCGGTCCAGGGTTCCAGGAAAACGTGGGTGGCCCCGTTGATGTAGTCAATTGCGGCAAAAAGCTTTTTGAGGTAATCCGACGTGAAACCGTCGGCGATGGAATAGGGCACGATGGCATCCGGCCAGCGTTTGGAACCGGATTCCACCACAATACCCCGGTCTTCTGCCTGTTGGAAGTCGGCAATTTGCCCGAGCACGATGTCGCCTTCCATCATCGCCTTGCCGTTTACGACAGAAACGGTCAGGGTGCGGGGCGTGGTCATGCCCGGAAGAATGGTGGTTATTATGGCTGTGGAATCCACCTGGCTGTGGCCATAACATTCGGGCGATCCGGTATCCTGGGCCCGGGCAAACTGGGCGAGCGCCAGCATCAGCCATGCGATGAAGAATTTCTTTTTCATAACCTTTAAATTAAAAATTTGGACATTGAATGGATAAAATTGGGTACGGCAACCGTTGTACGGCCCGGAAAATCAATTTTTTTGGGCTGCCTCAAGCCGGGCAATTTGCGCCTTGAGGGCTTGGTTGTCCTTGTCCAATTGAATGAGGTACAGGGTAAGTTCCTCTACCTTTCGCATCATCTCTGTCATTTGTTTGGCTACTTGCAAACCTTCCTGCTGGATGGTTGCAGCATCGGTCACATCGGGCAGGTGTTTGTTTTCGCGGATATATTGGGCAACTTCGTTCAGTGGGCGCAATTGGTAGCCTTCGTCAAATACATAGTCGGCCCAGGCAGATTCCACCCGTACTTCTTTGGCGCGAATGGTGCCGTTCACAGAAAGCTTGAAGGCATCACTTGCTGTGCCGATGCCCACGTTCCCGTTTGGGAAGACTGTTAGTTGTGGAACGGAGCCGATGCTGAGCTGCACCTGGCCTGTGGTGTTCGTCGAAGCAGTGCCGAACTCCATGTTTTTCCCGGCGCCCGTGTTGCCCAAATAGCCACTATTCAGCCCAGCGGTGTAAAAAGCCACGGTATTGCTGGGGTTGCTGGATTCCAGCCGGAGCAAGCTGCTGCCTGTTCCTTTTATGTGCAGTTGCGTGGCCGGGCTGTTGGTGCCAATACCGACAAAGCCGCTGGGCCGGATTGTCATTTGCCGGACGCCGCCGGTCACAAGGTTGAGGTTGGTGGCGCCGCCGCTGTTCGTGCCAAGGTCCATGTCGGTGCTGCTGACACTTGTATAGCCTTTTCTGCCGGTGCTGGTGAGGTATTCGGCCGTATTGCTGCTGGTGCCTGATTCGAGCCGGAGCGTAGTGCTGCTGGTATTTGGGCCTTTTACGTGCAAAGTGGCGCCAGGCGTTTGGGTGCCGATGCCCACAGCGCCGGCGGCATCGATGCTGAGCCGGCGGACGTTGTTGGTGGACAGGTGCGTCTTGCCCAGCGTGTTGCCACCGCTTGTGCCGAACTCCATGTCGTTGGTGCTGGCAGTGGCGTAGCCGATATTCCCGAGCTTGGTGAAGAACTCCATTTTATTGGCATCGGCGGCGGTTTCCAAGAGCAAGGAGTTCAGTGTGGCCCCGGAATTCTTCACGTGCAGCGGCGCCATCGGGCTTTGCGTTCCGATGCCGACAGCGCCATTCGGGATGAGCGTCAGCTTTGGCGTGTTCCCGATCACGAGGTTCACCTTTCCGTTGGCGTTGCCGGAGTAGGTGCCAAAATCCATGTCGTCTGCACTGGTAAGGTTGCCCAAGTAGCCTTTCATCGACCCAGCGTATTGAAAACCAAGGATGTTGTTGGCGTTGGCCGACTCAAATTTGGCCGTGAACCCGCCCAAGCCCTTGACGTGCAGCCGGGCAGCCGGCGCAGTGGTTCCGATCCCAACGTTGGCGTTGATGTTGGTGGGGTAAATAACGGTGCTGCCGCTCCATTGGGCATTGCCAAGGATTGGGAACAGGCAAACGCATAAAGCAGTGCCCAGCATGGTCGAGATTTTAAGATTGTTTCTCATAGTAAAATTTGTTTTTGAATGAATGGAAAGGTTTTTCAACCGGTACATCCGTATATTTGAAAAGGGCAGAATAAGTGACATGCCGGATGAAATATTTTTTTCCACGCAGCAGCGTTGCCAAATCCAAGGCCCAGCCCGCCGAAACAATAGCCGCAGAATTTTGCAAACGTGTTACCTTTGCCGCCACAACCACCACCATTCAATATGTTTCACCTGACTGAAGAGCACCTGGCCGTTCAACAAGCGGCACGAGATTTTGCACAAAACGAGCTCAAGCCCGGCGTCATCGAGCGCGACTCCAAAGCCCAATACCCGACCGAACAAGTAAGAATGATGGGGGAACTCGGTTTCCTCGGCATGATGGTCTCGCCCGAATACGGCGGCGGCGGCATGGACACCCTTTCCTATGTGCTGGCCATGGAAGAAATTTCCAAAGTGGACAGCTCCTGCTCCGTCATCATGTCGGTAAACAACTCCTTAGTCTGCTGGGGCATGGAAAAGTTCGGCACCGAGGCCCAAAAGCGGAAATATCTGCCCAAACTCGCCACCGGCGAATGGATCGGCTCATTCTGCCTTTCCGAGCCGGAAGCCGGCAGCGACGCTACCAGCCAGCGCACCACCGCCATTGACATGGGCGACCACTACCTGCTCAACGGCACCAAAAATTGGATCACCAACGGCGCTACCTCCAGATTGCACCTCGTCATGGCCCAAACCGATGCCGAAAAAGGCCACCGCGGCATCAATTGCCTGATCGTGGAGGCAGACTGGAAGGGCGTGGCTATTGGCGCCAAGGAGGACAAACTGGGTATCCGCGCCTCCGATACCACTTCCGTCATGTACTCCGACGTGAAAGTGCCCAAGGAAAACCGGCTGGGCGAAGACGGCTTCGGCTTCAAGTTCGCCATGAAAACCCTCTCCGGTGGCCGCATCGGCATCGCCGCGCAAGCCCTGGGCATCGCTGCCGGCGCTTACGAGCTGTCGGTCGCCTACGCCAAAGAGCGCAACGCATTCGGCAAGCCCATCGCCAAGCACCAGGCCATCGCCTTCAAGCTGGCCGACATGGCTACCGACATCGAAGCAGCCCGCCTGCTCGTGCACCGCGCCGCCCACCTCAAAGACAAGGGCGAAAATTTCGACCAGGCCGCAGCCATGGCCAAGCTTTTCGCCTCCGAGGTGGCCATGAAGCACACCGTGGAGGCCGTACAGATTCACGGCGGCTACGGGTTTGTGAAAGAATACCATGTGGAGCGCCTGATGCGCGACGCAAAGATCACCCAGATCTACGAAGGCACCTCGGAGATACAGCGCTTAGTAGTGTCGCGGAATGTGCTGAACGGGGAGCTTTATGTGCCGATGCTTTAATTGGGTTTGAAATCATTCTTTCCTACCTTTGAGCATCGTTCACTGCCAAAGCATAATTTCTATCATGCCTATTTCTCGCCGCCAACTGCTCAAAACCCTTGGAGCCGCCACCGGAGCCGCCGTGCTTTCGGGGTTCAACGACTACGATGATGTGCGGCAGTTCATACCAGAGCTGTCGTCGAACCCCCTGCACGTGAAACCCGCCCGCGCCGTCACGGTCGTCACCCTCGGGGCGGGCAACCGCGGCAACGTATATGGCAATTTCGCGCTCAGCTACCCCGATGAGATGGACGTGGTCGGCGTGGCCGAGCCCATCCCCCTGCGCAATGAGCGCTATGCCAAAAAGCACAACATCCCGGAGGCCAACCGCTTCACAACCTGGGAGCACGTGTTCCAAAAACCTAAATTTGCCGACGCGGTATTGATCACCACCCCCGACAACCTGCACTACGGCCCCTGCATGGCCGCGCTGAAGGCCGGCTACGACGTGTTGCTGGAAAAGCCCATCTCGCCTTCTGAAAAAGAATGCCGCGACATCCTTGCACTTGCCAAAAAAACAGGCCGCATCGTCGCCGTATGCCACGTGCTGCGCTACGCCCCTTATTTCGTGAAACTGCGGGAAATCATGCACAGCGGCGCCATCGGCGAGATCATCAGCCTGCAGCACATCGAGCCGATCGAGCATATCCACATGAGCCACAGCTACGTGCGGGGCAACTGGCACGACCGCAACGCCACCACGCCCATCATCTTGGCCAAAAGCTGCCACGACCTCGACATACTGCGCTGGCTCGTCGGCAAGCCCTGCACCGACATCGTGGCGATGGGCAGCCTCAAGTGGTTCCGCAAAGAAAACGCGCCCCCCGGCAGCACCCCCCGCTGTATGGACGGCTGCGCCGTAGAAAGCACCTGCCCCTATTCTGCCATGAAGATCTACTACCGGGAACGGGGCCGGCTCTATGTGTTCGACCTGCCGGAAGACAAATCCCAGCACGGCGATTTTATCCTCGAAAAGCTGCGCAGCACCAACTACGGCCGCTGCGTTTATCACAGCGACAACAACCAGGAAGACCATTATGTGTCTTCCATGCAGTTCGAGGGCGGCATCACCGCCAGCTTCTCCATGGAGGCGTTTACGTCTTATGAAGGCCGCCGCACCCGCGTGATGGGCAGCATGGGCGACATCGTGGGCGATATGGAAACATTTACCGTCACCGATTTCCGCACGAAAAAA
Source organism: uncultured Saprospiraceae bacterium (assembly GCA_964621185.1). GTDB lineage: Bacteria > Bacteroidota > Bacteroidia > Chitinophagales > Saprospiraceae > M3007. The sequence goes on along the minus strand of CAZULM010000009.1, from coordinate 105,503 downwards.
AGCGTGGTGTACGACAACTCCAGCGGCGACGGGCACGGGGGCGGCGATTGGCGACTGGTGCGCGACTGGCTGCAGGCAGTGACGCAGCACAAGCCCGAGCTGCTCACTTCCACCATCGATGCCTCCATCGAGAGCCATGTGATGGGCTTTATGGCGGAGAAAAGCCGGAAAACGAAGAAGGTGGAAGCGGTTCGCGTATAAACATTGAAAATCCTTACTTTTGTGACAGGTATTCAACTCATGGCAGCAAACCAATTTTTTTTTGATAAATCAGCCGCGCTAGAAGCACTTTGTGCAGAATACCAAGTTCTTGAGCTTGGACTGTTTGGTTCTGCATTAACCGAGCGCTTTGGCCCCGATAGTGACTTGGACTTTGTGGTAAAGTTTGGTGATGTATTGCCAGAAGAATACGCAGACAATTTTTTTGATTTTAGAGATGCTTTGGCCAATCTCTTTCAAAGGAAAGTTGACCTTATTGAGGTACAAGCTTTGAAAAACCCGTACTTTAAAACAATTGTCGAGAAGACGAAACAGCCCATTTATGCAAGAAGACAAGGTTTATAAGTGGTTGCTCGACATTCAATCCGCAATCATTGAAGTGGAAGAACTGATATTGGCGCGTTAGCTACGGCAAGGATTTTCTGAATCCCCAAATTCTCATTTAACAAATTATGAAAGGAATCATCCTCGCGGGCGGCCTGGGCACCCGGCTCTACCCCTTGACCCTCGCCGTGAGCAAGCAGCTCATGCCGGTGTACGACAAGCCCATGATATACTACCCGCTCAGCACGCTCATGCTCGTGGGCATACGCGAGGTGCTTATCATCTCTACACCACAAGACCTGCCTAAGTTCCAGCAACTCTTGGGCGACGGCTCGGAATTGGGCATGCGCTTCGATTATGTGCCGCAATACGAGCCCAATGGCCTGGCGCAAGCATTTGTGCTAGGCGCGCCTTTTATCGGCAAGGAGGCCAGTGCGCTGATCTTGGGCGACAACATCTTTTACGGCGCCGGGCTGGGCGATATGCTGCGCTCCTGCGCCAACCCATACGGCGGCATCATTTTCGCCTATCAGGTGGCCGACCCGGAGCGGTACGGGGTAGTCGAGTTCGACAATAATTTCAAAGCCTTGAGCATTGAAGAGAAGCCCCCAAAGCCCCGCAGCCATTACGCCGTGCCGGGGCTATACTTCTACGACAATTCGGTAGTGGAAGTGGCTAAAAATTTGAAGCCCAGCCCGCGCGGCGAGTACGAGATCACCGATGTCAACAAATATTACCTGGAGAAAGGTCAGCTTGAGGTGCGCGCCATGGGCCGCGGCTATGCCTGGCTCGACACGGGCACCCACGAATCCTTGATGCAGGCCGGGCAATTTGTGCAGGCCATCGAAGAGCGCCAGGGCCTGAAAATCGGCTGTATCGAAGAAATTGCCTGGGAAATGGCCTTTATCGATGATGCCCAATTCGAGGCGCTTGGGAACAAGTACATCAAGAGCGGCTACGGTGAATACCTGCTGAACGTGCTGAAGATGAACAGAGCAGCGCCGTAAATAATAGCAGATTCGGCGCCATTCGTCCTGTTTTTTGCTATAAACGGCGAATTGCAGCCCGCCTTCAATCGTTTTTTCAGAAGTTTGGGCTGTACAAACTTTCAAGCCATGAAAAGACTTTTCCTCCTGGGCGCCGCACTTTTCCTGTTGGTGCAATCCCCATTTTCCCAAACCGATTATACCGGCAACTGGCAGGGCGCCATCGAAATACCAGGCATGAAACTGGAGCTTTCCATCCATTTTCAGCAAGAAGCCGGGCAGTGGAAAGGCTTCCTCAACATCCCGGTGCAGCAAATCAGGGACATGGTGCTGGCCGACCTGCTCATAGAAGGCAAAAAGGTGAGTTTCAGGCTGCCTGAAGTGCCGGCAAACGCTTCTTTTTCCGGCAATTTCGACGAAAAAGCGGAGCGCCTGGAGGGCAAATTCAGCCAGGCGGGCCAAAGCTTCCCCATGAACCTGGAGCGGGCCAGCGCAGCTGAAAAAGCCGCCAAAGAAAAAAGGCTTGCCGAGGCGGTTGCCGCTTTCCGCCACTTGGCCGATTCCCTGCGCACCCTGCGCAACACGCCTGGCATGGCCATCGGCATGGTGTTAGAGGGCAAGGTCCTACTCAATGAAGGCTTCGGCCTCCGCGACCTCGACAAAAAACTGCCCGTCACGCCCAACACCCTCTTCGCCATCGGCTCCAGCAGCAAGGCTTTTACCACAGCCGGCCTATCCATCCTGGCCGACCGCGGGCTGCTCGACTGGGAAAAGCCCATCGTGCAGTACATGCCCGACTTCAAGCTGTACGACGATTTCAGCACCAGAGAAATGAACGCCGTTGACCTGGTCTGCCACCGCTCGGGCTTGCCCCGGCACGATTTGATGTGGTACGGGGCGGCCTTCACCCGGCAGCAGATTTTCGAGCGCCTGCGCTACCTCAAGCCCAACAAAAGCCTGCGCACCACCTGGCAATACAACAACCTGATGTTCCTGACCGCAGGCTGCCTGATCGAAAAACTGTCGGGCAAAACCTGGGAAGCGTTTACCAAGGAAAACATTTTCCTCCCGATAGGCATGACCAACAGCAATTTTTCGGTGACAGAGCTGCAAAAATCAAAAGATTTCGCGCTTGGCTATGCGACCAAAGACAAAAAGAACACACGACTCGATTACCGCAACATCGATGCTGTCGGGCCGGCAGGCAGCATAAATTCCAGTTCGACAGAAATGCTCCATTGGGTGAAATTGAACTTGAACGGCGGCAAAGCTGGCGAAAAACAAGTGATCAGCGCTGCTGAGATAGCCCACCTGCACCGCCCACAGATGTTGATGGACGACTCCAAATCTGCCAAAAACCCGGAGCTGTACGACCCCGCCTACGCCCTCGGCTGGATGACATACCGCCATCGCGGCCTGAAAGTAGTGGAGCACGGCGGGAATATCGACGGGTTCTCGGCACTGGTTTACCTGGTGCCGGTAAAAGATTTTGGCCTGGTTATCCTGAGCAACCAGGATGGGGCAGGTGTGACTGGGGTGCTGGCGCGCTACGCCACAGATATGGTCTTGGGCCTGGAAAGAAGCGATTGGTATGCCAGGGTTTATGGGGACGAGGGCAAAAACGAAGAAAAAGAGGAGGAAGAAAAAAAACCGGAGCCACGCCGTGTTGCCGGCACCCAGCCAAGCCACAAGCAAGCCGACTATATTGGCGAATATCAACATCCCGGATACGGTCGAATTGAAATCCTGGAGGCTGGCGATCAGCTGAGCCTTAAGTTCAACAGTTTCAACCTTGCCATGGAACATTGGCATTACGATGTGTACAAGGCAGCCGACACCATTCACGGTATTACCCTGATGATCAACTTCCACACCGACCCCAATGGCGCTGTCCACCAGTTGAGCGTCAACCTTGACCCAAACTTGGAAGATGAAGTGTTCTCAAAAGTTGCACCCGCTATGCTTTCCGACCCGGGATTCCTCAAAAAAATAGCCGGGAAATACACCTTGGAGGGACCGGGGGGAAATCATTGCGTCTTTGAGGCCAGGAATACTACGCTGTATGTCAAGATCGCCGGACAGCCAGAGTACACCCTGTTGCCATTTCTCGGCACGGAGTACAAAATCAAGGGGCTTTCCGGGTTCAGTGTAGCGTTCCAGTTGAATGAAAAAGGCCAGGCCGAATACGCCAATTTCATCCAACCAGAGGGCGTTTTCAAGGCAAAAAAGGCTGATTGAAAAAAAATTAAAAAAAGTTTTACTTTTTTTTCAATTAAAAGTGTCAACAAATAAACGTTTTTTTATTTATCCGACAATTCAAAAATTAAATACAAATAATTAAAAATCAATTATTTATGTTTATTTTTTCTTTTATAAGAACAAAATAGCCTAAAAAAACCGTTCAACAAATGTAAAAACATGTCCTTTGCGAGTGGTAAAACATGTTGCACTTTTGTATCATCAATGAAAAGAAACGGTAGCGACAGGGCAGAAAGCGGTTGATCATTGATCCTTATTTTGAAACTTTTCATGAGATTATATACGGGAAATCCGAACGCGGCGCAAAAGTGCGCCGCGTTTTTTTTACCCGTTGCAGCTTTACCCGCCGGAGCCTTGGCGAAGGATGGTTGCTCAATCGATATTGAAATCGCCCCCCCCCTCTCCGGGGCTGCGTTGGATAAACAGGGCTGCCCAAGGTTTTTCCACCAGCATACGTCCTCGCCCCCCCTAAATGTACTGTTTTCCCCTCAGGAGCCCCTCAATACGAAAAGTTTAAGAAAGCTCAATTGTCACATTTAAGCATATTTGGACAGTCAAGGGGCATTTTCCCACTTTAGGTATGTTTTTTGCCTTGGTAAATAATTACCAGTAAAGTGGTAAAGCTTTATGCATTACTTATTATAGTTTTTTTACCTTTGGGCGTAATTTAATCCGCTTGTTTTCCTTGAAGCATGGACAACTCTTAATCCGCCTTGGTGAAAAGTTCTAAATTCGACGCGTTGCACCTACACGCTTCATCCGTCATTGTTTCTTTTCCCTAATTTTTTGGACATCCTATCCGATTGTTTTGGACATTACCAGTGCTCCAATGGTTCTGCTATTGCGAGCAGTTGGGACTTGACCGTCAAATCCTAAAACAATTGACACCATGCGTGATCTCATCGAGCTCGTTGGTTTAATCAACAAAACTAAACTAAAGAGCAACGAAGTAATGAAATCCATCATCGAGCCCGGCTCAAAGATGGAAGTATTGTTCAATGCCTTGCTGGACAAGAAAATCGAAAACGACGAAGACGCCAAAGCGCTTTTCAAGGCAAGCGAGGGCGTAAACCTCACCAGCCTGAAAAACAAGCTCAAAGAGCGCCTGCTCAATGCCTTGTTTTTGCTTGACTTCAAGGACGCCAACTATTCCACGCGGCAAAAAGCTTTCTTTTCGTGTTACAAACAATGGTCGGCAGCCATGACCCTGATGATCAGGAATGCCAAGATCATCGGCATAGACCAGTTGGAGCGTCTGCTGCGCCATGCCCAGTCCTTTGAATTTACGGAGCTGACCCTTGATATCTTGCGCGTGCTACGGCTGCAGTACAGCACCGTTGACGGAGACATCGCCAAATATGAGGCCATCAAAGTACAATACCAGGAATATGAGCAGATATGGCTGATGGAGAGCAAGGCAGAATTCTATTACTCGGAGCTGATGGCGCAATATACCAACAGCAAGAGCACCAAGACCGAGGTGATGGCCCAGGCCCAGGCCTACTACAAGGAACTGGAGGGGTTTATGGCCAAATGCCCCTCGTTCAAGCTCCACCTGTTTGGCCGCATGGTGCATTTGCTCATTTACAACAGCGTGAACGACTATGTGAACACAGCCCGCCTCTGCGAGGATGCCATCGCGTTTTTCGACCAAAAAGAATACGACAGCGGGCTTCCATTGCAAGTGTTCTACTACAACCTGGTGGTCTGCTACCTCCAATTAGGCGAGTTCGAGAAGGGCCAACAAGTGATTGACCGCTGCGAATACTACTTTGAAGAAGGCTCCTTCAACTGGTTCAAGCTCCAGGAGCTGTTTTTCTCGCTGGCCATGAAGACGGCCCATTATGAAGAAGCCTATCATTTGTGGGAAAAGGTGACCAACTATCCGCATTTCAAAAGCAACAAGACCCAGATCGTGGAAATGTGGAACATTTTCCAAGCTTATATCTTCTACCTCATCCGCGTGGAGAAAATTCCAGAGAGCGTGTTGAGCGAGCAGTCGAAAAAGTTCAAGATGGCCAAGTTCATCAACGATATCAACCTTTTCGCCAAAGACAAGCGGGGCATGAACATCAGCATCCTTATCATCCAGATCCTGTATGCCATTGCCGACCGAGACTACAAAAAATCGGTTGACCGGATCGAAGCGATCGAAAAATATTGCAGCCGGCACCTGAAAGACAGCGACACGTTCAGGAGCAACTGCTTTATCAAAATGCTACTGCAGATACCGATCGCCAATTTCCACCGGGAAGCCACTGGCCGCAAGGCGGAGAAATACCTCAAGCAGTTGCAAGCCCAGGAAAGCGGCACAGCAAGCCAGGCCCACGAGATCGAGATCGTACCTTACGAGGCACTTTGGGACATGGCCATCGAGTCGCTCCAGTACAAAATTTACAAAAAGAAGGATTGAAACCCTGGCTTGACACACATATGCTATGATTCGCCTGATTTTTGTGATTGAGTATGATTGATTCAACTGATGTTCAATCGATTACAAAGATCGGCATGCACAAAACCATGCGGCGTGAGGTATATGCGGCGCAAGGTTGATACCTTTGCGGAAAAATTACATTATGCGTTTCCTCACACTTTTATTGCTGCTTGCCATTTTTTCCTGCAAAAACAAGCCCGCCAACAACGACAACAGTTGGATGGACTACGGGCCACAAGATGCCGTCACAAGAGACTCTTCTGGCGATTCGGGCTACGCCTATACTTTTACCGATACCGTCCTGGTTTCCATCAACGCCAAAGACTTCGCCGCCGTGCTGAAAGTGAAGCCCAACATGCCGATCCTTGATTTGAGGCCGGAAGCCGATTACAAAAAAGGCCATGTATGGCGCTCCGTTTCGATGGACGCCTACGAAAAAGACTTTATGAAGCGCCTGTTGGCCATGGGCCGCAACCAGGAATACGCGGTGTATTGCCAAACAGGCGAAAAGAGCATGGAAGTTGCCGAAGAAATGAAACGCCAGGGCTTTTTCCGCATTTACCACTTGCAGAAGGGCTTGAACTATTGGGGCGAATCGGGGCAGGCACTGCAACTTAAGTAACGCCAACTGAAAGTTGGCGCTACTTGCGCTCCAGCACATCCTTCACCGCCCACAGCACATCCTTTTTCCCCAGCCCGTACTTGTCGAGCAGCTGCTCCGGAGTACCGCTTTCGCCGAAGGAGTCGTTCACGCCCACGTATTCCATGGGCACCGGGAGCTTGTGCGCCAACAGGTTGGCGATGGCATCGCCCAGGCCGCCGTTGCGCTGATGCTCTTCGGCGACCACCACGGCGCGGGTTTTGCTCACCGAGTCGAGGATGGCCTCTTCGTCGAGCGGCTTGATGGTGTGGATGTTGATCAGTTCGCAGGAAATCCCTTGTGCGGCCAGTTCTTTGGCAGCCTCTATGGCCGTCCAGACTAAGTGGCCTGTGGCAAATATGCTCACGTCCTTCCCGGAGGCTAAGTGCAGGGCTTTCCCGATCTTGAATTTTTTCCCTTCGGTGAACATGGGCCAGGAAGGCCGCCCGAAGCGCAGGTACACCGGGCCGTGGTGTTCGGCGATGGCTAAGGTGGCCGCACGCGTCTGCTCGTAGTCGCAGGGGTTGATGACCGTCATGCCGGGCAACATGCGCATCATGCCCATGTCTTCCAGTATCTGGTGGGTGGCGCCGTCTTCGCCGAGGGTGAGGCCGGCGTGGGAGGCGCATATTTTTACATTCTTATGGGAATAGGCGATGCTTTGGCGTATCTGGTCGTACACCCTCCCGGTAGAGAAGTTGGCAAATGTGCCCGTGAAAGGTATCTTACCGGCAGTGGCCAGTCCGGCCGCGATGCCCATCATGTTGGCCTCTGCGATGCCGACCTGGAAAAAGCGCTCCGGGAATTCTTTCAGGAAGTGCTGCATTTGCAAGGAGCCGAGCAGGTCGGCAGTGAGGCCCACGATGTCGGGGTTTTGGCGGCCTGCTTCGAGCAGGCCCTGGCCGAATCCTTCGCGGGTGGATTTTTTTCCGGTTGATTGTATATCGTTGATATTCATTGCTTATCGAAGTGATGGTGATTGAAAAGGGGGAATTGTCAAAAATCCCCAAGCGCCGTTTCCGGTAGCTGCGCCATAGCGCGCTCGAACTGCTCCTGGTTCGGCGGTTTCCCGTGCCATTCGTGGGTGCCCGCCATAAAATCGACCCCATGGCCCATCTCGGTTTTCATCAGTACGACCACGGGTTTCCCCTTTCCGCAGCGGCGCTTGGCTTTGCGCAGCATGGCGATGACGGCTTCCAGGTCATTGCCTTTTTCCAGGATCAGCACATCCCAGCCGAATGCTTTCCATTTGGCGGGCAGGTTGCCCAGGCTCATCACATGGTCGGTAGCGCCGTCAATCTGTTGGCCGTTCCAATCCACGGTAACGATCAGGTTATCGACTTTGTGGTGTGCGGCAAACATGATTGCTTCCCAGTTTTGGCCTTCGTTCAGCTCGCCGTCGCCGGTGAGGCAGAATACCCAGCGCTGGTCGGCGTCGAGGCGCTTGGCGAGCGCGGCACCAATGGCGACCGAGATGCCCTGCCCCAGCGAGCCGCTGGCCACCCGGACACCGGGCAGGCCCTCGTGGGTGGCGGGGTGGCCTTGCAGTCGGGAGTTGATTTTTCGGAAAGTAGCGAGCTCTTTCACGTCGAAGTAGCCGTTGCGGGCCAGCACGGAATACCAAACGGGCGAGATATGGCCATTGGAGAGGAAAAACATATCCTGGCCTTTCCCTTCCATCTTGAAGGGCTTGGGCTTGTGCTTCAGCACGTTGCCGTAAAGCGCGACAAAGAATTCGGTACAGCCGAGCGAGCCGCCGGGGTGGCCGCTCTGGCAGTTGAACACCATGCGCACGATGTCGCGACGCACTTGCGCGGCGAGTTCTTTCAATTGGGCGATATCAGCCATGAAAAAATAAGAGGTGATGTAAAGGTGAACGGATGCCGAAGGCTGGCATGCGGGGCAAAGGTAGGAAAACCAAAAACAAAAACGGCTGCCTCAGGAAAGAGACAGCCGTCAATTCATGGTTAGGCTGCAAAAATCTTACAGGTTCGGGATGGTCAATACCTGGCCAACTTCGATCACGTCGGGGTTGTCAAGCTGGTCGCGGTTGGCATCGAATATCAGTTTGTATTTCATCATGTCGTCGTAGTAGTGCTTGGCGATCTTGCTGAGGCTCTCGCCTTTCACGACGGTGTGCTTGGTATAGAAAGAGGGGTTGTCCACCTGGATGTCGGCGGCAATATCGCTTGGGTTTGAACCGCCGGCAGCTTTGATAGCGTCCCAGAGTTGGTCTTTCTCGTAGTTGAAGCTCACGCGGCCCCACACGCGCAGGACACCGTCGGCGCCTTCTTCTACCTTGCCGTCACGAACGCCCAGTTTCTCGCCGAGTGCAAGCACGCTTGCATATTTGTCTTTTAATGCCATGTTTTTTTTGAAAAATTAGAGTGAAGTAAAAATGGTTAATGAACGTGTTTCTGACGGTATCCGTCAAAAAAGGTCACACGTTTTGCAGGCCAAAGTTACAAAACTTGAAGAAAAGCACCCCTAAAAATCCCCGAATTCCTTTTTATCGAGCTTAAGGCGCCCGGATTATCTTCCCAGCCCCTGTACCTGCCGCCGATTCGATTTTGTAAAACAAAAGGCCACTTGGTGCGCTGCCTTGAAAGTCGAGCTCAAAAGCATTGGCGCCCGCTGGAAAGTTTTTTTTCTCTTCCAACAAAAGCTGTCCATTGCCGTCCAGCAGCTTCAAGCTGGCTTCGGCGGCGAAAGGGAGATAAAAGCCGAGGCTTGCTTTGTCCAAAACCGGATTGGGTTGGGGCAGGTACAGCAAGAACTGCTCGGGCGCTGGGAATTGCAACATGGCCGGCCTTATTTCCCCAAAGTTTTCAATCGGGTACGCCTCAGCATTGGTGATGCTGCTGTTTACAGACAACATCTGGCGTAGGTTGCCACTATGCCTGACCTTGCAGCGCAGGGTAAAGGCAGCGGCATTGCCTACGTCACAAGCCACCGTGATGGCGCTCTTTTCCGGGAAATGCGCAAAAAAATCGCTGCGCATGTTCTCTCCCGGCAAGATTTCCAACAATTCCAAGCCATGCAGCTGAAGTGTGAACTGAAACCCGAGCAGCGGCTCCATTGCCTGGATTTTTATACTGACCTGTTCCCCTTCCTGATAATAACCTTGTCCCGACCCTTCTGCCAAAAACATGGCAGGAACTTGTTGTCGCGACCGGTCCGTTGTACCCTGACTGGCGTTTGCGACAGCGGTGTTGTTGATGTCGCCGACTTTCACGGCCACAAAATCAGCGTCTTGCAGACTGGCTTGCAGGCTGGCTGCGGTCAGGTTTTCCGGGAAACTGCTTTGGAAAGGGTTGGCAGGGTTGGGAAACTCGAAGCTTTTGTCCACAAAGCGCCAGCTGGTGTTGTTGGGCAGGCTGCTGTAAACGCCCAGGATCAGCTTTCGGAGCTCGATGATATCGAAGGTGGTGATGGAGTTTGAGCGGTTGGCATCGGCGGCGATCATCTGGTAGGGCGAACCAAGGGGCTTGATCCCAAGGATATGCTTTGTTATTTCAACCAGGTCGAAAGTAGTTACGCCATTGAGCGGGTTGTCCTCTTTTGTCGGAGTCAGGGCGACATTTTGTGCCATCGGGATGGCGGGGAACCAATAGTTGCCGCTGCTGTCGCTTTGCTGGAGGAAGCTGAACGCCGGGGCGAACAGGCTGCTGCCCGTGACCTCCACCACGGCAGCCTCAACACCGCTCGATTTTTCTGTGGTCAGTTTGCCGGAAACCTGAACTGAGGCGCCGCAAATGCCCATTTTGTCTTGTACCACGACAATAGTCTCGCAGTAATCGGCGTTGCCGGCCAGGTCCATCGACCACAGCTCCACGGGTTGGCTGCCTATTTCGGCACAATCGAAGGTGAGGCTGGTCACGGGGTTGCCCGAGCCGTCGAAGGGGAAGCCCGAGCCTGTGCCCGACCTGCGGATGCCGAGCTTCAAGAGGTTGCTGGGTGTGCAGTTGTCGTCGGTGTACTGCAAGAAATCGCTGGCCCAAAGCTGCAACATGCCAGCGGCGGTGATGGTGCCACTCAGGCCGTTGGTGCATACGACGGTGGGCGGCTTGCAGTCCCGCACATCGATCATATATTCGCAGAAGCTTTCGTTGGTGCAGCCATCTTCCACCAGCCATTTTATCTTGTGGCGGCCATGTGGCAACTCTGGTATTATGCCGGGCAGGCCGGCAGGGTTGCCGGGGTTGGGCAATTGTGCTGCGGTTTTCCATTGCAGGGCAGCCGTTCTCTTGTTGCCCACCACGGTTTCATGGATGGAGAAATTGTACTTCTGGTTGGCAGGTACTGGCCTTGAATCAAACTCCTGCAACGTGCCGCCGTTGAAATTTGCGTTGAAGGCGTTGTTGTAGTACACCATGCCTGGCGGCGGCGGGTTGTTGCTGCTGACAACGGTTTCCATGCTGCCGTTGTTGTCCATGTCGAGGAACAACTGGTAGCGGAACCGGACGTTGGCGCCTGTGCAGGCATCGTAGGCGGTGAGGGACAAATTGGCAGGGGCTTCGCAGAGGTCGTGCTTGGACGTGGCGGCGTCCCACCAGGCGGCGGCGTTCCACAGGGAGGCGTTGTTGGCCGTGAGGTCACAAACTTTTACCGGCACATTGGGGCAGTTTTCGATGATGGGGTCTTTGGTGTCGAACACCAGGATCATCTGTTTATAGGTGTAGCAATTGGCATTTTGATCCCAAAAAATGCTGTAATTCGTTGCCGCAGAGTCGCTGGGGAGGATGAATGTATAGGTAGGCGCCCAAGGCGGCGGGGTACCCAGGGGCGAGATGATCGGGCCTGGCAGCACGAAAGGCCGTGTCTGGCTGATGTCTGGGTTGGGGATGGCGATACAGCCCCCATTGGGGTTGTAGGTGCACCAGTTGATGATCTTCCAGTGTCGGTCGATGCGGTAACAGCCTTCTGGCACAACGGTGAACACTTCGTCTTCATAAGAAAGCCCGATGAGCTCACAGTCCTCAAAATGGATGGTCGGTTCGCCGTAGTTGCCCGTGCCGTTGCAGGTGTTCACGATCTTGTCGTCGGGCATTTTGAGGTAATAGTACTGTTCGTATTCAATTACAATCTTTTGGGCGCATTGGCTCATGTTTCCCGCGCAGTCTATCGCTTTGAAGTTCCTGATAATAGTGCCACGGTTGCACACCGTGTCGAACTGGTTCAGGTTTGCCCAAGTGATGATGGTATCTAAGCAACAGTTGTCGGTAGCTGTGGCAAAGCCATAAGAAACCAGTGTAGGGTCGAAGAAAGCACAATCGGCCGTCAGGTTCGCAGGGGGCATGCATTGCGGCTTGACCTTGTCTTCCACGATCACTTTAACCATGCAGTCGTTGTAGTTGCCGGCGCAGTCGTAAGCCCGGAAAACCACCAGGATGGTATCGCCAATATCGCTGCAGCAGAACCAGACCGTGGGCTGGAAGTCGTCGCTTCCGAAACAGCTCTCGTACATACGCCGGGCATAGAACGTTGTTTCACAGCAGTGGTCGTAGGAGCCGTCGTCGAAAGTTTCCGCAAAAACTTCCGCCAAGCCGTGGACGTTCAGGGCGACTTTGGTGATGGCGTCACAAGCGGCGACCGGGGGTATCTTGTCTTCCACCGTCAGGGAAAAGGAGCAGGTGCTGGAATTCCCACAGTCGTCGATGGCGCGGTAAGTGACAGTGTGCGTGCCCTGGGGCAGGCAAGGGCTGAGGCCATAAACCCCCAGGGAGTCGGAGTGCCAAAGGTTGTTGTTGGGGAAGTTGGAAAGGGCGCCGGTTATGGCATAGGTAGCGGTGGAGTCGTTGGTCCACACATCAAATGTCTGGATGATGCCGTCTATCCTGTTGATGCGGGAACAGGTGTCTTTGACGATCACGTCGGGCAAATCGACGGGGCTGCAACAGGTGAACGGGTCGATGCTCACTGTCAGCGGGGCGGGGCATTTGAACACCGGCCCTTTGTTGTCCACTATTTTGATGACTTGCTGACGGATCAAAAAGGACGGCTGCCCGCTCTCGGGGCAGTCTTCCGCCACCGTCCAGGTGCGCAGTATTTTTTTGGCGCCGTCACAGACATCGATGATCTCGTCGGAATATCCGGCATTCATTTCGCAATAGGCCTTGTTGGGGTACAGCGAAAAGTTGTGGGCATACTCGGTGATGTATGGTGTACCCGTAAACGCGGGGTCGGCCGCCGGCTTTTCGCAACTGATGGTGGTGTCGGCAGGCCAGTGCAAATCCGACAGGTGTTTCCGGACGAAGTAAATGATCTGTGCGCAGTTGGCGCTGTTCCCGGAGGCATCGGTGGCGAACCACTCGCGGCGCATCCAGGCGCTGGAGATTGAAATACCGTTGGCTGGGAGGGCGCAGGGCAGGTTGTGGAACTGGTCGACATAGGCCAGGTTGAAATATCCACAGTTGTCGCTTATTTGAGGGTAGCCTTCGGCTATGTCCAATTCATTCAGGAGGTATTGCGGCGAGTAATCGGCAATGGCGCAGGCGTAAAGAATGTCTTTGCAGGCTAAGGTTGGCGCAAGCTTGTCCTCCACCTTCAATGTTCCCCAGCAATAATTCCCGCTGCAAATATCGGTCACGCGGTAGGTCAGGGCTTGCCCTACCCTGCCGCAATCGAGCAGGGCGCCAATGTCAATGCCTTGATTGTCAAAGACATTTGTCGAATAAAAGCTGTAATCGTAATTTCCTTGCAGCACAGTTTGGGGCGACACCAGGGCTTGCCCCAGCGCATCTATGGAAATGGTAACGGAATTGTTGCAAGAGAGCGAGCTTGGTTGGTGAATGGCTACCTGAATGGAGGCAGTTGCCGTATTCCCGGCATCATCGCTCACGGTGACGCTGTACAGCCCTGCAGCAGCAATGGTGGGGTTTGGTATGACCGGGCTTTGTACGGCGGAAACAAATCCGTTAGGCCCGTTCCAATTCCAGGAAACTGCAGCCCCCCCCGTTTCATATAGGGCCAGAACTGGCGCACCGGCGCAGAGCGGGGCATTGGTTGAAATTGTAGCAATGGGTTGGGCTTGGGAGCAGGCTACAACGACAAGGAACATAATCGGTGGCAACAGGCGTTTGCTGTTGCCGGGAGTAAGGCTTAACATGATGACGACGGTCTTGTGTTTCGATTAAAACGGTTCCAATTATTCATTGAACTTGTGGTAAAAATGGGCATAGTTTTTAAATTGTCAAAAACTATACGCCACAATTAACTAAAAACGAATATATTAGGCGCGTTTTACCTTTGTTTTTCAAACAAATGTTGGCGGACCGATGGCAGGAAAAAGCAAGCGGCCAGACGAGCGACTCGTCTGACCGCCCCTTTCAGGAGATTAAATCCAGTAAATTCGGCGTGTCTAGACAGTGAATACCTACAACGATGTCTTATGCCAATAGTCGTGGTAGTGTGTCCGCCGTATTCGGATTAAAGGATTAAACTTCACCAGGACTCCAGTGATTTGCAAGATTTTATGATGTGTTATATTGATTGTCAATGATTTGCCCGCTGAAATTTTCGCAAAACACATTCTCTTGGGCATATCCAGTCGGGATAATCTTTGTGCTTCCCTTGCGTCGGGCTGGTGCGGGCGCCCCGACTTTTCGAAGCGCCCACGCCCGTGAGTGAAAAGAGCAACTATTTCTTATTTCGCCTGCACCATCTTCTTCGTCGCCGAATCCGTGTTGGTTTCCACGGTGTAGAACAGCACGCCGCTGGTGTTCACCATTGCCTTGTCGAGCATGAAGCTGTTGTATCCTTTGGCGAAATCACCTTTTTGGGAGTAAACCAAGCGGCCCGCCTGGTCGTACACGGTGAGGTGCGCTGTTGTGGCTTCGGGCAAGTGGAAACCGATGCTGGTGCGGCTGACAAACGGGTTGGGCTGGTTCTGGTACAGTTCGAAGCCTACGCCGGTGAGCACCGACCCGCTTTTGCCATTGAAGCGCAGCGTGATGGACAAGGGCTCTATTTCCTGTTGGTTGGCATTGACGTACCGGTAAGCCTCTGCCTTGGTGATCCGGCTCGACAGGGTAAGCATCTTGCTCAGCTCGCCTGCGCGGCGGGCGCGCAGTTTTAGCGTGAACGCTGCCTGCTTGTCGCCGTTCCAGGAGGTGGTCAGGGTGCTTTCGTCCGGGAATATGGCAAAGTTGTCGGCGCCCATGTTGTCGCTCGAAACAATGTCCACCAGTTCAAAATCATTGTAGTTCAAGGTAAACTGGTAGCCGGCGACTGTTTCTGCGGCCTTGAATGTCACATCGATGACTTCCCCGGCTTTCACTTCCCGGTCGTCCACGTCAAAGATGAGGGCGCCGACACTGCGGTCTTCGCTGACCATGAAGGAGTTGGCAACGGCGGTATTGTTGACATCCCCAATTTTGACCGCCACAAAATCGTCGGCCATGGCGTTTGTCTGGATATCCGCTACCGATTTGCTTTCCGGGAACGGGCTGGCAAACGGGTTGTCCGGGTTGGGGAATGCATAGGATTTGTCCACAAACCTCCAACTGGTGTTGTTGGGCAATTCCTGGTATATGCCCAGGATGAGCTTGCGGAATTCCACGATGTCAAACGTGGTGATCGAGTTCGACATATTGGCATCGGCGGCGATCATTTTGTAGGGCGAGCCCAGCGGCTGAATGCCGAGGATATGTTTGCTGATCAACACCAGGTCGTAAGTCGTGAGGCCGTTGAGCGGGTTGTCGTCTTTTGTCGGCGTGACCTTATAATTGGAAAACACCGGTACGGAATGGACGAAGCCGTAAGTTCCCGCGCTGTTCGTCGTGGAGAAGTAGTTGAATGCCGGCCCCGACTGGTGCTGTCCCGACAACTCGACATCGCTCTCCTCAAGGCCGTCGTTCGACTCTGTTTTCAGGGCGCCTGAAACGGTGGCCATGTCGGAAATGCAGAACCCGCTGTTGTCCTGCACGATGAGGTACGTCTCGCAGAAGTCGGCGTTGCCGGCAGCGTCGATGGCCCAAAGCTCCACGGGTTGTGTGCCCAGTTCGTCGCAGGTGAACATTTGACTGATGACGGGGTTGCCGCCCAGATCGACCGGGAACCCTGCCCCTGTGCCCGATTTCCGGATGCCAAACTCTAAGTAGTCCTGTGGCGTGCAGTTGTCGTCGGCATGCAGCAGGAAGTCGCTGGCAAATATGGTCAAGGAGCCCGATACGGGCAAGTTCGCACTGAGCCCGTTGATACAGACAACGGTTGGCGCCTTGCAGTCTTTCACCACGAAAGTGTATTCGCAAACGCCTTCGTTGCCACAGCCGTCGCCTACGATCCACTTTATTTTGTGGGTGCCATAGGGCAATTCCGGCACCGCAAAGGTGTTCTGCGCCGTCTGGGTATTCCAGCGCACGGCCGCTGTCACGTTGTTGCCCGTGGTGGTGGTTTGCAGGGTGAACTTGAACTTCTGGGTGATCGGTATCAGGCGTTCGTCAAAAATACGCGAGGTGCCGCCGCCAAAGTTTGGCGTGTTGAAGTTGTTGTAGTTCACCGTGCCTGCGGGTGGCGGGCTCGTGCTGTTCACCACGGTTTCCATCGTCCCGTCGCCATCGAGGTCGAGGAACAGCAGGTAGCGCACCGTGAGGTTCGGCCCCGAACAAAGGTCTGAGGCTACGATGCTCAGGTCGGTTGGCGCCTCGCACAAGTCGTGCGATTTGGCCACCGGGTCGTACCAATACTGCTCGTTCCACAACTGCGGGTTGTTGGTCGTCAGGTCGCAGAAAGTCACCGGGCTGGCAGGGCACTGGATGTTCGGCGCCTGGGTATCGATCACTTTGATGATCTGCTTGTAAGTGTAACAGTTCGCGTTGGCATCGTAGAAAATACTGTAGTTGGTCGTGCTGACATCGGTGGGGTTTACCTTGACGATGGTTGACTTCCAGGGGTCGCCGCTTGTTTGCACAGGCGACACGATCGGTCCTGGCAAGTTGGAACTGTGGCTGATATTGGAATTCGGTGTCGGGTTTGGCACCGCGATGCACTGGCCGTTCGGGTTGTAGGTGCACCAGTTGATGACCTTCCAGTTGCGTTCTATTTTGAAACAGGCATCCGGGACTACCGTAAACAATTGATCCTCATACGTTACACCGAGCAGCTCACAGTCTTTCCCAAAGAACTTGGGCTCGTCATAAAGCCCCGTTCCGTCACAGACATTGATAACCTTGTCGTCGGGGAATTTGATGTAGTAGTTCTGGTTGTAGTTGACCACGATGCGCTGGGTGCATTGGCTCGAAGCGCCTTTGCAGTCGAACACCCTGAAGGTTCGGACAATTGTCCCTTTGTTGCAAACCGAGTCGAACTGGCTGTAATTGGCCGAATGTGTCAGGCCTTTTTGCCCCAGGTACTCTTTTGATGCATCTAAGCAGCAGTTGTCGTAAGCCTTTGCTTTGCCATAAGACCACAGAGACGGGTCGAAGGCATCGCAGGATACCGTGACGTTGAACGGCGGCTCGCACACCGGCTTAAGTTTGTCCTGCACGGTGACTTGCACCTGGCACTCATTGTATATAGGTGTGCCATCGGGGTAGCTCGACGTCGTGCCGTCAATATTCAGCTGGTACACCCGCAGGATGATGGTTTGGGTGGTGCCTACTTCGCAGCAGTAGAATTTGATCGAGTCTGATTCTATGGTTGCCAAATCGAACTCGCTGAGCCCGTAAGGATTTCCGCTGCAATAGCCATGGTCGAGGCTGTTGATGCAGTCGCTGTAGGGCTCGGCGCGCCGCACCTTGAACTTTACCGGGCTGCATTGGTCATAAGAGCCATCGTCGAAGGTAGTGGCGCGCACCCAGGTGATGCCCGCGAACTCACAGTTGTTGGGGTTGTTGTAGTAGCAATCCGTCGGGTCGTCCACGCCGATGGAAACAATGGTTGTTTCATCGCAAGAGGGCTGCGGCGGGGAATAATCGGCAATAGTGAGCTGGAAGGATGTGGAGCTCGTATTGCCGCAATCGTCCGTTGCGATATAGCAAACGGTGTACTGGCCGATCGGGATACAGGCCATGTTGGAGAATGAAACCAGCGTGTCTGACACAGTGGGGTTGTTCCCAGGGAAGTCGAACAGCCCTGCCGACACATTTATGATGTTGGTCACTGCCCCGGTAACAGGGTCGATTGTCTTTACCTGGGCATAAACATTGTTGACCCGGGAACAGTCCTTGTAATCCCTGACGATGATATCCGGGAATTTGAAGGTGGCGCAGCAGGTATATGGGTCTGTTGTCTCCACTAAATTTACCAATGGGTCGATAAACATCGGGCCCTTGTCGTCGCGCACCCGCAGCACCTGCTGATGTGTCATGGAGCCCATTGGGGCGCATGGGTCTATGACCGTCCAGGTGCGCACGATGTCATAAGATCCGTCGCAAACCGCTACCCTGGAGTCACTGTGCCCAACGTTCAGATTGCAGAAGCCTGGGCAGCCAAATGCTTCCGGGAAGCCTTGCAAGCCCTGGCTTTGTATCCATGCAGGCGTTGGGTAGGGGTCGTCGCAGTCGAACACGCCCTGGTCGATGCCGTCAAAATTGGGCGGCATCACGATGTCGTTGAACGTAGGCCGCAACAGGTTGATGATCTGGTCGCAGGAGGCTTTGTTGCCGCTCAGGTCGGTGGCCGTCCAATGGCGGGTGATGACCTTGGTGTAGATCGAACTGCAGGTTTGCGGCACCACTTGGTCGAAGTAGGTGAGCGTTGCAGGGCCACAAGGATCCAGGCCGACTGGCACGTTGAAACTGTTGGGGCCGTTCGGTATCACGTGCGCCGGGGTAAGGGGTATGAGCCCATGCGGTAACCCCGTGCTGAAATTGCCCGTCACCATGAGGTACAGTTCCGCCAAATCGACGAAAGAATGGTCGCCAAACCCGTCAACGTCCGTTACCCTGACTTTCCAAATGCCATATGCCGGCTCTGTGTCGAAAGTGCTGAGCACGCCAAAGCCAAGGGGAACCTGGGCATTGATGCCCGTGGTGTAAGTGGCACAGTTGAACGCACCGGACCCTTCATCGTCAAAGCGGACAAAAATCGGGTCGGGCGCACATCCGCCCAATTTGTTCCATACCATCACTTTCGTGCTGGACGGGTTCTCCAACTGGATCTGGAGATTGTTGTTGAACCCGTCGCCCGTGATTTTTGTCTTGAAATCCACGTCGGTCACCATGGTGCCTTGCGGCACATATACATTAAAGGTGTATTCCCGCGTCTGGAAATCTACCACTTCCTTGGTGACGGGCGTCAGCCCTTGCGCAGCAAAGCGCAGGGTAAGGGTTGTGTTTTTAGAAACAATGGGGTCTATCGGGAAATTGCAGGGCACCGTCACGGGCGATACCGGTGAGCAGTCGAGTATCGGCGGCTTGGAGTCAATGACCTTAATGTCTGTGAAACACTGGTTGCCCACGTTGTCACGCGTCCGTACCCGGTAAGTTTTGCCAACATCGCTGGCATAAAGTATCGGTGGCTCCCAAGGGCCGTTGCCAAGCGGCAGCGTCCGGTCTATCCTAACCTCATAGTCGGCGTAACAGCCGTAAGGGCCGCCTTCCAGCACGTCGTCGGCGCCAATCACTCCCGTACAGCCTTCGTCCAATGCAATAGTAATAAAGTCGTTGCACTTTAAGGATGTGACCGGGTTGGGGTATGGCTTCACGGTCACTGTAAACGAACAGGTGGTGGTGTTCCCATTGACATCTGTGCACTGGAAGACGTTGATGAATGGGCTGTCGTGGTAGTCGAGGAACTCTCCCGAAGCCTTGCCGCTGATCTGCAAGGGCGCCTGGCTCGAAGTAGTTGAGTAGCGGACGAAGCCTTTGTATTCCCGTCCGGTATAGGTAGTTGCAAACGGATACGCCTTGCCGGCGCCAGGGTTGGAAGAAACCCGCAGGTTGGTGTCACCTCCTTGGCCGGAACTGTTCTTGTAATTCACGGGGGTTCCCGTTTTGCTAGTCAGGTATATGCCACGCGATGCTCCGGGTGGCAATACGATGCCAAAACCGGGAATCGGCGTGCCAGCTCCTGGGCCTGTGGAAGTGGCCAAGAAAGACCCGGCCAATGTCCAGGCGCTCGGGTTTTGGTCGGAACCCACCCAGGTGCTTGCCGTATGGGTGAAATAGACCTCCATTGGCCAGGTGCCCGCGCTGAGCGAGGGGCCAAATTGCGTGATCGTCAAGGGGTTGCTGCTTAGGTTCACCACATCGAACATGATGCCCGCTTGGCTGTTGTTGAAATCAAACCCGAGATTTACTGTCTGATTGACGTTGAACGGGCAGTTGTCCATGCAATTGACCTCATAGCTGAACACCGCCCCGCACTCGCCACCTGCCAGGTTGATGGTCTGGTTGGGTGGGCAGGATACTGTTGGCGGGGTATTATCGGTCACATTTACATTTTGGTTGACAGATGCTATGACAGCGCCGCCACATGGGTCGATAAGCTCCCAAGTGATGATGTTGAAGCCGACTGGCGCATTGATTGCCAAAAAAAGGTTCTGTTGTACGCCACCATTGATCCGGTACCTAAGTTCATAACTTGGGTCGCAGCCTCCTGAAATGACGGGCAGAGTTGGCACATATACAACGCCGCAGTTCGTGGCGCCCGGCCCCGTGAACAAAGCCAGGTTGGGTGGCGCTGTCATAGTGCACGGCGTTTTGGTAGTTTGGCGCACGATGGCTGTCCACCCCGGATAGGCAATAGACTGGTCGGAACGGAACTGAAAGGTAAGCGCCTCTGCTGCATTGGTGCCCACAGCGGCGATGCCCGTATTGGCGGTCACGGTGCCTGGATTGATATCCTGCCAGTTGCCAGCCGGAAAGCCGGAAAGGGTCGCCCCCTGTGGGCCTGGCACCTGGTTTGTGCCAACCGTATTGCTGTTGTAAATATAAAACGCATCGAACCTGGGCTCCAGCGAAAAGGTGCTGAAGCTCACCTGGATGCGGTGCGTAGCCGCATTGGCGGGCAGGAACGTCACGCTGGCGTTCGCGCCGTTGTTGTAGTTCCCTAACGGGCCACCAAAGTCGTAGAAATTAAAAAAACATGTTCCCGGCGGTGCTATTGAGAATGGACTGCCCCCGGTAACGCCATTGTTTGCCATGTTCAGGTTTACTTGTGCTTGCAGGCTGCCGCACACCAATGCCCAAACAATAGCCATGGCAAATATTAGTTTGCTGTTGCTCTGTTTCATGTGATAAAAGATTGATTGTAAATGATGAACGTGTTGCGTTCGTCAAAATGCTTCAAGGTGAACCCCCGTGGATCGCTCCTGTCGGGCTCGGATTAGCTCAATTGGTGAGCAGGATTCGCGTCTCGGTCTGCAAGGCGCGCAAAGTGATTTTGGGCGTGTAGGTGGCTTCTTTTGAAAAGCCCAAGGTTGCTGCTGCCGGGATGGCCAAGTCGAGCGATTCGACAACCGAAACGCCCTTGCTGATTTCCACCGCGATGGCTTTGAAATAGGCTATTCGGCGCAAGGTGTTGTCGTACAACGGCGTGCCCTCTGTCAAGCCCGGCAACTGTTGGTGCAGCACTTCAACCTGGCTGAGCAAGATGGCTGTTGCATCGGGGCCCGATTTCCAGTTGTACGTGCTGGTATTTACATGTGGTTGCAGCGTTTGAGCGCTCAACCGATCGCTGCATACAAATAGTAGCAGGAAGGCGATTGTGAGAAAAGCCCAGCATGGGTTCCCTCTTTTGTTCATTCCACTCATGAAGACAAAATTTTAGATTATTGAATTTGATGTATTGGCAAAGAAGGATGTTTGATGGCAAATGAGGCTGCCTTAGCCACCGAAACCGGTGATGACGCCCAGACAGCGCTTGATTAAACAGCAGCTCAGGCAAGCTCCAGTTTGTCAGAACATCTTCTTTCAGCTATCGAAAGGTGATTTTGAAAAAACCGTCCTCTTCTTCCACTATATACTCTCCTTGCCTCAACTCATTGATCCTCAAGGACAAGGCTGATACAATATCGTTTGGGAGCGGGTATGGCTCCAATAGCTTGAACATGCCGCCCCGGAATTGGCTGCGCAAAAGCTTGACGCACATCATTTCACGGGCAATTACCATCGAGATGCCATCCCCACCCTCAAGCGGATATATGATGGCTGGCGCGCTAAGGCAATTATTGGGCTTTGGTTTGTGCTTCTGCATATCGCTTAGGGCAGAGATTTTGCAAACACCGGTGCCCATGCAGTCAGCGGCCGGAGAGCCGAACACCACATCGCAGCTCAGTCGCTGCATCCCCTTTGTTAATTGTTTGTTCTCAAAGGCAGTCCGCAACATCGGCGCCCTGCCCAAGCTCCCAATCGGGACGTGTGAAGTGATAAGATTTCCCATAGTATGTTTTGTTTATATTTAGAAAGTCTTGAAAGCGAGCCGAGGGGGGCTTCAACTCAAAACCATACTTGAATGGTCACAAGCTCAGGCGCCAATGAGATCCAATCCCGTTATGCGCGCACCAATCAAATCCAGGCCCGTGATCCGCGCGCCAATCAGGTCGAGGCCGGTAATAGCAGCACCGATCAAATCAAGGCCGGTGATGTTGGATGACAACTGATTTTCAGCGTTCTTTGTGGCGGTCGGGAGTGCGAGTGAGCTTTTCATGTGACTATGTTTTTTTCGTTTTTTATTCCGTTTGACATAGGCAAAGGTCTCCTCGACCGGGGGGGCATCCCAGGACACTCAACAGCGCCCGGTCGCCCGGTAGATTTTTTGAGGTTTTGGCGCTTTTTTTTGACAAACCATTGATAATCAATTTTTTGTGTCTAAAATATTAATTGTTTTCACCTCTTATTTTTCCAGTTTTTACCTGAAATCACCCCCCTGCAGCACTACCAAGCCCGGCTTTTGGAACCATTTTTTCTCGATCTTCCCCTTTTGATTTCCCCTTAAATTGAAAATGGGCGCCGAAGCAACCATGCTTCGAATGCCCATCGAACTGCTGGCACTTGTGCCAAAACTCTCCCGTCAATAACTACCTTTGCCGGCCCAACTCCAGATGCGCCTGCCAAATACGATCATTTTTAAAGCACCACTGTTTAACATGAAATTTGCCACCAAAGCAATACATGCCGGTATCGAGCCCGACCCCTCCACCGGCGCCGTGATGACCCCAATTTTCCAAACCAGCACCTACAGCCAGTCGGCACCCGGCGAGCACAAAGGCTTCGAGTACGCCCGCACCCAGAACCCTACCCGTTCCGTATTGGAGCGCAACCTCGCTGCGCTGGAAAACGGTACAGACGCTATTTGCTTCGGGTCGGGCCTGGCCGCCCAGGATGCCGTGATGAAGCTGCTTTCCGCCGGCGATGAAGTTGTCGCCGTCAACGACCTGTACGGCGGCTCCTACCGCCAGATGGTCCGCATTTGGGGGCAATGGGGACTTAAAAGCCGCTTCGTGGATATGTACGAGGCCCAAAACCTGGAGCGCGAAATCAGCCCCAATACCAAGCTTATATGGATAGAGACACCCACCAACCCCATGCTGAATGTGGTGGACATTGAAGCGGTATGCACCATTGCCCGCAAACACGGCATCATGACCTGTGTGGACAATACTTTCGCCTCGCCCTACCTGCAAAACCCGCTCGACCTTGGAGCTGATATTGTGCTGCACTCGGCTACCAAATACATTGGCGGCCACTCCGATGTAGTACACGGATGTTTGATTGTCAAAGACTTGGAGCTTGGCCAACGCCTGCACTTTATCCAAAACGCCTCGGGCGCCGTGCCCGGGCCGCAGGATTGTTTCCTTATTTTACGCGGTATCAAGACCTTGCACCTGCGCGTGCAACGGGCATGTGAGAATGCCGCTGCCATAGCGGAATACCTGGCTGCCCACCCGAAAGTGGAAAAGGTTTATTGGCCGGGATTTGCCGCACACCGCAACCACGACATCGCCAAAAAGCAAATGCGGATGTTCGGCGGCATGGTGTCGTTCGACCTGAAAAACAATTCGTTAGAAAACGCCACAAAGGTGATGAGCAGCACCCATTTGTTCACCCTGGCGGAATCGCTGGGCGGCGTGGAGTCACTGATCGGGCACCCTGCCAGCATGACGCATGCCAGCATCCCGCGCGAAGAGCGGCTTAAGGTGGGCTTGACCGATTCGCTGATACGGTTGAGCATCGGCGTGGAAGATGCCAGCGACTTGATGGAAGATTTGGGCGCTGCCCTGGCGAAAGTCTGATTATTGGTAGCGCCAAAGCTCTACGGCCATGTCATCCACGTACAGGCGCTGACGGGCAGGGTTCCACAAATATACCTTGATGCGGTCGCCAGGGTTCAGCCTGTGCGGCACCCGCACAAAATAGGCAGCCTCACCCCACATATCCGGCTTGCCCGTGAACCTGAACGAGCCGCTCTCGTTGCCGATCCGGTTGCTGGCTGCAAGCTGCTTGAACAAGATCATGTCTCCCTTGGCATCAAACACGTGCAAGATGAGCAAGGCAAGTTTTTCGTGCTTGACAGTCTGCTCCTGAGCTTTGACAAAACATGAAACCGCCACCCTTAGATAGTCTCCTGCGGCAACGGGTATAGAACCTGGGAGTTCCAGGTAACAGCCCGGGCTGAATTCCTCGTCGCAGCGGAAGGAGAAGGTGCCGCTGTTTTTCAGTTCACGGGTGAACAAGGCGCTGGTGGAATCTTCCATTCCGTTCGTTGCCAGCACCGCAATGCGCTGCAAGCTGTCGTTGTCGCCGTGCAGCCATTTTTTCCATCCGCTGCGCAGCAAGGCCGGTTGGGCTTCATTGCTCGAATAGGCAATGGCAGCATTGTTGTCGGGTTTGGATTTGCCGAAAATAGCTTTGTAATACGCCCGGTTCGTGCTTTCTGTCAGCAACATGCCTTTGCTGAATTGCCAGGTTTGGAACAGGTTTAGCCAGATAAAAAAGGCAAGCAGCGCCGTTCCCAGCATCCTAGTCCATCTTTGTTGCCAATATTCCTCCATTATCGCCGCCAGCGGGAAGGCCAGCAAGGCCGAAACCTCCACCATTGGCCGGGAGCCGAAGCCGTTGATGTAGTTCCAGCACCACCAGGAATAGGTGATGTAACAATGGAGGGGCAAAAAGCAGATGATCGCCAAGCGGGCATCGGTGGCGTATTTCCGAAGCCAATAAACGCCCAGCAAGCTGAAGGCCATCACCGGGGTGTAAATCAGCCAGCCGTTGGCGTAGTTGAAAAGCCCGTCGAGGATACGCGGGTGCGCCCAGTCAAAATGCTCTCCCTGGTAGCCGTTGAACCACCATTGCCCGCTGACATGTTTCCAATAGATTGCCTGTGGTGCGAGCATCAAGAAAAAAGCCAGCACAGCCAAGGCAACCATTCTAAAACGCCCCAATAGAAACCTGAAACGCTCCTGCAACCCGGCCCATGTGTTGATGCCCCACAACAAGGGGATCAGCACGCAAATCACCTCCGGCGAACGCACCAGGGCAATCATACCGGCGGAAGCCCCCACCCAGGCCGCTCCCTTCATGCTTGGCTTTTCGTAAAACCTGATGGTGCCCAGCAGCAGCAAGGCAAACAAGAAAAACAGGTAGGGGTGCGACATCCCCACGGTATGCGTGGCGAAAAACAGCAGGTTGGTAGCCAGGCCAAGTGCAAGCCCCACCAACAAACGGGTGCGCTCGTTCTGGAAATACGGTTTCAAGGACAACAGCAGCAGCCATATACCCCAAACCGCGTAAAAGAGGCTGGAAAAACCTACAAAAAACATGTAAGGCCAGGAAAAACCATCGGCAGGATTGCCGCTAACAAGGCAAAAAACATGGGCCAAAGCAAAGAACGGCGCTTCCATGATGGCCACCCCGACGGGGTATTTGACCACTTTTTTTTCTAAGGCAGAGGTAAAAAGGTTGTTGCGCGGGTCATTGGCCCTGGGGTTGTACACCCGCCAGGCTTCCGAGCATTTGGCATAATCACCCAGGTCCTGGTATAGGAGGGTGGAAGGCAAATGAACGTAGTACCCCCAGGAATCGGCGCTGTATTGGGCGCTTTTCCAAACGCCGAAATGCAGGAAAGCGAAGAGGTAAACGGCCGCAATGAGGGTTAGGAGGTGTTTGGTTTTCATAAGCAAAGATTATTTGCTTCGGTTGAGTCTCCTAAAAGACAATTTGCGCCATATCCTATTTGCAAGAGAAATCTCATTATCCGTCAATCCAAAGTTCTCTTTCAAGATCACCTGATCTGTAAACTGGAGTATTTTTTGAATATCAATTTTCTCCCGCAAGTTTTTGTCAATTTCCTTGATAAGAAGGTCATTGTCAGGAAAATAAGGGAGCAGGATTTTTTCAGCTTCGTTTGGCATCAACTCCAAAACACCTCCTCCATGGCTTCTACCACAAACTTCGGAGAACGCTAAAGAAAGAGAATTGTAATAACTGGCAGAAAAAGCCTGGAGGTTTGTCTTTTGTTTTAGAAAGACACGGTGCATGGTATCGGTAGTAAATGCTCGGGCTTCATTAATGATCAGTCTTGGATAATGGTTGTTTCGCCTGATAAAAAGAGCATCCGAAATCTTCAAGGAGGGAACTACAAACCAATCATTTCGAATCCCACATTTATATCCTTTGTGAATGCCCAAATGTTCGCCGTATTCAATATATCGCTTTGCTCCAGCATCGTTTTTGACCTTTTCCCATGCAGGGAAAACCAATAAATGTGCTTTGGCCTTTGAATCCCGATTGCTTGCCCAATCCTGATCGGTAAAAATAGCACTGTTAACCTGAACGCTTCTGCCAACCAACGGCTTTGCATATTTTTCTAAACCGAACTCATGCACAACGCTGAGCGGGACAGAAAAATAGCCATTCGCTCCAGTCGTTATCCCAACTTCAACATTTGCGTAATTTCCAAGTTTTTGGATGTTGTAGCGATTAGCGATATTTTCAAGAAAGTCGATTTCCTCCTGATCCAAAAAATAGAAAGTCCATTTGTTAGAGTTGAAATCTATGCGCTTTTGAGGGCTCTTCAATTTTTCAACATCCAGGGTTTTCAATTTTTCGGCATCCCTTATTTCAATGTGCTCTATGTTGTGGCGATCAGAATTGTCTTTCTCACAGAGCAACAGAACCACTTCTTGCTGGATATTTTGAAACACCAGTTTTTCAAAAGATATGATGTTCACCTTGTTGAAAAAATGCGCAAGGAACATTCTCAACTGTTTGGCAAAAGATACTTGCAAGATTTCAGCAGGCAACACAAAACCAATTTTACCCCCACTTTCTTTGAGCAAAAGGGCAGAACCAACCACAAATGAGACCCAGGCATTTGTCAGCTTGGAATATTTCAAACCTGCTTTGATAAAAATATCTTCGGCTTCAACTTGTTGGCGTTCGTCAAAAAACTGGTATCGGATGTACGGAGGATTGCCAATAACCAAGTCAAACCTGCGAAGCGTATTGTTGCAATAGGTGTGAAAATCAGCATTGATTACTTGTTTGTTGGGCAGGTCAATCCTTTCAGACTTTAAGGCTTCAACTGGGTCGAGTTCAATACCGGTTATTGAATTGTAAGGCAGATCAAGTGATTGCAATTGTTCAAAAAATACGCCGTCTCCACAGCTCGGTTCAAGAATATCAGCTTCGGTGCTACCATTGATGCCCCATCGCAGCATAAATTCAGCGATCGGCGAAGGGGTGTAAAACCCTCCCCTTAACTTTTCTGATGAGGCATCGGTAATTAGTTTCATGGCCTTCTCTTGATATTTGTTGAGCGACAAACGTACAACAAAAAGTTTTAAAAATCAAGGGGTCAATGTTTTTTTTCTATTACAATTTGAAATGGCTCTCCATGGACTCGTGGTGAATACATGGAAAGTTTTGCGCCTGTAAGGTTTGAAGCCCTGATTAACTCCCCAATTTTTCCCCAAGAAATAGAAGTTGTATAGTTTCCCTGGTCGGCCTCCCCGCTTGGCTTGTGCCTTACTTCAAGGTCAAACTTGCCAATATATTTATGATCAATGGTTATATCAAAGGGAACAACTGCGGCCTCTACATAAGGGTTTGTGCGTTTTACTTCCCAATCATACCCTCCGAAAAGTATATGCCTGAAATAGGCAGTTTGGTCTATTGGGCTGCCATCAATTTTAAAATCACCTTGCACAAGCCGAAGGCCACCTGTTGGGTTTGTGCCTTCGCCTGATGCTTGAACACTGGATGCCGGCAGGCTCAAACGGCTCCAAACCAATGTATTCCACTCCAGGCCACCAGGTGTTGAATCCAAATCAGGTTGCAGAAAATCTAACGATGGTTTTTTACCCTCTTTAATTCCAAGAAAGGCTTTTGGCGGCCTGGGAAAAGACCGTTTTGGGAAAGGGCTTATTTTGTCATTATTGTTCTTTTCTTCTTCTTCATCCTCATCACGCTCCAACAATTTTCGTCGCTCTGCTTCTGTGGGGATTATTTTTGATTGATAAAGCGATTCAATCAATTCTGTCGTTAGCGGTTTTAAATTTGGGTCAGTCAAATCAAAAATTCCTTGGAAGTAAGACTTTATTTGACTTATCAAGTCTGGAGCATTCTGTTCACCATGCTCCATTTTTACTACTATGGATGCTTCCACATTTGAAAAAAGCCCTTGGGCCGTAAGGTTTGACGAGCCTACGATTACTTCAGATTCTTCTTGACCTTCAAACAAATATATTTTTGGATGGAAAATTGAATGTGGAGAGGGTTGATAAAAAATGTAAGCACTCACGTCTAATCCGAGTATTGCTTCCAAAGCCTCTTTTGAAGTACCTTTTTGGTCAACCCCAACGATAATGACCATTGATGTATAAGTTCCTTTTGCCGCTGCAATAAATGGCGATAAACCATTTATGCCAGCCACACTAGCAAATGCTGAAAACCAGGTAAATGAATCGAATTGTTTAGTTTTCAGCAACCGGATCAAACGATTGCCTACGGAGTATTCAATTTCGTTTTGAAAACCTTGTCCTGAAAAAGTAATCATTGCTGAGGCTTTTTTTCTGGAAGCTTTTGCTTTTCAACTACCTCCGGCCGCATCTGCGTGAAAAACAAAACCTCCTGAATCGAGCTCTGCCCCGTGAACAACATCGCCAGGCGGTCGATGCCGAACCCGATGCCGGCAGTAGGTGGCATCCCATACTCTAAGGCGCGGATAAAATCCTCGTCCATGGCCATGGCCTCTTCATCGCCGCGGGCAGCGAGGGTTAATTGTTCTTCAAACCTGGCCCGCTGGTCGATGGGGTCGTTCAGCTCGGAGTAAGCATTGGCTACTTCCTTGCCGTTGACGAACAGCTCGAAGCGCTCCACCAGCCCGGGCTTTGAGCGGTGCACCTTGGTGAGCGGCGACATTTCCACTGGATAGTCGATGAGGAAAGTGGGCTGGATCAGGTGTGCTTCCACCTTCTCCCCGAATATCTCGTCGATCAGCTTGGCTTTCCCCATGGAAGCGTCGATCGGGATATGCTCTTTTTTGCAATAACTGCGCAAGTCGGCTTCGTCTGATGACTCTACATCCAGCCCGGTGTACTGCTGGATGGCTTCGTACATGGTAAGGCGGCGGTAAGGGCCGGCGAACTCGATGGTGTTTTCGCCCACCTGCACCGTTGAGCCGCCGTTGGCATCTAAGGCTCGGGCCACGCGTTCGAGCATTTGCTCGGTCACGTCCATCATCCAGTGGTAGTCCTTGTACGCGACATAAAATTCCAGGGCCGTGAACTCAGGGTTGTGGGTGCGGTCCATGCCTTCGTTGCGGAACATCTTGGCGAATTCATATACCCCGTCGAAGCCCGCCACGATGAGGCGCTTGAGGTACAGCTCGTTGGCGATACGCAGGTACAGCTGCATATCGAGCGTGTTGTGGTGTGTGGTAAATGGCCGTGCTGCTGCCCCGCCGTGGATCGGTTGCAGGATGGGGGTTTCCACTTCCAGCAAGCCCAGCTCGTCGAGGTAGTTCCGCATGGTTTTTATGAGTTTCGACCTTTTCAGGAATATCTCGCGGAACTGCGGGTTTACGGTGAGATCGACATAGCGCATGCGGTAGCGCTGCTCCGGGTCGGTAAACGCGTCGAAAACGTTGCCGTCTGCGTCTTTTTTCACCACCGGGAGCGGTCGCAAGGTTTTGGCTAAGAACTTGAACTGCTGCACATGCACGCTCACTTCGCCCGTTTTGGTGCGGAAGGCAAAGCCTTTCACGCCAATGTAATCGCCCAGGTCGAGCAGTTTTTTGATGACCGTATCGAACATAGGCGCTTCTTCGCCTTCCATAAAATCGTCGCGGCGGAGGTACAATTGGATGCGCCCGCTGGAATCCTGGAGGTTCATGAACAGGGCTTTGCCTGCCTCGCGGCTGGCCATCACGCGCCCGGCGAGGGATACTTCCTGGTAGTTCAGGCGGTTTTTGGCGCCATCCTCCAGCACTTCTTCCTGGTAGTTGGCCACGATGTCGGCGGCGAATGCGGTCACTTCGTACATTTCGGCGGGGTATGGCTCTATGCCCATTTCGCGGAGCTTGGCGAGCGATTCGCGGCGCTGCAATTCTAGTTCGGTCATGTATACTGTGATTAAAGTGATTGTGAATGATTTGAGTGAAACAAATGCCTGATTTTACAATGATTGTAAAAATCCTACATTCACAACCACTATGCGTTGACTATAGCATTTACGGTCGCCGCCGGTGAAAAGAAATTCGGCAACGGGTTAAAAGAAAATGAAGGCGCAAAAGTAGGGGAATTCAGGGGAAACAAGTTTATGATGCGAAAAGTTACCTTGTATGGTTTTTTGCTTAAAATTGTCCCCACAAACCACACATACCCATGGCATCCTGGTTCAAAAACAACTTCCTCCTTACTTTTTTCGGCATTTTTGCCCTCATCGGCACCGGCGTTGGCATCGGCGCAGCCGTCACATTCCTGCACGCGGTGGAAATGACCAACAACGGGGTGCGGGCGGTAGGACTGGTAGCAGACATGGCCGTTAACAGCGATGGCCGCACACAAGCGCCTGTGGTGACCTTCAAATTGAAAGACGGGAGCCCGCACACCTATACCTCCAATATTTTTTCCAGCCCGCCGGCGTATGATATTGGCGAGCACGTAGAGCTTTGGTACGATCCAAACGACCCCGATAAAGTGGTGATGTCGGGTCTCGACCGCTGGTTTGCCCCCATGCTTTTGGGCTTCTTTTTCCTGGTGTTCGGGGGGCTTGGTTATGGCGGACTGATTTACCAGCTCATGAAAAAACGCGACCGCGCGTGGCTTATGGAAAACGGACAGGAAGTGGAAGCGCAATTGCTTGGGGTGGCACGCAACTACAACTTGAAAGTAGGCGGAGATTCTCCTTTCGTGATCAAAGCCCAATGGCTGGATAAAACTGCCAATAAAACGTACACTTTCAACAGCGACAATATTTGGTTCGACCCCAGCGAATACCTGCAGGGCCGAACGCTGCGGGTGCTGATCGACCCTGCAAAGCCGGGGCTGTATTATATGGACTTGTCTTTTTTGCCGGAGCAAGGGTGATTGCGCCGTTGACTATTGGCTTTTGGCCATTGGCTTGCTCACAACACATCAAAATACTGCTGTATTGGTCATACACAAAGCCTAGCGGCAAAAGGAATAAACACTTGGTTATACCTGCGTCACCCAGATAGTTCACGCTCCAGAAACTCCCAAAGCCCAGTCACTTTCAGGTCGTCGCTATACATCCAGGCTTCGCCCTTGGGTACAATGATGTACCTTGCATCGGGCTTCAAATCGTCCATGCTTTCGTAAAAGCCCCTTGATGGGGTAGGCCGCACATCATATTTGATTTCAATGCAGATTGTTCGCCCACTAGCAGTTTTTATCAATAAGTCAACTTCAGCGCCCCCTTGTGTGCGGTAATAGTACAACTGCCCCTTACCTGCCAATGCCCGCCTGATTTCTTCAATAACATACCCTTCCCAAGATGCCCCGATGCGCGGATTGGCCTGTAATTGGTCAAAATTTTGTACATGTAGCAAATAGTGCAAAAGACCTGTGTCACGAACATAAATCTTTGGAGATTTGGTCAGCCGTTTCCCAATATTTACGAACCAAGGTTGCAGCCTCGTGATCAAGAAGCTCCCCTCCAGCACATCTAAGTACCGATTAACAGTTGGGGTTGAAATGGCAAGGGCGTTGGACAGTTCGCTGATATTTTGTTGGCCGGCATGCACGTGCCCCAACATCCGCAGCAGCCTGTCGAATAAGACAGGATTTACCTCAATCCCCAAAATGCGCAGGTCTCGTTCGATAAAGCTTTGGATAAACTGTCTGTGCCACTCCCAGGTCAACTCCATATCTGGAGCCAGACAAGCGTCTGGGAATCCCCCGCGAAGCCAATGATCATTGATTGGCATCTGTTCGCGCACCTCAGCGATGTTGAAAGGAGTCATTTCAAAGTAGGCAATGCGCCCTGCGAGCGACTCGGAACTGTGTCGAAGAAAGTCGGGTGAAGCAGAGCCTAGCAAAATGAACCGCGCAGGTTCCCGTTTTTTGTCAATCAAAGCCCTTAGCAATGGGAAAAGCTCAGGCATACGCTGCACTTCATCGATTATCACGCACTTGTCGATATGCTGCTCCAAATACCATTCTGCCCTAGACAAACGAAAACGGTCGCTGTCCAACTCAAGGTCAAGGTAAATGGAGTTTTTGTCCAGTAAGCCCTGAAGTTGTTTGGCCAAGGTAGTTTTCCCAACCTGCCGCGGGCCAACAATACCAACTGCGGGGAAAAAAGTGAGGCTCTTGAGCAATTGCTCGGTAATTGCACGGGTAATCATGCCGCAATATTATAAGTTATCTTTGTAAAATTGAAACTTGACTTACAAATTTACAAGGATAAATTGCAGCCTTCTCCGAGCCTCTGAGGCTTTCTTACCCTGGCTTTTTGTTTCTCACGACGGCACGACGACACAACGACACAGCTGCATATTGGTTTTCATTCATTGGCCTGAAAACACCGCCTGTCAATCATGCTTTACTACCCTCACCACTATTGTTTCCCCCGGTAAAGCAACTTTCAGCACCAACACCCCGCTGGGCAAACCCTGCCCATCCAACCAAAGTTTAAAGTTGTTATTGCCAGAAACCTCCCGCAACAATCGCCCCGCTACATCATACACCGCTACATCATTAATTGGCGAACCGGCTTCAATTTGCCACCCGTCAACAGCAGGGTTTGGTGAAATTTTTAATTCGCCGGCAAGTTGTTCGATAACCGGAGAGGAATTGCACACCAATTGATTCAGATACCCCCACATGGCATTGTCGAATTGGATGGGCACCGCCCCGCCACCCGGCCCGCCGCCTTCTGCTGCATTCCCCATACGCACCACCACCCAGCCTTTGGAGGGCGCCACATGGATTTTCTGGTCGTTTTTGCCCAAAGCGGCAATCATGTCGTTCGGGGCATTTTGAATCAGTTTTCCCGGAAAAACAAACTGCAAAGCCGGCACCATGAAACTGCTCTGGCCATTGAGCCACCAAAGGTAGCCGTAGCTTTTGTTCAAATCCTGGGAAGGCTTGGTCATGGCATTAAAATAAGCCTGGTCGTGCATCAAGGTGTCGTTGCCCCAGCGCCCTTTTGCCAAAGTGAGCAGCCCAAACCGCGCCATATCCCGCGTTCGGCTGTAAAAAACATCGGCGAGCCACAGGCCTTTCATGCCCGTGCGGTCGAGTACGCGCGATTTGGTGAACTGGTTGATGGTGCTGCCGCTGGCTTCTGCTATTACATCTTGCAACAAACGGTAAGCGCCTGTGTGGTAAGCCCAGCGCGTACCCGCATCCGCCAGGTAATTCAGGCAAACCGGGTCGGTGCAATTGTTCGGATCGGGCTGCGTGGGCGTCGGGATAAAGGTGTCGTCGAGGCCGCTGGTCATGCTGAGTTGGTGCCACAGGGTGATGAGTGCCTCTTTTTCAGGCGGCGCAGAGGTCCAGCCAGCGCCGAGGTAATCGCTGGTTTTGTCGTGGATATCCAGCAGCCCTTCTTCCTGGGCTTGCCCGACGAGGAAGGCCGTGAGGGATTTGCCCGCTGAGGCCCAATACCAGATAGAATCCTGGGTGAAGCTTCCGAAATACTTCTCCAGCACAATTTTGCCGTCCTTCAACAGCATGAAAGACTTGGTGTTTTGGGTTTCCAAAAAATGGTAAAGGCTGTCGATGCGCTCCGGGCAAAAATGCTGGCTGGCCGGGCTGAGGGTTTGCCAGGTATTCCCCACATTGGGCGGGAAATACAGGGTGGCGGTTTGCGCGCTGGCATTTAAAGCGTTGAAAAACAGGAAAGTAATGAGTAGTGTCAGGCGGTTTGGCATTTTCATAGTGCGTTGGTGAAACATGAACAAATTGGACAAGAAAAAACAGCAATGGTTTAGGAAGCCACTTGCAAAGTTCCCATTTTAACCTTTACTTTGTAAGCAAAACATCCATCTCCATCATGGCAAATACCCACAGCATCCCATCACCTACCGTTGCAAGCGACGAGCAGCTTGTGTCTGTTGCGGCCTATTTCCAACTGGAAGAGCGCTCCGAAGACCGGCACGAGTACGCGCACGGGAAACTGTTGCCCATGTCCGGAGAATCCATCGATGCCAACCGAATTGGCAGAAACTGCGAACAGTTTTTTATCCAACACCTGGATGAAAGCCAGTATGAAACCTTCCGCCTGTCCATCAAATTGCGCGTGGTAGAAAATGCCCTGTACCGCTACCCCGACGTGATGGTCGTGCCAACAGCCGGCCTCAAGCACTCCCACGAGGTCACAGACCCCGTGCTGCTCATGGAGATCACCTCCGAAGAGTCCGAAACGCGCGACCGCAAAACCAAGCTGGGCGAATACACCAGCCAGTTCGATTCGCTGCAATACTACCTGATCGTCGATCAGTACGAGCCTTTTGTGCAGGTGTACAGCCGCGACGGGGACAAAGGCTGGAAACACGCCATCTATCGCGAATTGTCGGCTGAAATACCCTTGCCCGCGCTTGGGGTTTCGCTGCCCCTGGAAACGGTGTATAAAAAAGTGTCTATTAAGCGCTGATATGTGCAAATCCTATGCACGACCTAGGGAAAACCCTGTTTGGAAAAACAAGGGAAACCCCAATAATCCTGCGATTTTTTGTTTCGTTTTAGCAATAATGAATGGGTGTATTGTTCATCAATAAAACGAATCGATCATGAAACAGTCAATTTTTGATTTCCGTCGCGTCACCTGGAAGCTTTGGTTTTTAGTTGCCGTCCTGTTCCTTTCTTCCATCAATTCCCCATTCGCACAACGCCCTTCACCCAGCCTTGGCATCGGTTTCCAGGCGGGCAACCCAACCGGCCTTTCCCTGCAGTGGTATAAGAACCACGGCGTCACCACCGACATCCTCTTAGCATACGACCTCGACAGGTTCTATTTCCTGAACATACACGGATTGTGGGACGTGCATTTGGACCAAGGCCAGCACCTGCATTTCTATTATGGCCCTGGCGCCTTTGTCGGCGTCCGGCGGCATGAGTTTGATTCCCGGAGAGATGTGGCGGCGCTCGGCCTCAGCGGCAACCTTGGGTTGGGCTTGGTCGTTTCCCGTGTCGAGTTTTTTGGCCAGTTCACCCCCAGGCTGGAGCTTATCAAAACCACGCGTTTCACGCCCGGTGGCGGTTTAGGTATCCGGTTTTTCCTGTAAAAACAACGCGCTTGCATTTCGGGTGGAATCTAGAGGTTAAAGTTCGGGGAAGTGTATCTTTGCCTTGATGATTCCACCCAAGCAAGTGCAGGACATAATGGACGCCGCGCGTATTGAAGACGTGGTCGGCGAATTCGTATCCCTCAAACGGCGCGGGGTGAACCTCATCGGCCTTTGCCCTTTCCACGGCGAGCGTACCCCCTCTTTCAACGTCAACCCCGCCCGCAATATCTTCAAATGCTTTGGCTGCGGTAAGGGCGGCGATGCCATCACCTTCCTGCGCGAACACGAAAATATCAGCTATGTGGAAGCCCTTCGCTGGCTTGCCCGAAAATACAACATCGAGCTGCAGGAAGTGGAACGCTCACCCGAGCAATTGGCCGAAATGCAGCTTGCCGAATCGCTCTACATCGTGAACGATTTTGGGCTGGAACATTTCCAACACCAATTGTTCGAAACCGACGAAGGCAAATCCATTGCCCTCTCCTATTTCAAAAAACGCGGACTGCGGGAAGAAACCATCCGCACCTTCGGCCTCGGGTACGCGCCCGAGGAGCGCGACCTGCTCATCCGCCACGCCCGCTCCAAAGGGCACGACATCGCGCTCCTCAAAAAAGTGGGCCTGTGCAGCCAGGACGGCAACCGCGATTTTTTCCGCGCCAGGGTGATGTTTGCCATCCACAACATGTCGGGCAAAGTGGCCGCCTTTGCAGGCCGTACCATGTCGTCAGAGAAATCGGTGCCAAAGTACATCAACAGCCCGGAAACGGAAATTTACGTCAAAAACAAAACCCTATACGGCGCATTCCAGGCCAAGCGCGCCATCCGCCAGCTCGACGAATGTATCCTGGTGGAAGGCTATATGGACGTTATTTCCCTGTACCAGGCCGGTATCGAAAACGTGGTGGCTTCTTCCGGCACCTCGCTTACCGAAGGACAGCTCCAGCTCATCAAGCGCAATACCAACAATCTCAAAATCCTGTACGATGGCGACCCCGCTGGCATTAAGGCGGCGCTGCGCGGTTTGGACCTGGCATTGGAGCAAGACCTGAACGTTAAAATTTGCCTGCTGCCCGATGGACACGACCCCGATTCTTACGTGCAGGAATTTGGCGGCGAAGAATTTAACAAATATACGGCCGCCAATGCCAAGGACTTTATCCTCTTCAAAACAGAACTGCTGCTGGAAGAAACAAAAAACGATCCCATCAAACGCTCGGGCCTGATCAAAGACATTGTGGCCAGCATTGCCAAAATACCTGACCCGGTAAAGCGCAGCGTTTACCTGCGCGAATGTTCCAGCCTGATGGAAGTACCGGAAGAAGTGTTGGTAGCAGAAGCCAACAAGCACATCACCAGCACCTTGAAAAAACGCGAGGAAAAAGCGGCCCGCCAGCCCGAAGCCGCCAGCGATTCCCCGCCCTTTATTCCCAATGGAGATTGGCCGACAGAATTCCCGCCCATGTCGGCCGATGAAGAAATGCCACCCGATATGGGCATGCCGGGCTTGACAGCACATGAAACGCGCCGTCCGGGCATTGAATCGGTGCAGGAGCGCGACATCATACGCATGTTGATCCTGTACGGCAACCGGGTATTGGAAAATGAAAAAGTAACGGTGGCCGCATTCATCCTGGCTGATATCGAAGAATCTCTGGGCGATTTCGACAACCCGCTGTATGGCAAAATCGCCACAGAATGTCACGATATGGTGCTGCAAGGCAAGGATTTCGACCAGCACTATTTCATCCAGCACGAATCGAACGAGGTTTGCGAATTAGCCATCAACCTGATCGCAACGCCCTGGGAATTTTCCCCCAACTGGGAAGCTATGTGGAATTACCCGCTGCAAAACCAGAAAATGCCTGACCTTAATTTCGACCTCGACATGAAGCAGGCGCTCCTGCGTTTTAAGCTGCAGAAGGTGATGAAAATGTGTGATTTAAACCTCAACCGCGTCAAATCGGCCTCCCAGGCTGGCGACGATGAAGGCATGATCCGCTACATGAAAATCCAGCAGAAGCTGAACGAAACCCGGAACGAGATTGCCCGGCAGGTAGGCACCGTCGTGTTACCAAAATAATAAACCTATTTTGAATTTCCCGGATGCCAATATATTTGCTTCACCGATTGGGGCAAAGGCCTTTTTTGGTTGAATGCAACAATTAAAACTCAAATCACTCACGTCGCTAAAACTACTTACATCATGAAAAAGCCTTTACTATTTCTATTCGCATGCCTATTTTTTAACCTGGTCTGCTTTGCCCAAACATCCGTCAAATACCGCGCTGAAAAAGCGGCCCCTGCCCCCACGATAGGGCTTGGCTCCACCGGCGATTTTGACGATTTTGGCGGAAAAATCAGCATCGGTATCACGATCCTCGACGGTTTCGGCCTGCCTGTCCGTTATTACCTCAATCCCAACCACGTATTGGAGGCTGGCCCTTACCTGGGCGGCGAGCTGTTGCGCGCAAACGATGAATTTGAATTGACCGCAGGCCTGATGCTCGGAGCAGGCTACACCTTTTTTGGCGACCGGTTTGAAAAAGTAAACAGGGGAAAAGTGCGGGCGCACGGCATTGCGCTCAGAGCCAGCAGACTCACGGGCGATTACCAAGTGACAAAAGCTTCACTTGGCTGGGCCATGGAAACCTTCAAGAAGGAACACCCAAAGCGTTCCTTTATTTTCGAGCTCGGGCTGCAGCATCAATTGAAAAACTACGTTTATTTAGGGGAACGCGCCAAGAACGCCACGGGTATTTACCTGCGTTGTCACTGGAATTTCTTTTTGAAATGAGGGATGCGCGCACACTGCTGGACGTGTTTTTCGCAGATTTTTTCTGCGTATTCAGTAGTGCGGGATAAGCAGCTATTTCCCAGACAATTCTGCCCATTTCTCCTCCAGCCATTCCCAGTCCACCACAATCTCAGTGTCGAGCCGCTCCCGCAGCCTTTTCAGGCCAGGTTTGATATTCGCTTTATGCTCAAATAGCTGCTGCTCTTTGAGCTTGTAAATTTCTTTCGCCAAAGAAAAAAAGCGCAGGCGCTCGTCCTTGCGGTGCTGCGGCAAGCTGCTGTCGCGGCGGATGCGGGTGCTGGTGGCGTGCATCATGGCCTGACCGTAGTCCTCGTCCAGGTCTGTAAGCTCAAAATGGATGCGAACGTCGAGCGTTGCGGCAATGGCATATAGATATACGTCATCCGCTGCGCCGTAGTTGAGGTAATGGGGCAGTGCGTTGGCCGCTGCTTTAAAATCTTGCTTGCCGAACAGCACTGCGGCCTCTGCGATGGTGAGCAGGAGTTCTGTCTGTTCTGGATCAAGCCCTTTGAGCCGTTTTTTAAATTGCTGTACAAAAGATTCCGCCCATTCCACTTTCCCAAGTTTCAGGGCAGAGAGCAGGGTGCTGTGAAAATGGGTCGTGGGAAGCGCGTCGTTTTCGCCCAATTGCGCTAACTGCAACAATTGGTTTTGGTATATTTTTTCCAGAAAGCGCTTGTCTTTCGTGGTGCGGTAACGGGCAGGCCAGTAGCTGCGCAGCATGATTTTCAGGCCGTACACCCTGTTTTCTGGCAACGCATTCCCGTCTTTTTCAAGCAATTGTCCGAACTCCTCCGACAAGCGATCGGCTTCAACGGGGTCGTCCTGGGTGATAAAATCGAGGAAAGTGCAATAGACGGCGATGGCGGGGTCTTGCAAAAAGCCTGATTGGCGCAACAAGCGCACAATTTGCAGGCTGTGAAAGGTATTGGCCTGAAAACGCAGGTACTCCGGTGAGTCAATGGGGTACAATGCCGACATGCGCTGGTAGTGCATGAGCTGGCTCATTTGCTCTAACTTGATGAGCAAGTAAAAAGTATCGAGTTGTTCGGTGGCGGCCAGGAGGTTTTTGTCGCCTTCCCTTAAGCTCGAAGTGCTTTCAAACATGTTTTTTTCCTGCTCCACCATAAAGCGGAAATACTGGAAATCAATGAATTCGTATTCGCTGAAATCGCTGAAATCCGATTGCTTGTCCATCTCTGCCCGCACCTGGTTGTTCAGGTTGGCAAAAAAGTTCTCCGTCTTCCGCCCTTTGCGGTTCTCCTGCTCCACGCTTTTCGGCGTTTTGTCGTTGGTGGCAACCGGGCGTTGGTGCAGCCTTTCGTTGTAAAACCGCATCAGGGCCAGTTTTTGCTGGATCTCATGCAAAGAACCGCCCTTGCTTTTGTCCCCGGCATCCCGAACCATGGCATAACGGAAGGTGATGAACTTCCGAACGATGTTCATCAATTGGGTCATGGTGCGCTGCAGGGAGCCGACCGGGTTGGATGCTTTGGGAAAAAAGCGCTGTGCTACCACATCGCGGTGTATTTCCGGGCTTTCAAAACCCGGGTAGTAGCGGCGCAGATGCTCGAACAGCATAAGGGTCTCATCGGGCCGAACGTCGTTAAAAATCGGCGAAGCCACGAAAATGTGCAATGTCTCAAACTCTTCCTGAGTGAGCAGTTGCAGGGTGCGGACCAGAGGACTTTCGTACAAAATTTGACATGGTTTCAGGTTTCGGGTTTCAGGTTTCGGGTTGTTGTCATGCTTGGTGTTGGTGGAGGGTTACTGGCTTCTTGGTGCTTGTAGGAGGGTTTTGCTGCAAAAATCGCTTAAATTCACGAATCATTCACACAATTTTGGAAGTGATGCAAAATCTTGTGTTTGGCGGCCCTGCCTCGATGCCTGCACCTTTGTATCAACAAAAAGGAGTTAGCAGGAAGTTCAAAACATTCTGTGAGGAAATAATCAGAACTGCTTCATGTTGAACGAATGCACCCCCACTCCTATGGAAACCACCGAGGCAAGTAACCTGACCAGTGTCTCCCGCGAGTTGAAAGTTGTTGTTGGCGAGGACGACAAACACTATTGAGAACGAAGAAGGGAAAATCGTTTCATGCAGATAGTGGGAGCGCTGGCAGGGCCGAGGTGGGGTTTTAAAAAAAGAGGCAAATTGGCAAGTTGGAAGTGATGTGCTTTTTTGTGTTTGCCAACCTGATAGCAGCACCCGCACCTTTGTAACATCAAAACGAAATGAAATCTCAATCAATGATTCGACGCACACTTCTATTCCTCGAAAAAATACGCAAGATGGATCCTTTTTTAATCGAAGCACGCTGCAACCTGAGCCCGGGTGACCCGCAATGGGAAAAGATCGAAAGCCTGAAATTAGAGGTTGGCTACCCAAGCCTGGGCGGCAAGATCATCTGGAAAAGCATCGGGTGGCTACAGGAAAACTCGATACCGTTCGGACGCTCCTTCGCCCACGCGCTCTGGAAACCCAAAATGGCCACACACGTACTGGTGTTCGACTTTTTGCCGGTCTTCATCGGCACGACCAACGAAACCAACAAAAGCTTTCGGATCAGGGAATCAATCACCACTACCGACGGCAAGAACCGAACCGCAAGAACCGGACCGCTCCGCGGAGAATACAGCGACGAATATTTCACCCTCCAACCCAAATACCCTGGCGCCAAAGGCCTGTAACCCATACCAAAGCCCCAAAATTCCAACCCCTAATTGAAAACATAGACGAAAAACGCCATTCCTATTCAACCACCCTAACCACATGAAGGCGGACCCCAAAAACCTTTTTACCCGCCGTAGCCTCCCTGCCTCCGCAAAGGCTATGGCAGGTAAAGGCGAAAGCGGGTTGCCCCAGACCCCCAAAATTCCAAATGAAAACCACCCCAAAATTCCAAATGAAAACCACCTCATAAACCAAATGAAAACCACCCCTAAGTCCAAATTACGCTCTATTACACCATTGGCCAACAGCCAAAACGCCGAATGACAGGAAAAAGCCTAATTCCTTGAAATTCAAACAAACCCTATGAATCACCTTCCTTTTTTGTGCCAACCGCAAAAGCCACCCCAAAACGCCAATACTCCCAACTGCCAAACGCCAATAGCCAACAGCCAAAAACAAAAGGCCATATTGAAAACCGATTTTTGAGGCTTGCACTCCCCCTGTATGTCTCCACGTCCAAATGAGACAGATAGCCCGTTCCTTTCAGCTAAGGAATGGGCTTGATGTTTTTACAAATTTGTTAAAACGTTAATGTCTATCTCGAAATGGTTAAACCCAAGCTAAACCAACCCCCATCCCTTGCTTTGCGTGCCCATGTTCCAATAGTTTTGCCTCAAAATATAGTCAACGCAAAATGGTTGTAAAAATCGAATGCCTGCAATCCATTAAAAATCAATTTTTCACCCGCCTTCGCAACTGCAGCGGCGGGTAAAGCATCCATCAATCTTTCAAATCTACCCAAATCCGGGTATAAAGCACAATATGAAAAACAAAATCTTCCCACTGCTTGCAGTTGCCCTGTTGTCCCTCACCGCCTGCGAAAAAGACCCGCCACCACTCCAGCTCGAACGCTTCGACGTGCGCTGGTACGACGACGACAATACCCTCAACCAATCCATCGGCGACGCGCTTGTTTTCAAGATCACCGTCAATACCACCGACAACGACCCCGACGACCAGTTCATCCGGGAATGGGAATTCTCCTACACGGTGAATGGGCAGTTTGCCGGCATCTTGCAAGGCGACGAGAACATGCGCACCAACACCCTCAACTTTGAAGGGGAAATTTTCATCGATAAACTGACGCTGCCAGGCTCCGGCACCTTGAAAAAAGGCGATGCCATAGAGTTCCGGCTTTGGTGCATCGACAATTTCGGCACCCAGGTGCAGCAATACCATCGTTTCGTGCTGGAGCAATGAGCGGCTATTGTCCTGGAAACTGACCCTAAATTTGTATCTTTGGCGCGGCATGCTTCATGTAGCAAGAAAAAACAGGGAAAGTGAGGCTAAGGCTCCACTCCCGGACATTTTGCGCTCAGATTTGACGCGGATTTGTTTTCAAAGATTTTACACTGAGACATCTGCGTTGAATCTGTCCAACAGAATCTGTGTAATATCTGCGCGCAAAAACCTCAACGCTGTTGTGTGTAACTAGTGCCGCTTACTTGTCCGTCAGACGATGAAAAATCGTCCGACCCATTGGCCATCGTCCGACGACTTTTTGTCGTCTGACGAATAAGTTGCAACAATTTTTGCCTTGCCCGGTTTTTAAACCAATTACCGCACGAAAAGCTATGGAGATAATTTAGGACGAATATTGCCCGCACCACCACTAATAAAACATACCAAATTATGGGAATTTCCGCAGAAAGACTTGACAATCTGCAACTTATACGCCAAAGCGCAAAAGATTTCGCCGAAACATACATCCGCCCGCACGTCATGGAATGGGACGAGGCGCAGCATTTCCCCATAGACTTGTTCCACAACATGGGCCAGCACGGCTTCCTGGGGGTACTGGTGCCGGAAGCCTACGGCGGTGCTGGCTTAGGCTACCAGGAGTACATCACCATCATCGACGAGATCGCCAGGGTTTGCGGCTCCATCGGCCTCAGTGTGGCGGCCCATAACTCGCTTTGCACGAACCATATCCTGAGCTTTGCCAACGAAGACCTCA
This sequence comes from uncultured Saprospiraceae bacterium, assembly GCA_964621185.1. Lineage (GTDB taxonomy): Bacteria > Bacteroidota > Bacteroidia > Chitinophagales > Saprospiraceae > M3007. Next base: position 62,497 of record CAZULM010000009.1, on the reverse strand, counting down.
AGCGCAAATACCTGCCCAAGCTGGCCACCGGCCAATGGATCGGCGCTTGGGGCCTCACCGAGCCGAACACGGGCTCCGATGCCATGCGCATGCAGTGCACCGCCACCCGCGATGGTGACCATTGGGTGCTGAATGGCACCAAATCCTGGATCACCCACGGCAAAAGCGGCCACGTGGCGGTCGTCATCGCGCGCACGGGCGAGCTGCTCGACAGCCGGGGCATGACGGCGTTCGTCGTGGAGCGCGGCGCCCTCGGTTTCAATGCTGGCAAAAAAGAGAACAAGCTCGGCATGCGCGCCAGCGAAACCGCCGAGATGATTTTCGACAACTGCCGCGTGCACGAAAGCCAGGTGCTGGGCAAAGAAGGAGAAGGCTTTATCCAGGCCATGAAAATACTCGACGGGGGCCGCATCTCCATCGCGTCGCTGGCGCTCGGCATCGCCAAAGGCGCCTATGAGGCTTCGGTGAAATACGCCAAGGAGCGCCACCAGTTTGGCCAGCCTATCGCCAATTTCCAGGGCATTTCCTTCAAATTAGCCGACATGGCCACCAAGATCGAAGCCGCCGAGCTGCTCACCCGCCAAGCTGGCGAACTAAAAGATGCCGGCGAAAAATGCACCAAAGAGGCCGCCATGGCCAAGTACTACGCCTCCGAGATTTCTGTGCAGATCAGCACCGATGCCGTGCAGGTGCACGGCGGCTACGGCTACACCAAGGATTTTCCGGTAGAGAAGTTTTACCGCGATTCTAAGCTTTGTACGATTGGGGAAGGGACGTCGGAGGTGCAGAAGTTGGTGATTGCTAGGGAGGTGTTGGAGTGAATTCAAGCCCTACTAGCTTTAGGCTTTATTGGTTTCCCAAATGTCCTTGTTTCCTGTTGCGAATTGGCCAAACCTGATTCGTACTTTTCTCATGTAACCCAGATCCTGCGAGAATGGAGAACTATTTGCCAATGAAATTTGAGATTTTTTTGGGGGATTGAAATTATTTCAGATATTTACCCAAAAAAATATGGATAAACCGCTGAACCTCTTTATTTCTTATTCGAAAAGTGACCGCCTGTATTTAGAAACTGCCAAAAAGCACCTTAAACTTTTTGAAAGGCAAGGGAAAATACGGGTTTGGGATGATACTTGCCTTATTCCAGGTGAATTGTGGGATGTCGCGATCAAACGAGAATTGAAAGCAGCCAATATCATTCTATTTTTGGTCAGTGCCGACTTGTTATTTACTGATTACATTTGGGATGTAGAAATGAAAGAGGCTTTGTTTCGGGCTGAAGCAAAAGAACTCGCTGTGGTTCCTGTTATCATTAGACCATGTCGTTGGGAAAGTGCGCCCTTTGGAGCATTCACTGCTTTGCCTGAAAAGGCCAAGCCGATCTCTATTTGGGATGATCAGGATGAAGCTTGGCAACAAGTTGTTCAAAAAATTGAGTTGCTATGTAAATAATTACTACTTGATAAAATTGAACTACTAAAAAACTAGTAATTCGCAAATTTAATTTTGCTTTCCGCGTAGCCTTTAGCTCATTCGACAATCCCTGCCTTTTGTTAATCAACCTTCAAATGAAACTATGGCAACCCTCAGTGCATTTGTCATTTATTCCTCATTGGATGTGGAGTACTATAGACAATTAAGGTCTCATTTCTATTCAATCCAGAGTAAATTGCTTTTTAGAGCCGAATCAGCTGTTCATGATGAGCAACACAAAAAACTCGATTTTTTCCGAAACATAGAAGGTTCGGATATTGTCTTTTTTCTTGTTAGCGCGGCTTCTTTGACCGATAGGTTTATCCAAACCATAATTTTGCCAAAAGTTGAAGAGTTGCGAAGGAAAGGAAAACTGCATTTTATACCAATAATAATCAAACATTACAACTGGCAATCTAATCTTTTTCTTAAATCTGTCCAAGTATTGCCTAATGATGGTGTTTCCAGCTATCCGAGGCCGATACAGTCTTGGAAATATCAAGAAGAGGCTTGGACTTCTATTGCCAATACTGTCTCTGTGCTCACAGACGATATTTTACTTTGGCGAAAAGCAATTACAATAAATACAATTGAACAATATCTAGAATATTTGTCCAAATTCCAAAATGGAATTTATTATATAGAAGCTCAAAATAGAATATCATTTTTAAAGCAACAGCAACTAGAACTTGATTTTAGTAAGGCCAAACATTCAATCCAATTGTTGGAAGCATTTAAAATTCGTTATAAAGATGAATATCTATATATTGCCAAAGCTGATCACGAAATCGCACGAATCAAAGACCAACAAGAGCGAGAAGCATTACGTAATGCAATAAATGCAAGAACCTTTTCAGCACTAGAGACTTTTAAAATCAAATTCCCAGCGAGTAAATATATGGGAGATGTCAATAAGCAAGTTATAAAACTGACCAATGAAGAAGAAAGGGCCTGGCAAGAAGCATTTGAATCAAAGAGTGTCGGAGAAATGGAGAAATTTCTGAAAGCTTATCCTGATGGGCCACATCTTAGTATAGCAAAAGCAACATTAACAAGGCGAGCGGCAATCCTTGCTGAAAAGCGAATGTGGGAATTTGCAGTCAAGTCAAATTTGATATCAATCTATGAACAATATATAGAACAATATCCGAATGGCTATTATTTGAGCAAAGCGAAGGATGCCATAGCTTTGGAATTACAAAAAGAACCTCAACATTGGGCCCTCACAAAAGGAGAGCTTGAAAGGGCTTCTTCTATTAAGCAAAAAGTAAATATTTATAAAAACTATCTTTTCCGATACCCAAATGGAGCATCATCCTTTGAATCCAACATGAAAATTGCCGAGTTGGATGATACTTATTGGAAAGAGAAAGGAAGCCCCTTTACTCCTTGGAATACATATTCCTATCTAAAATTATTCCCAAATGCGAAGCACAAGAAAAAAGCTGAAACATGGTTGTTAGTTTGGATGTATAGCATCATCGCTTCCATGCTGATTTTGCTAATATACTTTGCCTGGGGTTATCTTACGGCTAACAAGTCTGGCTTTGACCCAAAAAACTTTGTATCTATAGAACCTCGTGGCACATTCTACATAGGGCGAGTTTGTGACTTGCGAAATTGTGACAACCCCAGACGACCAAGAAACTTTGGTGATTTTAAGGTGCCTAAATATAAATTAGCTAAATTTGAATTTTCACGTGGAGATTGGGAAAAATTGACAGGGGAAAATACCGGGGATGCCTCATTGCCATTAATTATCCGAGATGAAAATCATGCAAAACTGATTATCGACACCTTAAATCGTAAGTTCCCAAAGCGCCACTACCGTCTACCAACTGAGACAGAATGGGAGTTTGCTGCAAATGAGGCAGAAAAAGATGGTAAAGCCTTGTTTAGCGGCCATGATGATTGGGATAAAGTTGGGTGGGTTGCTGAAAACTCAAATGGAAAAACGCATACGGTAGGACAGAAAATGCCAAACCGCCTTGGGCTTTATGACATGACAGGAAACGTAGCTGAGCTTACTACCAGTGACAAAAATGAGCCTCCTTGCCCAAATTGTATCAGCTATAATAAAAGCATAGGAAACAATGTATATCGTGGTGGCTCCTCTGGCCAAAACGCATCAGAATGTCAAGTGACTTTCAGGGCTCTTAATCCGGGCAAACTCAGAGGCTTGCGACTAGTATTGGAAGAAATCAAAAGTAAGGGTCATAATTGACCATTGGCGATAGACGATAGGATGGAAAAGCAATTGCGGGGTAAAATATTCCATTCACCGCACCACCGTCACATCCCCCTTAAACCCCAACACCCTTCCATCATGCAACTCCACATCCGCGTACCAGGCAAACACCCCCGGGTTCATCTCCTTGCCGCGATAAGTGCCGTCCCAGCCCAGGTTCGGGTCGTTCAGCGGGAACCCGCGGCGCTCGAACAGCAGCTCGCCCCAGCGGCTGTACACGCGCAGGAGCCGCACCTCTTTCACCGCGCCGCCGCCATACACGGTGAACATGCCGTTTTCCGCAGTGCCGGGGTGGATGATGTTGGGGATGTATATCTTGTGGTTGTAAACGTTCACCCATAGCCGGTCTTCGGCGATGCAGCCGTTTTTGTCCACGATCCGTACAGAAAATTCGGTGTTGGTTTCCGGCCTTTGGCGCTGTTGCAGCGACATGGGTTCAAACTTCAAATCATTTGGCCCCCAATTGATTTGATCCAATACGGTATTCGCCGGGCTGGGCTGGGCCTTCAGCCATACAAATTGCCCCAGTTCGATGGCGGTGTCATTGGCCGTCAGCGCCACCGTCAGCTGCGTCGGCGCGCTGATGGACACCTCGCTTTCCCACCAGCAGTCATGGTCGTCGTGCACAGACACGGGGTAGTATCCCGCAGCCAGCCCATAGAAATTGCCTTGGGCCGTAAAGTTCTGGTCGTCAATAGAAAAGTGGAACGGCGGGCTGCCGCCCGACAGGTGTTTGATGCGGATAGCCCCTTTGTCGCCAAAGCAAACGATCTGGTCCACGCTCAGCGATGCCTGAATGGGCGGGTCCCAAGCCACCAAGATGGAATCCTGGCCTTTGCAGCCGTTGGCGGTGTTCAGCACGGTATGCACATACAGCCCTGGCAGGTAGGTTACCATATTTATAGCCAAGGTGTCGAATACCGGCAAGCTGTTCTGGAGCCGTTGCCAGCGGTTCACAAAACCAGGTCCCTGGGTGGAGCCCGCCGCGCTGAGCAGCAATTTGGTCTCGCTGCAAGGCACCCTTACCTCAGGCCCGCCTGCCTCTGCCACCGGGTGCTGCACATCTTCCGATACTTGCAGCTGCGCCGTAGCCCAGCACCCGTATTGGTTGGTTACAGTTACCATGTACAAGCCGCCTTGCTGAACGCTGTGCTGCGGCTGGTTGGGCAATACCCCGTTTGGCCCAAACCACTGATATTGAAGGTTTCCCTGGTTGGCTGTAACGCCAATGGCCGCTACCGGGTGCGCGCAGGTGATAAAATCGTTGACAGGGGAAACCAAGGGGAGGAGGCCATGCGCCGGCACCGCTGCCGATATGGTATTGGTACAGCCATTGGCATCGCTAAGGGTCAGTGAGTAAGTGCCTGCATTCAGGTTGCTAATCTGCTGGGCCTGGGTATTGTTCGACCAAACAAAGTGGTATGGCGGCACCCCCCCCGCTGCACTGGCGGCGATAGCCCCGCTGCCCGATTGGCAAGTATCTGCCAGGCTCACGGCGTTGCCTGTCAATTGGCTGGGCTGTGTCACCGTGAAATTAGCCTGGAAGCTGCAAGCCTTGGCATCGGTGAGGGTGAGGGCATAATTCCCGGCAGGCAGGTTGGCGAGCGCAGGGCTTTGTTGGCCCCCAGACCAAAGGTATTGGTAGGGCGGGGTGCCGCCCCAGGCATTAATTGCAATGGCGCCGTTGTTGCCGCCGAAACAGCGGACAGGCGACGTCAGCGTATCGAGCAGCGCAATGGGCAGCGGCTCATTTATTTGATAGTCATACAGTTGCGTACAAACGCCATCGGCGTAGGCAAGGGTAAGGGCATAGTCGCCCGCGGGCAGGTTTTCGATCTGGGAAGTGGTGGCGGCATTTGACCACAAGAACCCATAGCCCGGCGTTCCGGACACGACAACCGTGGCAATGGCGCCGTCATTTCCCCCAAAACAAGAGACATCGCTCTGTACATCCACGAGAACGGGCGACAAATGTTCCGGCACTTCAATGAGCTCCACTATTTCACAGCCATGCGCATCCGTAATGCTCAGTTGGTAATTGCCCGCAGGAACGTTGCCGAGGTTGGGGCTTATGGCGCTATTCGACCACAGCAGGGAATAAGGCGGCGTGCCTTGGGAAGCGCCCAAAAAGGCAGCGCTGCCGTTCGCCTCGCCCGGGCAGGCGGGGCTCGGCTGGATGCCGGCGCTTGCCAGGGGCAACGGCTCGTCCAATTGAAGGGACAGCACTGCTGTACACGCGGCTGCGTCCGTAACGGTGACGGTGTATTGCCCGGCAACAAGCCCGTTGGCGGCGGGTTGGTTGCCGCCGGTTGACCAGTTGTATTGAAAAGGCGCTACCCCGCCGCTGGCCTGGACTTGGATGGCGCCGTTGGCATCGCCGGCGCAATTGGGCTCGGTGCTGCTGGCGGAAACAGCCACAGGTGGCTGTTCGGTTATTTGAAAATCAAACACTTGTGCGCATTTCCCATTGGCATACGTCAAAGAAAGGGCGTAATTGCCTGGCACTAAATTGCCGATGTCCTGGGTGCTGGCGCCATTTGACCAAAAATAATTCAGGTTTGGCGTACCGCCTGAAACCTCCAGCGCAATGCTGCCATCGGCTTGGCCAAAACAGGAAACATTGCCCGGAAGGGCGTTTACAAGCGGCGCCTGAAATTCCGTTACCGCCGCTGTTTCCACCAGGCTGCAGCCGTTGGCATCGGAAAGGGTAAGCTGGTAATTGCCCGCCGCAAGACCTGAAATCGAGTTGGTGCTGGTTCCGTTCGACCAAAGCAGGGAGTATGGCGGCGTGCCTTGGCCTGCTCCCAAAAATGTGGCAGCGCCATTGGCCATGGCCGGGCAAGCCGGCTCCTGGGCGAGCCCATGGGAAAGAAGCGGTGGCGGCTGGTTTAGTGAAACCTGGAGCGCCTGTAAGCATTGGTCGGCATCGGTGACAGTGACCGAATAGTTGCCCGCGGCTGCATTGGGCAAGTTTTGAGTAATGCTGCCGTCCGACCAGGTGAAAGTGAATGGCGGTTTTCCCACCACAAGATCGACTTGCAGCGCGCCCGTTTCGCCGAAACACAAAATGGGCGCTGCCACGGAGGCCAAAGCTTGCAAGTTGCCGCCAGCCTCTACCCAGGTTTGCATCGTGGAATTGCAGCCCATAGCGTTGGTGACCGTCACGGCATACAGGCCATCGGGCAAATCGGTGAGGTTGGCCGTGCTGCTGCCGGTCGACCATTGGTAGCTAAATGGCGTGAAAGCCCCGGTGGCCGAGGCGCTCACCGAAGCCGGGTTGCCGAAGCAATCGCCGTTGATGGTGTCCAATTGGATGGCAGGGTGGTCAAAAAGGACGACCTCAACGGTGTCGCGGTGTTTTTGGGCGCAGAAATCGGTGGCTTCCACCCAATACAACCCTGCCTGCTGGGCCTCGAAGGCGCTGCCCGTGCTGCCGTCTTGCCATTGGTATTGTTCAAACTCGGCGCCAGCATCCAGTACCAGCAGGGTGTCGTAGCAGTAGCCGTGATCGGGGCCTATGTTCAGGGTAGGTACGGGGCCAGGGCCCTGGAACTGGAAAATATTGTTCAGCCAGTTGCACTCCAGGGTATTGGTGACGGGGAAATCGGCGCCCAACTGGAAAGGGGGCGGCGTGGAGCCATCGTCGTTGATCACGCCATATAGCGGGCCTGATTTTTTAGGGATGGTGAAACGGAACAACTTGCAGGAGTCCTTTTTCACGGGCGCGTCGGTGAATTGGATAACGCCGAGCAGTGGGGCGCTAACAGCCGTCGGGTCGGCGGCATAAAAAGCGATGGGGATATTGGGGTGCAAGGTTTGGTCGCCCGTGTTGCAGATATTGAGGGTGACGATCTGGCTGTCGAGCCGGCATTCCACCGCGAGCACCTGCGCATCGGCATCGGGCAGTGGGATAAAGGTTTCGTAATTGGAATTCAAGACGGGCAGTTGCGACAGGTAGCGGTTGAAAGGGCGGTTGCCGGAGCCTGCAACAGGCAATTCCAAGTGGTGGTTGGGCATTTGGCCTGAGAAGCCCAAATCGTCTTTTACATTGACAATGAAGTAGTTGTATTGGTTCCAAACCATGCGGCAAGGCACCCAGGGCTCGGCATCCGATTCAAAAACGCGCAAGCGGCCGCGGCTGTTGAAGAACACGCCGCCGGTGATACGGCCCGTCAGCACTACTTCGGTTTCCCCGTCGTTGTCCACATCTGCCACCACGGGATACTCATCGGAGGTGGGCGACCAACTGGGTATCTTGTGCCAGTTGCGTTCGGCATCCACCCCCGGCGGGAATGGGGCTGGGCCTCCGTACAGTATCCTGAAGTCCCGCTCGTCGCGGTAAACGATCTCGGAAATGCCGTCGCCGTTGAAATCATAGACGGAGGAGCCCGTCCAGCCGGAATAGTCGCTGGTGGGCAGGTTCCACCAATACGGCGCGGCGGGTGTTGCGATGGCGGCCTGCAAGTTGAAGCAGGTGAGGTTGTAGGAGCTGCACACGATTATTTCGGGGAAATCTTTTGCGAACCCGGCCTTGGTGTCGTCATACACGTTGGCGACGCAGGCGAGGCTGCCGCTGTTGGCTGTGTTGGTCACGTTGGGGAAAAATCGTTTTAGCCCGGTTTTGTTCCACACATACATGCCCATCTGGTTGTTGGCCCGCCGGGAAGTCACGACAATGTCCAGTATCCCGTCCAAATCCATATCGGCCACCGCGGTGTAGCCGTCGCGGTACCCCGCCGGTGGCGGCACCAGGGTGTTCAAGTCTCGCTGCACCTTGATTTGGTAGCCGTCGCCATCGGCATTGTTCAGGTCGATAGAATAAATGACAGGGCCTGCCACTAATTCAAGTCCGGCACAGTCGGGGTCTCCGCTGCAGTCGGCTACGCTCAGGATGTCCACAGCGGTGGGGTTGCAGCTCCCTTCGTTGTAATTGTTGTAGTGCGCATGTCCATTGATGCTCAGGCCATTGATGACTTTTGTGAGCGCAGGCGCGGCGGGGTTGGAAAAGTTGAACTTGTAAACATTGCTTCCGGCATAGACTTCCGGCAGTCCGTCGCCGTCAAAATCGGCCAGCAGCGCGCGTTGGTCCACATCGTCGAGGTCGCCGCTGGCGGTGATCCAGAGCTGCATGGGTGCGGTGAGGTTTTCGGTGTAGTTGCGGAAGACGCGGATTTTTCGGTCGGCGCAAGACATGAGCAGTTCCGGGATGCCGTCGCCGTCCACGTCGCCGACGCTAGGCCCTGGCACGGGGTAGTTGTCGAAAGCGCCGGGTACGGTCAGCACCATCGGGTTGTCGGCATTGGAGCCGTCGCCGCGGTAGAACTGGATTTTGTTGCCGTTGCCGCTGGCGGCAGCTTCCGCCACGATGATCTCCGGCATGTCGTCTGCTTGCGGGTTCATGTTGGCCACCACTGGCGTAGCTAAGGAGGCCGGGCCGTCCTGGCCGCTCTGCCAGGCGAGCCTGGCTTTGAACTGGGATGGCACGAATGGCACGGAGCAATCCTGGGCAAAGGTTGGGCCTGTGACGAGGAACGATGCCAGGAGGGCGGGAGTCAGCAGTTTGAGCAGCATGGGTCGCGATGTGGTTGGGCACGTGGATTTGCCGATAAAAAACCGTTGTTCGCTTGAACTCCCAAAACTAATGAGTATTTGTGAGTCGCGGCACAGAATTATCGCTCAAACAATTTCAAATACTCCCTAAACTCGAAAAGCCTGTTGCGCTTTTGCCCGGTCCTTTCCACCAGAATGCCTTGTTGTACAAACAGTTCGATCAGGCGATTGGCAGTAGAGGGGTTCACGCCCAAAGCCTCCGCTATTTTCTGGGGGCTCATCACTGGCTGCTGGTACAAAATATGGAGCAGTGCCTTGCCCAAGGCTGTTCTTTTCCCCATTTTTGGGAGCCGCGCCTTTTCGATGTCGGTTGTCAAGGCAAGGATTTGACGGAAATTTTTCACAGCGTTTTCCGCGGTTTCACGGATGCCGACCAAGAAGAAGCGCAGCCATTGGTTCAGGTCGTTTGTCCTGCGGACAGCCGTCAGGTGGTCGTAGTACAAGCCTTTGTGGCGACTGATAAAGTCAGACAAATACAAGGAAGGTTTGTCAAGCAGCTGATTGCTGACAAGGTACAGAGTGATCAGCAGCCTGCCCAGCCTGCCGTTGCCATCCAAGAAGGGGTGGATGGTTTCAAACTGATAATGGGCGATGCCAGCCCGGATAAGGGGTGGCGTGTTAATGTCTTCGTTGTGCAGGAGCTTCTCCAGATCGCCCATTAATTCTGGAACGCGTTCATGATGCGGTGGAATAAAAACTGCGTCTTGGAGCGAAGCCCCTCCTATCCAGTTTTGGCTATTTCTGAAAGCGCCGGGTTGTTTGTGTTTACCCCTGACTCCTTGCAGCAACACGCCATGTGTTTGCCGCAGCAAACGGTTGCTGAGCGGCAGTTTTTCCAGGTTCCCGATCGCGAACCGCATGGATTTGATGTAGTTCTGCACCTCCTCCCAGTCGTCGCGGCGTTCCGGCGAAATATCCTGCACCTGCATCACGGCTTCTGTCAGCTCGGTTTGTGTGCCTTCTATCCTGCTGCTTTCCGTAGCCTCCTTTGCAGCGTACATCTTAATGAAAAAATCGACATCCGGCACCAAAGCGCTGTAGGTGTTCAGTTCCCCCAACTTTCGGTCGGCCTCACTCAGCAATTGCTGCAATACCGGGTCGTCCATCCACCAATCAATATTGATGGGGGCGGGCAAAAAGCTTTTGTAGCCATATTGTTGTTCCCAGGTGCCGGAGAAAAATTCGCTGATGGGCTTGGTTTTCATGTGAAACAAAGCAATTGTTTGCAATAAATCTATTTACTGCAAATATAAATATTTTTGTTTGCAGTAAAATTTATTTTCGCAAATAAATTGGTTTTTGTTTGCAGCAAATCTCCTGACTTCTTGAGGCACTATGAAAAAACAACTCAAGTAGCCGAATATTTCAAGGGAAGCCGCTAATGCCCCACCTTCATCGTATTTCACGCCCCTCATAACTTTAATTTCCCTCCGTTTGCCGAAAAAAACAATTTGATGGCGCATCTTTGGCGACTTTTGAAGCTCCCCGCACCATCCTAATGCATCATCGACTCACCAAATCAATCGATACATGATCCTATCCGTACAAAACGTCACAAAAACCTATGGCGAATACCGAGCGGTCAACGACGTCAGCTTAGACGTGCCCAAAGGCAGCGTTTTCGGAATGCTGGGCCCCAACGGCGCCGGCAAAACCTCCCTGATCCGCATGATCACCACCATCACGGGCCCCGACGAGGGCATCATCCTGCTCGATGGCAAAAAACTAAACTCCCGCTCGCCCGAAAAGATCGGCTACATGCCCGAAGAGCGCGGGCTGTACAAAAAAATGAAGGTAGGGGAGCACCTCATGTACCTCGCCCAGCTGAAGGGCCTTTCCAAGCCACAGGCCAAAGCCGCGATCGACCAATGGCTCGAAAAATTCCAGATCACCGACTGGTACCAGAAAAAGATCGAAGACCTATCGAAAGGGATGCAGCAGAAAATTCAGTTCATCGCCACCATCATCCACAGGCCCCAGCTGCTGATACTCGACGAGCCTTTCACGGGCCTCGACCCCATCAACACCAACCTCATCAAGGAGGAAATCCGGCAGCTCAACGAATCGGGCATCAGCATCATTTTCAGCACCCACCGCATGGAGCAGGTGGAGGAAATGTGCGACCACGTCGTGCTGATCAACAAAGGGAAAAATGTGCTGTACGGCGAGGTGCAAGCCATCAAAAACCAGTACAAACAGAACCTGTTCCGCATAGAAACGCAGGCGGAGATGCCCGTGGAGAGCAATGACAGCTTCACGGTCGTAAGCCGCGACAAAAATGCCGTCACTTTCCAACTGAAGGATGAAAACGACAGCAACGAGCTGCTGCGATCATTCCTGCAAAAAGGCGCGCGCGTTACGCGGTTCGAGGAGATTCTGCCCACATTCAACGAGATATTCATCCAGCGGGTGGCAGAAACGGAGAATTAATTTGATAATGGAGGAATTTGATAATGTGATAATGATGTCAGGCCTTCCAGGTTTTGAAAACCCGAAAGGTCTTCCCCAAGCTACTAAAATCAACTGAAAACCAAGCGTTAACATCAATCAATCCGTAAAATCTGCCCAAATCCTTGTAAAAAAATGTCGAAACTTTCACTCATCATACGGCGCGAATACCTCACACGGGTGCGCAAGAAATCGTTCATCATCGGCACCCTGCTCGCCCCGGTAGGCCTGTTGGTTTACATGCTCGTCATCATCGGGCTGTCGAGCTACCAGGGCAGCGGCGAAATAAAGGTCGCGGTGTTGGACGAAGCAAAAATGGTAAAACAACTGCCCGACGAGCCGGGCGTGCGCTTCATCGCTGCAGCCGACAAATCCCTCGACCAGCTAAAAACAGAAGTCGCCGAAAAAAAGATAGACGGTGTGCTGCGCATTCCGCGGCTTGGCAATTTTCAGCAGAAAGACCACACGGTTTTTTACTATTCCAACGAAAAGCTGGCCCCGGAAAAGAGCAGCCTCATCGAAAGGAGGATCGCCTCCAAGATCAAGGAGTTCAAAATGGACTCCCTGAAGCTCGACGCGGCACGGCTCAAGCTGCTCGACACCGATGTGTCCATCGACCCGGAAAGCATCAGCGGCGACGAGAAAGACGACCAGAGCAAGTACACCGCCGGCGTGGGGCTTGCCGTGGGCGGTATCATGACTTTCCTGCTGTTTTTTATGGTGCTGATGTATGGGCAAATGGTGATGCGCTCGGTGATGGAAGAAAAAACAAACCGCATCGTGGAAGTGATGATGTCGTCGGTAAAGCCTTTCGACCTGATGATGGGCAAGATCATCGGCGCGGGCCTGGTCGGCCTCACGCAAGTGGTAGCCTGGATCGTGCTGAGCGGCGCCGTGGCTTTCGTGGTGCCGCTGGTGATGGGCATCGATGCCAGCCAGATGCAGTCGCCGGCCATGACCGGCGCCGAGTCCATCGACCCGGACTTGGTGCAAGACACAGGCATGCGCATCATGGCCGAGCTGAGCCGCCAGAACTGGCCGCTGCTCATTTTTTCCTTTGTCATTTTCTTTCTCGGCGGCTACTTTATCTACTCCTCGATGTTCGCTGCCGTAGGCTCTGCCATGGGCGACGACCTGGGCGAGGGGCAATCGCTCACCTTGCCGGCTACCATTCCCCTGATCCTGGCCTTTTACATTGTTTCCATGGCAGGCTGGCGCAACCCCGACAGCGGACTGATGGTGTTTGCCTCCATTTTCCCCTTGTTCTCGCCCATTGCGATGCCGTTCCGGATGGCGTTCAACCCGCCCTGGTGGCAGGTGGCGCTCTCGCTTGCGCTGGTGATCGGCACGGCGGTGCTGTTTGTTTGGCTGGCGGGCCGCATTTACAGGGTGGGGATTTTGCTGTATGGGAAAAAAGTGACGTTGAAGGAGTTGTGGAAATGGATGTTTTACAAAGGCTAAATTATTCTTTTCCCGACAAAGCAGCATTTTAACATTTGCCCGCATCTTCAAAAGCGCGTACCTTCGGGGAAGTAAATGTCGAGAAACCGCCTTTTGTCCCATAGAATAATCGATTCCTTGAACGAACAAGAACTTATCCGGGGTTGTCTGCGCGGTTCTGCGCAGTGCCAGCGCGCCTTGTACGAGCAGTTTGCCGGCAAGATGTACGGGGTATGTCTGCGCTATGCGCGGAACACTTCGGATGCCGCCGACATCCTGCAGGAGGGTTTTGTGAAGGTGTTCACGAAGCTGGGGCAGTTTGGTCACCAGGGCTCGTTTGAGGGCTGGATACGCCGAATCATGGTGAATACTGCGCTTCGGGCATACCAGAAACAGCGGTTCGACCAGGAATCTTTTGGCTACGAGCGGCTCCCCGAATCGCCCGTTGACCCAGACGCGATTTCGGCGCTCTCCGAAGCAGAGCTGCTGTCCTTGATCCGCGAACTGCCCGACGGGTATCGGGCGGTTTTCAACCTGGTGGCCATTGAGGGCTTCTCGCACGCGGAAGCAGCTGAGATTTTGGGGATACAGGAAAGCACCTCCAGGTCGCAATTGACGAAGGCTCGGCGCTGGCTTTGCGAGCAGGTTGAAATGATCAACAGGGTAGCAGTAACGAACAACTAACCCTCCTTCGCTGAAGCTACGACGGGCAAACAATAAATAATGGAACGCACACATAAAAACATCGACCAACTCCTCCGCGAACGGCTGTACGACGCTGCGCCGCCTCCGCCCGCCTTCGTTTGGGACAACGTGGAACAAGCGCTCCAAAAACGCAAACGCAGAAAGCTGATCTATTGGCTGTTTTTTTCCGTGTTGGCAAGCGCGGGCATTGTGGGCGCCTGGCTTGTTGATGCTGGCAGGTTGCAGCGATTCGCGACCGGGATTGGAACGGAGCAGGCCATTGCGCAAAACCAAGCAGAAAGCTCCCAGTCCAGCGCTGCGATCTCCCTGAAAGCGTCCAACAACATAGGGTCGCCGACCAATAACCCTGTGCCTGAAAACGCCGAACAACTTGATTCGGCCGATGGTTCTCTCCAGCCAAGTTCAGTAAAAACGCCCGCCTCCCTTCCATTTTCCCAAGCTGCCTTCATGGCAAAGAAGGGCGCTACCAATTTGACCCCCCCCCCACTTACACCGAACGAGACCACACCCGCAACCCCGGAGGCCAAACCCCAAAAAACTGATTTTGAAGGGGTGCGGCCAATTGCCGGGTTCTCCAGGCTGCCGCAGCACCAAGAGCTGTCAGCAGTTCAATTTAATGCTGGCGCCATGCCAACCAATACCTTAGGGCAAACATTGCTTGGGGCCCTGAAAACCAAGGCCATATCCAAAAAAGCAGTCAAAAATTGCTACGACTTCGGCAAACAGCCAAGCGCCTGGATCATCGACGCATATGTAGGCCCATCGCTGGCACAGCGCGAAATGACCGCCCGACCCGACGACAAGCCCTACCTCAACAAGCGCCTCGGCACCGAAACCCGCGATCTGGCCTTCAACGCCGGCGCGCGCGCCACGCTCATGCTCAAAGGGAACTTCCTGCTGCAAACCGGCATCCAGTACGAACAGATGACGGAAGTGTTCGAGTTCATCGACCCGGACTATGTGCGGTACCATGTAGAGATCACCACCCAGAACGGTGTCACCACCATCGACACCGTGGGCGTCGATTACGGCGAAAAGTATCAGAAAACCTACAACCGCTTCGGCATGTTGGATATCCCGTTCGCAGCAGGCATAGAGCTGCGCAAAGGCCGCTCGGGCTTCAATATCAATGCGGGTGTTTCCTTCAACATGCTCTTTTGGAAGCGTGGCGCCATCATTGCGCCAAATACGGGAGAGCCGGCCTGGTTTACGCCCCAAAGCGGCACCCTTGATGTGTTCAGGACGCGCACCGGCTTGAGCGCCTCGGCCAGCGTCCAGTGGTTCCACCACGTCTCGCCGCGCCTTCGGGTTTTTGTGGAGCCTTATTACAAAAAAATCTTGCGGCCCGTCACCCTGAACGAGCACCCGGTGGAGCAACGCTACGGCTTAGGCGGGATTCGATTCGGCATGTCGAAGATTTTGAATTGAAGAAGGCAGCGAAAATTCTCCTTGCAGCATCTTTCTGCCATCACCCGGATCGATGTCCTTATTATCCTGAAAAACACCGAACTATGTTTAAATTGACGATGAAACATATCACCACTTTCGCGCTGTTTTGGGCAATCGCCCTAATTGGCTGGAGCTGCCGTAAAGACGTGGTGGAAATACGCCCATACCCCGTTTCAAAACAGGAGCTTGCCACCTTTCTGAAACAAGTGCCCGACCCGACAAGCACCACGACCTTTAACTTGAACGGCCTGAACCAGGACAAGGTATTGGAAACACCCAGTGGGATGCGCATCGCCCTCACGGATGTTGACCAACTGTTTTGCACGCTGACCAACCCTACCCCAATTGCTTGCAGCACCTGCCCAGACTTGAAAGTTGAGATAACTGTTGCCAGCAGCAAAGGCGACATGCTGGCACGGGGGCTGCCAACGACGAGCACCGACAACCAACTGTTGGAAAGCGGCGGCATGGTTTTGGTCAAAGTATATTGCGGCAATACGGAGCTGAAACTATTGCAAGGGCGCAGCATAAAGGTTCAATTCCCGGAACCGAATACCAAAGACAATATGTTTGTTTTCGCGGCAATAAACGGTGCTGACGGTTTTTTGGGTTGGGAAAACACGGGGCAAGAAGTGTTCAAGGCCGATTGGCCGGTGACAGGTATTGCCGGCACTGTGAAAGGCTATGAACTCGTTGTGCCTGCACTGGGATGGATCAACTGCGCGCGCATCCTGACCAATGCCGACGTTTCGCCTTTTTGCGGCAACCTTCAGCCGGGCTTTACCGGCTTGAACACACAATCGTACCTGGTTTTTGAAAACGCACAGACTGTTGTGGCGCTTCAATTCGACGATTCGACGCATTCCTTCTGCTTCCCCAACATTCCGGCCGGGTTCCCCGTCCGGGTCGTTTCCGTTGCCAAGCTGGGCCCGCAATACTGGCTGGGCGACAAAACAACGGAAACCGGCACCAATTCAGCCCTTCCTGTGGTGCTTGAAAAGCAAGATGAATCGCAAGTGCTTGGCTATTTGCGCGGGCTTTAAGATATTTGCCCATCAATTGCAGCATTTGTCCACATTTCTCTTCATTTTAGCCATTGTTCCCGGCCTTGCCATTTGCTATCTCATTTTCAAGATGGACAAATACGAGCGCGAGCCGCTATGGGCCTTGGCATTTTGCTTCTTTTTAGGAATTCTGGCGACAATTCCCGCCATAGGCATTCAAGGCTGGTCGGGGGTTTTGTCGGGCTTCAAAGCCCAGGGCGCGGCCATCACGTTTATGGCATCTTTCGGCGTGATTGCCACCAGCGAAGAGATAGCCAAATGCGCTGTGTTGCTGCTGGGCGCCTTCCCCCGCAAATTTTTCAACGAGCCTGTTGATGGCATCGTGTATGCGGTGCTGGTCGGCATGGGCTTTGCCACCGTCGAGAACCTGATATACGCCTACAATTTCGGCATGGATACCACCCTGGTGCGGGCGTTCACCGCCGTTCCTGCCCATTTTGTGTTCGCGGTCGTGCAAGGCTATTTTATAGGACTGGCCAAATTTCAGCCCAAGCGCCGGGTTGAGCTTATCCTGCTGGGGCTGGGCCTTTCCATTGCCATGCATGGTGTTTATGATTTCCTCATTTTGCAGGAAATGTCGGCCTGGCTCAGCGTTTTGGGCTCCATATCGGTCTATGTCTGCCTTTTCTACTGCGGCACGCTGGTGCGGGAGCATTTGGAGAATTCCCCGTTCAAGCCTGTGGAATAGGCGCTACTTTTCCCAGCACTCCGCCACGGCGATGCGGGAATCGCCGCCCCCGTAATAGATGAGCCAGTGGTCTTTGAACCAGACCATGCCTTCCACAAAGCACACGTTGACTACCGAGCCTTCCTTTTCAAAGTACCGCGTCGGGGTGAGCAGGTACTTGTCGGAGCGCCCGATGAGTTTCTCCGGTTTCGATTTGGAGAACAGGGCCTGCCCAACAGAATAGACGTCGGCGCCCAGGGTCTTGTCGCCGTTGCTGGCGCTGTTGGCGCTGTTGTAGATCAACACGATGCCCTGTTTTTGCAGCAGGGCAAAAGGCCCTGGCTCCACTAAGCGGCTGTCGAACATGCCCGGGCGAGGCTGCATCACCCGCACCAGGTTGCCGTTCTTGTCTTCTAAGGGCCGCCAGCTGATGAGGTCGTCGGAAGTGGCCATAAAGAGGTCGGTGTCGCCCCAGTACATCCGGTATTTTCCCCTGATCTTTTTGGCAACGATATTGCTGCCCTGCCTTTCGCAAACGATGGCGCCCGATTTCGACCACAGGTTGCGGTACTTGTATTCCGACATCACCAGACCGTGCTTTTCCCAGCGTTTCAGGTCTTTGGAAGAGGCGACGCACAGGCGGGCAGTATGCCGGTCGTAGGAAGTGTAGGTCATCACGTACAGCCCGTCGCGGCGGCGCACGATGCGTGGGTCTTCGCAGCCGCCATCCCATTCATAAGGCTTCATCACGTCGTGGTCGGGGTACAGCACGGGCTGCTCCCTTTTTTTGAACGCGAACCCGTCGTGGCTCTCCGCCAGGCCAATGCGGGAGGTGCCGGATGCGTCCTGAGCCCGGAACAACAGCCACACCCGGTCGTCGCGTACGATGGCCGCCGGGTTGAACACGTTGTTTTCAGCCCATTGCAGCTTTCGGTCGCGCATAGGGCAGCGGAAACCCAGTTCGGAATCGGGCTCCATGATCGGGTTGTGGTCGTCGGCACGCACGAAGTCGCCGAACATCCAATCGCTGTTCGACACCATTTTTCGGGAGCTGTCGCATGCTGAAATGAAGCAGGTGAGTGCTAGTAAGATTGTGGTTGCGCGCATAGTCTTATCTTTTTTTAGCGGCTTTTTCCATCATTATCCCGACGGCGGTAATGCCGCCCAACAGGTTGCTGCGGGAATATTGTTCCAGCGTGATGGTATATTCGCCCATTTGGTTGAAATACAGGTTGTTTTGCAGCAGCAACCTTGTCGCGCAGCTTGTACCGGAGCATTTTCCGGCGGGCTTACCCTCAATATCGTACAAATCGAACGAACGGATGCGGCTTACCCGTTTCCCGTCGGGGAACCGGGTGTACAATTTCAGGTAAATGTTCTGGGTGGGGAAGGTGTCGGCATGGGTGAACTGGATGTACAGGTTGTACAATTGGGCAGTGTCGCTCACTGGCACCTTGAAGTCGAGGGTATCTGTGTAGGCCCATTGCCCGTTTGGTATCTTTATCTCTGATTTGAAAGTGAAATTGTCGCCACAAGCGGTTAATCCGATTGCGAGCAAAAGGAGGAGGGCTGTTGAAATGGATGTTTGACGGTTGGTCATGTCGTATGAAAATGTTTTGATGTTCAGGCTATTGCTTCAATCGTGCAACCATGATACCAGTTTGCCCGCGTTGTGCGGCGACATACTGGGCCAGCGGCTGGCGGGCGATGATCACTTTTTTCGAGAGCGAGGAGGCGTGCATGAGATAAACCCGCCCATGCTGTTTAACGGCAAAACCCTGGTGTGCAATATCTAAGTCGGCTTTGGCGGAGGTAAGGCAAACCAGGTCGCCATCCTGGATGAGGTGCTCCATCCTGGCGATCCGGTCTTGCGGGATGTAGTACCATTTGTGCGCATTGATGCGTTTTTCGGCTTTTTTCAAGTCCAAATATACTTTTTCGTTGTTGATTTTCGGGTATTTCTCGGGCCTGGCGGTGATGTAGCCGACTTTTTTGGTGTACGGCACACCGCCCATGGAGGCCGACAGGTCTTCTATGATGCCACATTTTTCTGCCTGGAGCAGCCAGCCGGTGAAATAGTGTATGCGGGAACCGTATCCGTCCACATGCCCGCCCCAGTAGCGCAATTGCTGGAGGAAGGATTTGTAAAAGCTGTAGCTGTCGTCGTAAGTCAGGGCGATGGCTATGCTGTTTTCTACGAAGGTCCAGCAGTCCATCTCCCGCAGGTTAACAGTGAGTTTTTCTTCCTTGCCACATTCCAGGCAGCCGTGCACGTAAGGGGCGCCGAGGAAGGATCGGGCGATGGTCATGGTGCGGGCGATGCTGCTGCTGTCTTTGGCCGCCAATTGTTGTTTCTCGATGAAAAGGAGGGAGTCTTGGGGGTTTTCTTTTTTTGAGGGGGCAAGGTGTTCAGGTTTGGTGGCGCCGCTCGTTCCGCCACCCCAGAGCGCAGTCACGGCGAGTAATATCCAAATTGGGTATATCTGTCTTTTCATAGTATGTGCTTTTTTCCGCGGCATCACAAGCCGTTCTCAAGGAGGCGACTTCTCAGGAATCCTTCCAGCACGGCCATCCCGCGCTTGTAGTCCTGGTTGTTGTTGATCACGATGTCGGCTGCATCCTTGTAGGGCAAAATATAGCGCTCGAAGGAGGGCAGCACGTGGTGCTCGTATTTGTACAGCACGTCTTCTATGGGGTATCCGCGCTCCACCTGGTCGCGGTGTATGCGCCGAATCACCTTGAGGTTTTCTTTGGTATTGATAAATATTTTCAGGTCGAACAGGGGCGACACTTTTTTGAAATGGAACACAAAGAGGCCTTCGACCACCAGGATGGGTGCGGGCTTGAAGGTAATGAATTGGGGCACCACGTCGGGGTTGTTGAACGTATATTCCTGAATGGTAACGGAATGCCCGGCGATCAATTGCTGCACGTCGTGCCGGAATTTCTTTTTGTTGAACGACTTCGGCAGATCGAAGTTGAATTCCCCGTTTTTGTCGCGGTGCTGGTTTTCGCGGGGCAGGTAGTAGTCGTCCTGGGAGACGATACAGACTTGTTCTTCTGTGAACAATTGGCGCAAATCCCGGATAAAACTGGTTTTCCCGCTCCCGCTGCCGCCACAGATGCCGATGATGAATGGTTTGTTCATTTTCTTTCCTTTTCCGGTGCGAAAATAGTTTCTCCCGCGATTTTTTTTGCGAACCAATACCTAAGCGTACCTTTTCGCCCGGAAATTGGCTGTTGGCTGTTGGCGGCCATTCCAGGAGACTGTTTGAGACTGTTTGAGACTGTTGAGACTGTTTAGAAAAGCGCGTCAAAGGTCACACTACTGGACATTTTATTTCGCGCAGATTTTACACAGAAAAGGATACAGATTTTACACAGATTTTTTCCGCGTAAAATCTGTGCAAACAAATCTGCGTGAAATCTGCGCGAAAAACGTCCAGTAGTGTAGTCAAAGATAAGGCTGACAAAACAGAACTTTGCAGATGGCAAAAATTAAAACAAAACCGAAAATGGCTCAAGCTCAATACCAAATAATGTGCCGCTAACAGCCAACAGCCAAATTCATCATTCATCATTCATCATTCATCATTTATGATCGGTATTCTGGGCATCATTCTCATCCTCGGCATTGCGTACCTGCTTTCCAACAACCGCAAGGCGATCAACTACCGCAGCGTCGGCATGGGGCTCTTGCTTCAGGCATTGCTGGCCGTTTTCATTTTGAAGACCCCCATTGGCAAGAAAATATTCGAATGGCTTGGGCTTGCCGTTACGAAAGTGCTCAGTTTCAGCGACGAGGGCGCACGTTTCGTGTTCGGGATATTGGCCGACCAAACGGGCTTTGGCCACGTCATAACAGCCACTGCGGCCAATGAGGCCATTGGCAGCCAGCCCTGGACCAAAGATGCATTGGGCAATCCTGTGTTTTTTGGAGGCTTTATATTTTTCTTCAAGATCATCCCCACCATCATTTTTGTGGCTTGCTTAGTGAATATCTTCTACCACCTCGGCGTGATCCAAAAACTGGTGGAATGGCTGGCCAAGGGCATGAACTATTTTATGAAAGTGAGCGGCGCAGAGTCGCTGAGCAATATATCCAGTGCATTTGTTGGACAGGTAGAAGCGCAGATCATGATCAAGCCCTACCTGAAGGGAATGACCATGTCGGAACTGATGGCGTCCATGGCAGGCAGCTTTGCCTGTATCGCGGGCGGCGTGATGGCCACCTACATCCTTTTTGGGGTCAAGGCTGAATACCTCATCGCAGCCAGCATCATGGCGGCGCCGGGAGCCTTAGCCATCGCCAAGATCATGTACCCGGAAACGGAAAAGCCGCAGACGCAAGGCAAGGTGCAACTGGAAGTGGGCAAGGAACATTCCAATGTTTTGGACGCGATCTCCGCCGGCTGTTCCGAGGGCCTGCGCGTGGGCATGAACGTGCTGGCCATGCTTGTCGGCTTCCTGGCGCTCATCGCGCTGGTCAACTACCTGCTGCTCAAGGCTGGCGGCACCATCAATTACTTCGGCCTGACCAAAGACGTGCTGTGGGGCTGGGACCCATGCACCTTGAGCCTGAACACGATATTGGGCTCGGTATTTTCCGTATTTGCCTGGGCGATGGGCGTGCCTTGGCACGAGGCTCCGCAAGCGGGCGCCCTCATGGGCACGAAGTTGGTGGCCAACGAATTTGTTGCCTACCTCCAGTTAAAAGACATAATTGCGGGGAACCTGATGTCGGAAAAATCAATCGCCATTATCAGCTTTGCCCTTTGCGGCTTTGCCAACTTCAGCTCGGTCGGCATCCAGATCGGGGGTATCTCGGCCCTGGAGCCCAGCCGCCGCGAAGACCTGACCAAGCTCGGCTTCCGGGCGCTTGTGGCGGGCACGCTGGCTTCTTATATGTCGGCTACGCTGGCGGGTTTGTTGTATTGACGGTGGACGGTGGACGGGTTTGCACAGCATTAGTGATTGCTTTTAGTATTGAGCTTCAGCACTCTTGGTAAAGGCTGCCAAGCCATTATTGGAGGGCTGAAAAAATGTGGCTAATGGCTGTGCAAACCGCCCACCGTCAACTGTCAACCGCAAATACCGCTTTGGCTTCAAATGCGAAGCCGGGCAGGGCGGGGTCTGCGGAGCAGGTTTTTTCGCCGGAACAGACCGTCATTTGCCCGAAGTTTTGGCCAGCATAGACATGGATTTCTTCCTGTTTTGGGAAAATGAGCCAGACCACTTTTACCCCGGCGGAGCGGTACACATGCATCTTGTCCATTAGTTTCTGCGCCACATCGTTGTTGGAAACCACTTCAATGAGGAACCCTGGGATTTCGATAGCCCCTTTTTGAGCAAGCCGGTCGACTTGGGCGTCTGTGAGCCAGGCGAAATCGGGGTGCTTGTGGGTTTCTGGATTGAAAAACAAATTCGGCTCTGCCAGGAGCTGGCCTGATACTTTTCCGCTAAAAAGCAAGCGGAAAAACAGCTGCATCAAGTTGCGGTGGATGTAGATTTGGTTTGGTCCCATGGAGTTGCTTGTTTTCAATACCACCCCGTTCGACCATTCATACGTGTAGCCGTCTTATTTGGAGAGATACCTTTTTTCAAAGGACTCCCAGGAGACAGGGCGCGGCTGGCGGGCTTTGGGCTGGGCGGACTGGAGGTCGGCGGCAACCGGTGGCTTGTTGGATTGAGAGGCTGTCTGCATGATAATTTTCAATTTTATCCAAAGATAAGGGCTTACCCGTTGGGTTGCAAATTATTTTTTGTGGCCGATCTTAGCGATCAACTCCAGGGCGGAGCCGCCGAAGCGCATGACCCCCGCGCGCGTCGTGGGCATTTTTAATGGAAACAACTCGTCGCTTTCCAGCCACTGCACAAATCGCGAAAGCTCCCCCGGCTTTTCGGCCAGCAGCTCAACATCGCCGCCGACGACTCCGATGCCCAAAAAGGCGCCGGAAGGTGAGGCCGCCACCAGGAGCTCGCCAGCACGCAGCCGCAAGCCATAGCGTCTGAGCGCGGCCCGGGTGGCTGGGCGCATGACAGTGCCTTCCAACCAGTGCAGGAAAGCCGGTTCATCTAAGATGTCAGCACAAGGCCAGTGCCGGCGCATGTTTTTGGCCATCACCCTGTGCCGCTGCCCGTGCAGCCAGCGCTCCCATTCCTGATTTGTTTTGGCGACGCTGAGCCAGGTTTTGGCACCTGCAAGCACGTGCTTGCGCAGGTCGTGCACCGACCAAAGGTTAGGCTGGTACAGTTGCGCAAAGGACAGCGCGCGCGGCGGGATTAGGCTAAGTTCATTCAAAGGCCGACAGGCATTTGCCAACACCTCGAATGCGGCGGAAAACTGCGCCGCCAAGCCCATGTCCTGTACCACAGCCACATGGTCGCGCTGGTTGGTCCGCGTCCAGTTGAAGGAGCCGGTAAGCACCTGGCAACTGTCGGCGACGGCGAATTTGTGGTGCAATAGGCCGGGGCCGGGATAGGCCAGCACGGTGGCGCCGGCAGCCTCCAACGCCGGGAAATCGAGCCCGAGGGGCTGGAAATTGATGTGGTCGTAGTCGAGCAGGAGCGTAACATGTACATTTCGGGCGGCGGCGCGCTGCAGAGCTTGAAAGACAAGCGGGTGGGTGAACCAGCATATCGCAACCTGGAGGGAGGTGCGCGCGGCGTCGATGAATGCGATGACAGTGTCGGCGCAGTGTTGGAATGAAGCGGTTTGCATTTGGCGGGTTTTGGTTTTGGTTTTTTATTAAAGGTAGGGGGATTATGGGGAAGATGGAAGGGCTGAGCGGCCAATTCTTCGAAATCTGCTGGCAGCAAGGCCTCAAAACTCTTTTGCAGCACTTTGACATAGCGTCAATGTACCCCAGTCAACTGAGTAGCCGTTGCACACCAGTTTTGTGCGGCGCTGTCCTTCATGGCCACCTCGATGTCTTCCTTGCCTTTGGTTTCCACGACCCAATTGGCGCCGTCCCGCAGGCACGTGATGAAATTAGGGAAATTGTTTCGGATGTTGGCCATAAGGTTAAATATATTGGGTTATTAATCGTAAAATTCAAATAAGTAACGCTCATCGTATGGGATATCAAATTTTTGCAATAGGCCCAAATACTCTTGGCGAAATGTTTTGGCCTTGTGGTGCTCTTTTTGGTTCATCACATATTTAGCGACAGAATCCAATTGGGAATGTGCATAAGTAAAGCAGCCATATCCATCTTGCCAAGCGAACGCTTCGGGCAGAAAGCGATTGGCTTTTATAAATTTTGTTGCTCCGACTTTTATCTCGGCTACCAACTCCGAGATTTTCAACGTCGGTTTGAAGCCGATGAAGATGTGGAGGTGATCGGGCATTCCATTGATAGCTATCATTTTTTGGTCGCGCTCTTTGACAATGCCTGTGATGTATTGGTAAAGGCGTTCTTCAAAAGACGGCAAAATCAGGTTTTGTCGGCCTTTTGGTGAGAATACGATTTGAGCGTACATCTGGGTGTAAGTGTTAGCCATTTGTATAAAATTAGTTGATCAATAAAAAACCGCGTGGCAGCGACACCGTTTATAAATCCAACCAAGACCGTGCACAAACCGCAATGCATCGGCACCATTCCGCGCCGCCGCTACGCGGCTTATCCAATACTTGCACGATTCTATAAACGGTGACCGGGGCTAACGCCCCTATAGAATCGTGCCAAAACACCACACAAGCCGCGTAGCGGCGACACCGTTTATAAATCGTGCCAAAACACCACACAAGCCGCGTAGCGGCGACACCGTTTATAAATCGT